>JBGCCY010000259.1:0-38184 GCA_045104975.1 Saprospiraceae bacterium
CAATTCTCTTCGTAAATTTTCCACAGATTTGAGTTCATCAATATTTGCAACAATCGTATCTGCCATGCCGTTATAGGTATCTGCTAAAACTGGAAAATCTCTTCGGTCTTCTTTGCAAATTCTAGCTTCATAATCGCCTTCTTTAAATCGCTGAACTTGCCTGATTATATTTCTCAACCTTCTGGTCAAAAACCAAATTGCTAACAATCCAATTACAAGTGCGCCAATCAGAGTCAGAAAGAATAAGTTCGTTCCTAATTTCAACATATAACTTCCTAAAATCCCAGAAGTAAGTTCTGCCTCTCTTTCACTTTGTAAAATAATATAGACATAACCTTTTAATTCGTCATTTTCCATAATTGGAGCTGCCGAGAAAATTTTACAAATCCCTGGATGCCGTGGATCATCTCCGATGATAAATGGTTTTTCTTTAGCATTGACAAAAGTTTTGATGGGTGTCAAATCTACTTTTTCAAGTTTAACTCTTTCTTTACTGGGAGCTGCATGAGTCAAAATATTTCCCGCAGGATCAAGCAAATATAATTCAGCGATCGGATTCATCACCATCGCAGAATGCATATAATCCATAATCGCAGGTTTATTAATTTTTCCCTCGATCAGAGGTTTAACTTCCTTCGTCGCACTCTCCGCCAAGTTCGCATGCACACGTTGAACAGATTCTTGATAGTAACGATTGGCGATATATCCTGAAATAGAAACATAACCAATTCCCAAAACCACTAACAACAAAAGTAGCGTTGCCGAAATTTTCCAATAAAGTGTGTTACTTGCTTTTTTCATATTTTCCAAAATCTAAATTTGAAAATTAAGTTAATTCAAATCGTTCCCCTTTAGAGGACAGGGGTTTTAAATATCTTCATTAAATCGATATCCAATCCCCCATGATGTCAAAATGTAAGTCGGCTTTTGGATGTCTGGTTCAATCTTTCCACGCAATCGATTGATATGAGAATTGACCGTATGTTCGTATCCTTCAAAATCGTACCCCCAAACTAAATTCAAAATTTGAGTTCGAGAATAACTTTTCCCTGGCTTTGATGCTAGTAAACTGAGTAGGTCAAATTCCTTTGGAGACAAATCCATTCGTTGATCATGAACAGATACTTTTCGCTTGTCCATGTCAATCACTAAGTCACCAAAATCCATAATTAAAGAATTTTTGTCTGCCGTATTTTTAGTGTTATTAGACATTTCTGTTCGACGAAAAATTGCTTTGACTCTTGCGACAAACTCGCGAACACTAAATGGTTTGGTCATATAATCATCCGCCCCAAATTCTAAACCTAGAATTTTATCAATCTCCTCAGCCTTTGCAGTCAACATCAAAATTGGCGTAACAATATTATTACTTCTCAATTGACGACAAATTTCTAACCCATCTTTCCCTGGTAACATCACATCTAAAATGATTAAATCAAATTCTCCACTCAAAGCTTTTTCTAAACCTACATTCCCCTCATAAGCTTTATCCAACTCACAATCCATATCCTTCAAATGGATTTCCAATAAGTCTACAATATCTCGGTCGTCTTCTACAACTAGTACTTTTTTCATATTCAATGTTTTGGTTTTGGTGATGCCTGACTGTTTATCTACAAATATTTCTACGCTCATGAGATCCAGATATTTAGGATTTTGAAAAAGGGAAAATTTAATATTTTCTTCTTTTACAAATTTACATCTTAAATATCACAGAACTATCACGAAAGGTTTGAGTTACCCTCACGGCAATTTACCCACAACTTTCCATTTTTTTATTTTTTGGGAAAAAACCAGCTCGTAGTTGTCAATCACTTGACAATTTGAGGGTAATTTAAAAAAGTTATTTATCCAATTTTATTTTTTAAAAAGTTGGTTATCAAGGTTTTAGAAATAAAAAAAGCATTTAATATTTGATCATTTTTTTTCAACAATACTCTTGTTATGGTTTTGTGATTTTTGATCGGGTTTTGGTTCCTAATTTTGCTTTTGTAATTAATTCATAATCGAACTAGTTTTTTTTAAAACCTAATTCAAATCAAAAAAATTAAATCATGACTTTTAAAAATCTTTTATTCGTAGCTCTTTTAGCAATTACCTTTACCGCTTGTAAAGATGACGATGATCCACAAACTGCAACGACTGAAGCATTAAACTTGAACTTAACGGGACTAGAGAACCTTGGTAGCGATTATGCTTACGAAGGTTGGATTTTGGTTGATGGTTCGCCAGTTACTACAGGAGTATTTACAGTAGATGCTAATGGTACTCCTAGCAAAACTTCTTTTGACATTGATGCTACTCAATTAGACAAAGCAACTGCTTTCATTTTAACAATTGAACCTTCTCCAGATAGTGATCCTACTCCAAGTGACGTTCACATCTTAGCAGGAGATTTTAGTGGAACAAATGCAACACTTTCTGTTGATCATGGTGCTGCTTTAGGAAATGATTTTACTACTGCAACGGGTACTTATATTCTTGCAACTCCAACTGATGGAATGAATAATAATGAAAAAAGTGGTGTATGGTTCTTAGATCCTACTGCCGGACCTGGACCTGGTTTAGATTTGCCAACACTTCCTGCTGGATGGAAATATGAAGGTTGGGCTGTGATTGGAGGAACTCCAGTTTCGACAGGAACTTTTACGAGTGCAACTGGTGCAGATGATTTTGGTGGATTTAGTGGAACAATGGGTGGACCTCCTTTCCCAGGAGAGGATTTTGTCCAAAGTGCGCCTGCAGGATTATCGTTCCCAACTGACTTAGCTGGAACAACCATTGTAATTTCAATTGAACCTAGTCCAGATAATAGCACTGCTCCATTTTTATTGAAGCCATTAGTTGCACTAGTAGATGCTGCTGCGACTGATCACACTCCTTATACCATGAATAATAATGCTGCTGCAACTAATCCAACAGGAACAGCAACGAAGTAGTTTTTGAAAAGATATAACATTCTAATCCGAATAAAAATCAGCATAGTTCTCTTTTGAGAATTGTGCTGTTTTTTTTGATGTCAAATAGTACAGAGGGAAAAAATCAACAAACTATTGCGAACTCATTTTACGTAAAATATTTTAGATAATTTTATTTTACAGTTTGTAAGTTAGTGGATGAATGTAGCGGTGTTCTTTTTTTCATTGAAAAAAAAGAACCAAAGAATTCTAGGCGAAAAAATAGCTTTGCACAAGCAGGCTCCCGCTCCCTCATTTTCGCCACTCCTCACCCGCACCTCACTTTTCATGATCTTCCTTCCAATCTTATTTCTTCGAAAAAATCAAGACTTAATTATTTCAAGTGAGCTTAATTTATTTCCATTTAACTTCAGTTACTAATAGATCGTTGTGTTGGATATTCAAAAAAAAAGGGTAACGTTTTCACGTTACCCTTTTTTTTTATCAACAATGTCAAAGTGTTACCCACGCTTTCTAGCTCGTGCACGACCTGACATATCTAAAAATGCTTGTGCTCCTGGTTTTTTCAACAAGGTGTACAAAATTTCTTTTGCTCTAAATAATTGAGCCTTAACTGTTCCTAAAGGAATTTCCAATTCTCTAGCGATCTCTTCGTAACTCAATTCTTCGAAGTATCTCAACTCGATCATCAAACGATATTTAGGTGTTAATTTCCCCATTACTTTTCGCATCAAGGAAACCTTTTGAGCTCGAATGTAAATTTCTTCCGGGTCTAGTGAATTTGATTTTAGGTTAGATGAAAAGTCAGCCGCTCCACCTTTTTCAATTGGATCATCAATTGATAACAAGTGTAATCTTTTCTTTCTGATGTGATCAATACAATTGTTAATTGCAATCTTAAATAACCAAGTACTGAATGCATATCGAGGTGCATAACTTGGTAATTTTCTAAAAGCTTTCCCAAATGCTTCCAATGTTAAATCGTCCGCATCATCACGATTATTAATCATTTTTAACATCATGTGAAAAATAGAATTTCGGTAACGAGTCATCAAAATTGTGTACGCTTTTTCTTCTCCATCAATTGCTCTCAAAACTAATTCGTAATCGGCTTGGGCTTTAGGGGATAAGTTTGTTGTAGTGAGTGTTTTTACTTCCATTGTATTGTTTTTCTAAAAAATAAAATAGGTGTGAATGTGATGTAGTACAAAATGTACATGAAGTCCAACATTGGAATCCATAGAAGTAGTCTTTTTTCTTGAAACCTTTTGAGAATTTTGCCGTAATAAAATACAAGCATTATATAACGTATACCAAAAAGTGTACCAAACATTAAATAAAAATCTAATACGTATAATATAATTCCTGTCACATAGAATAAGAAGTGACTCGCCGATAAAAGTCCCAACAAAATTTGATGTTTTAATTGATAACTGGTAGCCGTGGAAAGGTGCCTTGATTTTTGACGGTAGTAATCTCGCCAAGTCGTTTTCGGTTCAGAATAAACAAACGACTCCTTTTCTAACACTATACTTACATTTTCTCCATTCGCCACTTCATTGATAAATAAGTCATCATCTCCTGAAGCAATATGTTGATGTTTTTCGAATCCACTAGATTCTGTGAACAACTCTTTTTGATATGCAAGATTGCGTCCAACGCCCATGTAAGGTAGTTTCGCGAGCGCAAATGAAAAATATTGAATCGCTGTATAAACTGTTTCAAAGCGAATAAAACGATTCAATAAAGTTGGATGAACCGTATATGGACCATAACCCAAAACGATTTTTGTAGTATCAGTAATCCTGCTCTGCATACAAAACAACCACTCTGAACTGCTTGGACAACAATCTGCATCCGTTAGTAAAAGTGTTGAGTACTTTGATGATTCAATCCCAATTTTTAGTGGAAACTTTTTTCCGACCATACCACGTGGTTTGGCATTGAGATTAATTATCTGCAAGTTAGAATATATTTTTTTATATTTTAATAAAATATTATGTGTATTGTCGTTTGAATTATCGTTGACTACTACTACTTCGAAGGAGCGGTAGTTTTGATTTAGAATACGGGGGAGGTTTTTTTCTAAATTTTTGGCTTCATTCCGTGCACAGATAATAATGGAGACTGGCTTCTCTCTAGCCTCAACTTGAGCGATCTTAATCGGAGATTTAAAATAAGCTAATTTTGAAAAAAGAAAACACCAGTAAATTACTTGTACAATAAATGAGCAGATAAATAATGCAAGGATTAGAATGGTGAGTGTTAATGAATTTGGGATTTGGGATAAACTAAAATGCATTGGATGTCATCTTATTTTTATTTCAACAAAGAATTAATTTGTGTAACAATACTTTTACGAGTTTCTAAAATTGGTTCTAAATCTTTTTTAGGAATCCGAAACAATCGCCAACCGCCTAATGTATCTTTCGCAAAATCTTTAAACCACCAAGCAAAAAGCCCTGTCAATACTAAGCTAACAATATACACCCAAGTCATCCAACTTTCTGTAAAAAATTGTTTGAAGATCCAGATTTGCAATCCATAAAAAATTAGATAGGTAAAAATCCCAGCTAAGATTTTTACTGCGGAGGTATAAGCTGGATGTAATTTTAATTTCCCATAAATAAAAGCTGGGGTATAATTCGCTAAAAAATTATTTACCCAACCATATACAAAAGTAGGATAACCGAGCACCATGAAAATAGTTCTCATCCACCAATTCATTTTTGCATTGGACTTTTGAGTTTTTTTAACAATACTATCACGGGTTTTATTTTTTTGTAAAAAGGAAAAATATTGTTCCATTTTTGATTGGAAAGAAATGGCCTCCGCAGGTTGCTCATCTTGCATTTTTTGCCAATTATTAATTATCTTTTTTGTTCGGTCAAAAACCAAATCAAGGGTAAGTGGATTTTCTGTTTGAACAACTTCCTCTATTTTTCTCATCAAAGCATCCTCTTCATCATCACGTGTGTGTATTGTTAAATCTTCGGCACGCCTTTGCATTGCAGCTGTTAATTCTGTCACAGCTTGGAACTTATCCTTTCGATAAATAGCTGCAAAGTCAGCTACCTTAATTGGCTCTCCCACATTTCTAAAAATGGGTGTCCGAAAGTTTCTTTGATCTTGATAATTCAATCCTACAATCAATATTTCCAATCCTAATTTAAAGTCATTTTTATCTTCCGTGCTCAAAGCTATTCGAGCAGAACCAGTTTTAAATCGTCGAATCCTTCGAGGAATATCACTTCCTCCTTCGGCTGCGATATACAAGCAACCTCCTTTTGTCAAAAAATCCTCTGCAAATCGAAAGGCTTTATCATTATCTAATTTTACTCCATCTTTCGCTACATCCTGTCTTCGTTCTACTTTAATTCCAAAAGTACTCCCTAAAAAAGGGCCCATAACTGGTATCTCAAACATCCCTGCATTCGCTAAGAAGTGAACAAACCGATTGACAGGAATCGCTGCCATGAATGGATCAAATAATGTATTCGGATGGTTGGTAACTAGAATGGTTGGATTTTTTAATCGAAGTCTTTCTTTGTTTCTAGTCAAAAATTTAGAATAAAAAAATCGACTCGTCACCAAGGCTAGCGACCATACAAAAGCATAACTCAAAAGTTTATATGGATTCAAAGTTTATTTTTTTTAGGATCTAAAGTTTAATAAAAACTGTTTGACTTGCTCATCAAATTTCTCTCCTTCTTCAAAATGAAATTCAACTTGAACAGGCAATGCAAAAATCGGTAATTTATTTTCTTGCAAAAATGGATGATGCAATTGTAAACGCATCGCATCTTTTTCGGTTGTCAAAATGATCTTCTTTTTTGATTCCATTTTATCAAAAGTAGTTTTCAAAAATGAAACATCAAACTTACTAAAATATCTGTGGTCTTCATATTCCAACGTTTTCACAGAATTCACTTGCGACTCCAAATAGTCTACCAAATAATCTGTTCGAGCAATGGCACATATTAATAGCACATCAACATCAGGTTCTAATCGAGCTCGATATTTATGATTTAAAATATAATAGGGTTCATAATATTTGTAATGTGAAAAGAAGATTTTTTGATGAGGAAATGGTTTTATCTTTTTGATAAAGTATTCTTTTTCCTCTGCCGAAATCGTAGGTGGGCACTTTGATACGATTAAAACATTTGCCCGTTTATAAGCTGATCGCCACTCTCGTAATCGACCTGAAGGCAATAAATAATCATCCGTAAATGGAAAATTATATTCTGTCAATAAAATATTTAAGCCCGGTTGAATAGCTCGATGTTGGAAAGCATCATCTAGAAGTATAACTTGTGTCTCAGGACTTTCTGATAAAATTTTGGGAACTGCGAAAGTTCGATTTTCTGCAACGGCAACATGGACATCTGGAAATTTTCGTTTGAATTGCAATGGTTCATCTCCTACCGTTTCCGCATTGTTTTGAGCTTCTACTTTTAAGTAACCTTTGGTTTTTCGTTTGTAGCCTCGGCTAAGTGTAGCCACATTTAAGTAAGGTCGAAGCAATTGAATGAGGTATTCAATATGTGGTGTTTTACCTGCACCTCCAACGGAAAGATTTCCTACAGAAATAATCGGAAGATCAAAAGCAATTCCTTTGAGTAAACCTTTTTTATAAAAGAAATCAATCATACTCACACCAATTCCGTAAAGTAGCGAAAGTGGAGACAGTAATATTTTTATAAGTTTATTTCGAAACATTAAATTTGAAATTATTGAATATTTTTTTTCTTAGAAAAGGAAAAGAACAAAAGTAATTGAATTTCTTTTTTATTTTTACAAAAACCCAATTTACATTATCCTTTCTTTCTCCTAAAAATTGAATATTATGAAAGCACTAATTTTCGCAGCAGGTCTTGGTACTCGACTTCGACCTTTAACTGATGATCGTCCGAAAGCATTGGTTGAGATCAATGGAACTACTTTGTTGGAAATTGTGATTCGTCGTTTGAAAAATGCAGGAGTGATCGATATCATTGTCAATGTGCATCACCATGCGCAAATGATTATTAATTTTTTGCAAAGTAAAAACAATTTTGATATTAATATTGTGATTTCGGATGAACGAGGTGAATTGCTCGAAACAGGCGGCGGCTTATTAAAAGCAGCTCACTTTTTTTCGGATGGAAAACCATTTTTTGTTCATAATGTGGATATCCTTTCTAATATTGATTTGAAAAAAATGTATGAGACGCATATAGAAACTGGCGCAGTTGCAACGCTTTCGACTCGGCATCGATCGACTTCTCGTTATCTTCTTTTTAATAAAAAAAATGAATTGTATGGTTGGATGAATATTAAAACGGGAGAAATGATTCTGTGTAAAAAGAAAAAGGGGAAATTGAATTTGCGAGCGTTTAGTGGAATTCATGTGATTAGTCCTGATTTATTTGATGCGATGCCTGAGGATAAAACGGCGTTTTCGATTATTGATGTGTACTTGGCGGCAGCGGCTTATCAGAAAATTGTGGGATATCCACATGGGGAGGATGAGTGGATGGATGTAGGGAAAATTGAGCATATGGATGATGCGAAAATTTTGTTGGATAAGATTGGCGTGTAAGTTTGTTGCTACTGACGGGGACTGACTATTATGACTTTTTATGATTACCCCACAATGTATTACTAAAGAGAATTATAACAAGGGAGGGTCATAAAAAGTCTTAATAGTCAGTAGCAAAAAGATCATATCCTAAGAATCAAAATTCACCTACTTATCATTCGTATAAACTCTCCGCTTAAACGTAAGTTCTTCTCCAAAATTAATACCCAGCCCAACTTCAATTTCAGTAGCCCTGAGATAATTGATCAGTTGAGCAATATGAATAGGACGCAAATTTTCATCAGCTTTCAGTTCAACTATCACCTTCCCATCAACAATTAAATCTGACCGAAAATCTCCCACCTTCTCTCCTCTAAAATATACAGGGATTGCCACAATATGTCCATTATCTCTGAGAACTTTTGTCAATACTTTCTCATATACACTTTCCAAAAAACCAAAACCTAGTTCATCAAAAACATCATAAACTGCTCTAATTATTTTTTTAGTTAATTCTGAATGAAGATAATTTTCATTGATCATAGTATTCTATTTTTAAATGTAAAAAAATCACCCCTTTAATATTCCACACCCAATCGAACATTCCAGACACCTCATCTTTCCACAATACTCATTTTTCAATTGCAATAATGCTTGCGTTTCATAAGCCGATTTCGGAATCATTCCCAATTCCTCCCATTTTGTAATTATATTGTTTTTTTCTGCAGGAAGTTCCTCCAAAAATTGAAAAGCTCGATCCTTGTAGTCCTCTTCATTTTTCCTATTTCCATACAAAAAAAGAAAAGGGGTAATCGTATTTATTATAAAAAGATGAATCGCATTTCTCCCTAAAGACTTATTTCGTTTCACAGAATCTTTATCAAAAACATAATGTGTTTGCCAATAATTTGAAAGTTTTAATTCAAACATATTTTCGACTTCTCGCACATTTTTAGCTACCAATGTTTTACTAAACAAATGCACCGATTGAAAAATCAATTGCGCAAATTGAGCAATCCGAATCGTTGGAAAATTAGCAGGACGCATTCTCAAAAATTTCCAATTCGTTTTTTCCATTGGTGTGAGTTGATATTTTTTTTGCAAAAACTCGTACTCTTTTTTGAGTCGATTGGGATACTCATCTTCAAAGTCACCCTCGAGCAAACCAGACTGTCCAAATAACAATGCTTCGATTTGAAAAAGATCATTCTTATGTTTTCCAAGAATAGCCAAAGGCAAGGTTCTGGCCAATCGTTCAAACGGTTCAGCATTTACTTTTACACCAAAATTCCTTGCTAGAATTTGATAAAAAGTAGCTTCCCAATTATTCGTATTTTCTTGAAGTATTTTTTCAATAACAATAGTTTTACGTTCTAGTCTTTCAACTAACAATCGATCGAGCCAAAGTACTTTTGTCATTTTTCCTACTTCATAAAAATGATGTTGACAAGGAATCCAATGTTCGTTGTGTAGAAATTTTTGATATACTTTTGAGAGTTTGGAAGAGATGCGTTTTTTTAGCTCGAGGCAAGGTATACGAGAACCATTTTTGCGATTTATTTTTTCATCTTCATCAAGTACGACGTGAAGAATTACATTGTCATAAGCTGGATCAGATTGATGTTGATGTCTCATCCACTCGGAAGCTTTGAGATGCATTTCTACATTTCCAGCCCAAAGTGTTTTTCCAATTTCTATACGTGCATTAGTGAAGTCTGGGCCAGAATGATGATTATGCTCGCCAATCATTTGGATTCGGATAGGTTGCCCTTCTGTGGTTTGGAGTCCACTAGAATCAAATCTTTGCAACCTCCAAACATAGTGGAGAAGGTCTTCTTTCATAGTATGTAAGTTGTTTGTTTTCAACTAAACTTACATAATTTTTATGAGATGTAAATATATTGTTATTTATTAAGCGTTTTTAAAAATACATATTGTTATAGTTCATTTATCTTATAAAAAACATATTGTTATTTACAATTTGTCTTGAGAGATTAGCTTGTAGTGATTATAATTTAAAGAACTTTTTAATTGCAACTGGGTTTAGCTTTTTATCTAAAAATTGAATAAAGTAAGTTCCGTTTGACAAGTCCGAAATATTAATTTCAGGTGAATTTATTTTTTGATTTTCAACCAATTGTCCAAAGGAATTATAAATTTTAATTTGATAAATTTCAAGTCCTTCTTCTTTAAAAAATAACTCATCAGTAGTTGGATTTGGAAAAATTTGTAGTTGATTATTTTGCAATTTTTCAGTTGCATTCGTTTCTTCACAAATGATATTTTTCAAAATCCCCCAGAGCTCATTGTCAAAAGAAGAGAGTGCAAATAAACTATTCCCTGAGGCTTCGCCCATTCGAACAATTGCAATTTTTTGGCTTGGGAGAATGTATAATTTTTGATCATTTTTCCCTAAAGCCGCATACATTTCATCAGGAGCATTAGGAGTCATATTCGTATTAAAAACGATTTGTGATTGTGGCAACATGTATGATCCTTTTCCATTCAACCACCATAGATACCCATACGATTGATTAAAGTTTTGAGCCGTATTTATCATCTCTGTTTGATAATTTTGATCCGCCAAAACGGTTGTGCCATTCCAATTTCCTTGATTCAAAATCAACGAGCCAAACCGGGCCATACTTCGAGGTTTGCTGTAAAAAACATAGTCGATCCATGCTCCTGTCAACCCTGTTTTTAGCATGATTTTTTGTAATGTATAATTTTGAAAAGTTTGACCACTCGCATCTTTCACCACATCCTGCAATAGTCGATATGGAGCATTATAATAACTCCATCGATCACCAGCATCAACCAAATAATTCAAGCAAGAAGGATCTAAACAATTCAAATCAGATACACTATCATCCAACCCTGTCGCCATAGCCAACTGATGTCGTATAGTGATCAAGTCTTCTTTATCGGAAGGTGCACTCGTCCAACCTGTTCCTAAATAATCAGAAGTTTTATCATCCAAATCAAGTAAACCTTCCTCTTGCGCTACACCTACTAAATAGCCTGTTAAAGTTTTTGCAGCCGATGCCCAATACCACACACTATCTTGACCAAAACCATTATAGTATTCTTCAAATACTATTTTCCCATCTTTTAAAATGATAAATGCTTTGGTATTTTTTTCTATTAAAAATGTGGATAGAGAATCTAAATCGTCAGTGCAAAAACCTGCATCGGTTGGGGAAATGGTTTCCCATTCATTTCCCAGAAGTGGTGGGAAATAATAATCTTGAGCGGTTAGTATAAATGGGAATAAAAATAGTAGAAACGAGAGTTTAGATTTTTTCATAAGTATAAAATTTGATTTTATACTTAGACGAAAATACTTTGTAAAGGTTTAAGTTTAGAATATTGCTTGGGAAAAAATTCGCTGTGGTCTTTTTCTAGGTCAGCTAAACCAGATTGACCGTAAACAATAATTCAAAATTTTGGATATTATCGTCGGTTAAAACCAACAGTAATAGAAAACACCTTTTGCCGTCAGCCTGTTTAGCAGACCGCCACGTCTTATTTTTTTTGGAAAATTTTAAAGGTGTAGTTGTGTTCATTTTTTTCATCTGCTTGGTGAGTTTCTTCGCTGAGGAGTTCCCATTCGTCCATGTTTAATTTCGGAAAAATGATGTCACCTTCCACTTCCAAATCTACTTCGGTCAAATATAATTTATCAGAATATTTCATCCCCAATTCATAGATCTGTGCGCCACCAATTATGAACGCTTCTTCTTCGCCATTCTCCTCTGCGATTTGCAATGCCTCTTCTAAAGAATGTAAAACATAACAATTGGAAACGATATAAAATGGATTCCGAGTCAAAATCATATTCGTCCTTTTCGGCAATGGTTTACCAATCGACTCGTAACAATTTCGCCCCATAATAATGTGGTGATTCAAAGTTATTTTTTTAAAATACTTCAAATCCGCAGGTAAGTACCAAGGGATATCATTGTCTTTTCCGATGACATTATTTTTTGCAGTTGCGACTATTGTTGAAACGACCATTTTTTTAAAGATGAATTATGATTGATAAATTATGAATAACTCAAGATATATTGAATTCTAATTTTGAACTTTTGCTTTTTTTGTAAGCTGTTTTTTTGACATTGATTTTTTCATAGATGCTAGCTTCGGTACATCACCAAGTTCTTCTAACGTAATTATTCTTTCAGAACTATCGGAATTTTTTAGATGCTTTCGCGTTTTCTTAGCAAAGTTATCTATTGCCTTTTGGTTTTCTTTATCTATGCCAATTTGCGCTCCTTTTCCATTTTCAAATGCTGAAATTGGGAGTGCAAAGTAAGTACTTTTTTTCTTAGAATCCTGATAAACATATCGCCAAACTGGAATATAATGATGTTCACCTAAGATCACTTTATTAGTTTTTTTATCCTTCTCCAAAGTAATTTCAAACATAAAACCGCCTTCTGTATTTGGGGTAGTTTGTCCTGAAATAAAATTACCGAGTGAATAAGTTACCAATGTTTTCTTGAGAGTAGAATCTTTACTCTCTCCTTGATAGTCAGGTTGTAGAACCTCCATTTCTCGAATCGGTTGCACCACATGTGGATGCATCCCGATTATCAAATCTGCTCCCCAGTTAAATATTTTTTTTGCTAGTTTTCGTTGTTTTTTATCTTCTATATATTGGTTTTCTTTTCCCCAATGAGTGATGACGATAATAGCATCAGGTTTAAGTTCGTGCGCTAGTTTCATGTCAGCTTCGATCAATTTTTCATCGATATAATTAACGATAACTGGTGGTCTAGTTTTGATCCCATTAGTTCCGTAAGTATAATTGAGGAAGGCAATTTTGAAATCATTTTTGTACACAATTAAAGGATAATGTAATTCTCGATCCTCCTTGTTTTTAAATGTTCCAGTTTGATAGAAACCATAATCTTTGACTGTCGAGATCGTATTGATCACTCCTTTTTTGCCTGAATCATTTGAGTGATTATTGGCGGTGACTAACATATCAAAACCTGCTAATCGAAGTGCTAATGCTAATTCATTGGGAGATCGAAATTGAGGGTAACCTCGATAAGGAGGCTCGCCAGGAAGCGTGACTTCAAGATTCGCAATGGCCAAATCTGCTTTCTCAATGATGGGTTTTACATATTGAAAACAAGGTTCGTAATTATAAGATTTGTTTTTGGTGATCTCAGCTGCTTTGATTTGCGGATCGTGGCCCATGATATCGCCTACGAAGAGTAAATTTATTTTTGAGATGCTATCTGATTGGGTTTGTGCGGAGATATTTTTTCCAAAAAAGAATAGAAAAAGGAAGGAAGAAAAAAAGGAAAACTTTAAGATAAAATATCTCATTGATGGTTTTTTACATTTGGGAAATAAATCAGTTATATGTAATTATAGTTTATATTTTTTTCTGATTTGACAAATACGGTTTGTTGATATAATCCGAAATTTAAAACCCATTTTCTCCTTCAAAAAGTTAAACATTGGGATTTCAAAATTGCGGTATTAACCGTTAATCATTCACAATTAACCATTAAAAAACCTATGGGTTAATTTTAATCAAATCAGCATCCAACATTCTAGTTTCCCAAAACTTTTTAGTCGGAGAAATTTCTCCAGTCAAATATTTTTCAATCATCAAACTGGCAATTGGTGCAGCATACCTCGTTCCCCAAACACCATGTTCCACATAAACCGCAATGGCTATCGTTGGATTATCTTTTGGTGCAAAGGCAAAGAAAACAGAGTGATCTGCTCCAAGTGGATTTTGGGAAGTTCCTGTTTTTCCACAGACCGCAATTCCAGGAATAGCTGCATTGGTTGCCGTTCCGTTGATAGTAACTTTTTCCATTCCATCGATGATAGGTTGGAAATATTTTTCATTCACTCTGACTTTTTTAGGGTCTGTTTTCTCAAACAGCATTTCCCTTCCATTTTCACTATATCCTTTGATTAAATGTGGTTTATGATACCAACCTTTGTTAGCTATAATTGCAGCAAGGTTAGCCATTTGTAATGTAGTTAATTCAATTTCTCCTTGCCCAATTCCGATTGATGTAATCGTCGGTGATCGCCAACTTCCCTTCTCTCGAGGGTACATAAAATCATAGGTTTTTGCAGTAGGAATATTTCCTTTTGCTTCGTGTGGATAGTCCACGCCCAACGTTTGTCCTAAACCAAAATCTGCCCAATAACTAGCCAAGGTATCTAAACCTGCGTAGGGATTAGTGTAGCCATATTTATCTACCGCATTTCTTAATAAATTAAAAAAATAGGTATTGCATGAATGTTGAATTGCAGTCTCTATGTTAGGTACTGGTCCGCTATGATGACATCTTTGATGTCGGCCATTATTATTAAAATAACCGGGACAATTCAAATATCGAGTAGGAGTAGTGACTCCCATTTCCATGGCTGCCAATCCCATTACTGTTTTGAAAATAGAACCTGGAGGATATTTTGCCTGAACTGCACGGTCAAAAAATGGCTTTAATGTATCCGATTGTAATTGTTCAAAAGCTTCTCCTCTTTTTCGATTGATCGTCAAAATATTTGGATCGTAAGTAGGCATACTAGTCATCACCAAAATCTCTCCCGTTCGAGGTTCGATAGCAACGACACTTCCTGTTTTGTTGACCATTAATTGCTCCGCATAGGCTTGGAGTTCAATATCGATCGAAGAGACTAGATTCTTTCCAGAGATAGCTGGTTGGTTATCTCTTCCGCCTCGGTAGTCACCTACTTCTCTTCCTCGATTATCTTTCAAAATTAATTCTCTTCCTTTTTCTCCTCGAAGACTTTCTTCATATTGAAATTCTAAACCACTTGCTCCGATGTAATCTCCACTTTTATATTTGCCCTCAGACTGTTCAATTTGAAATGAATTTACCTCGCTAATATATCCTAACAGGTGAGCTGCATTTGGATAAGGGTAAGATCGAACATTTCGAACTTGAACAAAAAAACCAGGGTATTCAAAAAGGTGTTCCTGAAATCGAGCAAATGTTTCTGTTGATATTTTTTTGAGAAAAGTGGTAGGTTGACGTTTATCGTATCTATTACTCCGCCAATTCTTATTGGTATTTTCTATAAAATCTTCTTTTGTAATATTAAGTAGTTTACAAAATTCAAGCGTATCCATTTTGGGATCAATTTGACTGTAAGTAAACATCAAATCGAACATTGCATTATTGTTGACTAATAATTTATCATTGCGATCAAAAATTAATCCTCTCGAAGGATATAAGATGTTAGTTCCAAAAGTTGCAGCTTCAGCATATTCACTTGAGCTTTTATCCCATACTTGAATATAAAATGCTTTCCCTAACAATACAATTGCGGAAAGGAAAAATATGAATTGAATCACTCGCTGTCGATATAATAAAGTATCTTTCATTGGAACATTATAAATGCTTAGTAATTGAGATCTTGCATAAGGGTTTCTTTTGAATTCGGTTTATGTCCTGAATATCGGTGGATGTGTTGAATATTGTTCTTTTTTTCATTGAAAAAAAAGAACCAAAAAATTCTAGGAGAAAAAATAGCTTAACTCAAAGCAAGCTCCCGCTCCCTCATTTTTCGCCGAACCTCGCCCGCTCCTTACTACTCATAGTTTTCCTTCTAATTTTATTCTTGTATTCAAAATATAAATTCAATCTCTTGGATTAAATATTTTCACATACAATAATATTATAACGTAAGAAACTAGAAAACTTGAGATCGTTCTCAATATTATTTCTACCCAATATACATGTGTAAAAACACTTACGATAAAATAAAACAAAAAATGAAAAAACAATAAGGAACTTGAATAAATCAAAAACCAAACAAATCCATAATTCTTAACATTAGGACTATGACTAATATTGTAACCTCCTCTTGGAGTCAAGATTTTTAAAACAATCGGACGAAGAAATGCTAGAAAAACTGCTGCACTCGCATGGACACCATAGGACGTATAAAAAATATCAACAGCCATCCCAAGCAAAAAACCTAAAAAGATTAATAATGGATCAGGAATCCGAATGGGTAACAATAATATAAATAATGGGTAAACCATTACATGCACATAATTGAAATCATCCCAACCAACAGTCATCTGTCTGAATACCAAGACTTGAATAAATACCAAAAATATAAATCGTAATGAATGTGTAAGTGTAGTGTTATTCATTTGCTTCGCCCTCCTCTATTTCTTTAAAATCTTCTTTGAATAAATTATTGATAATGTTCACATATCGAGTTGTACTCAAATCATTAAATAATTCTACAGTAATCGAATGAAAATTTCCACCTTGAGGATCTTCTTCTATTTCTTTAATTTTTCCAATCGGAAGTCCTCCTGGAAAATAAGAAGAAGCTCCACTTGTCTGAATGATATCGTCAATTTTTGGATTTAAGTGTTTTGGAATATATTTCAATTCCATTAATTTTGGATTTCCAATACTTGTCCATACTAAGGTTCCAAAGGCATTCAGCCTTGCTATCTTTGCACTAATTTTTGAGTCTCTATGTAAAATTGACATTACTTGAGAATACCGATCATTGGAACGAATGACGATTCCCACAATTCCTCTATTATCAAAAACTCCCATTCGAGTATTGATTCCATCTCTAATTCCTCTATCTAGTGTAAGAAAATTGTTGGGTAGGTTGATCGTATTAGCAACGACCTTTGCAGCGGTGTAAGTATATTGCTGTTCGTAATCTTCATTTGAAAATTTCGCTGAATCTTGTTTTATAGTTTTCAGAAACTTAGCTTCGTCTTGCTGTTGTTTTAATTCTGCAATAACTCCTGCTAAACTATCATTGACTGCTGACAAATTCCAATATTGGGTAATTTCTCCCCAACCATGAGTCACACTATCTGACATGATACTTCTGGAGTTATGGTAAATTTCTCTTTGATCTTTATTGAAAGTCACCACTAGCGAAAGGCAGATGACTTCCAAAATTAAGAAAACCAAAATTCCTCCACTTCTCGTAAATATTGCAACTATTTGTCTCATGACGAAGGTGGGTAAATAATGGTGAGTAGTTAATGATAAATAGTTAATACCGATTGCGAAATTAACTATTCATCATCCACCATTCACCATTAGTTATTAAACGCTTTTTCTATCTATCAAAAAGGAAAATCGATCTGAGTTTTTCAAAGCAATTCCTGTTCCTCTAACTACAGCTCGTAATGGATCATCTGCTACATGAACTGGAAGTTTTGTTTTTGCCTCGATTCGTATATCCAAACCTCGTAACAATGCTCCTCCGCCAGTCAAATGTAATCCTGTTTTATAAATATCAGATGCTAACTCAGGTGGCGTAGTTTCCAATGCTCGTAGAACAGCATCTTCAATTTTACTAATAGATTTATCTAGCGCATGAGCGATTTCAGTATAAGCCACATAAATTTGTTTTGGAATACCTGTCATCAAATCTCTACCGTTCACCGCATAATCTTCAGGTGGATTTTCCAATTCATGCAAAGCAGAACCAACATGGATTTTAATTTGCTCAGCAGTTCTTTCTCCGATCAGGATATTATGCTGACGCTTCATGTAGTTCATGATATCGTTCGTAAATTCATCTCCAGCAATTCGGATAGATTGATCACATACAATTCCAGACAAAGCAATAACTGCAATCTCAGTTGTTCCACCTCCTATGTCAATAATCATATTTCCAATTGGTTCTTCCACATCTAGACCTATTCCAAGTGCAGCAGCCATTGGCTCATGAATCAAATAAGTCTCCTTCGAATCCACATGATCAGCAGAATCAAACACCGCTCTCTTCTCCACTTCAGTAATTCCAGAAGGGATACAAATAACCATTTTCAAATGAGTAAAAAACTTACGTCGATTTCCAGCCATATTAATCATTCCTTCGATCATACTTTCTGCCGCCTGAAAATCTGCAATTACTCCATCTTTCAAAGGTCTAATTGTTTTTATATTGTCATGGGTTTTTTCATGCATCTGCATCGCCTTCCTACCTACTGCAATCGTTTCTCCGGTTGATCTATTCAATGCCACGATTGAAGGTTCATCTATTACTATATTTCCATCTTGGATAATCAGCGTGTTAGCTGTTCCCAAGTCAATTGCTAATTCTTGAGTAAAAAAATTAAATAATTTCATTTATAATTCCTCTATTTATTGGTCTGTTTTTTTGATTAAAAAAAACTTTTAAACTGTTTCAAAACGGTTTTAAAAATTTGGTGTGAAGATAGCAAAAAATATTCGAAGTTCTTATCTGATTTTTGAGGTAAAAATGATAGTAGAAAATCTAATATTCAACAAAAAATAATCAATCTCCAACAACTAAAAAAAAGTTCATTTTACAATAAAATTGGAGAGTGATTATTCCTGGTCGAGTGTTGGATATTCAAGGAATTTACACTCCAACCACCACTTCCCACATTTTTTCTTCGTTTAAATATTTTTGAGAAAGCACCATCAATTCATCTGCTGTAATTGACTTTACTCGACTGACCATACTCTTGAAAAAATCCTTCGGTAAATCTTCCGTCTTCGATATTTTCACCAACTCTGCTACATTAAATGCACCATCCAAATTTGTCAAAAAGAACCCCATCAAATAATTTTGAACCATTTTCAATTCTTCTTTTTTAATTGGTTCCTTCTTCAACTTATCAAATTCTCCGTAGATACTTTCTAAGGTCGGTTGGACAAATTCATTTCCTACCTCTGTTCCCACATAAAAGTATCCATCAAAATGCATCGGATCTAAAGCCGAAAAAATATTATACGTATATCCCTTTTCCTCTCTAATCGTTGACATCAATCTTGATCCAAAATATCCACCAAGTATCGTATTTAAAATATAAAAATCAATATAATCTTCATGGCGTCGATTAAATAATTTACACCCTAATCGAATCGCAGTTTGAAGTGTATCAGGCAAATGAATTTTGACTTTTTCCGCAGCGGGATTCATCTCGATTATATTGCTTTTGACTAGTTCTTTTTTTACTAACGTTTTTCCAATATAATCATTGAGTAGATTGATAATTTTAGGACTTGTTTTTCCACTAATTACAATCTTACAATTTCCTGCATGAAAGTTTCGATCAAAGTGATGCAATAATTCTTTGCGAGATAAATTATCATAAGTTTCCGCTTGACTATTATAGCCATAAGGATGTGATGACGAAAAAATATTTTCTGTAACTGCACGATATGCCACTACATCATTTTTAGTCAAATCAACTTGAAGTCGCTGCTTATTATTTTTCTTAAAAATTTCTAATTCCGCCTCTGGAAATGCCGGTTCCAATAATATTTCAGACAACACGCCCAACAACTTTTCAAAGTGCTTCGTCAAGCTGTACAAAACAATATTTGAAGTATCCAAATTGACCGGTACACTCAACGTTCCTCCATAAAAATCTACCATTTCATGAATCTCTGCCGCCTTCCTTTTTTTTGTTCCTTCTCGCAACAAAGCTGAAGTAGTTCGAGCTATCAATTTTTGATGTTCAAATGGACGACCAGCTTGGAAAATAATTTCCATTTTTAATATCTCTTGAGTCCCCATATTTACTTCGTAAACGGGAATTCCATTATCCAACTGATGTTCTTGAAAATCAGGAATATGAACATTAGAAATATCTTTAATTTCAGGCTGAATTGATCTATCTGGCATCCTCTATATTTGAGTTCTTAAAGTCAAAAAAAAATTGAATTTAACTCTTAATTTGGTTGTTTTCCATTTCAACTTTTGCTTGACCACAAATTTATTTTAAGAACAATTTTTTATTTAAAAAATGTCTCTAAAAAAGTGCGCAAATTTACTCTTTTTTTCTAATAAAAAATCAATGAAAAGTTATCTGTATAATTTTAAAAAAGAGGTGCTAACGCTTTGAGCTTTGACACTTCTCACTTATGTAATCAAAGCATTTTTTCACTAAAAAAGTTATTAACATTATGTTGATCATTTATTGGAAAAATATGGTTACTAACACTTATTTTTGCAGACTGATATAAAACCTCGGACGAAAATCGTCTATCCTTAAAATTGAAAAAAATAGAACCACTATGAAGTTCAGCGTATCCTCATCTGATTTATTAAAGCACCTTCAAGTAGCGAGCGGAGCCATAGGTTCCAATCCTGTCTTACCTATTCTTGAAGATTTTTTATTTACCATAGAAGGTAGAAATTTAACGATTTCAGCAACTGATTTGGAAACATCTATCGTCACTACCGTTGATGTTAATTCTGACGGAAATGGTCGAGTGGCTGTGCCTGCAAGAATATTGTTAGATACTTTAAAAGAATTACCTGGACAACCCGTTACTTTCAATGTCAATGAAGAGAACTATGGGATCGAAATCACTTCTGCTTATGGAAAATATAAATTAGCAGGTGAGAATGGTGATGAATTTCCAAATATTCCACAAGCGGAAGAAGTAGATACCGTAACCTTGAATTCAAGTTTGTTGGGAAAAGCAATTTCCAAAACTTTGTTCGCAACAAGTAATGATGATTTGCGACCTGCGATGACTGGAGTTTACTTGCAAGTGGATTTTAATAAATTGACATTCGTAGCGACTGATGCTCATAAGTTGGTAAAATATACATTTTCCAATGTGAACAGTCAAGTTTCGACTTCTTTTATCATTCCTAAAAAAGCGTTGAATCTGTTGAAAGGTTCTTTGCCAAGTGATGAAGATTTGAAATTGTCATTCAACAATGCTAATGCATTTTTTAGCGCTGGAAATATTCACTTAGTTTGTCGATTGATTGATGCACGTTACCCCGATTACAATGCAGTTATTCCAACTGACAATCCAAATACTTTATCTGTTCCTAGAAGTGATTTTCAAAACTCACTTAAACGTATCGCAATTTATGCTAACAAAACAACGAATCAAGTTATCTTAAATATTACAGAAAGCAGTTTAACTGTTTCTGCTCAAGATTTAGATTTCTCTAACGAAGCAACGGAGCAATTGCCATGTACCTATAATGGTGATCCTTTGACCATCGGTTTCAATGCAAAATTTTTAATTGAGATGTTAAACGTTTTGGATACCGAAGAAATCAAAATGGAACTCTCCACTTCCACTCGTGCTGGAATTCTTCACCCAACTCAAAAAGAAGAAGGGGAAGAGATTTTGATGCTCGTGATGCCGGTGATGTTGAGTAACTAGTTTAGTTATTGGTTAATAAGTTATTGGTTATTCCCACATTTTAATAACCAATAACTTATTAACTAATAACCAAAATGCTATGAACAAAGAATTCTCCCTCAATATTATTTTCCTCATTTCCATTAATCTCCTGATTAAACCATTCTTTATTTTTGGTATCGATCGTACTGTTCAAAATGTGGTCGGAACTGAAACTTATGGAATCTATTTTACGCTTTTAAGTTTGACCTATCTCTTTGGAATCATCAATGATTTCGGAATTCAGAATTTTAATAATCGTTCGATTTCTCAAAATCCAAAATTGCTCCAACAATACTTTCCCAATATTTTGGCGATAAAAACTTTGTTGGGTGGCGCATACTTAGTGGTTGTTTTTTTAATGGCTTGGGTGTGGAAATATGATTTTGAAGTATGGCATATTTTATTCTTCCTTTCCATCAATATGATTTTAGCACAATTCATTTATTATTTCCGAAGCAATATTTCAGGTTTGGGAATGTATCGAATTGATAGTGTAATTTCCGCTTTGGACAAATTGCTGATGATTTTTATTTGTGGTGCATTACTTTGGCTACCTAGCTTTTCTGGAGAATTTAAAATCGAATGGTTTGTTTATGCACAAACTGTTTCCTTCTTTCTCACCGCAGTTTTTGCTTTTTTTATAGTAAAAAATAAACTCACTACTCCTTCTTATAACATTGACTTTACATTTATCAAAAGTATCTTAAAAAAAAGTGCTCCATACGCTTTGGTGATTTTTTTGATGTCGATTTACACCCGAATTGATGTGGTGATGGTGGAGCGAATATTGGAAAATGGAGAAGAAGAATCAGGAATCTATGGCGCAGGTTATCGATTATTGGATGCGAGTAATATGATTGGTTTTCTATTCGCAGGATTGTTATTGCCGATGTTTGCAAAAATGTTAAAAGAAAAAACTTCGGTTTTGCCTTTGGTAAAAATGAGTGCGTTGATGATTTGGTCAGGTGCCATTACTTTGAGTGTCGCTACTTATTTTTTCCAAAATGAAATTGTTGAAGTTTTATATCTCGAAGCAACACCTTATTGGGGAGAAGTTTTAGGCATTTTAATGTTGAGTTTTATTGCGGTGAGTGGAACTTATATTTTTGGAACATTGCTGACTGCCAATGGAAGTTTGCAAAAGATGAACTACATTTTAGTCTTCGCAGTTATTCTAAATATTGTTTTCAATTATATACTGATTCCAAAATATGGCGCATTGGGAGCAGCGTGGGCAACTTTAGTTACTCAATCCTTTTCTATGTTCGCACAAGTACTTTTGGCAAAAAAAGAGTTTGGCTGGCAAAGTAATGTTAAGGAAATCATTCGTGTTTTGAGTTTTTGTATTTGTATTGTTATAACGATCTATGCTTGTTACCACTTTTTAGATCTTAATTGGGTGATTCGATTTGGGTTGAGTTTATTGGCTGGAATCGGATTAGCATTCTTATTAGGTTTATTAAATTTGAAGTTTGCTTTTGATTTTTTGAAAACTAAATTTTGATCTTCCGTAAAATATTTCCTACTCTCTTTAGTTTTAAATTAAAAAAATAGCTATGAAAAAATTCAAATCCCCTACCCTTCCATTCTCCATTCTAATTTTCCTTCTTCTATTTTTTTCTCAAATCAGTTTTTCCCAAATCGAAAAAGGGAAATTGATTATCGGTTCCACCACGGGTATTCTAAAAGATTTAAGCGGTGGGAATAGTTTTATTTTTGTCGAAGACGTAAAATTCAGTTTGACATTGACACCCAATTTTGGATATATGATTTCTGATAAAATGATGGTCGGTAGCCAAACTTCTTTTAGTATTGAAAATGGAGATGGTGCAACTTTTTTGACTGTTGGATTGATGCCATTTATGAGAGTGTATTTATATTCCAAAAAATCGACACATCTTTTTGCCGAACAAATGCTTGGCGTTGCTGGTATTCATGCAACAGCAGAAAGTTTGGATTTCGCTTTTTTAGCAGGTGCCGGATTTGGAGTAAATTATTTTTTAACTGAAAATATTGCTTTAGAAAGTACAGTTCGAGCTTCTTTCGCTCAATTTAATATTAATCGAAACTTAGATTACGGCATTCGATTTGGTGCTCAACTATTTTTTAATCGCAAAAATAAACGATAAACACACACAGCACATTCAAAGTAAAAAGAGTTATTAAGTAGTATACACTACTTATTACAGGTGTTTTCATTAATTTACAATAACAATATTTTAACACCAAACGCCAATATTTCTATTTCCAGAATTGGTAACTTTGGTTCTATCTTAATTTTTAACTAAATGTGATTATTATGAAAAAAATAAACTTCCTACTTATTTTCTCTCTATTTATAGGAGTCTCTGCTTCTGCTCAACTGAATAGCACCGAGTTCGAAAAGAATTTTGCTAACTTGATGAATACCAAAAAGAAAGTAGAAGAAACGCAAGGTTCTCCGTATGTGTTTGATGAATGGGAAAGTGGAGTTGTGGTTTTCAAAGGAGAAGAGGGTGGAGAATTTAAGAATATAAAAATTGATTTGATGAATAATCAATTGGAAGTATTGTACATGAATACAGAAAAAGTTTTACCTGCTAAAGATTTCACTATGGTCAAACTTAATCGTCCTGATCTTCATGTAAATACTTTTTTTCAAAATGCTGCTCATTTTAAATATGGAGGTAAAGAATTAAAAGGCTTTGCTCAAGTAACTCCAATTGGAGATAATTTTAAAATCGTAACGATACATTCTGTTCGATTAATTCAGTCAAATATGAATGCCAAAATCGTTGGAGCAAATCATAGAAAAAGACTCGCAAGAGAGAAAAAAACTTTTCTTCTAAAAAAAGGAAAACTGTACCGAGTCAAAAAGAAAAAGGATGTTTATAAGATCTTAACTAAGAAGCAAAAGAAATTAAAAGCATATATTTCGGATCATGATTTAGGTGTAAAAAAAGAAGCAGACTTGATTAAGATTCTTGAATATTACGAAACAATTTAGTCTTATTGTTTTCTATAAAGAACCGCAAAAGAGCATTTCTCTTTTGCGGTTTTTTGTTTTATTATTTTCCATCCACATAATCTCTCAGGTATTCAAAGTGTTTTCCTAAATCTCCATTTTCAGTCACACTTGCTCTCTCAATAACACCTCCTTCTTTTTGTTCCAACAGTTCTTCAAAAATATGTTCGATAAATTGTTCACCAAATGCTTGCGAAGCATCTCTTGGCAATTCATTCGGTAAATTATCAATCGTCATCATGTCAATTACATTTGCTTGGTGTGGAATTGTCTCTGCTTCGGCAATTGGATCATATCCAAAAATTGGATTAGCAATAGTCGATGCTCGGAGCGTCGAAGGAATTGAAGCAACTGGTGCGATATCACAAGTCACGTCAGCAATAACTTTGATTCGGAAATCGCGCTCCTTCATTTCTTCTTTGGTAAAAAATGCTGGCGCTCGATTATCCCAATATATTCCATTTATCATCAAATCACTTGCTTGTATATAAGGTGTAAAGATGGACTCGTAGTTTTGAGGGTTTTGGAAAAAATCTGGCAAGTTAAAAGTATCTCCATTTTTATGAGCTGCATAATCGACACAATCTAGTTGAGTAAAAACTGCATGCTGAAATTCATTTTCCACAAAATCTTCTGGTGATATTTTTTCAATATCCATATCCTTCAAAACTTTTGCTGCGCCATTAGCTACTCGTCCTGTACCAGTCAGTACTATCTTCATTGGCGGCAAATCCAATTTTTTATAAATGGTTTTCGCTTCGGCGTAATCATGGCAATCTTTCATTCGCTTTAAATTAAATTTTCCAGTTCGGTTACCGTAAGTCATCACCCCATTATGCGCACCAACCATTCCTGCAAATTTCCCAAAAGCAATTAGTCGTTGCCCTTTTTCATTGGTCAAAACTTCATAATCGAGTAGTCGAATATTTTTTTCCAAAATGGCCAAAAGTAAATCTCGATTATATGATTGTTTTTTTATCGTATGTGAAAAGAAGAAATAAGTTTTATTTGGAACCAATTGTTCGATTGGTACTTCTTTAACTCCCATCAAAATATCGCAATCTGTGAGGTCCTCTCGGAGAGAAATTCCTGCTTTTTGATAGGATTCATCATCAAAGCATCGATTTGAGGATGGTTGCACAACGATTTGTACTTTTCCTGACTTATTTAAAAAAGCACATTGTTCAGGTGTCAGAGGTACTCTTGAATCTGGTGGTACTTTTCCCTCTCTAATTACTCCAATCTTCATATGTCACATTTTATTTTAATTAAGACAACTAAAAATTAATAATATAAAATTTAAAATATATTTTTAAATGTCACAGCAGGTCTATTTTTTGCATTTTCATCAAAAAAAATCATTTTTTTTCACAAAAAAAGAAACCGTGACAGCAAAAAAACTGACTTTGGCATAGGAATTGCATATTTTTTATCAAACATACAATAGTAGGTTTTCTTAAAAGAAGGAACCTACACAAACATACTTTTACAATTTGAGAAAACGAAATCCTAACTACCTCCCTATTACTTTTCCCTAACTAGTACCTGGATATTCGTGATAATTAACCAAAATTACTTGACAGCTTTATGCAGTCTAAGTACACCAAATTTAAACCTAATCATGAAAATGCTGACGTTTTGTTTTGTTGTTATTCTAATATCTATTTTTACTAGTATATTAAATAGTAAACCAGTAATAAACTTCAAACACCTTGGAGTTTTATCAGCAAAACACTTCGCTCACATTTTTTACTTAAATGAGCTTGGCAATATTTTATTGATTGATTTTGGCATTTTAGCTGATCGGATTCAAACAGTAAAAGTAACCAAAAACGGTGAGTTCGTAAAAGCGGATGATGTTTCAGAATTGCCCGAAGATAGCATTTATGAACTAGATTTAAACTCATTCAGTAGAGGAAAATATATCATTGAATTGATTACTAACACACACCAATCAATCACCAATGAATTAAAGATAAATTAGTTTTAGTTAGTTTTTTGGATTCTCTTTGCAATCGCTCTGACCTTGGTCGGAGCGATTTTTTTGTGGAAAGATGAATTCGTTTTTCTATTTTTGAAAATGAAAACTATCAAACTTGTTTTACTTCTCTTTTCAACTCTTATTTTTTTCCAAAAATCTTATGGTCAGAATTATCAATTCTTGATTGATCAAAATTTTTCGAGTATTAGTTCTGCGGAATCTCTATCGAGTATTCATCATTTGCTGAATACTACCGAGACCTCTCTTTTCCCAAACAAAATTGGAAAGAATATTAAGTCGAAATTTGGTAGAAAAATAGCCAACCTGAGTTATCGATTTGGAAAATTGATGTTGCTAGAAGTTCCTATTGATGGATTAATTACGATGAACCAGTATGTAATTTTTGGGTATGGTTATCGATATCGAAATCAAGGTTATCTTCAAAATAAATTTGTTATTGATGCTCCAATCCCTTATGGAAAAGGAGGAGGTTCTGCTCGACCAGGTCGTTTGGAAATACCTCGAACACGAAGTTCACATGAATCAATGATTAGTTTAATAGGCGGTGTTGAGTCCACCAAAATTTTAAATAACACTATTTCGAAAAGGTGGGTTTTATCTGATTCGATTCATTTTAGAGAAGCCATGTTTTGTGTGCGAACTTTTAACAGAATTCATTACCCTCTACTTTTCTTAAAAGACTTCACCTCTCCTTCCTTTGATATTCAATCTTACATTAACAATATTAATGACTTTTATGGATATTCCGATGTGGAAGAATGGAAGCTCACTCCTAAACGTTTTAGAAAAATATCACTCCTCAATTTTTTAAATCCATTTGTTGGTTTTGCTTTTTTGACTTCAGCATGGGATTATGGTTGGCATGGAAAAACTTATGGAAAATTGCGATGGTTTCGGTTTGGAAAAATTCGTTATCTCCCGTCTTTTCGAGTTGGTTTAACACCATTTGGAGATGAGGTTTATTTTGAATCTTTTTTGAAAAAAGAAAATAAAGCACTTCGGTTTTATTATCGACATGGAAATCCTGTTTTTGAAAGACACAATGGATTTGGTGTCGAAACTCTTAATGCTTTTAATTCTTCGGGAAAAATTAAATTGGATTTTCAATTGGATATTTGGAGTCAACCTGAATTAGAAATAAGCGGAGAAACGATTCGACTATCTTCAAAAGGATTAGGCAATCTGATGAAAGTAAATTTTCAAATTAAACTTTTTAATGAGTCTCGACCAGTTTATTTGTCAGGCCAAATTGGATATAAAACAGATGGATATATCGAAGGAGAACCTTTGGGAAAAGGTTTAATTTTGCGATACGGAATAGCTTATGATTTTTCAGTAAAAAATTAAAAATTTAATCTTACTTCAATTCCTATGGAACTTTTTCTTTTTCATTTTAGTTCTGATACATCAACTTTTTTTAAACCTAAAAATTATTACTAAAATGAATAACTTATTTTTTACATCTGACCATCACTTTGGTCACAAGAATATTATTAAATTTTCCAATCGGCCTTTTGAAAATGTCGATGAAATGGATGAAGTCATGATCCAACGTTGGAATGAGAAAGTAAAACCTGATGATGAAGTTTATCATCTTGGCGACTTAGCTTTTCGATCACAAGGAAGTGTCAAAAAGATATTGGATCGACTGAATGGAAAAATTTATCTCATCAAAGGGAATCATGAAAAATTAGCGTTGACTTATAAATTCCGCTTCGAATGGATTAAAGATTATTTTGAACTTGTCGTGGATGATCCTGAATTTAAGCGAGGTTCTCAGATGATCGTTTTATTTCATTATGCGATTAAACAATGGAATAAAAAACATCATGGGAGTTATCATTTGTATGGTCATTCACATGGTTCGTTGCCTGATGATATTCATGCTCAAGCGTTTGATGTTGGAGTGGATTGTCATGATTTTTATCCGTTGTCGTATGCCGAGGTGAAGGGGATTATGAAGAAGAAGGAATGGGTGCCGCCGTTTGCAAGGGAGAATCGGTAGGTTTTTACTATTTTTGAAAAATGAAAATTCATCCTTTTTTTAAATCTCTCTTCTTAATCCTTTTAAGTTTTATTTTCTTAATAGTAAATAAAGACAATTTTATTACCGATGATGTAAAAATAAACTCAGAAGGACAACCTCATTTTACAGAATCTGTAACTCTACTATTTTATCTAGGAGTTCCTTTTATTATGAGTATTGCTTATTCCTCCCCATTCTTATTTTTACAAAAAATAAAAGTTATTGGTTTTTTCAAACTAGGAAGTATCATTTTTATTTTCCTTACTAGTTTCATGTATATTTTAGAACCTAATCATAAAATGATATCTGACATCGTAGACAATTTTAATGAAATAGTTTATATTTTTCATCCTGATATCAACTTCTCGTTACTGCTTATCTTAATTGCTTTACCATTAGGAGTATTCTTTATTACATCATCTTTTTTCTCTTCAAATTATAAATTACTTCTTTTCCTTTTTGCAGCATTTCCTTTTGCATTATTATTTTCGTTTTTTTCAATCGATAATTTGGGATTAATTTTGGTTCCTATGATTCCAAATTTAGCTTCAAATCTTTATCTCGTTAAATATGCAAATGAAAACTTTGTCTTAGATGATGAAAATATACTTGATACTCCTAACCTTTAAAACGAAAAACGGCTCATCCATTTCTGAACAAGCCGCTTTTTTTATCTTAAAATGATCGAAGACTATCCTCCGAAATCATCAAATGCTACATTCTCTTCAGGGATTCCCCAATCGTCTGCCATTTTGATAACAGACTGATTCATCATTGGAGGTCCGCAGAAGTATAATTCTAATTCTTCTGGTTCTGGGTGTTTACTCAAGAATTCATCAATTACAACATTGTGAACATAGCCCTTGAATCCATCACCTTCTGGGTCATCTAAATCTTTTTTCAATACCCAATTATCTTCTGGTAGTGGGCCATCCAAAGCAATCGCAAATGTGAAATTAGGGAACTCTTTTTCTATTTCTCTAAATTCTTCGACATAGAATAATTCTTGTCGAGTTCTACCACCATAGAAGAAGGTTACCTTTCGACCTGTTTTTAAGGTATGGAACAAATGGTATAAGTGAGAACGCATTGGCGCCATTCCTGCTCCACCACCAACATACAACATTTCTGCTTTTGTAGGTTTGATGAAAAATTCACCATAGGGTCCAGAAATAGTTACTTTATCACCTGGCTTACAACCAAAGACATATGAAGAACAAATACCTGGATTAACTGGTAGATACCCTTCCCATTTTCGTTTTCCTGCACTATCTACACCCCATTTGAGTGGAGGGGTTGCAATACGAATTGTCAAGGATACGATATCTCCTTCCGCAGGGTGATTTGACATAGAATACGCTCGGAAAACTTCCTCATCATTCTTCATGGTCAAGCCCCACATCTTAAAATTATCCCAATCCTTTTGGAATTTATCTGGTGTATCATGATATTTTGGATGTGCCGTAATATCCATTGACTTAAATGGCACTTCTATTTTAGGTACATCTACTTGAATATAACCTCCTGCTTCAAAATCAAGATTCTCTCCTTCTGGAAGTTTTACAATAAACTCTTTAATAAATGTTGCCACGTTATAGTTAGAGATAACTTCACATTCCCATTTTTTAATTCCAAAGATTTCTTCTGGAATTCTAATCTCCATATCTTCTCGAACTTTTACTTGACATGCAATTCGCATATTTTCCGCTACCTCTTTTCTCGACAAGTGATTTAATTCTGTAGGTAAAACATCTCCACCACCGCTGTCGATATGACATTCGCACATCGCACAAGTTCCACCACCACCACATGCTGATGGTAGGAAAATATTTTGCCCAGAAAGCACGGTCAATAATGACGAACCAGGTTGTACCAAAAGTGGATTTTCTGTATCACCATTTACGACAATGGAGACATTTCCTTGAGGTACTAATTTCTTCCTTGCTTGAATTAACATCATTGATAACAATAATATTACGGCAACGAATACCATCCATGCAAAAGCTAATGTTGTAATACTAAATAAAAGCATATTACCTATTTGAGTTTTACAAAAAGTTCATTTTTGGTGTCAATCGAAAATCAAAAATATCACTTCCTTTGGTCGTTCTTATTTTTGATTCTAAGTTGACAATGAATTTTTCTATAAAACAGTTAAACAAATGAATTAATTAATTTCCTACGGAATAAACAGTTGGATCAATTCCCATCAAACTCATAAATGCCATTCCCATCAATCCAGTCAAAATGAAAGCCATTCCTAATCCACGCAATGCTGGTGGCACATTTGAATATCTTAATTTTTCTCGAATAGCAGCTAAAGCAATAATTGCTAAGAACCATCCAAATCCACCTCCCAAACCAAACGCGACAGATTCAGAAAGGTTGTATTCTCGGGAAACCATAAATAATGATCCTCCCAGAATGGCACAGTTTACTGTAATCAATGGAAGAAAAATTCCTAATGAGTTATATAATGATGGAGAAACTTTTTCAATAACCATCTCTACCAATTGAACCATAGAAGCAATTACGGCAATGAATAAGATAAAACGTAAGAAGGTTAAATCTGTTCCAAAAACTCCCGTTTCACCTAATAAATATTCGTTGATCATCCAGTTGATTGGCATCGTTACTGCCAATACAAAGATTACTGCTAGTCCTAATCCAAATGCTGTTTTCACAGTTTTCGAAACGGCAAGGAAAGAACACATTCCAAGGAAATAGGCTAATACCATATTTTCAATGAATGCAGATTTTATAAAAACATTAAAAAATTCCATAATGAATTTTATTTATTTTTTTGTAAAAATAGAAACGAAAACTGCTTAAGAAATATCAACCAATTTTGGATTTCTACTTCTTTGCCACCAGATAAAAATTCCGATGATAAACATTGCTGCTGCTGGTAAAACCATCAAGTTGTTATTTGCATACCAACTGAAGTAACTTCCAAATCCACTTTCTGCTGCAGTATTAATCCAGTAAGAAGTAGTTGCATTATTTGCTCCAATGATAAATATTTCCGCAGGGCTTCCTACGAATAAAGTCCCTTTTCCAAATAACTCTCTGAAAAAAGCAACGATCAATAATATCAATCCGTAACCTAATCCATTTCCAATTCCATCTAAGAAAGATTTCCATGGTCTGTTTGCCATGGCGAATGCTTCCAAACGTCCCATTACAATACAGTTAGTAATGATCAATCCGATGAATACAGAAAGTTGTTTGTACACTTCAAAACTAAATGCTTTCAATACTAATTCTACCACAGTTACCAAAGTTGCAATGATCACCAATTGGACAATCATACGAACTTGTGTTGGAATATTATTTCGAAGTAAAGAAGTTATTAAACTTGAAAATGCACATACAAAAACTACTGCTATTGAGATCACAAACGAAGGAAAAACCTGCGTCGTAACAGCCAATGCTGAACAAATCCCCAAGACCTGGATGGTTACTGGATTATTGTCCATCAATGGATCAGTAATTAATTGCTTTTCTTTTTTTCCAAAAGGAAAACTAGGCTCTTTAACTTCTACAACACCTGGAGTTGCTGTCTCTGCCATATTTTAATTATTTAATTAGATTTTATTCGTTTGACGTTGAACGTTTGACGTTTGATGGTCTCCCACTCTAGTTTTATTAAAAAAAAATCTATTATTTAAAAGTTTTTAAAATTGAATCTGCGATTGCAAGATTTCAACTTCTATTATATTTTATAGGCGACCGTAAAACGTTCAACGTTCAACGTCAAACGAATAAAGTCTATTACTACATTTTTTTTGCTGCTTCCAAGACTGGTTTATAATTAGCCAATCCTTCTACAAACATATCAGTTACACCATCACCTGTGATCGTTGCTCCTGAAATAGAATCTACTTCGTGAGTTTTATCTTTAGCACCACCTTTTCGGACGATGATAGATTTGTACTCTCCAGCTGCGTTATAAATTTTTCTACCTTCGAATTGAGATTTAAAAGCAGGACTATCTTTAATCTCCGCTCCCAATCCAGGCGTTTCTCCTTTGTGGTCAAAACTTACTCCAACGATAGTATTGAGGTCGCTTTTCAAAGCAACTGTTCCCCAAATTTTATCCCAAAGTCCTTTTCCATAAACGGTAACAACGTAGAATTTTTCTCCTCCTTTTTCATAAACCCAAACTGGGAAGGCTCGTTCTTCAACGTCTAGTTTATTATTTTTATCTCGATTCTTTTCTAAGTCGATAGCAACCATATCTTTGATTGGATTTCCTTTATAATCAAAAACATATCCTTTTACTTTAGCGAACTCAGTTTCTACTTGTACGTTATCCCAATTTTTTGGATCTTCTCCAATTTGAGATCTCACAGATGCTAATACTCCTTTTTTATTAAAAATAGCTTCGTTGGCATCTGCTAATGGTTTTGTTGCTTCTCGCAATCCAGTCAACCCTACGGCAACTATGGTAGTCATTACGAAAACAAACATTAAGACTTGATTTGTACTATGCACGTTTTAATCTTTTTGTCATGTTAGATTCTAACACGTAGTGATCAATAAGAGGAGCGAAAACATTCATGAATAATATCGCCAACATCCATCCTTCCGGATAAGCTGGGTTCATTACTCGAATGATTAAACCAATTGCTCCTATAAAAAATCCATATATCCATTTTCCTCTATTTGTAGAAGCTGCGGTTACTGGATCTGTAGCCATAAATGCCATGGCAAAAAAGAAACTTCCCATATAGAAATGATAGTACCATGGAATTTGTAAATATGATAAACTTGGATCTTCATACCCTGCGGTAAATCCGTTCATCAACATACCAGTCAAAGCACATCCTAAAATCATTCCTACCATTACTCTCCAGCTAGCTACTTTCATAGCAACTAATGCTGCAGCACCAACTAAGATAAATGGTTTACAAGTTTCACCAATTGAACCTGGTAATCCTCCCCACCACATTTGTGTTGGCGTATATACTTCAGCTACTGCTGCCCATCCACCAGTTTTTGCTAAACCAAGAGGAGTTGCTCCTGTGAAACTATCAGCGACAGCGACACCGCCTTCACCAAATGTTCTCCAACCGAATGCGTCAAATATTTTATCAAAAATTCCATGCGACCACCAATGGTAGTAGGAAACTTGTTGTTTCACTCCTTCCGCTAATTGCGCTGGATCAAATTCTAAACCTGACACCCAAACCTCTTTTCCACTCATCATGGTATCTCCTGCCATTTCCGTAGGATAAGCAAAAAAGATAAATGCTCTTGATAATAAAGCCACGTTAAAAATATTCATTCCTGTTCCACCGAATGCTTCTTTTCCAATAATTACTGCAAATGCTACAGCCAAAACTAACCAAATCAATGGCACATCTGGCGGCATAATTAATGGAATCAATGCTCCTGAAACTAAAAATCCTTCCTCAATCGCGTGTCCTTTTTTAGCTGCATACCAAAACTCGATACCTAAACCAACTAAGTGTGCAACAACGAAAATCGGAATGAGTTGAATTAATCCATAAACGATTTTCAAATGAAAAGCATCTAGAAAATCTGGATACATTCCAAGCGCAGCAAAGTGCTGGTGTCCAATATTTAATGAACCAAAGACATAACATAATTGTAAAACTAAAACAACGTGCACCATCAATCTTTTCAAGTCCATACCATCTTTGATATGAACACCACCTTTAGTTACAGTATCTGGCGCGTAGGCAAAAGTGAAAAATCCATCAAACAATGTATGTAAAAATGGAGACGACTTTTTGTCCGGTTCAATTTTCTTTAAAAAATTTAATAAACTCATGTTATTAATTTATTTTAATTTAACTAACTGATAATCAGGTAGCTAATATTTATTATTGATCGCGCATAGCGTCCAATCCTTGTTTTAAAATACTTTGCAATGGTTGTTTAGATGTACAAGCAAATTCACACAATGCTACATCTTCTTCTGCTAATTCTAACAGACCTAAACCTTCCATTCTTTCGAAATCATTAGTGATGATCGCTTTCATCAAATGTTGTGGATAAATATCCATTGGTAAAACACTTTCGTATTGTCCCGTTACAACAAATGCACGTTGCTCACCATGCGTATTAGTATTCGCTTGGAATTTCAAATCTGGATATAAACCATTAGGGAAAGTTCCTGAAATTGTTGGACGTGGAGCCAAAGGCAACAACCAACCAAACATTTCATATTGATCTCCTTCTTCCAAAACAGTAACTTGATCGTCGTAATATCCAAGGTAACCTTCCGTTGAAGTTTGTTTTCCAGAGAGAACATCACCTGATACAAATCGAATAGATCTTCCTTCTTCGATAGGTTTTAAATTATTTTTTACTAAACCTTCGATCTTTGCACCAAGGTAAGTTTTTACATATTGTGGATTTTCCACTTCAGCACCAGTAACTGCTACTATTCGAGTTGCATCGAATTTTCCTTCAGTAAATAACTTCCCGATAGTGATGACATCTTGAACACCTGCTACCCACACTTTTGATGAAGATGTAATTGGAGCGGTATGGTGAATTTGTACACCTACATTTCCAGCAGGGTGTTTTCCATGGAACCAATTTTTGGTAGCACCTTCTACTTGAGTAAAAGCATGATTTGGCGCTTCGCTACCTTTTGCATTTAATCCTAAATGAACAGGAGCAAATTTTCCTAAAACGTCCAATCCTTTTTGGAAAGCAGCTTCGTTACCCTCTACTATATAATTTAAATCTGGAGCCAATGGCGCAGAATCAAAAGTAGAAACAAAAATATTGCGAGGAATATCAACTGGATCAGCCACTAGATTAAAAGGTCGTTGTCTAAGAAAAGACCACGCACCGCTACTCATCAAGAAATTCACTAAATCTTCTCGACTACAATCTGCCAGGTTCGGCACCTCAAAAGATTTGTATTTCATTTCTTTATCTGCCAAAATCACTACTTCTGCAATCGAACGTTTCGCCCCTCGATTAATAGCAATGACTTCCCCACTAACTGGAGCAACATATTGAATCTCTGGTCTTTTTTTATCAAAAAAGATAGGATCACCAGCTTTCACTTCATCACCTACTATCACCACCACCTTTGGTATAGGTGACATGCCTGTGAAATTAGGAGGTTGGACTGCAAAGGTAGTTACACCTGCACCGTCGTTTGTTGATTTTGCTGCTTCACCTTGTAATAAGATGTCATGTCCTTTCTTCAAAAATGTAACTGGACCATCAACGTAGCTCGGTGCACTTCCACCAAACAATTCGCTGAATCTTGGAAAAATCGAATAATTAGCGCCAGTCTTATCTGCACCACTTTCTTTAGCTTCGATTTTTAAAAGATTGTCTGATACCATTATAACTGCGCCAAGAATAATAAATACTGCAATTGCAGCTAGCGCTGTAAGTAGGTAATTTGATCCTCCACCTGTAGATTGTGCCGAAGCAACGGAGGCAAAATTTAAGAAGAGAAAAAGGAGAAAAAACCGATTGATTTTGCTTCTCAAAATTCTAATATTTTATGGTAAAAAATAAGTTTGAAAAAACGCAAACGTTAATAAATTTAACGCTTTCACGAAATATCCCGCAAAGATATAAACCTTTTGAAGTTTTTAAATATGTAAGGGTGTGTTTATTTAGGAAAAATCTATTTAGATTTTTTCTAAATAGATTACTAGGTAGGCTTTCGTTAGGTTGAATTCCATTAGGAGTTTACTGGAAATTGGGGGTTTTGTTTTGATTTGGGGTACTTATTTTAAACTGAGGAAAGAACACAGGTAGGACACAGATAAAAGAGAATGTACCTTTTGAGAAAGCTCTGTTTTTACTTAATTACGCAAGATTACATATACTGATCACAAAACTAATTCTTTCCAATCTTATACGTCCCAAACTTAAACTTACGATCATGATCCTTATAAATCAAAATTCTTCCATCATTAAGTGCTCTACAAAGTTTGGTGTTAATAGATTTTTTAATAAAAAACCCTTTAGAACCAAATAAAGTCTTTTTATACTCTAATTCTCCATTTAAATTTATACCTACTAAATCAATATAATTAGTATACTGATTACCATATTCAAACCTAAGTTCCTTTCTTTCTTCTCTCGATTTAAGGCAATGATGAAATAAAAATATTTTATTTTCCTTCATAAAAATCATTGAAGGGATTTTTTTTAAGAGATCGCTTTTATACCTTTTGGGATAATGATAAACCCAGTTTACTTCTCCATCAAAAGAGAAGTTAGGAATTAGAATATCATCAGAATGAAAATCTTCTCTATCCGAAGAAAAATATCTATTCTCTGCTACAAATAAAAACCTTTCATTGGTAAAATCAACTACAAGGAGATCTATATCAAACTTAAAAAAATCTCTCCCTGTTCTTTTTATACCTGTAGGCATAATTGCCTCTTGTGTAGCTAAATCAAAAGGATGTTTTTTTGAAAAAAGCAATTTATTGGCTTTGTCAAATTCCATCATAAAAGTTCCATTAGCACCTGTCTCTTTCCTTATACCAATAGCATTGGTATAAAGCCCTGCGATATAAAGTGATCCCTCTGCATCACAAAATCCAGTTGCAACAACTGGATAACTATCAGGAACGCTTAAATCTATCTGAGCAAAAATTCCATCTTGATTAACTCTAAATACACTTAAACTATAACTGGGAATCCAATTTTTAGACCTTCTCTTTTTTTCCTCATTACTTGCAAATAACAATACATTCCCATTATTGGTAATTGAAAATTTATCTATATTGATTCTACTATCAACATCAGGCAGTTCTATTATTTTTTCCCATACTTTTCCAAAAGATCGGTCAAATACAAAAAGTTGATACTTCTCTTTTCCAGCAATTCTTAAGTCTTGGTATATTCCTGTTACTCTTGTAAAAAGTAATTTTGTAGAATCAGGACTTATGACAAAACCATACTTATCCCTATTATAAAGATCCGTTCTAGGCAATGTAAAACCCTGACCTTTATCTAAAGAATATGCAAAAAGATGATCTGTTGTAAAGTTTACACTTCCATCCTCTTCGATAGCTGAAGTGTAAACGAACTCAATTTTTTCTTTTTTATAATAAGCAGAAGTGATTAAAAAATGCCCAGCTTTAGTTTTGATAATACTCTCAGCTATTATCCTTTTTCCATCTTGGTTCTTGCCAAGTGGTATTTCATGAACCAACTCATGGTCAAGATTATATACTGATAACGTATTATTATTTTTGTTTTGATAATTAAGAAAATAGTGATTATTGGATACACCAATAAAAGGACTGTCATCATTCCTTTTTGGAAATTTATTTTCTTTGCCCCATTCAATTTCTGTATTCTGAGCATTGATTAGAATAGGAAGAACTAAAAAAAATAAGCTTAATATTTTTATTTTCATAGTATAGCATTTAAGGTACGTTAGATAGTAAAGATACATTTTTACAAAAAGATAGAGAACTATTTCTCTGATAAAATGCCTCCGTCTTATTATGAAATAGAAAAA
>JBGCCY010000260.1:0-24295 GCA_045104975.1 Saprospiraceae bacterium
AAACAAAATCAAAACCATGCGAACCACTACCCTCTTATTTTTCTTTCTCCTTTTTTCTTTTTTGGGAAAATCACAAACCACTTATTTGCATTGCGGCGCTGTCCTTGATTGCAAAGGTGATGCTGCAAAAAAAGAACAAACCATTATCATTGAAAAAAATCAAATCAAAGAAATTGTCAACGGCTACAAACAAGCACCTAAAGATGTAAAGGTCATTGATTTAAAAGATCAAACGGTCATGCCCGGTTTTATGGACATGCATGTACATATTGAAGGTGAATTATCGCCAGCTCGATATTCAGAAAGATTTAGAATTAGTGACGCAGACGTTGCACTTCGAGCTACGATGTATTGCGAACGAACGTTGATGGCAGGTTTTACAACCGTTCGAGACTTGGGAGGAACAGGTGTAAATGTTTCTCTTCGAGATGCCATTCGTAAAAACTTTATCCGTGGTCCAAGAATTTATACTGCAGAAAAAAGTATTGCAACTACTGGTGGTCATGCCGATCCAACCAATGGAATGAAAAAGGAATTGATGGGAGATCCAGGCCCACTTGAAGGAGTGATCAATAGTCCTGAGGAAGCTCGAAAAGCAGTTAGGCAAAGATATAAAAATGGCGCAGACGTAATTAAAATTACTTCTACAGGAGGGGTTCTTTCTGTTGCTAAAGATGGAAAAGGTGCTCAATTTACGATCGAAGAAATTAAAGAATTAGTGGCAGCTGCTGATGATTATGGATTTGTAACTGCTGCCCATGCGCATGGTTCACTTGGAATGAAGCGAGCTGTCATAGGAGGAATTCATAGTATTGAACATGGTACTTTTATGACTCCTGAGATTATGGAATTAATGAAACAGAGAGGTACTTATTTAGTTGCTACTATTTCAGCTGGAAAATTTGTTTATGAAAAAGCGATGAACGATGAGAATTTTTTCCCAGCAATCATTCGCCCAAAAGCAATTGAAGTTGGCCCACAAATTCAGGAGACTTTCGGTAAAGCATATAAGGCAGGCGTTAAAATTGCCTTTGGGACAGACTCTGGTGTTTCTCCTCATGGAGATAATGCTAAGGAATTTTTCTACATGGTGGAAGCAGGCATGCCTGAATATGAAGCGATTAAATCTGCTACCGTTGCTGCTTCTGATTTACTTAGAGTCTCTGAAAAATATGGAACTTTGGAAAGTGGAAAAATGGCTGACATCGTTGCCGTAAAAGGTGATCCATTAAAAGATATTAAAATTTTGCAGAAGGTAAGTTTTGTGATGAAAGATGGAGTTGTTTTTAAAAATGAATAATATATTTTGCCGCTGACTAAGACTGACTTGAATATGGCTTTTCGCTGATGCTATATTAATATCTGCAAAAAATTTTAAAAGGTCAGCTTAAGTCAGCGGCAAAAATCACCACCCAAAATGTTCCACAATCATCTTCGCCACTTCCTCGGGTTTTAGTTTTTCATTATTAATTTTCAAGTGATTCGGAAAATCAAATTTCCCCTCTTCCGTGTTCAACTGGTATTTCTCTTCGTAATACAAAACACTTTCAGCTACTTCCATATTTCGTTTAGAAGGTTTTTCTAGCAATCGAATCTCATGTTTATTTCTAATCAATCGAGTTTCTAATGATGCTTCCAATTCGATGTAAAAAATTTCCGCATTTTGTTCTTCAAATATTTTCACCGCTCGACTTATATATTCAAATTCCTTAGGCCTATCCAATGCCCAAACAAACGTAAAAATCAAACCTTTCAAATCACTTTTAGCGGCAGTCTTAAACATTTCAATTCGATTCAACTCCACCAATCGATTAAATTCAGGTGTACCAAAATCAAAAACTGGACGCACCGCTTCAATCGACATGTGGTTATGATATAATTTTAATTCCGTTTTTTCTGCAAGTGCTCTTCCTACACTCATTTTACCAACAGCTGATGGGCCAAAAATAATGACAAATTTCATGTGGTGAATTTTATTTTCCCTAAGAATAAAAATTGTAAAGCCTATATTTTATGCAAGCCAGTTTACAATCATTTGAAACATTAACAATAATTTAAAAGTATTATTAGTTCCATTAGTGGATTTTCATTTAAAAATCCTTTAAGTTTGATATATATATAAAGTAAAAATAAACTATTACTAAACCTCCGTAAATATATTGTTATATTTTATTACAACAATACATTTACATAAAATTCTAGAAGCATGAAAAACAAAACTATCCTCCTTGGGATGGCCTTGGCTATCTTTGCCACGCTATTCACATCTTGTCAAAAAGAAGATTTCAATCCTACTCCAATTCAAGAAATCGAAACTAACAATTTATTAATGGACCCTGACATTGTCACACTAACAGATCCAGATCTTGAACCTCAAGGCCTCGTAAGTTTTCCTATTACAGTAACTTCTTCACCTTGTTCAACAGGTGGCTACACATTAATTGTAACCTCTCCAGATGTTGATCTTTCTGACGGAAATTTCACTATCAATTGGTATAAAAATACCGAACAAGAAATTTATTTCGAAGGACAAGAGTTGGAATGTGTTTGTGGGTTTGGAGTACGAGTAGAAGTGATTGATGAAACTGGTTCTCTTGCCGCTGATGATTCTTTGGATATTCCTGGTTGTTAAAAAAAAAGTGAAAAAAATTTCTGCACCGTAAGAGCTGACATTTGCAAATATAATAATTACTAGCTGGCTAAAACCAGTTGGTAATTATGCAATACGCTCTCTAAGCCATGTTAAACCTCATTTTAACACCGATCTTGTGCTGCAAAATTTTATTAAAGAATTACTCATCTTAATAAAACATTTATACCTTTGATTTTGTTTAGGAAACGAAAACAATTTTTTATTTGGTAAAATAAATCACACCAGATGCAACGTTTTCATATTTTCAAGCATATATATAACTGAACAAAGAAATTATTACCTATTTAAAATCAATAAAAAAACATTATCATGCAATTACCAACAAAATTATCCCTTTTAATTATCTGTCTAGGATTATTCACAACATCTTGTACTAAAGAAGAAATTACTCCTAACGATCCATTTCAACCTGAAACAGAAATTGATTTTTCTTCTATCGACAACCAGCCGTTTGAACTTGAAAATGCTTTTTCTAGCGGAGATATTTCAATCGAAATTAATAAAGTTCTTTGTGCAACTGGAGGTTATACTTTAACCGTCAGCTCGCCTGACGTTGATATTACCAATGGCAACTATACCATCAACTGGTATAAAAATACTGAACAAATAATCTTTTCTACAGGAGAAAGCTTAGAATGTGTTTGTGGCTTTGGAATAAGAGTTGAGGTATTGGAACTATCAGGAGAATTGGAAGCAAAAGATTCTTTAGATATTCCTGGTTGTTAATCTTAATTAGAAAACAATAAAAAAGATGATTGCAGAATTTTGCAATCATCTTTTTTTTGAAAACCAATTTCTAGGTTCTAAATGATTTTACGTAGCCTAATCCGGGTTAAACTCCCTACTCTCTTTTTCAAGATGAGAAGAGGGTATTTAATTCCCGGATTATAAAAAAATAAAACTGCCAAAAATCATTTGGAACCATCTTCAATCACTTTTCGATTATTGGAAAGTTCAGCATCAATTAAAATTACATAAGGATCAATTCCTACTTCAAAAGGTTTTTTATCTAAAAAAAAAGAAAAGGTATTACTCATTTTGGAAAATTTCTTTTTTTCTAAAAACAATTCATTTCCAACTTCGTCAAAAATACCCACTTCAATATAATCTGCTAAAGGCAACGATTTTTCCTCTTTATAAAAAATAGAATCTCCTTTTTCATCTGAATACTTTTTTACTCCTTTCCCATCTGTTCGATATTTAGAAGTAAAAAATTCAATGTCAACTTGATATTTTCCATCTTCCAGCTCAATCGTTTTTACCTTTGTAATTTTATTGTTATAAAGTGTGATCGTTTCGAACATATCATGAATCAAATATTGCAAGGAGTCAGGTGTTTCAGATTTTATAAAATCTAATAATTCAATTGAGGTAGTAGTTGCAGCATCCCTAAATTTGACGTGAGCAATGTATTTTTTCAATGATTGATTAAATCTTTTTTCTCCTAAATATTCACTCATCGCAGACATCACAACTTCTCCTTTTCTGTAATTTAAATATCGCTGGTTAGACAAAGCATGAATCAATGGTAACTCTTCTTTTGATTCACGACGGCGACCATTAAAATAAGATTCCATGGAATATTTTCGATATTGTCGTTTCGTTTCAACACCATATTCTTCCTCCAAAACTTGCGCCGCAACATACTCTGCCATGCTTTCGGTCAACATACTTTTCCCTTTTACATCAGCATGAATAAATTGATGCCCCCACCATTGATGAGCCACTTCATGCGCCGCAACTTTGTACGGAAAATCAATCACCTCAACATTATTATCATCCACATCCACCAAAAATGTCGCTTCTGAAAATGGAACTGAATTCGCAAAAACAGTATTAAACTCACCATAAGTTAATGGAAATTCAATGATCCGAGCTTGCTCATGTTGATACGTTCCAAAGTTTTGGGAGCAATAGGCAAATGCATTTTTCAAACCTTTCATCATCCGATCAATATTATAAGAATGATTTTTATGATAAAAAATTTGCAAACTTTTTCCAGCCCATTCATCCTCTTTCACTTCATACCGAGCAGAATTAAAAGCATAAGAGTTTTTAATTTTACTAGCCATTTTATAATGAAAAAATCGTCGATCATTTTCTATCCATTCCTTTTGTAAGTATCCTGGAGCTATGGCGATCTGATCTTTTGAGGTACTCACCGTTGCTTCAAAACGATGTACCCAATGAATATTTTCATTTTTTAACGCAGTACTATCTGATGGAAAAGGAATCGAACTATCTTTCTCTGGAAGTCCATATTTTTTTCGTTTTTCAGCATTTTCTAATTCTGCATTTCGATAACCTATTCTTGGAAAAATAGCATTTTTTAAATATGTTCCATTCGCTAAAATATCAGAATGATGATGAAAAAAAGTTTGTGGGCGATTCCATACTTCAAAATTCATTATTACACTATCGCCAACTGCCAATGTTTTTTTCAAGCGATGCAATCCATATCTTAAAACTGTATCCTCCAATATCAAGTCACTTGCATTTCCGAAGTCAAATTTTGTCAACTCATCATAACTATAATGCACGAGTAGAGTATCAATTGGCTCGGTGGTTTTATTGAGGTAAGTATATTTCCCTTTGGCTCTAAAATCTTTAGTTGCTGGAAAAATATCTAAATGAATATTAATTGCTTCAATTTCTGGCTGCGGTAGATTTTTATATTTTCCAAATTTCAATTCATTCTCGACTGATACTTTTTCCAAATTAAAATCAGCCAACGGATCACCTCCAGACAGTTTATCCTGATAATAAATTCCAAATCCTAAACTTAAAAATCCAATCAATAAAACCATCATCGCTAAAGCAAATCGGCCTTTAAATCGAGAAACAACTGTTCCTAATCTTTCTTTAAATGAATATGGAATCCCTCTAACCCAAAATAAAAGTGCACCACATAACAATACTCCCCCAAATAAATTCCAATAAAATCGAAACAACATATGGATACCTAAAGTACCTCCATATCCATCCATATCGGAGTAAGTAAAATTTGGCGCATTATTGAATTTAAAAATATCATGCTCCATTCCCAACTGCTCAGGAACTAAGGATGTTCCAGCTGAACTTAACAATAAAATAAAAATTCCTAGATAAGCATTAGTGAAAACCGTTTGAACAAAAAGCGAGGCCATTGCCCAAGCCATAAAACTAGGTAACATGACAATGTATAATCGAAACAAATAATTTCCAAATTCATACTGATGATAATCTAAAATAGTTTGCGCAACGACTCCTCCAATTAAGATAAAGATCAATAGGAAGATTTGCATTTTGACCAAAGCCAAAAATTTAGAGAAAAGAAAAACCCAATTGGGAAGAGGAGAAATATCAACTAACTGATTCATCTCTACCATCCGATCTCGATGAACTAACATTCCGGCAAAAAGGAAAGTCAAAATCAAAATTGCTCCCGAAAATAAAAAGGCTGGAAGTTGTAACATTACCCAAGTCAAAGGCAACATTTTATAGCCGAAGGCTGGATCAATTTGTAAACCTTTTAACAATACGAATGCGAACCCAACAAAAAGCAAGGTTATAAACATCCAATTTCTCACGATGTATTTTAAATCAATATTGGAAAGTGACCAGGTAGTTTTTAGTTGTTGAAAGAAAGAGAAATCAAAATTGACTTTGGGTAAATTGACTTTGATGATGCTTCCAAAATTGTTTTTTACAAATCGTTCACCTTTTGATTTTTTTAGAGAAAAAGAAAAGGCAGTTTGACTAAAAGAAAAGTAACGATACATTACTCCAAACAATAGAGTTGCAATTCCCATCCACAAAATCCGATTGTAAATCACGACTCCTTTGAATGGAACTAGCTGAGTATTCAAATCTATTTTCGTCCAATTTCGAATATAATAGTAACTCGCATTTTGTCCAAAAGGATCAAGGGTAGCTCCCCAAAAACGATTATCCATTCCTCCTAGAACTGCATTCAAAATCGCTTGCATTGCCATCAATAACAATACAATTACAAATCCTGAATAAATATTTCGAGTGTAAGTAACTATCGAAAAAACTATTGCCCCAACTAGTAAAACATTCGGCAACAAGTACACAAAATAGGTTTGCAAATAAGCGACTAAATTAAACGGCACCAATAATTCCTGATTAATCGTTGGAATTTTTGTCCCTAAAAAAACACCAATTAGAATACTTGAGACAATCAATCCCATCACCAATGCCGCACTAAAATATTTTGCCAATAAGTAATCTTTTTTCTCAAAAGGAAAAGAATATAAAATGGTATGAACATTATTTTTATAATCTCTAAAAACTGATCCACCAAAAATAATCGGCACCAAAAGCAAAATTAAATTGGTAAAAATTCTCACCACATCAATCAATCGCCAAGGAGTATTTGCCAACATAGTGCTACTTCCTACATCGCTATGCTCATCAAATGCTTCCGCAATTCCTCCCATCGAAACCGCGCTTAAGAATAATAAAGTGAAGAAAAAAATATAAGTCATCGGTTCCTTCAACCAATGTCGAATTTCATATTTTAAAATAGTCGTAAACATAATTTTAGATTTTTAGGTGTCACCTTGAAGTGCTAAAAAATAAACATCTTCCAACTGCGGTTCTGTCAAAACAAAACCTTCCGCTGGTTGCTCTCCAGCATGAACTCTAATATTCAAAGAGTGATCTTGATTATAATTGGAAGACAATACTTGATGCTTTGATTCCATCATTTCCAACTCTTCCCGACTAATTTTTTTAGTCCAAATTTCTCCTCTAATTTCATCCGTAGCATCCTTCGGTGTCGTGTGTTTTAAAACTCGACCACCATTCATAATTGCCATTTCATTGCACAATTCTTTGACATCTTCCACGATGTGTGTCGAAAAAATAACTGTATTATGCGTGCCTATTTCTCGAAGAATATTTAGAAACCGATTCCGTTCCGCAGGGTCGAGACCAGCAGTTGGTTCATCCACAATGATGAGTTGAGGTTGATTCAAAAGTAGCTGAGCAATTCCAAACCGTTGCTTCATTCCTCCTGAATAACCACTCACACTTTTCTTTCGCACTTCATATAAATTCGTGATTTCCAGAACTTCTTTGATCATTTTTTTTCGGCCAACCTTGGAAGCAATCCCTTTGAGTCTGGCAAAGTATTCTAACAAATCTTCCGCTGAAACTTTAGGATACATCCCAAAAGATTGAGGTAAATAACCCAAGACTTTTCGTAAGCTCATTTGATCTTCCAACACATTAATTCCGTTGAAAGTAATCTTCCCTGAATCAGGATTTTGCAAAGTGGCAATGGTTCGCATCAAGGTAGATTTCCCTACACCATTGGGCCCCAAAAGACCAAACATTCCAGCTCCAATTTCGAGATTGAGGTTATCTACCGCCTTAACTCCGTTGGGGTAAACTTTGGTTAAATTTGAAATAGTTAAATTCATAATTGCTTTTTTTATTAATGCTAAATTAGAAAAGAAAATTACTCATTGTAACTATTAATGACCTTAGGAAGGAATGTCATGATGAAAGTGATGATTTCCTTTACCAAAGGAATATTGACCTTTTATCATCAAAAGAATCACCTTAATCATGAAGATTTGAAAGGCTTGATTTTTTTAACGTTATTTATTTTTGAAAATAGGATTAAACATTTTTTCACCACATAGGTGCTTTGGTAAAAAAAATACTCTATCGTAACTATCTTATGAAAAAGCTTTTCGAAAAAATAGACCAATTCTTTTTACACCAAACTGTTTGGATGTTCCTTGCAATGATAGGATTTGCAAGTTATATTTTAAATGAAATATTTTTAGGTGCATCTTTCCAAGCATACTTTGCCTATTTCATTTCTATTTGTTTTTTGTTTTCCCCTATTCTGATTTTTAGTATTTTTCGAAATTGGTTGAAGACAAAATTTTCTACAATTACTTTTTGGACGACTTGGATTATTTGCTTTATTATTTATCCAATCATAATTTTTAGTTTTAATATTTCCATTTCTGATTTCCCTGTTCCTATCAATCGGGAATTAAATGGAAAATTTGATTCAGCGTTTTCCGAATTCGTTGGAATGCTTCTCTTAGTTACTGAAGTTGCAATAAATTCTAATGATTATATTATTGAAAAATTACGTTCCTCCAATTGGTTCAAAAAAACTAGTTTGGAAAAAGGAATCTTAAATTCGCTATTTCTTTTAGCCATCCTTTTAGCAGCTACAAATATTACCACACACGCTGTAAATCCTGAACCTTATCAAATTAGTGATTCCTTCCTAACCAATTATATTTTTTCAACTTCCTATTTGACAATTCAATTTTCATTGGTTTTTCTAACTTATTATTTTTTCTATTATGCCAATCATTATTTTTTAATTCCAAAATTATTGAAGCAACGAGGAGTCATTTATTATGGTTTTGGAGTCGCCGTAACTATATTGTTATTTTATCCACCTTTAGGTTTTCTAATTTCTTGGATGCCAATTGCGCAGGCAGCAGGAGAACATCCTACGACTTTTCAAAACGTCAACCAAATCATGAATTATGGAGGCATTCCATTCATCGTGATGTTTTTGAGTATACCGATTATTCTGATCAATCAATGGTTCCAGCAAAACGCAGAAATTTCAAATTTGGAAAAAGAAAAATCAGAAACTGAACTCAACTTTCTCAAACAACAAATCAATCCACATTTCTTTTTTAATACTTTAAATAATCTTTACGCTTTGAGTATTACTAAAGATGAACAGACACCAGAAGTTATTTTGCAGTTGTCGGAATTGATGCGATACGTCATTTACAAAGGCAAAGAAGAGTCGGTAAAACTGAAAGAAGAAATCAAATACATCGAAGATTATATTCAATTACAACAGATTCGTTTGCACAAAAAATTAGATTTTAAATTTGAAAAAAACATATCGAATCATGAGCTTCGAATTCCTCCTTTACTATTTATTGTCTTAGTTGAAAACGCATTTAAGCATGGAATTGAGCCTTCCGAAAAGGATTGTTTTTTACATTTAAGTTTGACAAGTGACGAACACGGTTTAGTTTTTATTTCTAAAAATTCTTTTGAAGAAAAACCTGTTGGGGAAAAAGGAATTGGTTTAAATAATTTAAAACGAAGATTGGAATTGCGTTTTCCAGATCAACATAATTTAGAGATGGAGGAAACAGAAAACACTTTTGAAACAACACTTAAAATAAGTCTATGAAATTACGTTGTTTAATTATTGATGATGAACCCTTGGCACACAAAGTCATCTTGGAATATACTAAAGATGTTTCGTTTTTGGAAATCGTAGGTCAATGCTATTTGGCTACCGAAGCCTTGTCATTATTGAATAATCAGGAGGTTGACTTACTTTTTCTCGACATCAATATGCCAAAATTAAAAGGGTTAGATTTTTTAAAAACACTTCAAAAAAAACCAATTGTCATCATCACTTCAGCCTACGAAGAATATGCTTTGGAAAGTTTTGAATTGAGTGTTTGTGATTATTTATTGAAACCATTTCGTTTCGAACGCTTTTTGAAATCAGTCAATAAAGCCTTGGAGTTTTATCAAATGAAAACTCCAAAAAAAATGGTTGACTCTCCTCTTCCGACTCCTCCAACAGAAGATTCCAGTCAAATCTTTATCAAGTCAGACAAAAGATATATTCAGATAGATTTGGGTGAAATTTATTACTTAGAGAGCTATGGCAATTATGTAAAAATTTGGTTAGAAAATGTTTGCCACTTGACTCCTCGAACACTTTCCAGTTTTGAAAATGAATTGCCTTCTTCTGATTTTTATCGAATTCATAAATCATTTATAGTGCATCGAAAATTCATAGATTATTTGGAAGGAAATATTTTGATGATGAAAAATAAAAAGTCTCTTCCTGTTGGAAAAAATCATCGGGGAGATTTTAAAAAATTCATTCAAAAATAATTTCTCCATTTAAAACAACTTCAATTTTATCACTATGAATAAATTCATTTTTTTCAAAAAAAATTAAATAATTCATGGGGGAGATTTAAGTTTCAAATGTCTTGTAAGTATATAACCTATTTAATTTAAATCACCTTTAAATTTTAAAACCATGTATTTACAAACGAAATTAACCTATTTAATTATTTGTGTAGGATTATTTATGACCTCTTGTGCAAAAGAAGAAATCACTCCAAATAATTCTATCCAAACTGGAACTGAAACAGAAGCTGAACTTATTAATCTAGAAGCCCAATCCTTTGAATTACAGCATTCTCTTTCTAGTGCAGATTTCTCCATCGAAATTAGTAGAACTCCCTGTGCATCAGGAGGTTATACTTTAACTGTCAGCTCTCCTGATGTTGATCTTACCAATGGAGATTATGTGATCAACTGGTACAAGAACACCGAACTAATTCTTTATGCAGAAGGCACAACATTAGCTTGTGTTTGCGGATTTGGAGTTAGAGTCGAAGTCTTAGATCAAGCGGGAGAATTAAAAATCAAAGATTCTCTAGACATTCCTAGCTGTTAATCCACCAATAAAAAATAAAGCATCCCAACTTTTTGTTAAATCAAAAATTTGGGATTTCTTTTCACGTTTGATTATCTACGAAAAATTCGTAGATTTACGAAAAATTAGTAATCCTACGAAAATAAAACAGTTATTCATGGATAATCAATTAACGACTAAGGAGGAGGAAGTCATGCAAGTTTTGTGGACTCTCAAAAAAGCATTCGTCAAAGAAATCCGACAAGAACTTCCTGATCCAAAACCACCTTACACTACCGTTGCTTCTATCGTCAAAAAGTTATTAGACAAAGGATATGTAAAATTCCAAACCTACGGTAATACTAATCAATACACACCAACCATTCAAAAGAAAACTTATCGAAAACGGGTTTTCAAAAAGCTCCTAAAAGGTTATTTTGAAAGCTCTCCCGAAGAGTTATTTTCTTTTTTTGTAAAAGAAGAAAAAATGGATGAAAAAGAAATTAAGGCTTGGTTCAAAAAAATTAAAACCGATAAATAATGATCAGCATTAATTCACCCATCCAATATTTATTTGAGGTTAGTTGTTGTTTATTGGCATTTTATCTTTTTTATCATTGGGTATTGAGGAAGGAAACATTCTTCCAATTCAATAGATTTTACTTGTTGCTCACGCCATTAATTTCACTTCTCATTCCTAGCTTTCAAATTGGAGCAATTGAACTGGTTCAACAACAAGCTCCACAAAATTTGGAATTTATTCCACAAGCCATTCAAGAATTTCAGCAGAGTGAAGTAATATTTTATGAAAAAATAAATACAACTTCGCTCTTCATTAATTTGACTTGGGGCGATATGATTTTTGGGTTTTACATATTTGTGGTATTATTATTTTTGGGAAAATTACTCCAAAACATTTGGGCTGCTCGTCAATTGATCCAATCAAATGCTACTGCAAAAATGGATCATTATACTCAAGTCATTTTACCAAATATCAAAACTCCATTTTCATTTTTCCATTATCTTTTTTGGAATGGAAAAATGGAATCGGATACTGAACTGATGCTAGCACACGAGCAAGTTCATATTCGTCAACGGCATTCTATTGATATCATGGCAATGGAAATTTTAGTCGCGTTTTTTTGGTTTCATCCACTCGTTTATCTTTTTCGCAAAGCCTCAAAAATAACTCATGAATATTTAGCGGACCAAAATGTGACGCAACAATCTGGGAAAAGAAAAGAGTACGCTACTCTCCTACTTGCCAATGTAACTCAAACTTCAGCACCTCTGACATCAACCTTTAATTCATTTATAAAAAGCAGATTAGATATGATTTATAAAAAAAGAACCTCATCGAATAAGTTATGGAAATTAATCACTATTCTTCCTTTAGTTTTAGCATTGACATTACTATTCTCTTGCGATCAAGTCAACTCATTAAAAAATGATCCTGTAGGAACAATGCTCAATCAGGCTGAAAAAACAAGTCAAGAAATTTTGAAAAAACAAGTGGTAAAAACCGGAATAGGAGATATTTTAAAAACTGATCTACCTTCCATTAAAGAATCCTTCGATGTTATTTTTCAACTCAATCAATTGAATACAAAGGAATATAATTTAGCGGTGACGATGGAATTAAATGATGGCGCTTATATTGTTTCCCCATTTTCCAAGGACTCTACTTATGGACATTTTTATTTTACTCTTCCAAACAATGAGTATCTCGTTTCTGATAATCAACTTTTAGAAACACCTAATTCGGTAGAAGAATTTGATCCTATAATAGAGGCCCCCGTAAGATTTGTTCGGGTAAATACGACTTATCAAAAGAAATTAAAACTTACGGAAAAAGGAGATTTTGAAATTACTGGATTGGTAGAATTTCTGCTTGAACCTGTTTGTATTCCTTATGATGTAGAATTTAAAATCTCTTATAAAAATGGTGAGATGAAAGTAGAAAAAACGAAAACAGTTATTTCTAGTGAGTATAAAATGTAGTTTTATTTTTAATAAAAAGGTATACTATAGCTGTTAGCCCTTCGAGTGCTAACAGCTCTCCTATAAAAAAAAGGACAGTCGGAATTCCATTCCCAACTGTCCTTTTTTCATAACAATACATCTACAATACCTATTTTTTACTCGCTAGCATTTTGATTTTAATTCCTAACGCTGCAAATAACAAAGTGGTAAATGGACTTAACCAATTAAAAATAGCGTACACAAAATATTCTGCCACAGAAACTCCAAGCACTCCACTTTGGTATGCACCACAGGTATTCCAAGGTACCAAAACTGAAGTGACTGTTCCTGCATCTTCCAAAGTTCTACTCAAGTTTTCAGGTGCAAGACCTTTATCTTTGTATGCTTGCGAAAACATTTTTCCTGGAACTACAATAGCTAAATATTGATCTGAAGCAGTTACATTCAAAGCCAAACAACTTGCGACAGTACTGGCAAATAATCCAAAAATTGAACTAGATAAGCTCAACAACACTGCACTAATTTTTGACAACGCACCTATCGCATCCATCACTCCACCAAAAACCATCGCACAGATAATCAACCAAATTGTCCCTAACATTCCAACCATTCCTTTCGCCGTAAAAAGATCATTAAGTTCTGCACTTGAAGTCGTCACCGAAGTTTTTACAGTCAATGCATTTATCACTCCTTTGTAAGCAGAATTAAAAGTTAGACTTTCTGCTCCTCCAATTTTAGCAACAATATCTGGTTGAGCAATAATTGCAGCAATCGCTCCTAACAATGCTCCTACAAATAATGCAATTAATGGTGGTGTCTTTTTTACAATCATTCCAATCACCAAAAGTGGAACAATAAATAACAAGGGAGAAATATTAAATGCCTCATCTATTGCCGTTAATTTGTCCGCAATATTTGGAGTACCAGTTGTCTCTAATCCAAAACCAATAATAATAAAAATCACAATTGTTACTAAAATAGTTGGAATGGTGGTCAAGGCCATATATTTGATATGATCGAATAATTCTGCTCCAGCCATGGCAGGCGCAAGATTGGTAGTATCAGAAAGTGGAGACATCTTATCACCAAAATAAGCTCCTGACAAAACTGCTCCAGCAGTCATTCCTAGAGAGATGCCTAACGTTTCACCAATCCCAATTAATGCTATCCCAACCGTAGCAGAAGTTGTCCAAGAACTTCCTGTAGCAATAGAAATAATCGCACAAATAATTACACAGGCTGCTAGAAATATTTTTGGACTTAATATTTGTAAACCATAATAAATCATGGTTGGAATAATTCCACTCATCATCCACGTTCCAGCCAACGAACCAACCATCAATAAAATTAAGATTGCCCCGGTAGTCGATTTTACATTTTTAGCTACTTCATCCATCATCCTTTTGTAGGTGACTTTATTTCGAAACCCAACCACCATCGCTACAGCTGCTCCCATCAATAAAATAAATTGATTAGAACCACTCAAGGCATCATCTCCAAAAGCATAAAATACATTATAAAAAAGCATAGCAACCAATGCGAAAACTGGAATCAACGCTTCCACAATATTCAACTCTGGATTTTCAACTACATTATCATCAATGTAGTTTTCGTCAAGTATATCTTTATCTTTATTTTCCATAAAAATTTAAATTCGTTTTGTGATTTTTTTTCAAAGAAGTAAATATAATCAAATTCCTTTAAGTTCATGTTCATATTTATTTCACAATTATTTCGACTTCTTTTTCCATCCTTTGTCGTTAAAAAGCCTCACCGAACCACAAGGTTCGCTTGCGTATTTTGACTAGAAGAATAAAAAAACAACCTCGAAATAACTTACGAATAAATATAAACATGAACTTAGTCTCAAAAAATGAAAAAAACAAAAGTCGGAATTTTAGGCATCGGAGCCATCGGTTCAGTTATTATAACTGGATTATATAAAAATGAAAATTTAGAACTCCGTCACTTTAATCGAAGTAAAAAAGAAATGGCCATGGTGCAATTCCATGACACTTTCTATTCCATTCCTTTAAATATTCAACAAGACATTTTTATTCCCATCAAATTGGATTGGCTAATCATTTGCCTCAAAGAACATCAGCTGGAGGATGCTAAAAATTTGCTTCAAAAACTTATTTCTCGAAAAACTAAAATCGCTATCATTCGAAATGGAATTGAACTAAAGAAACCTCTTTTACCTTTCGCCAAAGAAAATCATATTTTAGAATGTATGATTAATTGTCCTACGCAACCTGCTAGAGATCAAGTTTATCAGCAACTGGGTTTCCCAATTATAACAACTGCTGTCGGAGATTTAGCCAACGACTTCCAACAGCTTTTTAAAAATAAAGATTTTCAATTTCGGCAAGTCGAAGATTTTAAAACTGAAAATTGGAAAAAACTTTTAGAGAGTGCATCCTTGGGAGCCATCACTTGTTTGACAGGCGAAACTTGTTGGATTTTTGAAGATAAAAAAATTAGAAAACTATATCAAAACTTAATGACAGAAAGTATTCAAGTTGCCAAAGCAGATGGTGCAATAATTCCTCTCGACTTTGTAAATATAATGTTAGAAAAAATAAAAACTTATCCAAAGCAAAAAGGAACGTCGATGCTAACTGACCGAAAGTTGGGAAGACCGATCGAGTTAGGTGCAAAAAATGGAGCAATTGTTCGACTTGGAAAAATCTATAAAATAAATACACCACTGAATGATTTGGTTTGTACCCTTTTGGGGAAAACAAATCATATTTAATTTTAAATTCTAAGAACTAATTAAAATTAAATGCTCTAAAAATTAAATAAAACGTAATGGATTAAAACAAAACATGAAAAATATAGTCAACCTTACCTTAATGCTTATTTTCCTAATCATCGCTTGCAAATCCTGCTTGCCAAAACATTACTTCACTTCTGAACCGAATTGTAATTCTGATGAACCAATTTTCAAGGAACAAACCTACAAGGAGGAAGAGTATCAAAATAAAGTTCTTCAAATTTTAGCGACTTCCACACCAGAACAGTTTCGATATTTTAGAAAAACATTTTTATTCGAAGATGGAAAAGATTATTTAGTCACCAACTTTAGGAATGACCATCAATGTTTTGATGTAAAAATGAGGTTAGCATATTTGGGGAAACTTGCGGGAATGAAACGCACCAACGGACGATCCTATCCTGTGGAACTTTATGATTTAAAATGGAGTTTAGAAACACAAAATGGAAGAACGGAAATCCTTTATTTAGATATGCATCGCATTATTGATTAAAGTTTTCGTTAATTCTACCAAAACATTTTAAGTACCAAATCAAAATTATCACCAATGGAAAATCTAAAATTGGTCATCCCTACTGTTACTTTAAAAAATTCTTTTTATGCCATGCTCCAAGATTGGAAATCTGCCAACGAACCACTTTCTCCTTGGTCCATCGGCCTCGACACTTCCAACTTTGAAAAATATGTCAACACCTTATTAGATGCATCCAAAGGAATTGGAATGGGATATTTGCAAGTGCCACATTCCTCATTTTGGTTAATTGATGAAAATCAAAATATTCTAGCTACTTCTAATCTACGGCATACCTTAAATGAAAAATTATGGATTACTGGTGGACATATTGGATATGGTGTCACTCCTTCTGCTCGAAGGAAAGGTTGTGCAACTAAAATCTTAGAACTCACTTTGTTAGAAGCTAAAAAAATAGGAATTGAAAAAGCATTGATCACTTGCAATAAAAGTAATATTGGTTCAGCTAAGTCAATTTTGAAAAATGGAGGGGAATTTTGGAAAGAAACACCGATGGCGAATCGGATTACACAGTATTATTGGATTTCCATTCTCTGAACATATATAAAATCAATTATATTAAAAAAAAATCTTATTTTTGAATACCTTCAAAATAAGATCCTATCATCTTTTTAATATAGAGCAAGTGAAAATAGAATACATATTTATCAGTCATCATCCTAAAGATTCTGAAATAGCACAATTAATAGAATCAAATCTTAGCGAGATTAAACATAATTATAATTTAACAATATATTCTTCTTCTGTAATGGACTTAGGTGATTCTGATTCTAATTTTCAAAAGAAGAATATATTAAAAGCAGATTTAATTATTCCTATTCTTTCAGCAGATTACTTAGCATGGGATTTTCTTTTTGAAAAACCAATTGAAAAATCTTTAAATAAGAAAATTATAATCCCAGTTTTAGCAAGGAGTTGTTTATATAAAGATGTTTCATGGATAAAAAAGAATAAAATTTATCCTAAGCATAAAGAACCTTTCAATCAATTAAAATCAACTGATAAAAATAAAACATTACTCCTTATTGCTAGTTGCTTAAATGATATAATTGGAAGCAATGGAGTTAAGTCGAAAACAAAACGTTCCAATAATTATAAATATGATGTATTCATTTCACATGACCATGACGATGGAGATTTTGCAGAATTAATTCAAGTTAAATTAAAACTAGAAGGAATTAGTGCGTGGTTAGATCAAAAAAGAATTGACGTTGGAGAATACTGGATGACTGAAATTGATGAATCAATCATAAACTCTAAATTGATTATTGTAATTATGTCTCCTGAAGCTAGAAAATCCGAATATGTTACTTACGAGTGGTCATTTTCGATTGGTGCTAAAAAGATAGTTTTGCCAATATTATTAAAACATACTGAATTACATCCAAGAATGGGCGCAATTCAATATCTTGATTTCACAAATAGAAATGTAAGACCTTGGGAAAAACTTTTTACTTATATAAAATCACAAATAGATAATTCTTCAAAAAAAACGTCTGATCTTTCATAATAAATTTTTCATTTTTTTACTTAAAAATCTTTTGTAAAACAACCAAATTCCGCTATCTTTGCACTCCATTTGCAGAAAATGGTAAGAAACTTTGAAATTTTTGGCTTTGTAGCTCAACTGGATAGAGCACTTGACTACGAATCAAGAGGTTGCAAGTTCGAATCTTGCCAAGGTCACTATTAATTAATTTTTATTTAATACAATCACAATGTCTAGAGTTTGTCAATTAACAGGAAAACGTCCGATTTCGGGAAATAATGTTTCTCACTCTAATCGTAGAACGAAGCGTCGATTTCTTCCGAACTTGATCAAAAAACGTTTTTTCATTCCTGAAACAGGAGAATGGGTGACGTTGAAAGTTGCAACTAGTACACTACGTACTATCAACAAATTAGGTGTTTACGAATACTTAAAAGATGCACAGCGTAAAGGAATGAACGTTGGAACAAAATTAAAATAATCACATTCTAAATATTTTATAAAATGGCTAAGAAAAGCAAAGGTAACCGAACGCAAATTATTTTGGAATGTACTGAGCACAAAGCAACTGGTATGCCTGGTACTTCTCGGTACATTACTCAAAAAAATAAAAAGAATACTCCAGACAGATTGGAATTGAAAAAATACAATCCAGTTTTGAAGAAGTATACTGTACATAAAGAAATTAAGTAATTGACTTGAAGATTTTAATTAATTGGGTTATTTTACAAGCTCATTGAAATTAATTTCCTCACTAAAAAATATCAATCATGGCTAAAGTATCCAAAAATGCAAGAGTAGGTCAACGTGCGGCCAACGCAGGTTCTGGTAGAGATTACGTTAAAGTTGTTAAAAGCATCAAAGACGAAGCAACTGGAAAATACACCTACAAGCAAGTGATGATTCACAAAGACAAAGTGAAAGATTTTTTCGCTAAAAAATAATTTGAACTATTTTGGTTTAAAACAGTTCATAAAAAGGCTTTTCTTCTATCTTTAGGGGAAAGCCTTTTTTGCGTTATTATTAGATAGATTTTATACCACAACGTAAAACGTCCAACGTTCAACGTCAAACGATTAAATAGATGAGTTTCTTTAAAAAATTATTTGGAAAAAAAACGGAAGAGGAAAAGAAAGAGCAGTTAGATAAAGGTTTAGAAAAAACTAAATCTGGTTTCTTTGACAAAATCAAAAAAGCAGTCGCAGGAAAGACAACTATCGATGTCGAAGTACTCGATGAAGTGGAGCAGATTCTGATTACTTCTGATGTAGGATTAGAAACAACGATCAAAATTATTGACCGTATCGAAGCACGTGTGGCTAAAGATAAATATGTCAATACTGATGATTTGAATGCCATCATGAGAGATGAAATCGTTCAATTATTATCTGAAACTAATACCGAAGAACTTGAAGACTTCACTCCTCCTACTGATAAAAAACCTTATGTTTTAATGGTTGTGGGAGTCAATGGTGTTGGAAAAACAACGACCATCGGTAAGTTAGCTCATGCTTACACTCAACGAGGACACAAAGTGGTGATCGGAGCTGGTGATACTTTTCGTGCTGCTGCCGTGGATCAATTAAAGATCTGGAGTGATCGAGTAGGTTGTGATTTTTTTGCTAAAGGAATGAATACTGATCCTGCTGCTGTTGCTTACGAGACGGTTCAATATGCAATGAATAATGATTGCGATGTAGCGATTATTGATACTGCGGGTCGATTGCATACTAAGCTAAACTTAATGCGAGAGTTGACAAAAATCTATACTTCTGCTGGTAAAAAAATGGAAGGTGCGCCACATGATGTCATGTTGGTTTTGGATGCGACAACGGGTCAAAATGCTATCGAACAATGCAAACAATTTACTGCTGCGACAGATGTAAGTTGCCTAGCTTTGACAAAATTAGATGGAACGGCTAAAGGTGGAGTTGCGATTGGAATTTCTGATCAATTTCAAATTCCAATTAAATTTATTGGAATCGGTGAAGGCATGGATGACTTAGCTATTTTTAATAAAAAGAAATTTGTAGAAACGTTTTTTGAGAAATAGAACTAGAAACATTTCCTAAAAAAGAAAAGAGGCTACTTCAAATTGATTTTGAAGTAGCCTCTTTTCTTTTTTTCAAAATAAATTTAACTAGTTTTTGGTTGCCATTTTCCTTTTGTAAAGTAAAGTATTCCAAACAATATAATTAATACCGCTGGAAAAACAGCCAAGTTATCTAGTGTAGCCTGCCCTGCCGCGAGATCCGCAGCCTCTTCGCTAAGTCCATTGGCAATCGCCGAAGCTCTTTCCGTATCTAACCATCCTCCAATCACAGGTTGCCATAATGAAGTTGCAAACATACCTACACCTCCAATAAAAGATAACCCAAGTGCTCCAGTTTGTGGAGTATATTCGGCCGCAGCACCAATCATGGTTGGCCAAAAATACATTACTCCAATAGCAAAAAGAATGGCAGCAAAATAAACCATTCCTCCGGTAGCAACACTCATCAAACCAATACCTAACGTAGCAACGATAGCTGATCCAAACAAAACGCCTATTGGTTTAAATTTATGAATAAGTGGTCCTCCAAAGAATCGTCCCACAGCCATTAGTCCAGTAATCATTGCTAAAATCAACATTGGATGTGCTCCTGAGTTGCCTAATATTTTTTCTACCCATTGCTGAGTTCCTAATTCTGCAGTCGCTGTCAAAGTCATACATAGTGCCAATACAGCATACAATAATCCAAAATATCGATAGATTAATCCACTCACTAATACAATCAGCCCAAACTTTACATAGGTACTAGCTTCTCCAGGAAACCATTGCTGCAAAGTTAAATCAGAAGCTGCGATAAGTACTAACCCTCCTACTATAGTTAAATAGATTGGTGGAAATAATTTTTGAAAATCAATTGGTCCTGATTCCGGTTCTTCTGGAAATTTTTGCCCAAATATCATCCAAGCATAAATCAATGTAGGAATCAACATAATAGCAATTTGTGGTTGCCATCCCAAATTCATATTAGTCATTAATGCAGAAGCTAATGCACCGATAACAATACCTCCAGGAAACCAAACATGGAATTTATTTAGCATGGTCGTCTTATTGTCATCAAACATATTTGCAATCATTGGATTACAAGCTGCCTCAACAGACCCATTGGCAAATCCTATAAAGAAAGTAGAAATTAAAAGCGTCCAAAACCCTCCAGCAAAAATAGTCATGATAAGTCCTAGCAAATGAGTAATAAATGCAACCCACATGATCTTTCGAGGGCCAACTGCATTATATAATGGACCTCCAATCATAGTCGCAATCGGAAATCCCAAAAATGCCATAGCATTTACCCATCCTAATTCTGTATCTGTTAATTTGAAATCTTCTCCAAGCTGCGAAAGAATTCCTGCTCGAATAGCAAAGGTCATTGCCGTAACGGTAAGAGCTATACAACTTGCGTTAAATAGCCTACTCCTATTAATTGTTGACATAAAATGTTTTTTTTCGTTTTGTAATTTTTTTCTAAAATACCAAAAACTTAAGGCATGCCCATAGTTTAGAGTAATAATTAGTCAATATATGAAAAAAATAAAACGATTTACTATACAACTTGTATTTTTCACACTAAGATTGATAAAACCACAAAGCGATTGCAAAATTCATTTGCAATCGCTTTATCAAATTTGAAATTAGGCTTGTTATCCTTATTCCTCCCCTTTTTTCTTTTTCCATCTCCCCTCCTCTTTCAGCACCTTCGAAATCATCCATTCTAATTGACCATTCACACTACGAAATTCATCCGCAGCCCATTTCTCCACAAGCTTCATCGTTTCTTCATCTACTCTTAATACGAATTTCTTTTTTGGCATAACAATGCTTTTACATTTTTAAAATACTAATTGGAATGATAGATTTCTCCAACATTCCTATTTGTCTTTCACAAAAATATCCGTGACACGGTTTGAACCATGCCACAGAAGTTCTGTTTTAGGTATTTAATGTTCCTGCATTCAAAACTGGAGTCGCTTCCTGATCTGAACAAAGCACGACCATCAAATTACTTACCATCGCCGCTTTTTTCTCATCATCCAAATCAATGATTTTTTTCTCTGACAATTGATCCAAAGCTTGTTCCACCATGCCGACAGCGCCTTCCACTATTTTAAAACGAGCCGCAACTACCGCTTCCGCTTGTTGACGTTTCAACATGGCACTTGCGATTTCAGGAGCATACGCTAAGTAACCAATTCTTGCTTCCAAAACTTCCAAACCTGCCATTCCCAATCGGTTCGTTAATTCTTCTTCCATCGCTTCATTGACTTCTTCCAAACCTGAACGTAAAGTAGTTTCCGATTGGTCATCATCAAAATTATCATAAGGATATCGGCTCGCCAAAATTCGTACAGCAGCATCACTTTGAATTCTTACAAAACTTTCATAATCATCTACCTCGAAAGCAGCTTTATAGGTATTACTTACTTTCCAAACTAAAATTGAACTAATCAAAATTGGATTTCCCATTTTGTCATTTACCTTAACTCTTTCCGTTTCGAAGTTACGAGCTCGAAGAGAAATTTTTGTTTTACTATAAAATGGGTTTGTCCAATAAAATCCATTTTCTTTTACCGTTCCAACATACTTCCCAAACAAAACTAATACTCGGGATCCATTTGGATTAACCATAAAGAAACCTGGAATGGTCAACATAATAATTGGAATTAGTGCAACTACAATTGGTTTTTGAATAACTGCAAATCCATAAACTGTAGAAGCAATTAATACTAACAAAACTAATAGCATAAGATAACCTGAAATTGGTTTAGTTGTTTTTTCGAAATCTTGATTCATTTCCGTTTTCATAATTAGATTTATTTTGATATTAAAATGATATCATAAATATATCAAAATAAATCTCACTTTTCAAATCGATTTCGATGAATGATTAGAATTTTCCGATAAAAAGAAATTGCTTAGTTTGAAAATAAAAGGAAGTCCTCTTTTTTCATATATTTGTTTTCTATTCTATTTTAAAGGTGAAATTAAGTACTAGACCTCACCGCTTCTAATCAAAAATAAGTCCTAGAGATATATGAAAATAGCAAATTTTAAAGTTGACACTAGCCTTACTTCTATTCTTGGAGAAAATTATAGATCAACAGAAGCTGCCATCAAAGAGTTGGTCGATAATGCTTGGGATGCTGATTCTGCGCAATTGAAAATAACGATGCCTGAACCTTTTGCCAAGGCAGAAATTATGATTGAGGATAATGGCTCAGGGATGACAGAGAAAGAAATTAGAAATGAATATTTATTCATTGCTAGAAGTAGAACTTCTCGAAAAGGAGAAATCACTCCGCTCAAAAAACGAAAGGTAAAAGGTAGAAAGGGAATTGGAAAATTTGCAGGTTTACTCGTTGCTGGAGAAATGCAGTTGATTTCTAAAGCTAGAGGAATTGAAACAACCGTTACTATTGTCAAAGATGAAATCTTAAAATGGAAAGATGATTTGGAGAAACTAGATTTAAAAATTTCTACCAAAGATTGCTCGAAAGAAGATAATGGAACCACTATCATTTTGCGTCAGTTAAATCAGAATTTGAATTTCCCAAATCCTGTAAGATTGAGTCAAATACTTCTCACGGAATATGGAAGAGAAAATGGATTTGAAATCATGATTAATGACAAATCTTTAGACATTCAAGATTTAGTTGGCTATTCAGAAAATGGAACTGCTACCACAAAACTAGCGGGTAAAGTCAATTATTCATTTACCATTTCTGAAGGAAAAAAGAATTTAAAACAAGCGGGAATTGCGATTAGAGTCAAAGGAAAAATAATTGGACGACCTACTTATTTTGGTTTGGAAGAAGAGGATGAGATTCCTAAAATGTTGTTGAAAAAAATATATGCAGAAGTCGAAGTCGATGGATTGGCGGATGATATCACAGCTGACTGGGGGGCTATTTTTGAAAATTCTAAAAAACTGGGAGAAGTCAAAAAATTGATAAAGCCTAAAATCAAAAAAGCACTTCAAGAAACTTATAGTCAACAAATTCATTTGGCAAAAACTAAAATCGAAAGTAAAATATCTAAAGACCTTCAACAACTTCCAACTCACAAAAGGGAATTTGCCAAAAGGTCATTAGACAAAGTGCTCAAGTCATATTATAATGAATCTGATGAAAAGATAAATACCATTATTTCGGTAGTTCTAGATACCATTGAAAAAGATGAGTATCACGAAGTTTTATCAAACATAGCATCTTCTTCTACTAAAAAACTAAAGATTTTGCGAAGGCACTTTCTCAATTTGGAGCAGTAGAATCATCTTTGGTGGGAGGACAAACAAAAAACAGAAGTACCTTTTTGGATTTTTTCGAACGATTAATTTCAAATGAAAAAACGACCGAGAAGG
>JBGCCY010000261.1:0-15030 GCA_045104975.1 Saprospiraceae bacterium
AAGATGAATGTTATGAAGAAATACAAGAACAGTTTGGTTATGTGTTTTACAAAATACCACCTGGTACTCCGACAAAATTTCATATTGAACAAATAAAAGAATACAATAATTATGTATTTGATTTTTTGAAAAAAAGCAAAGAATTAGAATATGAAAATGTTCAAAGGATGAATCAGGCTTTTCAGACTAAGATTACTATTTGTAGGAATGAAAAGAGAAGAGGAGTAAAATAGCGTAAAATATAGTTATTTTCATAAAGTCCTAATTGTTTGATAATCAAACAGTTAGGTTTTTTTTTAATATTCATATTAAAGGTAACCTTTCCCTCCCTCATGATATATGGAGTCAGAACATCCAATTGATAACAAACAAAAATCCATATCATGAAAGCAATCAAATTAACCACCACGATAATCTGTCTACTATTTTTGCAAACTACATTTGCCACTCAGGTAGATTTTGATTGGGAGGAAACCTTACGAGTCCAACTCAACAAAACGATAGGAAGTGAAAATTTTTCTTTTGAAAAATTAAACGCAACGACCTCTGAAAAGAAGCTCACAGGGATTGGTACTTTCTTTAATAAGTCAGGGGTAGGTTTTACAGTCAATTATGATAGTGATAACTCTATCGGATTTTTTGAAGCGACGATGCCTTCTAATGCGAAGATGAAAATTTCTAACAATGCATTGGCAAAATTATCTGGACAAAAATTAGATGTGTTTATTCCTGATGACATTCGTAAAATAGTTTATTTAGAGAAATTTAGTTTTCATTTTTCAAAAGAAGAAAAAGCAGGAAGTGATGAGACAGAGAAAAAAGTAAAGCAATTCAATTTAGTTTTTAATGCTTTAAAAAGTTGGGAAATCTTCTCGACTGCCAATGTTGAATTAGAACAAATCAAAGTAGATTTTCAAATTGATTATCCGAATGATAAAGCAAAACGTAAAATTTTTAGCACACTCACCGGCATGACCAAGATTGCAGGGAAGTCATTAAACTTGAGTGCAAAGTTGACGAGCAAAAAAGAAGAGTTGCAATTGATCGCTCAAACTGAAAAACTTGAATTCAAAGGTACACTTCAATCTTTGGTTGGAAAAAACAGTATCAAAGGATTTGACCTTCCTGATAATTTAATTAAACTAAATTTGAAGGAAGCGACATTAACTGTTGCGCCGTATCAAGATTGGATGACAATTGCTTCGTCTTCAAATTTTGGAAATGTTGAGATTTGGATGCAGCAGAGAAAAGTAAAATCAAAAAAAGAAACTTCGTATTTAGTTACGATCACTCCACCTAAGGATTTTAAAGTTTCAACAATCCACCAAGGTTTAAAAGCCTTGGATGCCATAGATTTGAGAAGTCAAAAAATTGTAATTTCTTCGGAAGAAAAATCGAAAAAAGAAACTTCAAAAATTCCAAGCATGGCACAAATGTCAACTGCCATCAAGAAAGGTTGTAGCATGGTTGCTAAGTTAGATTTGACAAAATTAAAAGTAGATCATTTGATAGGGGTAAAAAATCTAATTGTAAGTTCGCCTTTAACAAGTAAGTTGGATCATATCAATTTAGATGCGAATTTGGATACTGATATTGCCTTGGGAAATTCATCAAAACTAACTGGAGTTATTTTTAGATTAAAACCATCTCCAAAGAATTTTGCGATTTCATTATTAGGTATGATGGATACCCAAGTGGAGGAAGATTTGTTGAAATTCAAAGGTGGAATCGAATTAGTATTGACAGATCAGACGATGAATTTTTTAGCTATGATGAAAGGCGATTGGCATGATCCGCTTGGGGCAAAAGGTTTAAGAGTAAGTGATGTTGGAATGCAAATGGGGGCAAGTTTTACAACCGCACCGGCAATTTTACCAAATGTAGCTTTGGCTGGAAAAATCAAAATCGGAAGTTTTGAAGGAAATGCTGCGGTAGCTTTTGATACTCGAAATCCTTCAAAATGTATGTTGACTGCAGGTTTTAATAAACTTGTTTTGTGGGATTTTGTCAATATGGTGATGGATAATAAAATTCGAAAAAAGATTCCAGCAGACATGAAAAAAGCTTTGCAAGGAACTTACTTCAAAGATGTAAGTTTGGAAGTAGCACCGACTTCAGTTCAAGTTTTGGAAAAAAATTATGATGCAGGTTTTAGAGCAGGAGGAAAGATGAATGTAGCTGGATTCAAAGCGGAAGGAGGATTGGATATTGACTACACGAATGGAATTTCAGCGAATGCGGCATGTGATGGAATTGATGCAAAAATCTTCAAATTAGAAGGAGCAAATGGAAAGAGTCGACCTGGTTTTATCATTGATTTGAGAAAGAATAAAATGCCAAAATTTGCAGTAAATGGAGCAGTTAGCCTTTTAGGGTTAAAAGCAGAAACTGACATTCATTTGAAGGATGATGGCTTTGAATTCATGGTTGGTGGGAAAATATTTAAACTTTTTGCAGGAGAAATTACTGCTCGTGGGACTGATGTGCAAAAAGCAGGAGAAATGTATTTGAAAGTAAAAATGAAAAATGACTTCTTTGATTTTATCAAAAAAGACGTTTCAGGATTTGTGAAAAATACGACCAAAGGAGGAGTGGATGGTTTAAGAAAAGGACAAGTTGGATTGACAAAAGCAGAGAATGGAGTAAAAGCTTGGGACAAAAAAATCAAATCAAAAAAGAAAGAAATAAAAAAGAAGCAATCAAAAAAACGTAAAGCTTACAATGCGGCAAAAAAAGAAGTGGACAAGTGGAATAAGAATGTAAACAAGTTGTCTAAAGAAATCAAGCGATGCATTAAATTGTCAAAGTCTAAAAAAACGCCTCTTCACCAAAGAGCTTATTATGCAAGTAAAGCCAAAACTTTACAAGGAACTAAACTTACTGCCAATGGTTCCTTAGCAGCGGCAAAAAAAGTTTTAGATGGATTGAAATGGGTAAATAGTGATCCCAACAAAGATGCTCAGGTAATCTATTTGGTGGGTAAAAAAGAGATCTCATTGAAAGCGGTTCAAGCAGCTAAGCTAGCATTAAAAGGAACCGAAAAAGGATTAGGTTTTGGCGGAAATGCAGCTGCATGGATTTTGGAAAAAGGGCCTGATGCGATTGTCGATATTAAAAAAGCAGAGTTCGAAGGTAAATTAGGAGTATTGAGTGGGGGAGCAGTAAAGTTGAAATTGCAAGTGAAATGGTTAGGTAAAAAACATGATTTAAAAGTTGCTTTTGACTTTAATAATACGACCCAATCAATCGCAAATTTGTCTAAGGAATTAATGAAGTTGAAGTAAATTCAATCGATTAGCCGTGGAACGGTTACAACTGTTCCACGGTTAAATAATGTATATCGGTTAAATAAAAAATCCTTATTTTTAGAAAAAAAAACTTCAAAATTACTCCGATGAAAAAAATGTTTTTATCCGTAAATGTATTGTTATTTTTTTTCTCCAACTTCTTGTTTTCTCAAACTCAGGAACAACTTGCCGATAGTTTATATTATGCTGGGAAGGATTTATATTATGAGGGAGAATATAAAATAGCAAAAGCAGATTTTGAGAGATCGCTAGAAATTAGGAGAAGACTTTTTGGGGAAGAACATAAAAAAGTAGTCAAAGCATATTATCGTTTGGGGAAAACAGAAATGCGTTTACGCTACCATCGAAGTGCTATTGAAATATTAAAAAAAGGTTTAGGACTTGCTCAAAAAATACATGGCGAAGAGAGCGAACCTGTGGCCGATTTTTACTTGGAGTTAGGAAATACTTATCGGCAAATGTATGACCCTAATAACTCAAAATTTTACTACGAAAAAGCCATTAAGTTATACACTATTTTATTCGGAGAAAACAGTTCGATAGTAGGCAATATGTATATGAATATTGGGAACAGTCTAACAAAAATGACGAACTTCAAAGATGCCAATAAATACTACCAAAAAGCCTTCGAAATTTTCACCATATCATCTGATCCAAAGAGTAAAGATTTTAATAGAATTTATAGCAATTGGGGTAACCTTTATCGAAAGATTGGGGATTACGATAAGTCTATTGATTTTGGACTTAAGGCGTTGGAAATCAAGCTATTACATTATAAATCGACTCACCCAAGTGTACCAAAATATTATTCGAATATTGGGAAAGCATACGCAGGAAAAGGAATGTTTAAAGAAGGCCTTTTTTATGTAGAAAAAATGGTAGAGTTACAAGAAAAAGCAATTGGTTTAGATCATCCAGAAACAGGTGGATCATATGGTGAATTAGGAAATTTTTATGCTGATTTAGGACAGTTTCAAAAAGCCTTAGAACTTTACCAAAAGGGTTTAAAAATTATGGAGAAAAGGTTAAGCTTAACTCATCCATATGTGGTCGGTGGATACAAAAATATTGGTCATGTTTATGAGGATATGAAGCAATACGATAAAGCTTTAAATTTTTATCGAAAATCAATTGTTAAACTTGAAAATCATGACTTTCGCGCTAGTGAATTTATTGCCATTACATACCATCGAATGGCAAATGTTTTTTTTGAGAAAAATGACTTAGACTCTGCACTTTTCTACCTAGGTATGGGAATGGAAAATGTAGCACCAGGTTTTAAATATCAAAACAAAAATGGAAAAAATCCATCACTTTCTAAAGTGGAAAACGAAGTAGATTTTTTGGATTTGTTAGAATTCAAAAGTGAAATTTTGGAAAAACGCTTTTTGGGGAAAAAAGAAAAAGAAGATCTTTTGGACGCTTTAAGTACCTTAGAATTAGCAGTTAGTTTGATTGAAGAAACGCGTCGATCTTATCAGTCAGAAACTTCTAGGAAAGATTTGAATAGACGAGTGAATCCAATTTTTCAATTAGCGGTTAGGGTAGCATTTCAACTGTATAATGTTACTGATGATTCCTCTTATCTTTTAAAAGCTCTAAATTTTTCGGAGAAAAGTAAAGCAAGTATTTTATGGCAAAGTATGAATGAAAATTTTGCTTTGGAGAATGCTGGAATTCCAGAAAACGTATTGGTTGATTTGGATGAGTTAAATATACAAATAGAAAATTTAACTGAAATAATATTCGAATCAAATCCATCTGAAAAAGATCAACTGCAAAATCAATTATTTGACCTGAAGCTAAAATATGAAAATCAGATTGCCAGTTTGGAAAAATTTAATCCTGAATATTTTGAATTAAAATATGCAGTTCCAAATGGAATTACGCAAGATTTTATCAATGATAACCTGAATAAATCCAAAACTTTTGTAGAATACTTTTATGATAATAACAATATATACACGTTTGTTATTTTTGATGGGGAATTACATGGCTTTCAACAACTCTTTTCAAAAGATATAGAAAAGTCAATTGAATATTTAAGGAGTTTTAAAATTGGAAGTTCAACTAAAAATGCTTTTGATGAAAATGAAAAATATATCGCTCAAATTAATTTTTTATATCAAAAATTAATTGCTCCCATTGAAAAAGAAATAGCGAACCAAGTTCAATTAATAATCGTTCCTCATGGCGTTTTAAATTATTTGCCTTTTGAAATGTTGGCAAAAAAATCGGATCAAAATGATTTTAGACAACTCCCATATTTGTTGCGAGATTTTAATATTCAGTATGCTTGGTCTTTGGCTTTTTTAGAAAAAGATAAAATCCAACAACGTAATTACAAATATGATTATGTAGGTTTTGCTCCTTCATTTAGCCATCAAATATTAGCTGATAATTCTTCTTCGGGCAGCTTAGTTTCAAGAGCTAATTTGTCAGAATTAAATTTTACAGAAACTGAGGTTTTAAATGCGAATGAGTTTTATAAAGGAAATGTTTTTTCAGGAAGTGAAGCTTCGGAATTCTTTTTCCAAAAATTTGCTCCAGAGAGTAAAATCATTCATTTAGCAACCCACGCTTTTGCAAATGATAAGCAACCGATGCTGTCTGGCTTTCTATTTTCTAATCAGAAAGATACCTTGGAAGATGGCTATTTGAATGCTTATGAAATTTATAATATGCATCTCCCTGCTGAACTTACAGTTATGAGTGCTTGCAATACTGGATTTGGGCAACTTGCTGATGGTGAGGGAGTTATCAGTCTAGGAAGAGCGTTTTCTTATGCAGGCTGTCGAAGTGTAGTGATGAGTTTGTGGATGGCGAACGATCAATCAACTGCTAAATTAATGGACCATTTTTATAAAGATTTGGCACAAGGAAATAGAAAAGATGTGGCACTCAAAAATGCGAAAATTCAATATTTGCAGAATGCAGATCCTTTGACTGCACATCCTTATTTTTGGGCAGGAATGGTTGCGATAGGAGATATGGATTCGATTTCTTCAAATGATCAAATTTGGTTTTGGTGGTTAGGTTTGGGATTTGTAGGAGTATTGTTATTCTTTCTTTTGAGAAATAAAAATCGCTCCTAATCAAGAATTAGATTAGGAGCGATTTAAGCATGTTTTTTATTAATAAGAACCTATTTAATTTTAACTAACTTCTCCATAATATTCCCCCGTTCCGTTTTTAAATGAATAAAATAGATTCCGCTTGGTAACTTATCCGTGTCAATTGGAATAATAATTTCTCCTTTCAAAAGTGAAGTAGGAGGGAGTATTGTTTTGATCAATTTTCCATCCAAAGTAAATAATTCCAATTGTGCATTCTGAACTTCCTCTGGTAAATTTATTTTTGCAAAAGCATTGTTATGAAATGGATTAGGGAAAACTTGTAGGATTGATTCTTCCCCTTTTTCAATAAAAGTTAGATTGACATCAAAAATATTTTCTTCCTCATTGTAGGCAACTGCTTGTGTTTTGGAAGAATTAATTTGTAACATTTCACTTAAGCTTCCTTTTTGTTTTGCATTGAATTTTAGAAAAAATAAAGGCTCGTTATTCTTAGCATTTTTTCCTTTTTCAGATGACCATGCAAAAGTGATTTTTCCTTCTTTCAAAAAACTCATCCCAAGATTTTTTTCCTCCATTCCATCTAATACTCCTTTTTCAAAACCAACATAACTCAATTTATCTTTATCAAAATCTAAAGTAAATTGATAAGCTACTAGCTCATCAAAGTCCTTAGCTTGGAAGGCAATTAAATATTCATTTCCCTCCACCATCAATTGATTATCGATATCAAATGAAACAGTTCCTTCGCTTCCTCGAGTTTCTGAACTTAATAAATTCCATGGCTGAGCAGAATTATTAACATCTCCCATTTTGATACCGATCATATTAAGTTCTCGATTGGTTTCAAGGTTATTAATAATAATTTGTTGAGGAATATTGCTCGCCCAAGGTTGAGTTGGATCAGCAAAAACGAAGTCTCCATCAATAATCTTCCATGAATCATTATTGGGGAATTCTGTGAAGTTTAATAAAATTAGAGATCGAATAATCACCATATCCAAAGCGGTTATTTGCCCAGAATTGTTAACATCAGCAGCTAATAATTTATAAGGTGAATCTAAAATTTCTAATCCTAAAATATGTTTTCTAATAAATACGATGTCTTGAGTCGTCACTCCATTCCATGGATTGGTATTTTTTTCGAAATTCAAATTAAAACTTTCGTTGGGAGTTAAATCTTCAAATAAAAATACACCTGATGAATTAGTTGTAAAGGCAGAAGTAATATTTCCTCCTAACAATACATTTACATTTGAAACCTCATCACCATATTCAGTTCTAACGGTGCCTTCTATTTTATAAGAATGAGCATCTATAGTGTTATTTACTTCGGGCGTAATTATAGGTTCATTATAATCAAAATATATGGCGGCCGAATTTTGGATGTTGGTACCAATCGGCAAATCTGGTTTTATATTAATGTCAAAAGTTACAAAGCCTTTACTACCTTCCACCGTTCGATTACTATCAGGCAAATTGATGTTCTCAAAACGAAAAACTAAAATATTTTCTCCTTCTACATCTAAATGGAAAGGATGACTTGCCATCCTTGGTTGCACACTATTCAAATCAAAAACATTGGGATCCAAAGTATCTCTTACGACAACTGTAAAAGCAGTATCAGTTCCTGTATTTTGAAATCGAATCGTATAATTTAACATCGTGTCGGTAGCTAAGATATCACCATCGACACCACTACCCAAAGGAGTCACTAATTTATCATTTGGATCAAAAGAACCAATTACAATTTGTTCGCACATTGTTGAATTATTATTTAAATCTGCATCTATATTATTAGAAACAATTTGAGCGGTAGTCACTAGAGTATCTCCAAGTTGAGCATACACGGTTGCTCTGATTTTAAAATCTAATTCAGAATTAAATGCAATATGATGGTTAGTCCAAGTAATTTGATTGGTTGCCAAATCTTGAGAACTAGGGGAAGGAGTAATCTGAAATATATCCAAATTGTCATCCAAGTCAACCGTTAAACTCACCATGGTATCTGTAAAAGAAGTGCCCACATGACTCACTTGGAAATTATATTGTTGAGTAAATCCTGGACGTGCAATAGCACAATAAGCATCTACTCGCAAATCTGTAATGGTATCTCCACAGAAGAAAAGGTCAACCCCAGATGCATTATTTGGAGAGTTTAAAATGGTTACTGTTTGAGGAGGGCAAGCCTCTGAAATATAATCGTTGTGTTGAGTTGTCGTCAAAGTGTAATCACCTTCGAGAGGAGCAAAGAGCCAAAATTCTCCATTGTTATTAGTGTAAGTGCAATCCTTGAAGGTTCCATTTTCAGCGCATACTCTCACATTGGTAAATGGAATTTCGTCCCCGTCAGCTGTGCATTCGCAATCATAATTAAAATAAGTATGACCTGAGATTAATGAGTTGCAAGGATCATTTGGAGGTAGAAAAATATTCTCATGTCGTTCACATCCATCTCCGTCAGTCATCGTTACAGAATACCAACCAGTTTCTAATCCACTATTTATATTTCCAGAAACATTATTGCTCCAGTTAAAATTAATTGGAGGCGTTGCTTGCCCCGTTGCTGTAATCTCAAGACTACCATTGGCATCATCACAATTTGGTGTATCAACTACCATGACCTCAAAATCAAGATGAGGGTTGATCGTAACATATTCTATATAATTACAATTGGTGATCGAGTCCTTGATGAAGACTTCATAAGTTGCGGGGATTAAATCTGCCACAAATAAACCTTCCACATAATCATTCCAAGCAGCATCAGGCAAATAAAATCGAGCAGAAACTTGAGGAGCATTTGGAGTAGCCACAGCTGCCGTTCCATCATTGCCAAGACAAGTTACATCGGTTGTATTGATGATTGGTGCAGCAGGATAAGGAACATCTACCGGAATCATGAGCACACAATTTGGAGTAGAAATTTCTAGATGGCGAAAATCTCCAACGTCAGCTTCATCGAAAATAAATGGGTTAGTATTATAAGTTTCGTTCTGGTAATTCCAAGTATTATAAACAGAATAGGGTGGAGGAAAAGAAAGAGAAACTTCAATTTGACCATCATCTCCATTACATTCTGTAGGAGGTGTAATTTGTAAATCAGTTACTGCCGCAGGATCAGGTGAAACAAATATTTCCATTGAATCTACCAAATAACAATCCTCTCCAAAAGTTACTTTTACGGAATAAAAACCAGCCATATTGGTTTGAAGATTTTCCACTATTGGATATTGTTCTGTGGAAGAATATCCATTGGGGCCAGACCATTCAATTTTATCAGGAACGGTATAACTTCCAGAGTTGATTCCATAATCTAGTTTCAAATTACTTCCTTGACAAAGCGTTTCGTTGGGAGGAAAAAGAAAAAGTTGGAAACTCAAACTATCAGGAACATTCACATATTTGGTTTTTCCAACGGAGCAACCATTGATGTCAGCAAGGAATAATTTATATTGACCTGAGTGCGCACTTGTTGCATTTGGAAATTTAAGATCAGGCTCCACCGATTGAATTCCTTGAGGACCCAACCATTGATATGTATAGGGAGGAGTTCCTTTTTCAACTGCTGCATGAAGTTCTATGGTGTCCAAGGCACAAAACATTTTCTCTAATTTGATTTCAATGATCCGAGGTGATTCCAAAACATTCACATTATGAAAAGCAGTATCGGAGCAGCCATTGGATGAATTAATAATAAGTTGGAAAATATTATCTATGCTATCAGGATGACCTGGGTTGGCAAAAAGTGTGGTGTCAAATTGAATGTAAGAATAAACATTATTTCCACTCCATTTAAAATCTAATTCTCCTTCAGGAGATTGTGAATAACTGGGGGTAAGATGAATTTTTGTGGTTTGACAAGATTCATCAACAGCAATGATGGAAACATCCAAAGAGGCGTTTTCCACCTCAATTTGATAAACGTCAGAAGCACCCAAAGCATCGGTTACAGTTAATTCAGTCGTGCCCATACAAAGGTTATCAACCGAAGCATCTGTTCCGCCATTCGACCAATTATAAGTTAATGGAGGAGTGAGAACTTCTTGGTTATAAAAAAAAGCACTACCCGTGCAGGCATTGTTACAATCATTGCTGTTGAGGAAAATTTTAGCACAAGGACCATTAAAAATATCAACGGTAACTAAATCTGAATAATTACAACTATTATCAAAAACAAAATATCTAAAATAATCTGGACCACATGCATCAGCATCTGGAGTATAAATTCCTTGCCCATTGTTATTGAAAGTTATTGTTCCAAAACTAGGAGGTTGTGAAATTTCATAATTATTTACCTGAGATATATCATTGATACTTACATCAAAGTTGGTTGGAGTTCCACCAGGATAAATAGTGTCAGGAATTAATAAATAAACGGGGTCAACTATATTATCCCAAATCTTCCCATTAATAGCAACGCAACCTTTAGAATCTGTAACAGTTACAACTTCACAAGTACCCATGTAAGAATTATTAGGGTTAAAATAAACATTATTTTTCGATGTTACTCCATTACTCCACTCGTAAGTAAATGGTTGAGTTCCTCCAACTGGGTTGGCTTTAAAAACAACGCATCCAGGAGGATCAAAACAAATAGCGTTACTAATTTCAACTTGAAAATCGCAAGGTTCAGGAAATGCTTGAGCAAAGATATAATTGGTGAAAAGGATAAAGATACAGAGCGTTAGATTGGTCTTTAACATGGTTTATCGTTTTAGATAGTTTTGATATTTGAAGATAAGTAAAGGAGCAAAATTAAATGTAATTTTTAAGCAGGGATTTTTTAGTAGACTATCTTTCAAAATCCGAGACACGGTTTGAAACCATGTCAAGGGTATCTGCTTTTTTTATTGATTAATATTGCTCTCTTGCTTAGACTACTCAAAATAGTAATAAACCTTGAGTATTGCCTTCAAAGTTTATGATGACTTAATTAGCGTATTTGCTGTTTAGACTGGGAAAAAGAATTTAGAATGTTTGGAATTTAAGAGTTTTGATATCAGCGATTGGCTTTCTGCCAGCCTTTGATTTTACATTATTATAAGAGCAAAATCAGAGGTTGGCAGAAACCAGTCGCTGGAAGAATTCGATTCGAAGTTTCCTAAGGAATAGGATTGAAAAGGGAGATTACATTTTAATAATTTTTTTCACCAACTCTTTTCCCTCTATTTCTATCCTTAAAAAATATACTCCTGGTGAAAAAATCGAAGTCGATAATTGAATTTCATTTTGATTCACTTCCGTTTTTTCCAAAACCTTTTTTCCATAAATATCAAAAATGGAGAAGTTGGTTAGCGAAGGATTTTCCATTTTTATATTTAGAATATCGGAAGTTGGGTTGGGGAAAACTTGAATGTTCGTTTCCTCTAAATTTTCGGTGGATAAAATCTGACCATCCCCATTGGTATTAATAATATTTACTAAAAAATCTTGAGCACCATAATCCAAAAATACTCCATTACTTAAAATAGCTCGGATATTTTTTATTCGAAGGTAAGTTTGGACTAATTCAAAATTTTGAGTTTGAGTGAAAAAACGAACCTCAGCAATCTCATCAATAATAGACGTACTATTAATTCCATCCTTTTTGACAAAAGCATAATCTATAGTTCCTGTTTCATTATTTATTTTTGAAAAGGAAAATGTATTGCTAATTTGACTGTCCCAAATAGAAAGCTTAAAACCAAAAAGTACCCCTAAATAAGTTGGATCAAATTCTAAAGTGAAAGCTAAACCATAAATATCCTCTGCTTGATTTAAATTAATAGTTGCTTTTCCCAAGGTACCATATTGGTATTGTCCCAACTGATTAGTCACAATGCTGATTTCTGAACCTTGTGGATACTCGTCAACGGTCGTTCCTAATTTATAGGAGTTTCCAAAATTTAAATCAACCCAATCAAAATCGGTATCGCCAATGGTTCCACTTCCGTTGCAGTCAGCATGTTTTAAGTCTACTCCTAATAAATTTTGTCCCCAATCGTCACTATTGAAAGGCTGCCAGATTAATGGTTTATCTCTTTCACTTCCCATTTGACCATGAGCTAAACCGATTTGTAAAATATCAAAAGCAGTAACAATACTATCTCGATTGGCATCTCCTGTCCAAACACAATCATTTGGACAAATGGTAAAATCACAGCCCACAAAATTATTATCATACAATTGTTGTAACTCAGGGGTTCTATCGTAGACTAAGTCAACAGTCTCCACATTATTTAAAAATGCGTCTTGATAAAAGGTATAGGCTAAATCGATTTTCACAAAATCATTTGTTTGAAATTGGTTGTCAAATTCAATATTAGCCATGCATCTTCGATCTCCAAAAGGTAAATTTTCTGTAAACATAGACCACCCATCTGGATTATTTGGATTATCAGGAAATAAATAAGGAGTTATTTGTCCACCGGTATTGTATCCTTCTTCTCCTGCTGTAATTGGTTCTCCGTCTGGCCAAAGTCCTTTCATTAAATTGTGAAATTCATTAGGCGTATTTGGGGGTTCTGTAGGTATAGGAGCTCCAAGGAAATTAGTGTAAGACATAGAAAGAGAAGACATTTCCTGATTCAAAAGTGTTATTGCTTGCACAGGTGGGTTAGTTCCAAAAGTGGCAACGCCTCCATTACATACGGCACCCGTTGTCCCATCGACAGCATCTTGGTTATAGGCATAAAAAGTATTAAGATCGGGAATGGAGCCAATATAATCATCAGTATAACATCCCAAATCAAAGTCAACAAACTTGGTAAAAATCAAAGAATCCAAAGTCTCATTTCCTCGATTGATAATTTTATGCGAAGTGAAAATAGTGTTATTTAATAACTCGTTTTCGTTACAGTAAAAAGAATATGCGGTCAATTGCACTTCAATATTTAAAGGTTCTCCTTGAGATTGAGTATGGGGACCTGCACCGTCATTAAAGATTCCCCAGATGATTTGTTTGGGTATTTTATTAGGAGCTACATTTTCTGGTAAAGGAAAATCGCCGTCATCTGGATTATAAATTCCATCATTGTTTTGATCGGAAAAAGGCGCTAAGCCTTGAGGCGTGTTGGGCAACGAAAAACCGTGAATTATTTCAAAGTAAGGATTTTGATGTGCTGGGTATGCATATATGTTTTGGATCGGCTGATCTATGATTCCATCATTAGCGAAGTCTGAGAGATGTTGTAAGATTTCATGACCAAAGACTTGCCAAATTCGGTCAAAGTCTTCGCATTGAAATGAAAGTTGACTATTGTTATTATGAATTGGTCCTGAGAAAAAGTCCTTCCCAAATTCAGTTTGATAAGTAGCTGCAGCAAGTTTTAATTCATTTGCATTGTTTTTTGCGCCTATCCATATTCCCGTTGTAAAAAAGGTAGTAGGGAAAGGAGGAAGCGAATTAGTATTGATAAAAGCAAATTGATTGTCAGAACTTTCCGTCCAAAATAAATTTCCATTGATAGGAATACTTGCTTTAATATTATTGCCGCTTAAGGTTTCAATAACTTGTGAACGAGGACAATCTTGTGCGAGGACAATTTTTCCAAAATAGAAAAGGAGGATAGAAATGAAAATAAATTTCAACTTATTTAGCATAACGTTTTTTTTATTGAAATAATCCGAATCGTAGTTTGAACCAAGTTACCTCCTAAGTTAGAAATTACATTTTAATAAATTTCTTCACCAATTCTTTCCCATCCATTTCTATTTTTAAAAAATAAACCCCTTGCGAAAGAATCGATGTGGACAACTGAATCTCACTTTGATTCATTCCTATTTTTTCTAAAACCTTTTTTCCATAAATATCAAAAATGGAGAAATTAGCTTGCGAAGGATTTTCTATTTTTATATTTAAAATATCGGAAGTTGGATTTGGGAAAATTTGAAAGTTCGCTTCTTCTAAATTTTCATTGGGTAGATATAAATCATCACACGCCATTTCAAATTTACTATCATACATCTGCTGCAACTGAGGGGTAAACTGATAAACTAAATCAACTGTTTCCAAATGATTCAAAGTTTCATCTCGATAAAATGTATATGCCATATCAATAGTCTCAACTGCACCCGAAAGCATTTCATCAATATAGACCGAACTGATTGCTTTAAAATCTCCATCTGGAATTGATTCAGTAGTCATTGACCATCCATTTGCATCATTTGGATTATCAGGAAAAATAAAGGAAATTGGTTGAGCTTGTCCGCCAGAATTAGAACCATTTCCTCCTTGGGTTAGTGGTTGTCCATTATCCCAACTTCCACTTATTAAATTGAAATAACTTGCAGGAAAATTGCTACTAGTATTCGGTACCCCAGCTGGCTTAGCGGTGGTAAAAGAACTCATAGTTTTATTTAAATAAGTCACCGCTTGTACAGGTGGGTTATCATCATAGAAGGGGATATTTGGGCAACCACCTACTTGATCTCCATCAATCGGATCTGAATTGTAGGCATAAAAAGTATTCAAATTTGGGATGCATCCTACATAGTCATCTGTATAACATCCTAAATCAAAATCCAAAAACATCCCCACATAAGTAGAGTCCAAAAAATCCTGAGCCCTATTAATAATTTTGTGAGAAGTGAAAACTGAATTATTTAAGATCATGTTATCTGTACATGAAAACGCCCAAGCTGTTAATTGAATTTCAACCCTCAATGGA
>JBGCCY010000262.1:0-15288 GCA_045104975.1 Saprospiraceae bacterium
GGGAATGATTAAAATTCCTATTCCAATACTAAAATAGGGTAGGGCAGGAATCAAATATGGCATCGCTTGTCGGGGAGAAATAATCAAAGGAATAGAGGCTGATAATCCAATTAGAATAAAAAGGAATCCTAGTTTTTTTTCTTTGAAAGCAGATACTTGAGTATCAAATAATCGCTCTAAAATAATCGCTCCAAAATAGGTAATCAGCATGGGAAGCAAAACAATCAAGAGTTGTCCGATTATAAAAAACCGATTACTTTGATAATAGTATAATCTTCGATCTCCTTTTAAACTAGCAAATAATTGAGTGTCGAGATAAATATTGATACTATTCAATGCCTCTGGAAATAGGACAAAAATTGCTACAAAAAAGATGATCAATGCGGTCACCAAATAAAAAGTTTTACGAACTACATCTTGAATAAAAATATTATTACTGAGGACTAATTTAAAACAGCCATAAAATGCTAAAGGAAATAACCCAACTAATCCTTTGCTCAATACTGCGAGAGCAATGAAAAAACCAGCGAGCAAAATTTTCCAAATCGATTCTTTTGATTGTTGTTCATCAATTAAAAAATAGATGGCTGCCAAACAGAAAATAGATAAAGGACCATCTAGTAAATTAGCTGGTTGATAGAGATAAGTAAGAATATTAAATTGCCAAAATAGAATTGGAACGAACCAATAATTTTGGAAATGAACATTTGATTTAGAAAATATTTTTTTCCAAATTAAAATGATCAACATTAGATTCAATAAATATTGGATTCCACTAAAAATTCTTTCGGTCCAAAAACTATCTCCTAATATTTTAAAAAAATAAGATTGTATCCAAAATACAAACCCTGGATGCTCATGAAAATTGGAAAAGATAGTTTGTGAAAATTGGGGAAACCAATAGCTACCATTTCCTTCTGCTAAATTTCGAGAAATCACCGCATACCAAACCCCATCAATAAACATACTCTCCTCCAAAATTTCTGACATAAAAAAGATAAGAAAGAACCCTAATATTAAGGCTCTCCAAAACCAATGTTTGACAAATATCTTAGACGTCATAGTGTATTAATTCTTTATCTCTTCAATTCAATAAATCCAGATAATTTACTGGGGTTATTTTCAATTTGTAAGGCATAGAAATAGGTTCCCTCAGGGAGTGGACCTAAAGTACTTTCAAATATCCCATCCCAATCATTTCGGTAAGGACTCGCTGAATATACGACTTGTCCAAATCGATCGAATACGATTAACTCATTTTTAAGGTCAGGATTTTCTTCTAAGTCAGGAATAATAAAATAATCATTCACTCCATCTCCATTTGGAGAAATTGCATTCGGAATTCGACTGGCTAAACCATCATTAGGTTGTACGTTCATTTCAACTATTGCAACGGTAAAATTTTCTGGATTTAAAATATTAGTCAATTGATATTGGAAGGATATCTCTCCCTCAAAATCTGCCGGTACCGAATACTTAAATGTTCCATTTTCTAGATTAAAAAGCAACCCTGCTTGAGGCTCTTCCACGATAGAAATTTCCCAGTCTTCTAATCCTAATAATTCATCATTATTCAATACATCCAACATAAAATTGGAAGTATTGGTATTTAAATTAAACAGGTCATTTTGTGCAAGAGGTTGAATTAATTCAAGTTGTTCAAGATTCATATAATCCTCTAATTGGAGAATGAAATCAAAACTTTTTATAGTCAATCCTGGAAACCCGAGGTTACTTATTTCACAAAAATACTTTCCAGTTTTATTTGGGTCAATGTTATCTATTTGGAGGAATGGTTCATTATTACTTTCCAATTTATTCCCTTCAAAATACCATTCGTACTTATTGGTTTTAAGATCATCAATTTCTAAATCTAACTTAAGACTATCCCCAACTAACAAGTAAACCAAAGAATCCTTTTTATGATCTTTTTGATAAGCATACGATTCTAATGTCTTGAGATGAGAATTATTTTTCTTTAAACTATTGAAGTCTAAAAAATTACCGCTAACTAAAAATTTACTCAAAGCAGGTTTATTAGAAATTTTTGGACAATCTGTAAATCTATTGTTAGAAAGTATAAGCTTTTCTAAATGATCCGAATTTTTAAATGATGAAATTTCTCCTTCCAGTTGATTGTAAGAGAAATTTATTTCTTTCAATTTTTTCATCTTTTTAAAAGAGGGTAATTCTCCTTTTATTTGGTTGATTGAAAGATTTAGATGGCTTAATTTTTTTAGGTGTTGAAAACTTGGAATAGGTCCGTTAAGTCCATTTTTTGAAAAAGAGATAAATTGTAATTCAGGAGAATTTACCAAATTTGGAATAGCTCCTATCAATTGGTTTTTCTCAATATAAAGTCGTTGAAGCACAGGAAGATTGGAAAAATTAGGAATCTTTCCAGACAGTTTATTATAATTTAAGTAAAGTGTTTTCAATTTTGGGATATGCTGAAAATTAGGAATAGTATCAGTAAATTGATTGAATTCTAATTCCAGAGAAACTAATTTTCGGAATTGAAAATCAGGAATCGGCCCACTAAATTGATTTCCAGATAGCTGGAGCGTTAATAAGAAAGTCATGTTTTTTAGAGAAGGGGCAGTCCCAGATAATTTATTAAACCCTAAAAACAAATGTTCAACATGCGGTAAATTAAGATCGGGAAGTGGTCCAACCAGATTATTTCCTTGATTATGCTTCCATCCACAATTCGGATCTCCATCCAAATCGAGACATTGTACACATCCACTTGAATTTAATCTTACTCCATACCAAGTGCTAAAAGGCTGACTAAAATCCCATTGGTTTTTCCAATCTTGCCCATTGGTTTTTGTATAAAAATCAACTAATGCCAATGAGTCAGAACGAATATCGCAAGGACATGAAGCAATCAATTTCTCTTCTTGAATAATTCCTCCTTCATAGGCAGAACCGATACAAGTTATTATGAGAAATAATATTCCTAACCATTTGATTATATGCATTTTAATTCAATTTTACTCATGAGACAGGTAAATAAGGATTGAAGTCATTCAATCTCATTTATAGAATTTTTTCCCAAAAATAGAATTCGGAAAATTTCTTAGAGTTGTTATTAGGCGTGTAATACTAGAGGTAGAGGGTATTGTGTAATGATTACTTATGTTGAAGAAATATATCTTCAATATTAATATTAATATATATCAAAAATGATGACAACTTTTAACTCCACATTCTTACCTACCTCCAGTCAATAAACTATAAAACTGAGGAATAATTTTTTTAAAATAATAACCAATCAAAATGCTGAATAGAATGGCAATAGTGGGTGCAGTAAAATAAATAATAATTGAAATCATTTCTCCTTGTCCTAATATTGAATAAAATCCCTTCTTTAGGATGGTTAAAATGGGTTCATGGAATGCATAGATAAAGAAGGTAAATGAAAATAGAAATGAATACTTTGAATCTTTGGTTTTTAATTTCTTTACTATAAAATCATACATCCCCCAAACTGCTAGGACACCTATTAATATTCCAATTTTATGAATAATATTAGTCACCATTAATGTGGAGAAATCAAAATGAGTCATAGTTGTTTTGACCAAAATAATTGATAACCAGGATAGGAATAAAATGATTGCTTTTTTTGAAGAAAAATGCTGCAAGATCCAGTTCTGTTGATGAAGTGCTAAATGTCCTCCAATGACAAAAAATAATAATGCTTCATTAGCCATAATTATTAAATCAAAGTTGTAAAACCATAGAACTAATAAAAGTGAGACTAACCATATTTTAAAGTAGCGAAGTAACCAAAATAGAATAGGGGATAGTATTGTTAAAATTATTAAATCACGAATAAACCAAAATTGATAGGGTATTGGATTTAAGAAAATAGTATCCAGTAATTCTTTTACAGAATATTCACTAATTAGTTTTCTAGTAAAATAATTTTGAACGACAGGAAGAGATTGTAAAACTAGATACAATAATATTCCAAGTATGGACCAAAGTAAATAAGGAAGAAATAAGGTCTTAACTCTTTTCTTCATCTTCTTTTTAAACTCAGGGAGGCTTCCTTTTAGTCCCAAAAAAAATAGATACCCTGAAATGGCGAAGAAAATAGGAACAGCAACTCTTGTAATTCCTTGACTGATAAATTCTTGGATAAATGTACAATATCCTTTACTTAAGGATAATACATTTCCTGCATCTACTTTTATTACCAGATCGTAGGAGTGTAAAAAGACGACTAAAATGATGGCAAAAAAAGAAACCACTTTTAGTTTTAGGCTTAAATAATTATTCATTTTCCTTTTAAAAATTTATTATTTAAAAAAGGCGTTTGCGATAGTTATATTCTATATACGATTCTTAGTCAGCTTGTTTCAAACTATTAAAGGAAACACATTAATTTTTATAGCTTAAAATGAGTTCGATGTCAACTCATTTTAGGTGATACAATTTTTATGATCTTAAATTTTTAAATATTACCTCTCCGATATCATAATATTATTTCATCTGATTTCTATCCGTATTAGCCGATATTATATGAGTTTTTAAGAAAATATTAACATCTTTAAGCTAATATTAAAACAACACAAGAAATTTATTTAAAACGATTTTTTTAGAAGCCAGACTACTCAAAATTAAGTATAACTTAAGGTCTCATTGTTAAAATCATCGTACAGCTAATCGAACAAAATATGACTGAATTATTTCAAGCTGCACTTTCTGCGGAAAACATTATCTACACGTTATTATTGGTTCTCGTGCTTTTCTATTGGCTATCCGTTATTGCAGGTGGCTTGGATATGAATTCCTTCGAGATAGATTTAGATATTGATGTAGACTTGGATGTTGATGCTGATGTAGACGGTGCAGGAGGGACGAGTGGTTGGTTGGCTGGTGCACTTCATTTTTTCAATTTTGGAAAATTGCCGACCATGGTTATTCTCTCATTCGTCATCTTATTTGCTTGGATGATTAATGTATTACTGAATCATTATATGGGAGGAGGAAGTCTCGTTTTTGCTCTAATACTGATGCTTCCCAATTTATTTATCAGCCTTCTTTTAACAAAGATAATTACAACTCCTTTGATACCTGTTTTTAAACAACTCAATACGCCGGAGGAAGATGTTGATTTTGTTGGAATGACTTGTAAATTGACCGTAACTGCCAATAAAACAAAGAAGGGACAAGCTGAAGTTATTCATGAAAATAGATCACTACTCATCTACGTAAAAGTGGATGATGATGTGAACGAAATTAATAAAGGTGAAGATGCGATCATTCTTCGCCCTTCCAAAGACGCCTCCTATTTTTTCATTAGGAAGCCAACCGAAATAGTCTTCTAACCTCTAGGAATAAGCAACTGTTTTGCACTTTACGTAATTACCAATGTGGAGCTATCAAACGTTGCTTATAGCAAAGAAGCACTTAAACATTATATCAACTAATATCAAAAACTCATAAAATTTAAACCTATGCTATCTAACGTATTTTTAATTGTCATCGCCATTATTGTTATCATCCTGATTGGTTTAGTCTTCGCTATAACCTCTTGGTATAAAAAAATTCCTCAAGGGCAAGCTCTTATCCGAACAGGTCAAGGAGGAACACAAGTGGCCTTAAATAAAGGAATGTTTGTCATCCCTGTTTTACACATGGTGGAACAAATGGACCTATCTGTAAAAACGATTGAAATTGGTCGGCTCAACAAAGACGGTCTGATCTGTAAAGATAATATGCGAGCAGACATAAAAGTTGTCTTCTTCGTTCGTATCAACGATGACCCAGCGAGTATCCAAAAGGTAGCAGGTGCTATCGGTACTGCCCGAGCATCCGATAAAGAAACGCTTCGACTTTTATTTGAAGCCAAATTTTCGGAAGCCCTTAAAACGGTTGGGAAACGTTTTGACTTCGTGGATCTCTACGATTCCAGAGATAAATTTAAACAAGAGATTATTGATGTCATCGGCGTTGATCTAAATGGCTATGTGGTAGATGATTGTGCCATTGATTATTTGGAACAAACAGGGTTGGAGTTTCTTAACGAACACAATATTTTGGATTCAGAAGGTATCAAAAAGATTACTGAGTTAACAGCTACTCAAAAGATAAAAGCTAATTTTATTCGGAGAGAAGAAGAAAAAACATTGAAGGAACAAAACGTAGAAGCTCAAGAAGCGATTCTTGAATACGAGAGACAGTTAGCAGAAAAAGAAGAACGTCAAAAAAGAGAAATCGCCAACATCAAAGCGAGAGAAGAGGCAGAGATTGCTAAAATCAATGAGGAAGAAAGACTACGTTCTGAAATGGTGCGCATCCATACGGAAGAAGAATTGGCCATTGCAGAAGAGAACAAATTTCGTCAAGTAATTGTCGCTGCAAAAAATAAAGAGAAGACCGAAGCGGTAGAAAATGAAAGAGTGGAAAAAGAAAGATTACTAGAGCAAACCGAAAAGGAGAAGATTGTGGCATTGGCCGAAATTGAGAAACAACGTGCTATTGAATTGGAAAAGAAAAATATTCAAGATGTAATCAAGGATCGAATTATCGTTGAGAAAAAAGTAGTGGAAGAAGAAGAGAAAATCAAAGATACTAGAGCCCTTGCAACTGCTGAAAGATCAAAAAATGTTGCGATCATAAAAGCGGAAGAAGTTGGTCAAGCGACTGTTATAGAACAAGAAAAACTAGCTCAAGCAGAAAAACTTTCAGCAGAAATCAAAGCAGAAACTTTGGTCATCGAAGCAGAAGCATCTATGAATGCGGCTGAAAAAGAAGCAGAAGCTAGAAAGATTCATGCAGAAGCAAAAGCTGCAGAGGAAGCAACAATTGGATTATCCGAAGCGCAGGTTATCGAAGCCAAAGCAAAAGCGAGAGAGCAGGAGGGAAGCCTAGAAGCAATCGTCATCGAGAAGAAAGCAATTGCTGAAGCCAAAGGTATCGAAGCCAAAGCGGCAGCTCATAAATTGCAAGGTTTAGCAGAAGCAGAAGTAGCTGCAGAACTTGGTGCTGCTGAAGCAAAAGTGATGACTCAGAAATATACTGCTGAAGCAAAAGGTGTTGAAGAGAAAGCACTTGCGATGCAGAAATTAGATGGAGTTGGGAAAGAGCACGAAGAGTTTAAACTTAGATTGGAAAAAGAAAAGGCCATCGACTTGGCGGAAATCAATATCCAAAAACACATTGCAGAAGCGCAAGCTAGCGTTCTTGCTGAAGCATTCAAGACAGCTAACATTGATATTGTCGGCGGAGATATGACTTTTGTAGACAATATCATGAACTCTATCAACAGAGGAAAATCGGTGGATCGAATGTTAGATAATAGCAAGCATCTTACAGATGTGAAAAATAGATTATTATCCAGCGGCAACAAGGTAAATGGTGTTGGAATGTTAACCAAAATAAAAACCTTAATTGCTAAAACAGGCATCACTAGCGAAGATCTAAAAAATCTAACCATCAGTACTTTACTCCTGAAAATTCAAGATCAAGTAACAGAAGAAAAAGATTTAAGTCTGATCAATCAATTGATGATGACTATTAAAGACCTCGGCATTGGTCAAAAACCAGCCGAAGATGTTTTGTAAAAAACTGAAGAGCGCGCCGATTAATACTAGAGTTTATTTTAAATGAAGTTGTATGAACGAACCGTAAAACGTTCAACAAATAAAGTCTACTTATCACTATGGTGAAAAAAGTATTAAATCGGTGCCAAATAGAAAAAGGAATCCATAACATTCAACATCACAATCCTTTTTAGTAAATGACGAATATCAAAGAAAAAAATATAGGCTTAGAAGGAGGTACCTACGAAATTATCCAACAGCGTTTACAGGAACAGGCGAAGGAATTAAACAGCCGACTCCAACTTCTCAACAAGGCTCGTAAGGAAGTTTTCGGTGCCATAGAAACACAATTGATCGCCAACGATCGTATCAATACCAATATTCATTGTACAGCCAGAGATGTCATCTCGATTGGGAATCAATGTTTGTTTGGATATAATGTTCACGTTGGCTTAAGGTCGGGTATTAAGCTCAGCGATGTTTTTAGTGTTTATCATTTTGAGGACAATCGCTTTCATGAAAGTGATATGACTTTATTAAATAATGAAAAATTCCAAACGGATTTTCAAAACCTATATCGTTATTATAAACAAGCCTACTTCGCTCGGTTTGTTGTTTTGAATTCCTACTTGTATATGGTGTTCCATGTGAGTAAAGAAGGGACCGATTTCAAAGTTTTTAAATGGTTGATCAGAGAAGATAAGTTGGAGTACATTGATGCTCGTTCTGATCAAGAAGTTCGGTTTCCAAATCAACATGAATTTCAATGGCAACGTGCACATCGTGATTTTCATCGAAAAGGAAAACATCCACACGTTTCTATTTTAGATCGAGTTTTTGTGGAAACGGTTGGCGGCGACCTGACGATTAAGGTAGAAGATAACACAGATGATGGCCTAGGAATTTACAGAGAAGAAGTGGAGTATAAAGAACAGACGCTCGATGATGCTGAATACTTTTTTGCCGACTTAGGTAATTTGATTGTTCTTAAAATAAAGCCTTATCAAGAAGACTTCCGTTATTTTGTTTTTAATGAAAAAGTGCAGGAAATTCAGCGGATTGATTCCTTGGAAGACTCTGGTGTTTTATTGCCAGATCAACACGGTTTAATTTTCGCCAACGGTTATTATTTGCAGACCGGAGAGTTTAAACTCTTCGATCCTGACATGAGAAATAAGCAGTTTAAAAAACGAATTATTTCTCCCAATGGGGAAGATTTCCTTTATGTTTTTTATAATAATCAAACAGGAGTTTACGTCCTTTTGCATTACAACCTGATCGAGCAAAAAATAATCACACCTATTATTTGTAATGGTTATACCCTTTTTCCAAATGGAGAATTGTGTTATTTTCGAGCAGAGCAGGAAGCCACCAAGCATCATGTGATGCAAATTTGGCAAACCCCATTTGTAAGTACGGTTTCCATACCCTCAGCGCATACTGATTCCTACTTATTCAAAGTTGGAAATAAAGATATTGTCAAAGCGATGGCAGAATGTCAAGAAATTTTGACGCTCAGTAACAAGCAAGATTCTTACTTCGGTCTATACAATGATTTGTTGAAAAAAAGTACAGATTTGACAGATGCTTACTATTGGATTGGGAAGCAGGAAACGTTCAACATGCAGGAAGTCCTTCAGCAGATTGGCGAAACGGCTTCCACAGCGATAGATGAGTTTGAAAAGAAAAATCGAATTGAGAAAAATACCAGAGCAGAAATTTTAAAAGCGGAGAACAAGGCAAAGGAATTGTTTAAGCGGAGTCGTTCTCAAACTTTTGACAAGGTGGATTTATTTGTAGAAACCTTGGCAGAACTTCGAGTATTTCGAGGGCAAATTATTTCACTTAAAGAACTTCGATATACTGATTTACCTGTCCTTGAAAAACTAGAAACCGAATGCGCGGTCATCAATACCCAGTTGTCCAACGACTGTGTTCAATTCTTGTTAGAAGACAATGCATTAGAACCTTATCTGGAAAAGATAGCATTAGAACAAAAAGATTTAGAAACGATTAAGACCGCAGCAGAAGCAAAGATTAAGGAGACTAATGTTGAAAAAATAGGGCAGGAGCTGGAATTGTTAATTGAAATTGTCAACAATCTGAATATTGATGATGCTACGCACGCCAGCAAAATCATTGAAGCTATTTCTGCAATGTTTGCTGGTCTCAACCAGGTGAAAGCAGCTATCAAAAAGAAACAAAAAAGCCTTGGTGGGAAGGAAGCCATTGCGTCATTTAACGCACAAATGAAACTCCTCGACCAAGGAATCATCAGTTATCTTGACTTGGCAGACACGCCTCAAAAAAGCGATGAATATCTCACCAAACTCATGGTGCAGTTAGAAGAGTTGGAAAGTAAGTTTGTAGAGTTTGATGATTTTATTGTCAAAATAACGGATAAGCGAGAGGAAGTATATACTGCATTTGAAAACCGGAAAAACAGCCTAAAAGAAGCGCGGAACAATAGAACCCTTGCTTTGCAAAAAGCTGCAGATCGAATTCTAAACGGTATCCAAACCCGTGTTAAAAATATCAAGACGCTCGATGAAATTAATGGTTTCTTTGCTGGCGATTTAATGATTGATAAAGTGCGAGATCTCATCCGTCAATTGAATGAATTGGATGATAGCAACAAGGCGAACACTGTCCAAACAAAATTAAAAACACTAAAAGAAGAAACCATTCGGCAGTTAAGAGATCGAGAGGATTTATTTGTCGATGGCGAAAATATTATTCAATTTGGCAAGCATAAATTCTCTGTCAATATTCAGCCACTAGACTTGACTATTGTACAAGAAAAAGGAGCATTACTTTTTCACCTTACGGGCACTGATTTTTTCTCAGTCATTAAAGATCCTGCTTTAGAGGAAACGAAATCCGTCTGGGCACAATCACTTATTTCTGAAACAGCAGAAGTTTACCGATCGGAATATTTGGCTTATGCTCTTTTCCAATCCATTGATAAAGAAAAACTAAACAATGCAAATGGGCAACTCATAGATATCATCAAAGAGAATACCGCTACTCGGTATCAGGAAGGATATACGACGGGGATCCATGATGAAGATGCACATAAGTTACTGAGGGCCTTATTGGACTTGTCGAAAAACATTGATCTATTATATTTTTCTTCGAATGTCCGAGCTTGCGCTAATATTTTTTGGAAACATTTTTTGGATAAAAAACAACGAGAATTATTCCAACAGCAACTAAGTAGCGCTGGAACGATTCTTAAAGTTTTTCCAGAGACGCAAGGGTTTGATTATCTAATCAATGAATTAATTACAGTTATAGAATTATTTCAGCAAGAGACCGACTTGTTTGTAGAAGAAGATGCAGGGAAGGTTGCTGAATATTTATTTCGAGAACTATCTAGAGGCGATCATTTTATTGTAAGTCAGGAAGCTGCGAATTTACGGGAATCATTTTTACAGTTTTTAAAAACCAATAAATCAGAAAATAAGTATAGAGATTCCGTTGTTGAATTAGCAGCGCAGAAGTCTGAACAATTTCTACTGATTCAAAAATGGGTACAGGCTTATTTAGAACAAACAAAAGATAACTTGATCGGCGCTTTAACTGAAACAGCTACGCTTTTATTTTTGGATGATTACAAAAAAGATCGAGTGCTAAAAGTACCTACTACTTTTAGTATTGATCAACTTCATGGCGATCATCCATTGTTGGAGCAAGGAGCTTACCAACTCAATTATAATTCCTTTATGGATAAAATGGAGCAATACACCAAAACGGTGGTACCCCGTTTTAATAAATTCCAAGCGCTTAAAAAACAAGTCGCAGCATCATTTAAAAGTAGAATGAATTTAGACGACTTTAAGCCAAGAGTGCTGAGTTCATTTGTAAGAAATCAATTGATTGATAAAGTTTACTTGCCTTTATTTGGTGATAATTTAGCTAAGCAAATCGGAACAGTCGGCGAGAATACTCGAACCGATAGAATGGGGATGTTGCTACTGGTTTCTCCTCCTGGTTATGGAAAAACGACTTTGATGGAATACATCGCAGATCGTTTGGGGTTGATTTTTATGAAAATAAATGGGCCAGCTTTAGGACACCAAGTTAAATCACTTGACCCGATGGAAGCAACCAATTTAGCAGCCAGACAAGAATTGGAAAAACTCAACCTTGCTTTGGAAATGGGAAATAATGTCATGCTTTATCTAGATGATATTCAACATTGTAATCCTGAATTTTTACAAAAATTCATTTCCCTTTGTGATGGACAACGAAAGATCGAAGGTGTTTATGAAAATAAAAGTAAAGCTTATGATTTAAGAGGCAAGCGTTTTTGTGTGATCATGGCTGGCAATCCGTATACGGAAAGCGGAGAAAAATTTCAAATACCTGATATGCTAGCCAATCGAGCGGACATTTATAATCTGGGAGATATTATTGGCGACTCAGAGACGGTTTTTAAATTAAGCTATATTGAAAATGCGATTACTTCTAATCCCGTTTTGCAAAAACTAGGCAACAAAAGTTTCAAAGATGTGCACACGATTTTAAAAATTGCAGAAACAGGAAATCAGGATAGCATAGAATTTACGGCAAATCATTCGCCCGAAGAAATAAAAGAGTATGTGGCCATCATGAAAAAAATGCTCGTGATTCGAGATGTCGTTTTGATAGTTAATAAGGCATATATTCATTCCGCTGCCATTTCAGATGATTATCGAACTGAGCCTTCTTTTAAATTACAAGGTTCTTATCGAGACATGAATAAGCTTTCGGAAAAAGCAGTCGCTATTATGAATGATCAAGAATTGAAGACTTTGATTTTCACTCATTATGAAAATGAATCTCAAACGTTGACCAGCGATGCAGAAGCTAATTTTTTAAAGCTAAAAGAACTCATTGGCGAAATCAATCCCACAGAGCAATCACGATGGGATGATATCAAAAAGACTTTTAACAAAAATAAATTATTTCGTAACATGGATAGCAATAATCCAATGGCGCAAATACTAGCGCAGATGACGGCTTTCACGGATGGGATTGATGGAATTCGAGAGGCTTTGGAAGGAAGGAAGGATGAGGGGCTATAATCCCCATCATTACAATTTTCTTTTAATCGAACCAGATTGAAATTGTTTCGAATATACTCTCGCTGCGCAATACAACCGCAATGATAGTTAATCGTTGCACGATTATATAAGCATCGGGAACGGATTCCATCCGTCAGTTTACAAGTATAACAAGAGGCCGTTAAGCTTTAGTATTCAGTATTCAAGTTTTCGAAAATTATAAAATAATTTAATCTGCAATAAACTCATGAAGTCAATTCTTCTTTATATGTTTAATGTGATACGCAATATCAGTTTTGCCATAGTTTTAGTGTTAATTTGCCTATTTCGTTTTCCTGTTTTTCCTCCGCCTACCATATATGAAATTCCTCCGCTGCTTCCTTCCTTCCAAAATCTTAAAAGCAAACTCCAACACATCCTTTTGTAGGCAGTAACTAATTAGTATATGCAAACAATTTATTCTTATTAGTTAACAAGAGGTACAGCTTAAGAGACTTATAAGAAAGCGTAGACATTTTTCAATAATATACAAATGATGATTATCGACATTCATATTACTGGACTGGGTTTGTTTTGTTAGATCAATTACAAATAGAACAAGATCCAAAGAAATTAAAAAGCCTATTGACTTCCTCAAATTATAAGAAGTTGAGTACTGCTTTCATCGAAGATAAATTAAGCCCGAAATTAACTAAAAATTTTCAGCAGGTAAGAGGAGAGAAATAATAAATCAAGGCCTTCCGCTTTGATTTTTCTACTTTCTTTTTATAGAAAATCCTATTTTAAAAATGACTCCATTAGCTCAAATTCTTTAGGTATTGCTTCGTATATATATAAAGTTTTAACAAATGTTTTCATCTTGAATTAGTGGCTTAATTTTATTCAAATATATATTTTTGAACGAATTAGTTGTATGGTATTTTTTAAATATAAAATATAAATGTCATTTAATTTAGAGTTTCTGTTAAATATGATTTACCTTAGATAATATTATTCACTTATCTCTTGTTAAGTGAATCCCCAAAAAAACATTTTTAAAATACACACAAGGAATATCTAACCTTTATTTCTTAAGTTTATTTGAAAATGAAAGTATTAAACCAGAATGAAAACATTAAACCTAAATGACTAAATCAAAATTTTCAGGCAGAATTCTAGATGGCTTTTTTTAAGTCATCACTAATCAGGTATTTTCAGCTTCAAAACCTAGTTTAGAATAATGTCTAGCAACAACTAAATAGATAATTTATTAGTGGTAATTTTTGCCATTAAATTTTCAATTAGTTAGAATGTTGCTCTCTTCAAATTTACCATTTCTATTTAATGTTTATCTACATAAAATTTTATTGAATGATTGGTTTATCCTACATTGAATAAACCATTTCTATATACAGTATGAAATTGAAAAGCGTAGCTATAAAATAGCTTTTGCTATAGCATTGTATTTTTTTAAATGCAAAAGTCACTCAATTAATCTTAATAATTCAAAGTTGCTTAGCTTCTTTTAGTTATTAAGAGCATTTCAATAAACATAAAAAACAAACCCTTTACCGTATGAAAAAATTAAACCCTATCCTATCCTTAATTTTAGAAATATCAAGTCAGGTATTTTTAAAAACATTCATCCCTTTACAAAAACAGTTTAAAAAACAACACCCAATGGATTTAAAAAATACCCTCCACTCTAGACTTGGTAATTGTAATGATTTATTATCAAAGAAAGTCAAACCTCAATCAAGTCAAATGAATTTTTTTACTTTCAATAGTGCTTTCAGATATAAGACAAATAAAAAATTTTATATTTTATTTATCCTTCAATTCATCAATTTCACACTTTATTCTCATGATAAAGTAAATAATAATATTATTAATGAGTACAGCGATTCTATTAATAATTTAAATGGAATTTCAGAGGCATGCCCAGGAGGTGACGGTCACCCATGTTTGGCTACAAGGTGGACAAAAGGTGATGGATGGGAAGATATTAATGGATGTGGAGGTTGCTCCACTAATGGTGTCATTGCGTGTGCAAGTGCTGCTGCTACACAATCTAACATCGGCCCCAATACGACTTATTGTTCCTCTTCATTTACATTGCCTTCTTTAAGCAATTGTACTAATCCTGATAACCAGCAGCCTATCTCACTAACCGGTCCCTCTGATGGCCAGCCAATTCTATGGTTCAATTTTGATGTAAGGGCATTAGCTGCCACTTCTGAGTTTCAGATAATAGGAGGGCCAGACAACATTGGATGGGCTCTTTTTTATTCTAATAGCCCAACAGAGCATGACCTAAATAATGGGTTAAGCGGTGATTGTAACGATCTTTCTTATGATCAATGTGGTTCAAACTTCACAGGTTGGGCTGATGCCGCATTTGAAGTACCTTCGTTCCCAGATGCTACCAATTATTATCTGATGGTTTGGGATCAAGATCCGACAAATGATTATGATTTCTCGATTAATTTCAAAGCTCGATTTGGTTGTGGAGATGGTCAATTTTGTACTTTAGAGCAATCTGGTACTGAAGTAGTTGAATGTAACACAGATGGTACTTATTCAGTTACTGTTAACTTTAATGGAATAAATGGTGAATATGAGGGGGTAGATAATACGAATACTCCTGGTGTCGTGATTGGAACAAATGTTTGTCTTACTAATATAGGAGATACTCCAGCTGTTAC
>JBGCCY010000263.1:0-3631 GCA_045104975.1 Saprospiraceae bacterium
ATACATTTACCTTCTCTAGATTTTTCATTTTCACTTTTTATCGAAAATGATACTTTTTTACCGTTTTTTCAATGAACTTTTATGTTTTTTCTACTAAAAACATATTAACAAAAAATGATTTTATACACGACTAGCTTGAAGTGTTAACACCTTTTTTTTTCAAAATTTTCTTCTTCTTCCTCGTGATATAAACTCCAAATAGAATCATCGCCATTCCTAAAAAATGATAAATGGTCACTTGTTCCCCATCCAAGAATCCAAAACCAATCGCCACAATTGGTATTAAAAAAGCGACCGTCGACGCAAAAAGTGCGCTCGTCATTTGGATTAATTTAAAGAAAAGAACTGAAGCTGCAACTGTTCCAATTAATGATAAAAAAACAATTGCTCCTAACGAAACCATCGCATCAGGATGTGTTTGAAGAATATTAATAAAATCAGAAAACAACAAATAAAGTATTCCCACCGGCGCCACTAAACAATAAGCTGCTGCACTTAAATTTATTGCTGAAGTATTTTGAAAATGTTTTTGAATGGTATTTCCACTCAATGCATAACAGTAAGTTGCCAGTATTAATAACAAAGCATACCACTCATTTTTATCTTCTGCTACTACAATTTCTTCTAATTGTGTCATAAAATAAGATGGTCCAATAATCAATAGCGAAGCACCCAAAAATCCTAAAACAACTCCTAATAAATTATTTCTCGTCAAAATTAATCCATAAAAAAGTACTCCCTGAATCAATACAAAAATCGGTGTCATAGAATTTAAAACACCAGCCACCGAACTACTCACTTGAGTTTGAGCTATGGAAAAAAGCAATGCTGGAAGCGCACTTCCTGCAAATCCCACAATTAATAATGGCTGTAATTGCGACCAATCTATTTTTTTAAAATTGAATATAAAAAAAGGAAGAAATGCAATACCTGCAATTCCAATTCTCAAACTAGCTACTTGCATTGGAGAGAATGCCAACAATCCTTTTTTTATCAAAATAAAAGATGCTCCCCATGTAATGGAAAGTAAAATTAAAATGGCAAAACCAATTGTGGTTGATCTTGATGTTGTGGTTATCTCTGACAATGAATATTGAATTTAGGCGGCAAAGGTAAGCAAGAAGTTGGACTTTAGATGAAAATAAGTTTTATAGATCCATTTCATTTTGTCGTTGCGAGTGGATTTCCCTAAAGGGATTAAAGGTCGAGAGAAGGAAAAGCGACAAAATGAAATAGACCTAATTTTATGTTTCCTTCCATAAAAAAAGCGAAGACTTTGGAAGTCTCCGCTACTTGGCTTTTTGAAGCAAGCTCTTTTAATTTAGGTTCTTTCTCTCTTACATGATTCTCTTAAACCAAAGATATAAACAATTCAGTCAGAAAGAAATTAGTCTCTCTATTCTTCCACTACTTCCTCACCTTCTGTCAACTCCTTAGCACTTTCCGTTTTTTGTCCTAGGTATTGTGGCAAATCCATCCCTGCCATATTAAACAAATCGCTCATCGGAGGAACTGATTTATATAATCCTGAAACAAATTTGGACGTAGCATTTCCTTCGCCTTCTCCACCGCTACCATTTTCCCAAACAGTTACTTTGTCGATTTTGATATTCTTAATTGCTTCCACCTGAGTCTTCACTAAGTCCTCTAATTTATCAGCAATAATCATCAAGACAGCATCTTTAGAATTACCATTGGTCGCTTTTACGATTTCTCCAAATCCTTGTGCTTGACGATTCAAGACTTCCAACATACCTTTCGCTTCTGCTTCTTTTTCCATATAAATTGCATCTGCATTACCACGTGCAATTCGACGAATTCTTTCCGCTTCTCCTTCTGCATCAATTTCCTTTTTGCGCTTTGCGATCTCAGCCTGAACGATTTCGTTAGCTTGAGCAGTTGCCATTTCTTTGGCAGCACGTGCTTGCTCTGCTTCCTTCTCTGCGAGGTAAGATTCTTCCAAAGCTTTCGCCGCTTGAATCTTCTCAGATGAAGTTGCGAGTTTCAAATATTCAGCTTCTCGTTGACGACGTTCAGCATTCGATTCCGAAATTCTGATGGCAGCTAAGTTGGCTCCTTCGATTGCTTTCGCTTCTGCTTCTGACTCCCCTACTTGTGCCAAGGCATCAGCATTCGAAACTTGAACTCTCTGATCTTGTCGAGCATTTGCTTCCCCAATCGAACCATCTCTATTTTTTTCAGCAACACTCATTCTTGCATCATTGATTGCTTTCGCCGCAGCTTCCTTTCCAAGTGCTTCGATATAACCAGATTCGTCTTGTATATCCGTCACGTTTACGTTAATTAATTGAAGTCCAATTTTTCTTAACTCCGCTCCTACATTGGAAGCGACATTAGTCAAAAATTTATCTCTATCAGAATTAATTTCCTCAATATCCATCGTCGCAACTACCAAACGTAACTGACCTAAAATAATATCTTTTGCGATATCTCGAATTTGCATCGTCTCTTTCCCCAAAAGTCTTTCAGCAGCATTCTGCATAATTCCCTCCTCCGTAGAAATACCAACAGTAAATCGAGAAGGAACATCAATCCGAATATTTTGCTTACTCAAAGCACCTTTCAAATCAACATCAATCGAAATAGGTGATAAGTCTAAATATTCATAATCTTGAAAAACGGGCCAAACAAACTCGGCACCACCTGCAATACATTTGGCAGAACCTTGTCCCGTTCGACCATAAATGACTAGAATTCTATCCGAAGGGCATCTTTTGTATCTTGAAATAAAAAATAAAAGCATTAGAAAAAATAAACCTGCAAGAGCAGATAGTATAATAATAAGTGCGGATCCCATAAGTTGTAATATTTAAGGTTTTTAAAATGTGGTTTTGTTTTGCGTTCTCCATAGCTTATCTGAACTATCTTTTTCATTTGGAAAAAAATAGGAAGATCGCAATATCGAAAATATAGTACTGGTAAATTATTTTTATGACAATGGAAAATGTAATTTCATTGTTAGAAAACAATTGTTTTACATTTTTAGGTGTTAAAATTTTTCGCCTTCCAAAAAGGTATCAACAGATTCAACAAGTAATAAATTCTCATCCATGATTTCTACCACCCTGATCATTGAACCAGTCGCCAAAGTTTTCCCTTCCGTAATCGCATCCATCTCTTTCATCGTTCCTTGAATATTGATGTGTATTTTTCCCATAGCTCTTTTTCCAGCTGGAATAGTTAGATAAACTTCTCCTGTTTGAAATAGCGCTTCATTCAAATCTACATTTCCTGATTCACCTAATTTTGAAAATAAATACATCATGTATCCAACTAAAGCCATCGCTGCAAACCCCGATGCACTTGCACACACAACTGCCATCGTTGTTCCCAAACCTGCATTCAAAGCCAGCACACCTGTCCATCCAAAGAAGGTAAAAAAAGCAATAATACTTCGAACTGAAAATAAAGTAAAACTTGGGTCTAGGCTGTAGCCGCCTTCGGTATCTGAATCGGTACTCACATCAAAATCGGTCTCCACTTCAAAATCTAAACCAATCAAACTCAATACGAATTGAATAACAAATAAAACACTAAAGATGATGGAGATCCCCCAGAACATTTGCTGTGTTCCATTTAACGTACTCCACCAGTCTCCAAATACGAGTAG
>JBGCCY010000264.1:0-33287 GCA_045104975.1 Saprospiraceae bacterium
GGAATATCATCAGCTGGCGGATGAATACCACCCCAAATTCTGGAAAGACTAGTTTGATCAGAAGCATCTCGATAGGTCGCCCATTGCAAAATAAGATCAACACTTGGTCCACCTGCAAAAACTAAAAACTCATTCATTGGAGCATGGAACTCACCCATTCCTCCAGGGAAAAATTCGTCTCCCGTAATTTTAGTCATAATATCAGCTGCAGCTCTTGAGTAAGTTGAATGCCCTGAAATATATCCCGCAAAAGGAGGAGTAACAAATGTTGGTCGTTGATATGGGAACCAGTTCTCAGCGAGAATCCAACCGACTCCTGCATAGGTGGTATCAATGTTTGGAATCGAATCTGGACCGTTCCATGCATATAATTTTATTTTTCCAACATGCTGAAATGTGTCTCCTGCAAGTGCATCCATTGAATCAACCAACTCAATATAATCTGGTTCTAATAAAATTCCACCAGGATGGTAACTTGGTAAATTTGGATCAGAACTTTGTCCATATTCAGCCATCAATCGAATCGCAGAAACTGGTCGCGGATAATCATACCAGCCTTTAATTCCCCAAGCTGTAATCGCTGCATCATGCATAGCACCTGCCATCATCATATATGCTTTTACATCCCATTCTAACTCCTCAAGGATTGGACCTTGTCCTCGATATCTTTTTTCAAAATCAGGATGATCATTTACATAATTTAAAATAGTAAACCAATGTCCTGGAGGTGTCTCAGAGTCTGGACCATCTGCCCAAAATTCTGCAAGGACTCTAGCATAATCTGCACGAGGAACGATCTGAGGAGTATAAGATTGACCGGTGGTAGGGTTGACAGCGTGTCCTGTACTTGGATCTCCACCATCTAAAAAATTATAGAAATTTCGCAAACCTGCAACATCAGTAGGATAATCTGCCAATGGAATATTTCCAAAGGAAGCTGGAGAAATATCTATCATCACACTATCATTGGGGTCAAGATGTGAAGACCAAACTGATACCAATCCAAAACCCCATTTGTATTCTTCCGAAATTCCACCAACTGTTGTAGTGTCTAAATAAGGTGGTGATCCTGGATCATGATAGACCAAATAATCAAATCCATCTCTTTCATAAACGCTCACATCATCTGATGATAATGCAAAAGGGGAAACTTGTCCCCATTCAGGAGATAAAAAATCAGGCGTATTGAATGGGATAGGATTTCCTGCTTGATCGATAAATAAATCAAGCGTAAGTGGTTGCCATCGATTAGGATCAATGATATCTGGATTCCCAGGAAATGCCATAACTAATGGTGGATTCACTTCTTGGTAGGAACTATTATTATAGCCAAACTGTTCTCTAGCCCCATCTTGAAAACCAAAATTGATCAAACATTGAGCAATATAATTTCCTAATGCTGCTGGGTTTCCAGTTGAGTAATTTTGATTGGAAAAATATATATCATAGCCTAAGTCCATCATCAATGTGTCAAACATAGGTAAAGAATTAATGGCACCAGGAGAAAATTGAAACCGATGTCGTAGCAACCGATACGCGGCATAACTAATCGTTTCATTTCTGGCAGAGTCAAGATTACTTGGCTCATCTATACCAAGAAAGGTACATTCATAACCATCCACCGTTTTTCCCAACAAATAAGTTTGAGCAATGGTATCATACACAGCCCAAGCATCATACATCGCAATGGAAGTATGGAAGAGATTTCTAGCATGAACAGTCGGACGTGCTAGGTCATTTCGAATGGCAAATAATGCCGCTTCATTCCACTCTCTCGCAACTGAATGTTGTGCATGGATTGATTGTGGCAAAGAGAAAAGTAAAAAAAGAACACTTATTTTTATAGTATTTTTTATTTGAAAAATAAGTTTTGAGGTAAAGTTAGGAAGCATATTTAAATCTTTTTTTGGAAAAAATTAATACATGGTAAATTATGTTTGATAAAGGTAGGTAGTCTATTGTCTGCAAGAAGACTTTCAAAGATAGAATATTATCCTTGAAAATAAATGTATGAACAGAATAGTTTTGATGATTTTTATCAAAAAAAGCACAAACATTTTGAAATTAAAATACATTATTGATCTTTGGAAAATAAAAATATTTATTACATTTGTGACATTCTATTTTGCTTCAAGGGAAATTTAAACATACTTTGTTTCAGAATTGATACTCTAGAAAATGAAGTAGCCTATAGTGATGAGGCCTAAACAACTAAACACTTTTTAATCTCTCGTCATTGCTACTGAATACCCTGTGACTTTAATTAGTCATGGGGTTTTCTTGTTTTTAGAAAATAACTTTCCTTAAATTATTTCTTCTTTTTTATTTGTCGAAAAAAGCCTAGCATTTGCCGAGCAAAGTAGAGATGACAATTATTTTCGTGCAATTTCACTTTAATTATTTCATCAAAACTACTGCTTATGTTTGACTACAAAATTATCAGAATCCCAATCAGCATTTGGACCGGAAAACCAAAAGAAGATTATTTAGATGTGATCAAGGAATATGCTGCTGAAGGTTGGAGATTTATCCAAGTATACACTCCTCCAAGAGCAGGATCAGGAATGAGTTATTATATCGAAGTTATTTTTGAAAAGCGAAAAGAAGAAATTTAGTAAATTTTTGTCATAACAGTTTTGAACAGCCTATTCAGTTTTGAGTAGGCTGTTTTTTTTGACTATGAGTATTTTCTTTTTGTACCAGTAGGTTGTTATTTATCAATAATCAATTTTTTAGAAGCAACTTGTCCATTTGATTCAAAGTAAATAAAGTAAACACCATTACTAATATTTGAAATATCAAATGTCCTTAAGTCTTTTACAAAAAAATTATTGGAAAATATTTCCCGACCAGCCGTATCAAAGATTGCCATTCGAATCGGTAAATCATTATCTATATCCAAATCAATGTGCAAACAATCTGATGCTGGATTTGGAAAAAGTAAAATATCATCGGGAGTTAAAGTGATATCTTTTGTATCCCCTAATGCACAACCTCCAGAATTTTTTAAACTTTCTCGAGGGAAAGTATCTAGTGCGGCAAGCATCCTCATTTTTTGTCCATTTGTAAACATTGCCATGCAATTATCATTAGTGTAATCCATGTAATTCATAAACATGTCTGGCGACCCACAGGAGATTTGTGGATGAGAGGGACATTGATATCGATGATCGGTGTCTTGCATAGGAGTATCACTAACTAAATCACCTGTATCACATCCATCTTTTCCCCAAATATGGAATAGATTAAAAAAATGACCCATTTCATGTGTCAAAGTCCTACCATGAAAATTTCCGTTATTGGTAGAACAAAAGAACCCAAATGCACTCGGGTCGATAAACACCCCATCTTCATATTCGGATTCAGCCATACCTGGGAAAGTAGCAAATCCTAATAGTGCATCTAGTTGTCCAACCCAAATATTGATATAATCTTCGGGTTCCCAAGCATTACTTCCTCCGAGTTCATCATAACAAATTCTTAATCGATTATCTTGTTTAAGGCTTCCAATATTAGCAACTGAAGTTTCCTTTCGGACAATACCATTTGTTTCCTTTCCATCTTGATCTACTGTTGCTAAACAAAACTCAATTTCAATATCAGCTGCAAGTGGTTGAAATACAGCAGGAATAATTTCAGCATTCTCATTCAACATTCGAAAGTCAGCAGTCAGCCCATCAATTTGAGCTTCCACTTCTAGATCAGTAAAATTTTCAGAATCATCTGTCCAAAGAATATGAACCACCACAGGAATCGTAATTATCTCTCTTGTTTGAACTTTATGTTGATTTCTAGCAATCCATTGTTGGGTAAATGCCTCCAATTCTTGCATTCGATGAAGAGTAGCTTCATCAATATTATTTCCGGAAAAATCAGGTTGTAGAGCACCGCAATATTGATCTTGTGCTATTGAAAAAATAGGCAAGCATAGAAAAAAAATTATGGAGGGTAAATTTTTTATATTCATATATTAAAACAAACGAATGAATTGATGAATGTGTTCCAAGTTATATGTGTAAAATTAAATATTTTGTCCGTAAAAATTCTTTTTGGAAAAAGTAGGGTAGGATAGGTGAGTTGACTTTTTTAGTTTAAAGAACTAAAGCTAAAAAAATATAACTTTCTTTTAGTTTGATTTATTGCAAAAAAAAAATGTTGCCTCATTTCTGAGACAACATTTTTTTATTCTTTAGATAGAAAAAGCTATACTATCTAAAGTTGGTGGAAGACCTGCTCCACCACCTCCAGGTGGTTTAGTTTTCGGTGGTTCTTTGGTGTCATTTAATTTTAAATTAAAATTTGCCTTACGGCCACCTTTTAGATTGATTGCTTCAGTAGAGTTGAGAATTTTTAAATTTAAATTCTCTGACAATTTTTTCAAATGGGTCATGTTAATTAATTTTTCATGGTTAATAATTAAAATATAAATCAATTCGAGAAAATATCTCATTTCGTCGAATCTTAAGTCTAATAAATAAGGGGAATAATTAGGTAGAGATACCCAGCTAAAATTGGCTACAAAAGGATGCCAAAAAATGTTAAAAAACCTTTTTCAAGAAAATCTTCTCTAATTCAGAAAAGTAAGTTGATTCTCAACCAAATTGGATTACTATTGTTTTCCAAAAATGAAAGTCTATAAAAAAGAATGGAATCAGTTTATCCCAAGACCATTGGATGAAATTTGGGAGTTTTTTTCTCGACCTGAAAATCTGAATGAGGTTACGCCAAAAGAAATGAATTTTGAAATCCTCAGCGACATTGTCAATCAACCGATGTACGAAGGAATGATTATCAATTATAAAGTCACTCCTTTATTAGGTATCAAAATGCGTTGGACAACTGAAATTCAAAGAATTAAACCAGGGAAATATTTCGTTGATGAGCAACGATTTGGACCATATGCCATGTGGCACCATGAACATCATTTTGAGGAAAAAGATGGAGGGGTTTACATGAAAGACCTTTTACATTATGCCATTCCTTTTGGGCCGATTGGGAATATCGCAAATTGGTTAATTGTCAATAATAAAATAGATGAGATTTTTGCTTATCGATTCCAAGCGGTGGAGCGACTTTTTGGAAAATAGAATTTTTCCAGAAAACAGTATTCAGTAGGCAGTTCTGAGTATACACTTAGCGGTTGTCTACTGAAAACTGCCTACTGAGAACTATTTACATATTTTCTTTTCGACTCGCTACATAATTTTTCCAACGAGTCATAGCATTTTGAAAATCCTCTGGAATGTCTTCTTCAAAAAACATTTTCTCTCCAGTTCTTGGATGAATAAAACCTAAACTTTGTGCATGCAAAGCATGTCGAGGCATGACCGTAAAAGTATTGTTGACAAATTGTTTGAATTTAGTAAATACAGTTCCCTTGACAATTCTATCTCCGCCATATTTTTTATCATTAAACAAAGGATGACCAAGATGTTTCATATGGACTCTAATCTGATGCGTTCTTCCCGTTTCTAATTGACATCGAATCATGGTGACATAATAAAACCTTTCCAATACTTCGTAATGTGTGATAGCATGTTTGCCTTCACTTCCATCTGCAAAAACAGTTCGCATCATTCGATGTTGCGGATGTCTACCGATATGTCCTTCGATGGTTCCTTTCTCTTCTTCCAAATCACCCCAAACCAAAGCTAAATATTTACGCTCGATAGAGTGATTGTAAAATTGCTTACCCAAGTGAGTCATTGCTTCTTCAGTTTTTGCAATCACCAAAAGTCCAGAAGTGTCTTTATCAATTCGATGAACTAACCCAGGTCGTTCATTGGTATTTCCTTCTTTGACCGGAAGCTCTTTTTTTCCTTTCATATAAAAAGCCAAAGCATTAACCAAAGTCCCTGTCCAATTTCCAATTCCAGGATGAACTACCATCCCAGCTGGTTTATTAACTACCATGAGGTCATCATCTTCATAAACAATACTTAGCGGAATATCTTCAGGTTCAACATTCTCAGAATGACCACGAGCCTTATAAAGAAATACGGTCACCAAATCATACGGTTTGATTTTTTCATTGGGCTTACAATCACTATGATTGATTTTGACCATCCCCGCCTTGACCGCTTCTTGAATTTTTGTTCGAGAAAATCCTTCCATTTTTGACATCAAAAATTTATCGACTCGCATTGGAACTTGATTTCCATCAATTAGAAATTCATGGTGTTCAAAATGTCGATCTTCTCCTTTGTTTGTTTTTCCTTCTTCCATTCGTGTAGCGGATTTTTCTAATCAATAAAGTTTAATCGTGAATTAAGTAGGAGAACATAATAGACTTTATTATAAATGAAGTTGTATGGGAGAACGTAAAACGTCTAACGTCCATCGAATAAGGTCTAATGTTTTCCTTTTACTTGAATTTATTTTTTGAATAGAGAAAGTTGGTACAAATTTAATATTCTTCATCGTCATAGCTATCATTCTCCTCATAATATTCTTCATTATTTTGATTTCCAAATCCAATCAGAAATTTTACGCCAATCTGAGGAACCAATAAATCAGTTGCGGAATTTTTTATTTCAAAAACATCTATCGGGTCAACAAAAACAGCATCGTCTTCTTTTCTTGCATAATATTCGCCAGATACTCCTTTCAAATAGGCACAGCGAACATCAAGAAATAAATGATTTTTGATCAACGGAATTTCAAAACCAATTGCTCCTCCTAAACTCAAGGCAAAATCACTATTTTCAAATCGACTACTGATTTGCTCATTCACTCCATCCGTATTATCAGTCACGGTAGTTCGAGTTAATAAACTTTTCACCCCAAACATTCCTTCCACGTATGGGTGAAGGAAAAAATCAACCTCAGGATAATATCGAATTTGAATGTGACTTAAAACGATACTATTTTTTGTTTTGGTTTCATATTCTTCAAAGTCAAAAGTGACGGTTGAGATCGCTTGGAAATCATAATTTTGAAAACTAAAATCAATTCCTCCATAAATCGGTACATCTTTTTTAAATTTCCACATCACATTTCCACCAAATCCCCAACCGGTATAATTGATATTGTCTCCAAATTTCCCTTGCGGAAGACCTAGCTGAAAATTAGCACCAAGAAAAAGACTTTTTTCAAAATTGAATTCCTCTTCCATTTCTTCTTCATAATCTTCATCCTCCACCTCTGCCACTTGTGCCATTGAATAATTAAAAACAAAAAAAACGAGCATTAAAAAAAAATATTTTTTCCTCATGTTGAGATTTGATTTTTTTTCGGTTGACGATAGACGGTTGACGACCGCTTCGTTAACGATATTCAGAAAATTATAAGAACAACAACTTTAGCAGTCAAGAATCGTAATTTATTATTAAACCATTCCTTAGTCAAATTAACCCAACTATTTTAAGTAGGTGGAAGTTCAGTTGTATATTTTTTTTTGATTGTTTTCCGTCAGCGAAGCGGTCGTCAACCGTCTATCGGCAACCGAAAAAATAACAAGATTTATACAAGAACCAATTTTTATAAAAGTTACTTTTAGGGAAAATTTAGTTTAGCAAATTTACAATCATTTAATTTAAGAAAAAATGAAAAAAGATTTACAATTTGGTTCCCTTTGTGTTCACGATTTTACAAAAAAAATAAATAACCATCCTCATCAATTACCAATTTATGCCACCTCATCATTTGCTTTCGAAAATTTAGAGCAAGGCATAGATATTTTTTCTGGAAGAAAAGAAGGATATCTTTATTCTCGCTACGGCAATCCAACTGTCGAAACGGTCGCAGATAAAATTGCTAATTTAGAAACTTTTGGTTTGGAGATGGAAGCGAAGTGTTTTTTATTTAGTTCAGGGATGGCTGCTATTTCTTCTTTGTTGATGGCAAGTGTAAAATCAGGCGATCAAATCTTGACTCAAAATAACCTCTACGGAGGGACGACTTATTTTTTTCAACAAATATTAGAACCACTTGGTGTGGAAACGATCTTTGCGGATTTTTCTAATTTAGAAAATGTAAAAGTATTATTGGAGAAAAATAAAAAGATAAAAATGATTTATCTTGAATCACCTGCCAATCCTACTTTGGCTTGTGTGGACTTGGAAAAAATCGCAGCACTCGCTCAATCTTTCGGAGTAAAAACTGCGATTGATAATACTTTTTCTACGCCTTATTTACAACAGCCTTTTCGATTTGGAATTGACTTCGTGATTCATTCAACCACAAAGTTTTTAAATGGACATGGCAATTCCATCTCAGGAGCGGTGATTGGAAAAGATGTAGATTTTATGTTAGAGAAAGTTTGGAAGGTTATGAAGTTGGTTGGCACTAACTCGAATGCTATGGATGCTTGGATGCTCAACAATGGAATGAAAACTTTAGAATTACGCATGGATCGACATTGTGCAAATGCAGATGCGCTCGCTCATTTTTTACAAGAAAATAAAAAAATAGCGCACGTCAATTATCCTTCTTTGAAGTCTCATCCTGATTTTGAATTAGCGAAAAAACAAATGCGTGGTTCAGGTGGAATGCTCAGTTTTGAATTGGAAGGTGGTTTTGCTTCGGCGGTAAAATTTATGGAACGCTTACAATTTTGCACGATTGCTCCGACGCTTGGTGATGTGGATACGCTAATCGTTCATCCTGCTTCGATGTCGCATACAGATATTCCAAAAGCAGCACGAGAAGCAGTCGGGATTACGGATGGATTGATTCGTGTCTCGGTTGGGATTGAGAATGTGAAGGATATTTTAGAAGATATAGGAGAAGCGATTGGTTGAGCCAGGAATTGAAAAATGTTCCAAGAGTGAGACATTCTAAGAACCTTTTTTATCTTTAACTTAGTTACGTTTCTTAAAAAGTGTACGGTGAAGAAAGAAAGAAAGAGGCTTTACTAAGCATAACAACAGCAATGTATTTTTTTTAATACAAACGCCATTTCACCAACCATCAAAACATCCTTTCATATATACCTTTTTTTCTAAGCTTGCATCCTATTAAAAAAGTGCTTTAATTTGCAGCTTCCTAACCAATCAATAAAATGTCGTGGTGAAAACTCCTTCACTTAAAACATTAGTAGAACCTACTTGTTAATACTTTTTTATTTCAAATAACCTTTATTTTAAAATCATGAAGAAAGAAACAATTTCTATCCATGGTGGTTACGAAACAGAACCAACCACCAAGTCAGTAGCTGTTCCTATTTATCAAACAGTAGCTTTTGAATTTGACAATGCACAACATGGTGCTGACCTTTTTAACCTTGCCGTTCCAGGGAATATTTATAGTCGGATTATGAATCCTACGGTAGATGTTTTGGAAAAAAGAATTGCAGCGCTGGAAGGCGGAGTAGCAGCTTTGTGTGTGAGTGCAGGAAGTGCTGCGATCAATTATTCGATTTTGAATATTGCAGAAGCAGGTGATAATATTATTTCGACTCCACAATTATATGGAGGAAGTTACACCTTGTTTGCACATATGTTACCTAAGCAAGGAATCACGGTAAAGTTTGCAGAATCTTCTAATCCAAAAGATATTGCAAAATTAATTGATGAAAAGACCAAAGCAGTTTACTGTGAATCTATTGGCAATCCTGCTGGGAATATTACGGACATCGAAGCACTTGCAAAAGTTGCTCATACAAAAGGAGTGCCTTTGATCGTAGATAATACGGTGGCAAGTCCAGCCTTAATTAATCCAATTGAGTATGGAGCAGATATCGTTGTGCACTCCTTGACAAAATATATTGGAGGACATGGAACCACCCTTGGAGGTGTAATTGTAGATTCTGGAAAATTTGATTGGGTAAAACATAAAGATCGTTTTCCGATGTTGAATACACCAGAGCCATCTTATCATGGAGTCGTTTATACAGCAGCATTCGGTCCTGCGGCATATATCGGTCGAGTACGAACCGTTGCCTTACGAAATACAGGTTCAGCATTAAGTGCAATGGCAGCATGGCAGATTATGCAAGGCTTGGAAACTTTACCACTTCGAATGGAAAGACATTGTGATAATGCATTGGCTGTTGCCAAGTATTTAGAAAATCACAAATCAGTTGCTTGGGTGCAATATGGTGGTTTGAAAAGTAGCGAGCACCATAAGTTGGCAAAAAAATACACGAATGGAAAACCATCTTCCTTGTTGACATTTGGAATAAAAGGAGGCTTTAAAAAAGCAGAAAAGTTTTATGATGCTTTGGGTTTGTTTAAGCGATTAGTAAATATTGGCGATGCGAAATCTTTGGCTTGTCATCCTGCTTCTACCACACATCGACAGATGTCGGTGAAAGAACAGGCAGCTGCAGGAGTTACTCAAGATTTACTTCGATTGTGTGTAGGAATTGAGCACATCGATGACATCATTGCAGCTTTGGAGCAAGCATTTAAAGCAGCGAATCGTCGGAAGAAATAAAACTCTTATCGAACTGATTATTTTAAAAAGAGTCATCTTAAACAATATTGTTTGAGGTGACTTTTTTTATTTTTGGAAAAGTAAAATATCGAGGCAACCATTTTACTCAAACCATTACATATATATAATAGCAACTAAAATAAATGCAATCCGACAACGATCTAATCAAAAATATCCTTTTAGGAAAAAAATCTGCTGAGCGGATTTTATATGAAAGGCATCGTCAAAGGTGGTTTCGATTAGCATTACGATATGGAAAAAGTAGGGGAGAAGCGCAAGATGTTTTTCAAGAAGGATTGATTAGTATTTTTAAAGATTTGCATCAGTTTGATTCTGCAAGAGGAGAATTTATTCATTGGTCCAATCGAGTGATGGTAAATGCTGCTTTAAGGTTTTTGAAAAAAAATCAATGGCAAAACACTTTTAGCGATTTAAAAGTTGCTGAAAATACGCAGGAGATTTCCGAAAATATTTTGGATAAAATGGCGGCTAAAGAATTGGTGCAAATCATTCAACAATTGCCCTTGGGATATCGAATCGTTTTTAATATGTATGTGGTCGAGGGATTTTCTCACAAAGAAATAGCAGCAGAATTGGAGATTACAATTGGCACTTCCAAGTCGCAATTATCAAAAGCTAAAAAAGCATTGCGCAATATTTTGGAAGATTTCTTTCTAAAGGAAAAAGGATAAAAAAGAATGGCTGATAACAAAAATAATTTAGAGAATTTTTTTAAAAATCGAATCAACGATTTTGATGGATCGAATGATGATTGGGATTTGCCAGATGAAAGTTCTTGGGAGAATGCTCAACCTCATTTCCCAAAATATCCTAAAATGAAAACGTGGGATTGGAAGCTGGGAGTACTGATTTTATTAGTTTTTAGTATGATTGTAAGTGGAAGTTATATTTATTTTTTAAAAAAGAACTTGATCCAAAAAACGACTGAATTAGAATTGGCTCATGCTGAAATTGAAAATAAAAACAATACAATTACAAGTTTAAAAAAAGAAACTAAAGCAATAGGAAAAACTTTAAGTAGTGAGCAAAATAATGTTCAAAATGCGATTTCGTCTTTAACTCAACAACAACAGATTTCAACACAAACTATTTTTAGTCAAAAGAAAACGATTCAAGTTTTACAAATTGGAAAACAGCAATTGAAGCAAGAGTTGATCTTGACTCAGGCTAATTTCGTTGTTGAAAATGAATCGGACTTTTTACCAAATGATTTTTTTACTTCTAATTTTTCAACCAAAAAACTAAATGAAATTTTAGAAAATACCATTCCGATTGCTTCGTCTTTTTTGAAAGTTAAAAATGATTTTCCAAAACAAAAACTTGATCTAGAAAGTGAGTTTAAAGTCATTTTTCCAAAACTAAAAAAGAGACGAAGCCAATTTGAAATTGGAATAAATTATAGTTCAATGAATTTTGAAATTCCTTTGATCTATGATTTTGAAAAATTAGAAAAAGAAGATTTTGGGAAAAAGAATGGGGCTTTTTCTTTGAAATTTACTGGTGGAGAATTTCATTTAGCTTATAAGGTTCGACCTAGATTATGGATTAGGACTGGAGTGAGAAGAACGACTGGAGGATTTGAGAAATCATTTTCAGATAAATTGATTTACGATAAATCTGGAGAGTATCTTGATGATGAAGGGAAGACAATTAATGAATTTGATATAACGACTCAGTCAGGTTTTGGAGATGCAGGAAGTACGATCAATTTTGAAATCCCAAATGGAACGGCGATTGATGATGGGGATTTTTTAGAAACGAAATGGAATTATTCCCAACAATATAAGTTTACGCATATTCCAATTGGGGTAACTTATTTTATAAGGGAAAATAAGTTTCAATGGTTTTTTACTGGAGGTTTTGGATGGAATAAAGTTTCTTTTGGGGAGTTCTTTGTAGAAGCTCAATTAAGTTATGATGGTGAAATTTTTCCTGTCAAAGAAAGTAAAAACAGCAAAGGGAGTGAAGTTAGTTCGCAATTTATAAATGGATTTGGAGGAGCAGGTTTGAATTATCAATTAACTCCGAATTGGAATATTCGAACTTCATTTACTATGGAAAAAAACTTTATTCAAAAAAATAAAATGCTGACTTCTAATTCATTAAGCAAGATTTTTGACATAGGTTTAAATTATAGATTTTAGGAAAAAAATAAAAAATGAGGCAACCAATGTTTGGTTAGAATTACATTTAAAATTACAATACATCATTAACAAAAAATTTAAAATACTCAAACAATGAAAAAAACGATTTTATTTTTTACACTTCTTACGCTAGTTATATTCTCCTCTTGCGATAACTCTGGGAAAGATTTTGACAAAGATGGATGGGACAAAGATTATGACAAAGACAAAAAAGAATGCATTAAATTGATTTATCCGATTACTTATACGATGCCTGATGGCTCTACTATTTCAGGGGCAGAGAAAGTAATCGAAGCAGAAATGAAAGCTTGGTATGTAGCCAATCCAACTACAGAAGAAAAACCAACGCTAAGCTATCCAGTTGATTTTATCGTTCTCGAAACAGAGGAAACGGAAACTGCGAATAATGAGGAGGAATTGATTTTTGCAAAAAAGAATTGTTATGAAGGAGAGGAAATGGAAATTTGCACTTGGGATGAAACTACAGAAGCAAGTGGAACTTCGTTTGAGAAATTTACTGTCAAAGAATTAAAATTTGATACCGATTGTGATTGTATTTATGAAGGGATGGAGAAATTTTTAGAAAATGGCGTAACTAAATTTTTAATCATTTATGGTTCTGATGATTGCGTTGGATATGGGTATAAAGTTACTTGCGAAAGTGGAGATTGTGAGAAAGGAGAGAAGTGTAAATTTTTGCAAGACTGCGAAGAGTATTAAAATAACAATATAGTTGCATCTTTAAAAAAGAGTCATTTACAAAAAGTAAATGACTCTTTTTTTTAAAGTGAAGTCAAAAAAAAATCCGTAACACAATTAAAAATATGTTACGGAAGTATATTGTTATTTTTTTAATTAATAATTATTAGTATCTAATCTAAATCCTAATCTTACTCCTGCAAAGAGTTGGGTAATATTATTTTTATTAAGCTCATCTGAAATCGGTGGGCCAGTTGTTTTGAAATTAGTGTTTAACCCATCCCATTCTACGCCAAAATAATGATGAATTTTAACCATTGGTGTAATTGTTACTAAATTACTCAAACCAAAATCTATCCCAACACCAAGTCCAATGGAAGGAACAATATCGTTTGCTGTTTTGGTTTCCTCTGAATTTTTAAAAGAATTAAAAACATAATCGATACCAGGAGCAACTTGGATAAAAAATCCTTTTTTGGCATCAGGCCCTTGCTTTCCAAAAGTAGGACAATTACAATCTCCTTTAAAATCAAAAATATAGAAATTAGTATTAAAATGTAATCCTAAAAAATTAGAATTGATTTGTTCTTCTATTCCTGTTCCATCTTCAACCTGCCAAACTCTTTTGAAAGTTGAATAACTTAGCTCAGGCATAAATTCCACTCTATGATTTTTTAATCGAAACCAATAATCAACTCCAACCTGAACACCATGTGCTAAAGGAACTGGATTATATCCAACGGGGAAATTAGCTTGGTTAGTTTCAATAATGGCTTCCCAATTTGAAGCATTGATAGGTTTATAACCTGCCGAAAATCCGAATTGTGCTGAAACGATATTTAAGGAAAAAAGGAAGGCAATAAAAAGAGATAATTTTTTCATAAAATGATTAGTCTTTTAGAAGGTTTTATTTATATCAGTAGTGTTTTTTGTTTGAAATTAGTTACAAAACAAAGCGTTGCAAAGGTTAAACCAAACAAATTTCAAACGCAAAATCTAAACTTAAATTATGAAGATCATTTTATTAACTTTGCATTTTTTTAAGAAGTAGTTAGGTAACCCAACAATGGGGAACTGATTCCTAAAATTTTAAGAATTTGAAGACAAAGACATTAAAACAAGATAAGGTAAATGTGATCACATTGGGATGTTCCAAAAACTTGGTAGATTCCGAAGATCTGATCACTCAACTCAAAGGAAATGACTTTGAAGTAGCTCATGATAGTAATGATGAAGACGCAAATATTGTCATTATTAATACTTGTGGGTTTATTGATTTGGCGAAGGAAGAATCAGTCAATACGATTCTGCAATATGCTGATGTGAAGACTAAAGGAGGAATTGAGAAATTGTATGTAACTGGCTGCTTGTCAGAACGTTATAAGCAAAACTTGGAAAAAGAAATTCCAGAGGTAGATGCTTACTTTGGGACATTAGAGTTGCCTGGTTTATTGGCAAAATTAAATGCGGATTATAAGCATGAATTGATCGGTGAGCGAATAACCACGACTCCTCAACATTTCGCATATTTGAAAATTTCGGAAGGCTGTAATCGAACTTGTTCTTTTTGTGCGATTCCTTTAATGCGTGGAAAACATATTTCTCAACCCATTGAATTACTCGTCAAACAAGCTCAAAATCTAGCTCGAATGGGAGTTAAAGAATTGATGTTGATTGCGCAAGAATTGACTTATTATGGACTTGATCTTTACAAAGAAAGAGCTTTGCCAAAATTACTTCATGCTTTAGCCGATGTGGAAGGTATTGAGTGGATTCGATTACATTATGCATATCCAAGTAAGTTTCCAAAAGAAATTTTTGATGTGATGGCGGAGCGAAAAGAAATTTGTAATTACCTCGATATTCCGTTGCAACATGCGAATGATAATGTGTTGAAAAGAATGCGCCGACAAATTACCCAAGCAGAAACGAGAGAGTTAATTGATTATGCTCGTGAGCGAGTTCCTGGAATTGCGATTAGAACTACTTTATTGGTTGGTCATCCAGGCGAAACTGAGGAAGAATTTCAAGATCTTTGCGAATTTGTCGAAGACATGAAATTTGAAAGAGTCGGAGTTTTTCAATACTCACATGAAGAAAGTACGATTGCTCATGATTACGTAGATGATGTGCCTGCTGAGGTGAAATCTGAACGAGCGAATGCAGTCATGGAAATTCAGCAAGACATTTCTTTCGAAAAAAATTCAGAAAAAATTGGACAAACCATGCGAGTTCTTTTTGATCGAAAAGAAGGAGAATATTTTGTAGGGCGAACGGAATTTGATTCACCAGAAGTGGATAATGAAGTGTTGGTCAATGCAAAAGATAATTATGTGCGAATTGGAGATTTTGCAAATGTGAAAATTACGAAAGCAGAGGAATATGATTTGTATGGAGATGTGGTGTAGAATTTAAAATGGACTAACAAATCATAAAACTAATGTTCCTATAAAAAAGGGGAAGGTGAAAACCTTCCCCTTTTTCTTTTTCTTCTGTTAGTTATTAGGTTGATGTTGGTATGATTCATGGTGATTATTACTAATGTGTTTTAAGTGAGAATATTTATTCATCTACAATCTCTTATAAGCCTTTCCTTATAATTTACCCCTACCAATTTTAAAATATATTAATTTAAATTACCCATACTAAATTCACGAAAATGATAAAAACACACACACACTAGTAAATCTTTTAACGCTATGCCTTTTCCTATACTTTTTCTTTCCAAATTCTACTTATGCACAACCAGCAATTGTTGAGTTAGAATCCAATACAATAGCAATTAATAAATGGATACGAGATTGGTCTTACAATCCTGATGGTACTGTCTTAATTAAATATGCAGTTGCAGTTAGAAACATTAGTGGTAGCACTCAATGCGACTTAAATATTCTAAACGATGTCATAGGAGCAAATGCGATGTCTGATTTTGGAGGGAATACTTTGATTAGTGTTAAGCAAAGTTCCATGTCGTCAAGTTCTCCTGGAGGTTGTTATAATAATGGAAATAAAAATAATTATACCGGAGATGGAGATCAAAGTAATGTATCTTCAGGAGCCTACTTCGCCTTAAATTATTTAGGTGGAATAGACTGCTGTGGCGATGGATGTTTATGTGATGGTCAAACTTTAGAAGTTTGTTATGATGTAGTATTGGATGGGACAACTTTACCTGCGGTACCTGGAAAAGATTTGGTTACTAGTTATGTTCGAGGACGATTTAGTTTGACCGCAGCAGATGGAGATGAGGAGACAGATTTTTCGGATCCTTTTGATAAGAATTTGGATAAAGCTTCAGATACCCCAACAAATTCAGAAGGAGATAATTCGGATGCCTTAACGGAAGTAAATATATTCAGAACGTGCTCTCATCTAGGAGTTGCTCTAGATGTATTTAAAGATGGAGTGAGTATAGAAAATGACGTAAGGAATCCAGCCTCAGATGGTACTTATACTTATACTTGGGTTTATACGATGTGTAACTACGCTCCAAACGGATCAGGCCAAACGGCATGTGCAGCTACAGATATTATATTAAAAGATTCTTTGCAAAATTATATCGGAACCATTGAAGACTTTGAAGTGACTGGTATTTCATATTCGGGAGGACCATCAGGAGGAAATTTGACAAGTGGGGTTAGAACAATTGCAGCAATTAACGCAGATATTTTAGCTGAGACTCAACCAATAAAATTTATTGAGGGAGGTTTTATAAACAATGGAGGATGTGATACACTTAAAGTAGATATACTAATTACGCCTGTAGCAAATGTAAGTTCTCACCCTTGTAAAAATTCATTTGAAGGAAGTTATTTTAGATCAACCTCTTCCTCTATTTGTGGGACAGATGGCTCTGGAAATAAATATTGTGACGGTTCGGTAAGAGGAACTGATCCTGATCCTGATTCGGATGGGCCAGGTGATAATTGTGGTACAACTAGACAAAGGTTTAGTTATACTAATGATGTTGGAGTGGTGAAAACGGTGACAGATATTTCTCCTAATACTTCTTCCAGTCCTGCAAATGGGAACCTTGATATAACTTTCGAAATGACGGTGAAGAATACTGGGGTGGTAGATTTGAATACCATGAGTTTGGAAGATGATGTTCAAAGTCAACTAACTTCTAATTGTTATGTCCAAGTTCTAGGAACTCCTACCGTCACTAATATTGATGCAACAGCAGCTCCTTCAGCTAATGTAGTTGACTTTACAGGAAGTGGATCGGGTACTTCCATTGATTTATTGTCAGGATCATCTTCTGATTTGATTAAACCAACAGAAGAATTCAAGGTAACTTATGTATTAGAAGTTGACCCTAATAATTGTGCCACAGCTCCTGCTACCGAAAGCAATCAATCTACAGTTTATGGAACTGATCCTTGCTCAAGAGTGGCGAATGATTTATCAGATGCCTCTCTTTATACGGCTGATAATCCAACCACATTTGAAGTACAGTCCTCTGTTTTGCCTATTGAATTATCAGGGTTTAATGTAGAAGTAGCTAATTGTATGGTTATCCTCAAATGGGTAACTGCTTCTGAATTGAATAATAAATATTTCGAAATTCAGCATAGTTTGGATGGCGTAGAATTTAGAAATATTGGACAAGTGGAAGGAAATGGAACTTCTTCTAATCTTAATTTTTATTCGTTCCCTCATGAAGATAAATCTATCGGGATCAATTATTATAGGTTAAAACAAGTAGATTTAGATGGTACGTTTACCTACTCTTCTATTGTTTCAACTTCAAATAAATGTGCTGATCATCCTTTAAAAATCTACCCCAATCCAGTTAGTATAAATGAATCTTTAATTTTAGATTATGAAGGATCGGTTTATTCAAAAACGATTTCCATTGTAATTTCAAATATTCAAGGTCAGGAAATAAAAACTATTAATGTTGAAGATATTCAAGCATCAAATGGAAAGATAGAAGTGGAGCTTACTCAGCTTGGAACAGGAATTTATTTTGTAACTGACAACCTTGGAAATCAGCATAAAATTCATGTGATGAATTAAGAGATAATTTTCTATTGAATAATTTTTATAAAAACCTTCCAAGACGATTTAGTTTTGGAAGGTTTTTTTGTAAATAAATAAAAAGACTTCAAAGACTAAACTTGAATTTGATTGTTTCATTGAGACTATTTTTTTTAGCCATAACCGTCAAAAGTCAATAAAAAATACATGACAAACGAGACTATTAAAGAAATAAAAGATGAGTAAATTAACACCCCAATTTTCCACGTATCTTTTCTAAACACTTTATCCTCATTTAATACATATAGAAGGCAGATGAAGGGAGCGTATGAAAGAAATAAAATAATAATGGAATCTTTTTTTGGATTAAAGTCTGGATCGCTTGGAGGTGGACTAGGGTAAAGAAAAAAAGTAATAAAAAAAAGGATAGCAATAAATAATGAGGAAAAAAGAATTGTGAATCCTATTATTTTAAAAAATATAATTGCTTCATTTATTTTGATAGATGATTGTTTCTCTTCTGGAAAATAGTTGTCATCTAAAATATCGGAATCTGTTTTATTATTTTTCATGCTTAATTTTTTATTTCTCTACCATACACTTTTATTTTTACCACGAATTTTCACAAATCTCACAAAAGAGATTGTCGGAAATTATTTTCTCTAAAGGATTTTGACCAATCAAAATCTAATCGTCAAAAATTCGTGCAATTCGTGCAAATTCGAGGCAACCTTCAAAAAGTGTACGGTAGAATTTTTTTATTAATCAATACCAATACGAAGATTTGATAGAAGAAAAATAATGAGCAAGACAAACATAAATCCTATTAAACTCAAAAAACAAACCCATATTTTCCAATTCGAATCTCTAAGGTTTTTATATTTAATTTGTTTCCTTAGGTGATAAAGAAAAGGAGCAGAGGCTAAAAGGTAGACAAAAACTAATTCTACATTTTCATTCACAAGATTGAAAGAAAATAAAGTAGGCCCTAAATATGCAAAAAGTAAAATGATTAAAACTATGAAAAGAAAAGTATTAGCAGCTGAATGTCCAACAACCTTAAAGAAGTGATATTCTTTTGATGTTTTCTCCTCTGGAAAATAATTATCATCTAGAATTTCTGAATCTGTTTTATGATTTTTCATTCGTTTGTTTTAAGAAACACTAAATGACCAATTTTTTTTAAAAATAAATCCTAGAATCCAAATTTAAAACCGTGACCTAAAAGTGCAATAAATGAAATTATGAAGAATGAGATAAAACTTAAAATAGACACCCATCTTTTCCAGTTGACATTTATCAGGTTTTTATTTTTGATTTGTTTGAAAAAATTAAAAATAAATGGAGTTAAGGCGAGCAAAAAAATATAAAATATTTCCGAATGACCACTTCCAAAATGGAAATTAAATAAAAAGGGAAATACAACACTAGCAAAAAGAAATACTAACAGAAAGAAGGTAATGGAATTAAGAAAAGTATATTTAATGATTTTGAGAAAATCAGAAGAAGTTAACTGTTTTTTTTCCTGTGGAAAATAATTATCATCCAAAATGTCGGAATCTATTTTGTTGTTTTTCATGCTTTAACCTTTTATCAATCAAAATCTAAAGTTTAATAAAACATAAGAAATAATAGATAAATAAAAAAAAGCGATTAGACTTAATATACTCACCCATATTTTCCAATTTGTATCAAGCAGATTTTTGTTTTTTATTTGCCTGTAAAATTCATAAAGAAAAGGCATATATGTTAAAAATAAGATGGAGTAAATTTCGACCTCTCGATTTGAATCATATATCGAAAATAATATCGGAACTAAAATAGCAGAAAATAAAAATAAAGAACAAATAAAAAGAAATGAGTTTAAAAGCGTATATCCGATAATTTTGAGAAATAAAAATATATTTTTCTTTATTGGGAAATATTTTTTCTCTTCGGGAAAATAATTATCATCTAAGATGTCAGTAGAATTCTTGTTGTCATAATTTTTCATGCTTTATTTTTGTACTAAAAATTAAAACGGTTTGAAAAAATATCTAATACCCAACGTTTCGCTATGGAATGCCCAACTTCCAACTGACCTCAAAATAGCACTGAGTTGGATATTGGACATTCCTTGCTCGATATTGGATATTCAAATCTATCTTTCCTCCATTGCCACCATCGGTTTCTTCTCCGCTAGATATTGTTCCGTTTTTGCCTTCTCCACTTTTTCCAAAAACTTATCAGATTCATGTTTGTCTCTCACGACTTTTGCGACTGTAAAGCAAGAGGAAACAGAAAAGATATAAGACATAATTAAGAATCCTTTCATCGCCACAGGAGCCTCCAAATAATATAATCCAGCAGCCATTCCGATAGAAGCGAGAGCAAATGTAATCCAAGCCATATTGTAGAATGCCTTGGTGTTGTGATTTTCATAAATGTAATTATTCATGATTAATTGATTTTGGTAGAGTCATTCTGAAATGACTCCAGGTTAAAAAAACTTTCTTCAGGAGTTTTATAAAACTTTTCAAAAGTGAGATTTTGGATCGGAAATGAAATGATTTTATAGATTAAAATCCGATTAGAATGGATGAAGTGGCGAATTTTCGCTGTTTTATATTTTAAAAAATAAGGTTTAAAAATGTGGAGATTGTTGACATTTCAATACTTTTACAATTTAGAAAAAGTAAACAGTTTTATTTGTAACTCCTTGATTATCAAAGAGTTTTGTAGTTGGAGTTAAAAAACGAAATTAGAGAATGACACTTTTCCAAAAATATTTAATCCTTTTTTTGCCCATTTTCATTTTTGCTTGCAATTCTAATAATGATGCAAAAAAGGAAACCCCTAAAAATAATGTAATAAAAATTTCTCCCAATCAATTAACCTCTGAAGAAGTAGCAGGAGGTTGGGAATTACTTTTTGATGGGAAAAAAATAGAGCATTGGCGCAACTATAATTCGGACACACTTCCGAATCAAGGATGGTATATTGATGTCGAGAAAAACTTAGTTGTAGAAAAAGGTGGCGGCGATTTAATAACTAGAAGAAAATTTGAAAACTTTGATTTAAAAATTGATTTTCAACTTTCTGAATTGGCCAACAGCGGTATTTTTTATCGAGTCTTGGAAAAGAACGATACTGCTATTTGGTGCAATGCTATCGAATATCAATTGCTGGATGATAAAGTTTTAGAAAACTCAAAAGATTTGCTTCTCGAAAAACATGCAACTGGAGATGTTTATGATTTGATTTCCGCAAACTACAAAAATAAAATTTCTATTGGGAAATGGAATCAAGCTAGAGTTATTGTTTTAAACAATTATGTCGAACATTGGCTTAATGAAAAATTGATAGTCGAATATAAATTAGATTCTGACGATTGGCAAAATCTTGTCTCAAAAAGTAAATTTCGAAACTATCCTAATTTCGCAAAAACAACGGTTGGAAATATTGGTTTGCAAGAACATGGAAGTGTGGTCAAATTTCGGAATCTAAAAATTAAGGAACTTTAGCAGTTTTACAGTAGGCAGTTTTCAGTTAGCAGTAGAAAGTTAGTGCGTGCCTACTGAAAAACTCTTGCAAATAAAATCCTAAGTGTTATATTTACCCTATCAATATTTTCCTAAAAAAATCCTATAAAAAATGAAGCGAAAAATCAGAATGGGAATGGTCGGCGGCGGTCGTGGAGCATTCATTGGAGCAGTACATAGAATGGCTGCTGCAATAGATGGCGAAATCGAATTAGTCTGCGGAGCATTCAGTAGCAGTCCTAAAAAATCAAAATTATCAGGGGCAGATTTATATTTGCCAAAAGATCGGGTTTATGGAAGTTACGAGGAAATGATTAAAAAGGAAGCACAACTTCCCCTCGGCGAACGAATGGACTTTATCAGTATCGTTACTCCTAATCATATGCATTTTGGCCCAGCGAAAATGGCTTTGGAAAATGGTTTTCACGTAGTATGTGATAAACCACTTTCTTTCAATATGAAGGAAGCAAAAGCGCTGCAAAAGTTAGTGGAGAAAACAGGACTCCTCTTTGCGCTCACCCATAATTATACTGGCTACCCAATGGTCAAACAGGCCAAGTCAATGATTGCCAAAAATAAAATTGGAAAGGTTAGAAAAGTTGTAGTAGAATATCCACAAGGTTGGTTATCTACTTTTGTAGAAGGCTCTGACCAGAAGCAAGCTGCTTGGAGAACAGATCCGAAACGCTCAGGAATTGCTGGAGCAATGGGGGATATTGGAACCCATGCAGAGAATTTAGCGGAATATATCACAGGTTTGAAAATCAAAAAAATGTGTGCAGATTTATCCATTTTAGTTGATGGAAGAAAATTAGATGATGACGGGAATGTATTGTTAGAATTTGATAATGGGGCAAAAGGGATTTTGTCAGCAAGCCAAATTTCCGCAGGAGAAGAGAACAATTTGAGGATTAGAATTTATGGAGAAAAAGCAGGTTTGGATTGGCGACAGATGGAGCCTAATACTTTGATCGTAAGGTGGTTAGAGAAGTCAACGGAAATTATGCGAACAGGTATTGGCAACCTTTCGCCTGAAGCCCAAGCACATACTCGATTGCCTGGAGGACATCCTGAAGGCTATCTGGAAGCCTTTGCAAACATCTACCGAAATTTTGCCAAATGTGTACAAGCTCGGCTTCAAAATAAAAAACCTAACAAGATACACACGGATTTTCCAACAGTAGCTGATGGCGTTAGAGGAATGCGATTTATCGAAAAAGTTGTAGCATCAAGTAAGAGTAAAACCAAGTGGACTAACATGTAGAAAAAGAATTATGGATTAAAGGTTATGGATTCAGAATTTTTCCAAATTGAAATTCTTAATCTTCGTTTAATCCATAATCCATAATCATAATATTTAATCAAATTCAAATATGAAAACCATAAAAGGACCAGCAATATTTTTAGCACAATTCGTCGGAGACGAAGCACCATTTGACACTTTAGAAAACATGTGTAAATGGGCAGCAAGTTTAGGTTACAAAGGAATTCAAATTCCTACTTGGGCGGAGCAATTAATTGATTTGAAAAAAGCAGCTACAAGTAAAACCTACTGTTCAGAAATGAAAGGTATGGTCGAATCTCATGGCTTGCAAATCACAGAATTGTCCACTCATTTGCAAGGACAATTAGTCGCCGTCAATCCAGCTTACGATTTGATGTTTGACGGATTTGCCCCAAAGGAAGTTCAAGGAAACCCGAAGGCTCGACAAAAGTGGGCGGTGCAACAATTAAAATATGCTGCCAGAGCAAGTAAAAATTTAGGACTCAATGCACATGTTACTTTTTCAGGTGCTTTGATTTGGCATACCATGTATCCTTGGCCGCAACGTCCAGCAGGATTGGTCGAAGAAGCATTTAAAGAGTTGGCCAAAAGATGGACGCCAATTTTAAATGAATATGATAAAAATGGAATTGATCTTTGTTATGAAATTCACCCTGGTGAAGACTTGCATGATGGATTAACTTTCGAAAGATTTTTGGAAGCCACTAAAAATCATAAACGTTGTCACATATTATATGACCCGAGTCATTTTGTTTTGCAACAATTGGATTATTTGAAATTCATCGATTACTATCATGAGCGAATCAAAATGTTCCACGTAAAGGATGCAGAGTTTAATCCAAGTGGAAAGGCTGGAGTTTACGGAGGCTATGCAGACTGGAAAGAACGACCAGGAAGGTTCCGATCGTTAGGAGATGGGCAGACAGATTTTAAAAGTATTTTCACTAAGTTATCTCAATATGGATTTGATGGTTGGGCAGTAATGGAATGGGAATGTTGCATCAAGTCACCTGAACAAGGAGCAAGAGAAGGTGCACCGTTTATTCAAAAACATATCATTGAAGTGACGGAAAAAGCTTTTGACGATTTTGCTGGAGGGGGAATTGATAAGGCGATGATTAAGAAAATAATTGGAATGTAATTGTATTGTTATGTGTAGGGGAGGGGAAGCCATCACGCGCCCCTAAAGGGGACAGGGGCGTTAGATGGCAAGATAATACCAAAACAAAACTCCACCACTATGACCGACGAAACCAAAGAACCAACTGATTACAATTACAACCTCCATAGAACCGCAAAAAAGAATATTTTTGTCAATGCATTTCATTTACGAAATCGAATGACCAAGGCTGAAAATATTTTGTGGGAAGAATTAAGAAACAAAAAATTAGGATTCAAGTTTCGCAGACAACATCCTTTTTGTGGATTTATTTTAGATTTTTATTGTCATCAATTTAAATTCTCAACTGAACTAGATGGAAAATATCATGATGATAAAATTCAAAAAGAATATGACGAACAGAGAACTGAAATAATAAATAGAGAAGGACTGACAGAAATTCGATTTACAAATGATGATGTATATAACTCCCTAGAAAAAGTAATTACGAAAATAAAATTTCACTTGTCAGAAGAATAATTTTTAAGGAAAAAATTAAATCAAAAATAAATGATTCTATTAATCAAACCACAAAAGCATTTTTTTAAAATCACCATGCTTTTGTGGTTTCTTTTTTTTAGTCAAATTGGTCTTGGACAAAATTTGATGCAGACGATTCGAGGGAATGTTTACGATAGTTACACTCATAATCCATTGGATGGAGCATCAGTTGCAATAATTGAAACTGAGTTTGGAACCACGACGGATGTCAATGGGAATTATCGATTAGAAAAAGTTCCTGTAGGAAGATATAGTTTGCAAGTTAGTTTTGTAGGCTACGAAACATTGACGATTTCTGAAATTTTATTAGAGTCAGGAAAGGAAATGGTTTTAGAAATTTCTTTGAAAGAATCTAGTTCATCCTTGAAAGAGGTGGTTGTAAAAGGTACTGCTCCAAATTCAAGAAACAAAATTTTACCATCTGCAGAAATCTTGACCATAGAAGAAACGCTTCGGTTACCCGCTACTTTTTATGATCCTGCCAGATTAGCTTTTTCCTATGCTGGGGTTGCAACAAATAATGATCAAGCGAACCATATGATTATTCGTGGAAATTCTCCCAACCATATGAGTTGGCGATTAGAAGGTGTCGAAATTGTCAATCCAAATCATACGAGTAATGCTGGAACAGCAAGTGATCGACCAAGTCAAAATGGAGGAGGAGTTAATATGCTGAGTGCTCAACTTTTGGGAAATAGTACTTTTATGCGTGGGGCATTTCCTGCGAATTATGGCAATGCTTTATCAGGAATCATGGATATGAGTTTTCGAAAAGGGAATAGTGAGCAGCATGAATTTACAGGACAAATTGGCGTAATCGGAATTGATTTTGCTGCTGAAGGTCCTTTCTCCAAAAATAAGAAAGCATCTTACTTAATCAATTATCGGTATTCTACTTTAGGATTGTTGGGAGCAGCAGGAGTTGACTTGGGAGACGAAGCAATCAATTATCAAGACCTTGCTTTTACTACTTTTTTTCCTTTGAAAAGGGGAGGAGAGATAAAACTCTTTGGCTTGTTCGGAAGTAGTTCTAATATTTTTGAAGCGAAGGAGGATTCATTGAGAATGGAAGAAAAGGATTTTAAAAATATTGATTATAATTCAAATGTAAATCTACTAGGAGCTACTTATAGGAAGTCATTTTCAGGAAGATGGAGGTGGGAGAATACGATAATTTATTCCACAAGAGATGATGATTATCGAGCAGTTAATGTGACGACTGAACCAGATAGTTTAATTATTTCGGATAATATTTCAGATAATAAAACGACGGTGAAATCTATTTTAAATTATAAAATTAATAACCATTCTAATTTAACCGGTGGGATAAATTACTTGATGTGGGATGATGATAAAACTCTTGGGAGCAATTTTATTCGTCCATTTATAGGTTGGAATACTAGGTATAATTCTTTCGAGATTGACTTCGGAACGGGGTATTCCTATTTTAATTTTAATAAAACAGGTAGTCTAACTTCGCAGTTTTCTGTCAAGTATAATTTGTCAACTGCTCAGTCTATTTCGTTTTCCTACAGCGACCAAAGCCAATTACAAAATAGACAGATTTATTATTCCCAGCCTCCCAATAATATCGAAGATTTCGGAAATGAAAATTTAGAGATGCTAAAATCCAATCAATTAGTTTTAGCTTATCGCAATCAACTGAGTGAAAAGATAATTTTTAAAACAGAGTTATATTATCAAATTTTATCAGATGTTCCTGTGTCTAGAGATGCTGATAATTCTTTTTCTATTTTAAATTATTTTAATGAAATAAATGAGCAATCATTAGTAAGTGAAGGGGAAGGGAAAAACTATGGTATCGAAATTACGGCACAAAAATATTTTTCAAAAAACACCTTTTGGTTAGCTAATGTGAGTCTATACGAATCAAAATACGAAGGCTCTGATGGGATCGAAAGAGACACTCGATTCAACGGAAATTATATTGTTAATGCAACCTACGGAAAAGAATTTCCTTATAGTAAAAAAGGAAAAGATTATATTTTAGGAGTGAATCTACGAGTCAATTTTATGGGTGGATTACGAGAAACTCCTATTGACGAAATTGCTTCGGAGGCCGCAGGTACCACTATCTATAATGAAGCAGAAGCTTATACTTTGAAACAAAAAGATATTTTTAAAACTGATTTAAGGGTATATTGGAAAAGAAATAAAAAGAAATTTAATAGCACCTTAGCTCTTGATATTCAGAATGTTACGAATACTAAAAATGAATCATTTAAATATTATGATACATTTTTAGATGAAGTAGTTCAGAAATATCAGCTAGGATTAATTCCTATCTTAAGTTATAGAATTGAGTTTTAAATTGATTAGCTACTTGAGTCTCTTTCAAAAAAAAACATTATGAAAATAGTTAATGTAACCCTCACTATACTTTTTGTGCTCTTTGCATATTTTCAAATTAACGATCCTGATCCTTGGCTTTGGGTGGCAATTTATGGATTAGTGGCAGGTGTTTCAGGTTTTGCTATTTTTCAAAAATATAGCAAAGGAGTTATTTATTTGGGAATTGCTATCTGTATAATTGGACTAGGGATTTTATTTCCTGAATTAATTAATTGGGTGAAAATGGGAACACCCAATATTGCAGAAACGATGAAAACGGAACGAAGCTATATTGAATTTGTCCGTGAGTTTTTTGGATTAGGAATATCTTTAATTGTATTAGTTTTTCATTTTTTTCAAATGAGAAAAACGGAAAAAAAGGTTAATTGATTATGATGAATAATTACCCCTATTGGTATAAAAAAGAAACTCGGTTGTATGATAGAAGGAATAAATGAATTTGTAAATACATTGTTACAGAAAATGACTATCGAAGAAAAAGTTGGTCAGATGACTCAGGTTACTCTTGATGTAGTTTTAAAAGGAAATGTTTACAAGCCATCAAAACCATTTGCTTTTGATGAAAAAAAACTTGTAGATGTATTGTTAAGTAAACATGTTGGCTCCATCTTGAATGTGCCATCAAGCGAGGCTTTAACTCGTCAACAATGGCATTATGTTGTCTCTACTATTCAAGAAAAAGCGATGAATAAATCACGATTGGGTATTCCAGTTTTATATGGAATTGACTCGATTCATGGAGCGAGTTATACACAAGGAGCTACTTTTTTTCCACATCAAATAGGATTAGCAGCGACTTGGAATCCTGCAATCGCCAAAGAGCAAGGAGCAATTACAGCCTACGAAACTCGTGCATCTTCTATTCCTTGGGTTTTTGCTCCCGTGCAAGATATAGCTCGAATTCCTTCTTGGCCTAGAATATACGAGACGTTTGGAGAAGATCCTTACTTGTCTGCTGAAATGGGAAGTGCGATAGTGAGTGGGTTTGAAGGTAATGATATAAGTAGTTTTGATAAAGTCGCGTCATGTTTAAAGCATTTTTTAGGGTATGGAATGCCCTTGAGTGGGAAAGATAGAACACCTGCGTGGATTCCAGAACATTACTTAAGAGAGTACTTTGTGCCATCCTTTCAAGCTGCAATAGATGCTGGAGCAAAAACGATTATGATAAATTCTGGAGAAATAAATGGTGTTCCAGTTCATGCTAGTAAAAAAATTCTAACAACGCTTTTACGGGATGAATTAGGATTCGATGGATTGGCGGTAACGGATTGGGAAGATATTAAATATCTACACACTCGACATCGAGTGGCTGCGACTCCTAAAGATGCGGTTCGAATGGCGATCGATGCTGGAGTCGATATGAGTATGGTTCCAGATGATTTAAGTTTTTGCAAACACTTAATAGAGTTAGTTAAGGAAGGGGGAATTTCAGAAGAACGATTAGATATTTCAGTTCGAAGAATTTTAAAATTAAAATATGAGTTAGGTTTATTTGAAAATCCAGTTTTGAAAGCAGGGGCGAATTATGATAAATTTGGTTCGCTAGAATTTTTGGAAAAAGCAAAATTAGCAGCAGCGGAATCTATCACGCTTTTAAAAAATGACGATGACGTTTTACCGCTGGCAAAAGATAAAAAAATATTAGTGACAGGTTGGGCCGCAGCGTCAATGCAAAGTTTGAATGGAGGTTGGTCGTATGACTGGCAAGGAGCATCAAGTATAGAATTTGCAAAAGGCAAAACAAATTTACGACAGGCAATAGAAAATGAAATAGGGAAAAGTAATGTTGTTTTTGCTGAAGGATGTAAATATGATGAAGGCGGAAACTTGGATGATGCTATTGAAAAAGCAGCAACTGTCGATCATATTATTTTGTGTTTGGGAGAAAATTCTTACACCGAATTTTTGGGAAATATCAATGAATTGGATTTGCCTAAGGCGCAAGTTGAATTAGCTCAAGCGATGATTAAAACAGGGAAACAGATAACCTTAGTTTTGTTGGAAGGTCGTCCTAGAATCATTTCAGAGTTTGTTGATAAAGTTGGAAGTGTATTGTTAGGATATTATCCAGGGCAAGAAGGAGCCAGCTCGATTTCAGATATTATTTTTGGAAAAATAAATCCTTCGGGGAAATTACCTTACACTTATCCTCGCTACTCAAATGCTTTGATGACTTACGATCACAAACATGCAGAAGCGGTGGAATTGCAAGGAAGTGAAATACCATTTAATCCACAATTTGAATTTGGACATGGATTAAGTTATACTCAATTTGAATACGGAAGTTTATTGTTAGAAAAAAATGTTTTGACTGAAAGGGAAGATTTACGTTTTTCTTTTTCTCTGAAAAATACAGGCCGTCGAATAGGGAAAGAAGTGGTACAAATTTATATCGGTGATGACTATGCAAGTATCACTCCTTCGATAAAACGACTAAGAGCATTTCGAAAAATTGAATTAAAAGCAGGCGAGGAGCAACAATTAGATTTTGTGATTCCGATAAAACAATTAGCATTTGTGAATGCTCAAAATGAGTGGATCTTGGAGGAAGGAACGTTTAAGTTATTTGTGGGAAATATGACTGCGGAATTTGAATTGAAAAATGATTAATTTATTTTCAACTTTTCTTTTTCAGAATGGTTTAGGTTTAATAGCATATTAAAAAAAGTAAATAATGAATGATAAAAATTTTGAATTAGCGACTTTAGGAACTGGCTGTTTTTGGTGTACCGAAGCAGTTTTTGATACATTAAAAGGAGTGGAATCTGTTTACCCAGGTTATTCAGGTGGACATGTGGAAAATCCAACTTATGAACAAATTTGTACAAAAACGACTGGTCACGCAGAGGTGGTACAAATAAAATTTGATCCAACGGTAATTAGTTTTGAAGAGTTGTTGGAAGTATTTTGGAGAACTCATAATCCGACTACGCCTAATCAACAAGGCAATGATGTTGGGCCACAATATCGTTCGGCGATTTTTTATCATGACGACAATCAAAAAGCGATTGCTGAAAAATCATTGCAAGAAGCAGATGCATCTGATCTTTGGCCTGACCCAATTGTAACTGAAATGAATCCGTTGGAAAAATTTTATCAAGCGGAAGATTATCATAAAGATTATATGGCGAGGGTAGGAGATCGAAATCCTTATTGTACGTTTGTGGTGAAACCGAAAGTGGAGAAATTTAAAAAAGAGTTTAAGGATAAGTTGAAGGATTAATATTTAAAAAGCCTTGATCGAATTTTCGATCAAGGCTTTTTTTAAACAATTACAGCGCCTTCATTTTCCATTTCTGATAACCAAGTTTTATCATTAAATTTATTAGCACTAATATGAATTTGACTATTATATTTTAGGACATATTGTTTAATGAAGTTTGGGAAAAAATTATTTCCTTCACCAATAGTTACTATTGCTTTTTCATTTAAAAATTTTTTAAGCCAAAAATCTGGATGACCGTTGGCGTGAATATTAACAAGAGAACCTCCTGCTTTTGCCAATCGTTTGATAGCAAAGGGATTAAATCCATCTTCTTTTTTTATTAAGATATTTGCACCTTCATTGATATATTCTATCACGTCTAATTCAGGCAAGTCTTTAGCCAAAACAGTTACTCTTTTCTTTCCTTTTTTTGCCATCATTTTAATCTGAAATAAGTCAAATCCATCTTCTTTTGAAAAAATGGCTGAAGCCTCCTTTTCTAAATAACTAAACATATCATCTTCTGAAAAATCTTTAGGGTGTAAAATGACACGAGCTTTCCCTGTAGTGATAAGTTCTTGTAATTTAGGTTTTGAAAAATTATCAGTTTGATGAATGCAAACATTACAATTGTTGCCAAGTAATTTTTTGATTTTGGCAGGTGTCAAACTATATTCATTACAGATTATAGTGTGAGGTCTCAATGGATTATTAATAATTTCATTATTAATTTCCAGCGGAGTAGGATGAGTATCTATGGTTAATTTTTTTAAATGATACATGAGGCTATTTGGTTTTGTTTAGTAGTAGTTCAGTTTGAAAAATTAATTTACAATTACCTTTCGAGAACCTGTGTATAGATTAAAGAAGGGAACATCTATGGTAAAAAATGCCATTGGAAATCTCCACGAATTAACATTAATCGCATCTCCAGTATCGAGTTTAATCTCTCGAAGTTGCGGACCATATTGTCCTCCGACTCCAAGTGAAAATGGCGAATTGGCAAAATTATATACGACGAAAGCACCTGGTGAAAATAAATTATTCCATGAGAAATCTGGCAAATTATCAATACTATAACTCGTGTTCTTAGGGTTCTGTCGATAAGCGGTAATTGCTCCCAAATCAATCAACGGCACATGAAGACTAAAGGAACTATTGTTCTTAATAAAGTTGGGACTGAAGCTGTAGGTAAAACCAATCGGAACGGAAAGCGAAGCTCCAAAGGCATCTTGCTTGATGTCAAGATTAGCAGGAACATCCAATAGTCGATCTCTTCCAATTGCTGCACCCAAGTAGGAATTAATGGTGAAACTACTACTCGTTTCTCTTTTGATACGAGAACTTCCTGGGGGAAGTGTGGCAGATTTTAAAATATTTTTTACCTGCTCCGAAGTTTGAGCATTAACCATATTTGCCATAAATGTTCCGTAGATTAAAACTGCATTGATGGCACGAGTAGATCGTCTTTCTTCTTTTCCAGACAATTTATTTGCAGTAATTATTTTTAATAATTCCATCGAGTTTAATATAGCATTGCCGTACTCTTTGACATAAATGTTTTCGTAGAGTGATAAGGCTTGATTAGAAATCTGTGGAATATTTTTTAGAGAAACATAAGTATCTTGAAGTGTAGAATCACCGATACTTCTAGTCGTAATTATGGTGTTAAACAAATCGACCGTAGAACGAATAAATGGATAGTAATCTTTAAAGTTTACTGCTGAAGGGTTTTTAGCTTTTTTTATTCTCAATCGAGTTCGGGTTTCTTCCATGTCGTTAGCGATGCTAAAAAATTTCGTAGCAAGCAAAGCAGTTCCTTCTGCTGAGAGTTGAGGTGCATCTTCAATAGAACTTAATCTTTGATACAAAAGACCCAAAAATAAATTCCACTCGATTGGATTTCTTCTTAATGCATCAAATTTTTCAAAAGTAATCCAATTGGCTATAGTTGTATCAATCACCGTTTCTTTGATTATTTTTTCTTGAATATTTAGGGAGTCCATCGTCGAAGTTCCTAGAATAAATCCTTTGGTGGAATCGACTTTATTTTTTGTCAAAATAATACGAGCGGTATCTTGATAAGTAATTGGTGTAGCGATGTTTTCGTAATCTCTAAATGCCAATAAAATGTGTGTGGACAATTCTAAGCCTTTAGATAAGTTGGTCGCATTGTCTTTTGCATCAACAAGATTTTTGCAATATTCATTTTCTAGGGCGACGAGATAGTTATTGAGTTGTCTTTTCTTTTTAGCTAACGTTTTTAGGTTTTCCATTTCAGCATTAATGTCATTCTCTAAATTGATAAAAGATTCTAGCTGAGTGGAATCAATTTGAGTTTGTTTGATTCTTTCTTCATTAAATTTTTTAAGAAAATCATTGTCAGATAATTTATAAACATTTTTTAATTTTGGAAAAGAATCAGTTGCTGTGGTATTAGAAATTTCCATGAGATCATCATAAGGGTTTTTGAATTTATTGAGTTTATTGAGTTGAAGTTCTAGAGCAGCTAATTTTTTATCCTTTTCTTTTTCCAAATCAAGCGAAATTGAATCTATTTTGTTAAAAACTTTCTCCAAAAATTTTTCTCTTTCTGCTTCTGTAGCTTCTGATTTTTTTTCTAAAGAATTGAATTGATTTTGTTCTTCTACAGTTAGTTCTCTGTTTTCATTTGCTGCCTGATCCGTAATCTCCTTTGATAATTTAGATATACTAGCAAGTGATTCTTTGATTGAAATATAGGCAGGAAGTTGTAAAGCTTCTTCATTAAGAACCCATTCTACAGAATCTTTTTTTTCATAAAATATATCTACCTCTTTTTCTATTAGACGATTGATTTCTTGCTTTTTTGAAGATAGATCAGGATAATTTGATTTAACCTTAAATACCTCAGGATTGATTTTTCGATTTCCATACTTGTTGGTTAAAAGCTCCACTCTTTTGGTCAGTTTTATTTGAATAGAATCTAAGTTTTGATTTGCCTTTTCTAGTGTTCCTTGAAAATTTCTACCAAGAC
>JBGCCY010000265.1:0-52437 GCA_045104975.1 Saprospiraceae bacterium
AGGATATTTATTTGAGACAAATTTCCAAAAAGAAGTTTACTCAGATTTGACTGGAGAAAGAGGAAGTTTGATGGGAGCAATTCAAGGATTGTTTGCAGCACAATATGATTTATTAAGAAGCAAAGGACACTCTCCTTCGGAAGCATTTAATGAAACGGTAGAAGAGGCAACTCAATCACTTTATCCATTAGTTGCTGAAAATGGAATGGATTGGATGTATGCAAATTGTTCGACAACAGCACAACGTGGAGCATTGGATTGGTGGAAAAAATTCCGTGATGCGGTGAAGCCTGTTTTTGAAGAATTATATGATGAAGTGGCAACTGGACGAGAAGCTCAAGCTTCAATTGATTCCAATAGTCAAGCTGACTACCGAGTGAAATTGGAAGAAGAATTGAAAGAATTACGAGAGTCAGAAATGTGGCAAACTGGAAAAGCAGTTCGAGCACTTCGTCCTGAAAATGCGAAAGTAAACGCTTAAGGAATATCTAACAAGGAATTTTCAATTTTCAATTTTGACGATATAAATTTACGATCTATGTGAAATCTCGTCAAACTTCATCATTGGATATTCCTTGTTGAATATTGGATATTCAAAAAAAATAACCTCCATGAAAGTTCCTACCCACAAGAATAAATTCATTTCCATAGAAAAAATTTACAAAGCGAAAGTGCGACTAAAAGGTGTAGTCGATCACACCCCGCTGATGCGAAATTTTAATCTTTCCGAGAATTACGATTGCAATATTTTTCTAAAAAGAGAAGATTTGCAAGTCGTGCGTTCCTACAAAATTCGTGGTGCTTACAATAAAATGGCTTCTCTTCCAATGAAGGATTTGGAGAATGGAGTGGTCTGTGCAAGTGCAGGAAACCATGCACAAGGTGTTGCCTTGGCTTGTCAAAAATTAGGAGTCGATGGAAAAATTTATATGCCTGAAACTACGCCGAAACAAAAAATTGATAAAGTTCGACGGTTTGGAAAAGAACGAGTAGAAATAATTTTAGGTGGTGATACTTTTGATGTGTCGTACAAAATGGCATTGGCAGATTCGAAAGAAAATAAAAAAGTTTTTGTCCATCCATTCAATGATGAAAAAGTAATTGAAGGACAAGCAACCGTTGGTTTAGAAATATTAGAGGACTGTGAGGAAAATATTGATTATGTATTTGTGGCGATTGGAGGAGGAGGATTAGCATCAGGTTTGGGAAGTTGCTTAAAACAAATTTCTCCAAAAACAAAAATCATTGGAGTCGAACCAAAAGGGGCAGCTGCGATGTATGAAGCTTTGCAAAAAGATGAGTTGGTTACGCTCGAAAAAATTGATCCATTTGTCGATGGTGCTGCGGTGCAAAGAGTAGGAGAGACTACATTTCAATATTGCAGAAATATTATTGACGATATGATTTTGGTGCCAGAGGGGAAAGTTTGTTCGACTATTTTGCAACTGTATAATGAAGAGGCAATTGTGGCAGAACCTGCAGGTGCGTTGACGATTGCAGCATTGGATTTTTATAAAGAAAAAATAAAAGGTAAGAATGTAGTCTGTGTGGTGAGTGGCGGAAATAATGATATTACTCGAACAGAAGAAATCAAAGAACGATCACTTTTATATGAAGGATTGAAACATTATTTTTTGATTCGCTTTCCACAGCGAGCTGGTGCGCTTCGAGAATTTTTAAATAATGTTTTGGGAGAAAATGATGACATCACTCATTTTGAATATACTAAGAAAACAAATCGAGATTCTGGACCAGCAATGGTTGGAATTGAATTAAAAGATCCAAAAGATTATGATGGCTTGATTGAGAGAATGGAAAAACATGAAATTAAATTTCAGTCATTGACGGATAATCCAACTTTGTTTGAGTTGTTGATTTGATTTTTTTTGGAAAAAATAGAAACGCCTACTTCATTTTTTTTGAAGTAGGCGTTTTTGTTGAGGGGAATAATTATTTAAGTAGATTGCAAAGAAGGAATCGCTGCTTTCTTCGTCCTCAAAACTTGTTGCAAATGCCGTTGCTCATGCGCCACCACAAATCGGAATCCATCCCCAACTTTTATTTTTAAAAGTTTTAAAAACTCCACACGAATTTTTCGAGGATTCAAATTTTTACTTTTGGCAAGATTTAAAAGTTGTAATAATTTTCTTTGATGACCTAAAAATTCTTCAACCACTTGGAAAGTCAAAGTCGACCCCTTTGGATCAACATGCTTCATTGTTTTGATTGGTTTTTCATTTGTTGGTGCAATCATTTTTACAAAATAATTTCCGAGCCAACCTGATTTAAAAGTTTGAGGAGAAGAAGAATGAGTCAATGCTTTTTCTAATTCAAGATTGTAATATCGATTGTAAATATTGAGATGTTCGTAACATTCCAAGACGCTCCACGAATCTGCATTTTCTTTCCATTGCACCATTTTAATATCCAAATTTAGGACTTCTTGTTCTGTTGTTTCAATAATTTGTTGAATGTCATTTTGTAATTGTAAAATCAAATCTTGAGTCGTCATTTTATTTCTTTTTTGAGATGTAATAAAATTAGGAGATAGTTAGAAGTAATCGCCTGATGTTGACACAAATTTAAAACAAGAATAAATACTAAACCTTGATCGAAATCAAGATTTAGTATTTTTGATATTTCGACTCAACGTTTCAGGAGTCATTCTCAGATAAGAAGCGATATATTTAAGCGGAACGATTTGAAAAATATGTGGACTTCGATTAAGCAATCGTTGAATTCTAGTTTGTGGAGCGATAGTCAGCAAGTCAATTTCTCTTTCGATTCTTCCCAAAAGTGCTTCTTCCAACATCTTCCTCCACAAGCGTTCAAGGTTTGGAGCATTTTCCATTTGTCTATAAAAATCATTTCTAGAGATACCAATCACTTTTGTTTTGCTCAAGGTTTGGATAAAATATTCGGAAGGACGTTTTTTTACAAAAGAAGGAAAAGAGCAAATCAACGAAGGTGCATAACCAAAACCCACACATTGGTTTTGGTCTTCATTAGGATAAAAAATACCCAAAGTTCCTTCTTCAATAAAATATAAATACTGTTCGACTTGATTAGTTTGAATCAAAAAGTCACCTCGGTTTAATTCTCTCGAGTATTGCCAAGAAGAAAGCAATGCTTCGCAAATTTCCTCTGGTAATTTTAAATTATTTTTTAAAAAATCTAAAAGCATTTTGTAGAAAGTGTTTGAAATTAGTAGATAAATAAAATTTAAACAAATATCATTTTTTCTCCATATATTTACATTTTATAAAAATAATATTCATTTTTTTTTAATATTTAAAAGACCGATTGCCCATGAAAATTTTAGTTTGTGAAGATGAGGAAATCTTATTGACTTCTTTATCGTTTCGATTAAAAAAACAAGGATTTGAAATCATTTTAGCCAAAGATGGAAAAGAAGCTTTGGAAAAAATAAAAACAGAATCTCCTGATTTGATTGTAGCAGACATTGTGATGCCTCAAGTTTCAGGTTTGGAACTCATTACTTTTGTTCGAAAAAAGATGAAAAGCGACTTGCCAATCATTATGATTTCAGCTTTAGGAAATGATGATACAGTTTTAGAAGCCTTTAGATTAGGTGCAACTGATTTTATTGCTAAACCATTTAAGCCTTCCGAATTAGTTCTTCGAATCAAAATGGTTTTCCAACAAATGGAATTAGCTACTAGTTAATTTTATTAATTAAGGATTCATGATTAATCTCTGTTGTGTCTTTTAAAATCGAAATTCACATCACCAGAGACACCAATAATTCTAAATCATGAATCCTTAATTTTTTTTGAAGAAAAACCCCCTCCAAAATTCCTTTCCAATTTTTCTTATTTCCTTAAAAATGAGACTATTTTTGCGTGAAACTTCGTAACGATTATTGAGTTAAATAGTATAGACTTTATTATTATGGAGCTTAGTAGAGTGATTTTTTTACTCAATAAGCACTAACTACGCCTTTATATAAATAACAATTTATTGTCTATCATTTTTTAATCCGTGAAACAGAAAAATTATTATTATGAAAGGAATTATCCTTGCAGGTGGATTAGGTACTCGACTTTATCCACTTACCCTCGCAGTTAGTAAACAGTTAATGCCAGTCTATGACAAACCGATGATTTATTATCCTTTGTCAATTTTATTACAAGCAGGTATTCGAGATATAGCCATTATTTCTACTCCACATGATTTACCTAATTTCGAAAAATTATTAAAAGACGGTAGTGAAATCGGATGTAAATTTACTTATATTCCACAGTATGATCCTAATGGGTTGGCGCAAGCATTTGTCTTGGGCGAAGATTTTATTGGAGATGATAGTGTAGCTTTAGTTTTGGGAGATAATATATTTTATGGAAATGGATTGCGAGAATTATTGCAAGCGAGTGCGAACCCAACAGGTGGAGTTGTTTTCGCTTATCAAGTAGCAGATCCTGAAAGATATGGTGTAGTTGAATTTGATGAAAACTTCAAAGCACTTTCGATTGAGGAAAAACCTGAAAAGCCAAAATCAAATTATGCAGTTCCTGGTTTGTATTTCTATGACAATTCAGTTGTGGAAGTGGCGAAAAATTTAAAGCCAAGTCCAAGAGGTGAATATGAAATTACTGATGTCAATAAGTATTATTTGGAACAAGGAAAATTGCAAGTAGGAGTATTGAGTAGAGGTGTAGCATGGTTAGATACCGGCACGCATAAGTCACTAGTTCAAGCAGGACAATTCATTGAAGTAATCGAAGATCGTCAAGGATTGAAGATTGGATGTATCGAAGAAATCGCATGGAATATGGGATTCATCGATGATGCACAATTGGAGAAACTTGGTCAAAAATATATCAAAAGTGGATATGGAGAATATCTACTTCGACTGCTTAAATAACGATTAACTATTAATGGTTAACTGTGAACGCCCACTAATGTTGAATTCATTAATGGGCGTTCGTTTATCAATCACCGTTAACAGTTAGTTTATTTTGTCAAAGACAAATAATCTAAGAAGTAAACTACCTTCAACGAGAAGCTATTACTTTGAGGAAATTCACCTAAGCGACTTGTTCCTTTTCGATAATCATATTGAATCAAATCTGTGTGATCACTCACATCACTAATTGCATTTTTCCAAATAAAAAATATATCACTCCCTGGTGCAAATCTCCATCGATAAATCATATCAATATTAAAAAAGTTAAAACTTAAATCATTAAAATTATTATAATCAGTCGGGATAAGATCACCGTCTTCTGAGATATTATGGAATGAGTTATATTTTACGGAAGACCAATAGTGTCTCAATCTAAAACTTAAAGTCATGTTTTTGGTAAAACTATAACCTGCTCTCAAAGTATTGATAACCGTTCGTTGATCTCGTTTTCCAAGAATGATTTCTTCGCCATTTGTTCCCTCAAAATTGTCAACAAAACCAACATCATTATAATCAAAAATATTTCGGGTATCCAAACTAATATTGAAACGGTCAGTTGCTCGCCATTCTCCCATTGTACTTAAACTCCACCAATTCGATTCATATAAATCAATCGTTTTTCCACCATTGGTATTAAGGTGCCAAACGAGTTTATTTCGTTGATCAGAAACTATATTTACTCCTGTGTTCCACATTTTTGGAGTTTTGACATATCGGCCAGGCGTTCGTGGCTCGAAGTAATCTCGGCCATTTCTAAATGGTTCGGTGTAACCAAAGAAGTTGATATTCCAAAAACCTTTTGTTTGCATCCACCAGTATGGATTGACTCCCATTTCGGCAAATTCATTTGGACTATATAGTCGTTCCATTCCAGCCCACATTCCGCCACCCATTCGATTGAATTTTCCAAAAGGTTTGTAGTGACCATACTCAAACCAAAGATCCATATTCTGTTCATTATTATTGTAGAGAAAACCAAGATCGTTGATATCGTAAGTATGACTTTCCACTCCATAACCAGTTCCGAAATTAAAGTTTCCACTAATTTTAGAAACACCAATATTGTACGCATGACCTATTAAAACTTTCTTATCAGGATCGTCCGTTAATTCCGTTAGGTCTTCATCCGTAATAAATAAATTACTGACATGATCCGTATAAGCATTGTTATCTGAGAAAAATTGTTGACTTACTTTTACATTTCCTCGTACTCGATAAGATTCTTTTTTATTTCTCAAATTAAAAATCAAACCAGTTGCATTGGCATCATAAGCAGATCCATTTCTCTCGACATTGGTATTGATTAACGTAACAAAGGAATTGTTTTTTAAATTTTGATCAATAGCAATGACATTATAATTAGTCAATGGATTAGTTTCAACTTGTCGTTCACTACCATCTTCTGATCGCAAAGTAGCATTAGTAGTTCCAGAGATAGCATTGAAAAAACCAATGCCCGTTCCTTTGGAAGTTCTTCCTGAAATTTTGGTAGCATTGTATAATTGTGTTTCTCCAGGTTCATCTACGACCTCTTCTCCATCCCGCAAAAAATTAGAGGCGGAGTGCATTGGGGAACCACCAATTCGACGAGAATAAAATAAACCACCTTTATTAAATAGTTCAGTTCCCTCTGTAAAGAATTGTCTATTTTCATTAAATCGTACTTCGAATTGAGTTAAATTTAAAACTTGATTATCAGAAACCGCTTCTCCGAAATCGGGGATCAAAGTCATATCTAAAGTAAAAGCATCACTCAACCCATACTTAATATCCATACCTGCATTGAATGATCTTCCCCAGCCAGATTGTGGATCAACCTCAGCTTTGTCAGTATAGTGTTGAGTATAAGTAGCTAAAAACGGAGTTGCTTGTAATCGGATAGGAGGTTCAATTCCAGAGATGCCAGTTAATTTTCCAGACTGATTGACAAAGCCATTTACGGTAGGTTTGATTTCACTCCAAAAAACTTTTTCTTGCGTACTATTTGTAAAACGGAAAAAGTTGACATCCCATTCTTGTTCTGACTTGTCTGGAAAACGAATGGCAGAATAAGGAATGGCAACTTCTGCGGTCCAACCATCAGCAGTAATTTTAGTTTCTCCCCGCCAAACAGCATCCCAAGCTTCATCTTCTCCAAAAGTGGAAAGTTGAGCATCGAACTGGACACCTGCACTTGAAATAATAAATTCTAAAGCATTGATTCCATCTTGGTAAGGAGACAAAAGGATTCCAAACCAATCACAATTATTGAGCGCATCTCGTTCGGTTAATTGCTTAGAAATATTCGCAGGATCGGTATACATTTTTGCAGAAATATAAATAGCCTGATTATCGTACATGACTTTTACTTCTGTTTTATTAGTTGCTTTTTCTCCTGGAGAAGGGTTAAGTTGGGTGAAACCTGTACCAACTTCTGCATTAATCCAATCTACTTCGTCCATCTCTCCATTGATCTTAATTTCAGCTTGCGTCTTAAATGCAGCTAATTCTTTTTTAGCTGGTGTTGCTAAAGAATCGACTTGAGCTTGTGAAAAAGATAAAAATAGAAAGGTAACTGCAAATGCAGTAAGTAGTAGATTTTTCATTAGGTGGATTTTAGTATTGATAATTAGTATATAAAAACAATTAAACTGATTACTTCTTAAAAAATCATAGGTTACAAGGACGTAGCTATATTGAGGTGCTTAATTTGAAAAAAATGAAGAATTAGTATGTGTTAGTTATACTAGTTTCAAAGACATTGCCGAAAAACAAAGGTTGTAAATGGTCGAAAAAAATAAATGTCAAATAATATCATTTTGATCATTTCTGTAAGATGAATTAATGGAAACTTAGAAACTACTTTATTAGAAGACGATTTTGAAGAGGAGATTACACGAAAGTTTTTTGTTAAAAAAGAAAAAGTAATAAAGAATTATGTATAGCAAGAGAGTACATCGGAAAATTACTTTTGACTCAATCTTCCAAAAAAAAATCTTTACTGTACGTTTTTTTTATTACGCACTTTCAGCGCTAAGAACACCTCAATATCTTGATCTTGGGTGATGCCCAAGACTAAATATCTTTAAGCCTTTCAGGTTTTTGTTGCTTAAACCTAGCTCTGAAAGAGCGAAATATTCTAGCTTTGGGCATCGCCCAAAGTCATTCAAGCGGTTGTTTTAGCGCTGAAAGTGCGTAATATAAAAGGTGTACAGTAGAGAAAAAAAAATAGATTTCAGTAAATTTAATTTTTAAAATATCAGGAAGGTGAACGTACTAAATTCTTGAAAATATAGGAATTTAATTTTTCAAGGAAAACTCAATTTCTAGCGAATTAGAGTTAGGTCACCATGTGCTGTTTTTTCAAATATATTTTCACTCTTTGTATAAGAAGAAGAACTTTTCCAAACATAAACATCGGAAGTTAAAAGTTTCCCATTAAAACTCCCATCCCAACCTTCTAGCGGATTATTGGTTTCAAAAACCTTTTGTCCCCAGCGATTATAAATTTGTAAATGAAATGTTATGAACTCAATTTCGCAATCCAAAACAGGTGTAAAAAAATCATTTATACCATCTTGATCGGGCGTAAAAGCATTTGGGAAAAGTAAACAATTTTCGCAATTTTTAAATTCTACAAAAACAGAATCATAACTGCTACATAATTCTCCTTCAATTTTAGCGGTGTAAAGATTGGTTTCTGAGACATCAAAAGAGTTGCCTATTGCTTGATTATTTTGCCACGTAGTTTGAATATTTCCAGTTGACAAAGTCAATGTTTCGCCTATACAAAGCGTAGTGTCACTTCCTAGATCTAAGTCAGGTGTAGGATTTACAACAATACGTTTACAAAAACTAGTTTGAGTAGGAAGCCCATCATTCACGATAAGTTGGAAGTCATAAGTGCCTGCCTCAGAGTAAGACAAATTAAAATTGGAGAGGGTGTTTTGACAATTTACATTCCACCCAAAAGGATTTGAAAGAGTGAGGCGTGATAAATTTTTATTATCTACGCTGCCAATAAAGATGGCAATACCTTCGGTTAGAAATTGACTATTGGTAAGAGCATGAGGAAATTCGAATTCGGAAAAACCACCTAAAGAAATAGTAGTAGGAACATTCTCAATAGAATTGCCAAATTCTAAAACGATGATCTCATTTTCAATATCTCTTGTAACTAGTAGCCCAAAAAAGTCATCGCAAATTTTTAAAATGGAAATGTCCCTAGGACTTTGCAAAAAACCTAAATTGCCAAGATTTGTTCCAATGGGAGTATTGAGCAACGAGTTTCCAAATTCTATTCTACTCAAGGAATTGCTTTCATTGGCTACAAAAAGGTACCATTCATTTTCTATTTCAATTGGAAAAAAACCAGTAGGATTATTCAGGTTTCCAACGTTTCCTAAATTTTCTCCAGTAGGAAGATTGGAAAGACTCTCGCCAAAGTTGAGTCTATGCAAAGAGTTGCCAAATTTACTGACGAGTAATCCTACCCATGTTTCATTTTCTTTGGTGATAAATAAATCGTGAGGAAATTGCATATTGCTAATGTTTCCTAAGTTTTCCACGGTAGGGGTATTTGTCAAACTATTTCCAAAATCTAAACGCAGTAAATATTCTTCTCCCCAAACGCCACTATAACCTCCCACAATGAAACCATACCAATGATCATTGTCGTTCAAAATTTGAATCCCTTCCAAACCACCCGAAATGGAATCTAAATAAATAATGGACGCAGTAGGATTATTGGAAAGACTATTTCCAAAATCTAAACGTACTAGTTCGTTGATGTGGAAAGTGGTAGAAAAAATAAAATGATTTTCACCTTCTTTAACAATGTGAGAATATAAGGGAGGTAAGTCGTCGGGAAAAGCATCTATGGATTCTATAGAGAAATCAAAAGAAAAATAGTTGGCATCTGGAATAATGCAAAAATGTTCTCCTTCTCCAAAATACTCCATCTCTAAAATCTCTCCCACACAAACCGTATCTGGGATTTCAAACTGGCCGTTCATCGAAATACCTCCACAAAAAATAAATAGGAAAAAATAAATAAAGCGATAAAATAGATCTGATATGTTGAAAAATAAAAACATAGAATTAGGAAGTATAGTTAAAGGAAGAGAGGATTGTTTCATCTTTATATTTTACCAAAAATAATCAAAATATATCTTTTTGTAAAAACTATCTTAATGATTTGAATGTTTTCAAAAAGCAGTAACTTTGCGCAACTTTTTAAAAAATTAATAAAGAATAGAAAATGGCAACGCCAAGAACAGTAGCATTTTATACTTTAGGTTGTAAACTCAATTATTCTGAAACTTCGGCTATCGGTCGAACTTTTGAAGATCGAGGATATGCAGAAGTGAAATTTGAGGAGGGCGCAAATATTTATGTCATCAATACTTGCTCCGTTACAGAATTTGCAGATAAAAAATGTCGACAAATAGTTCGTCGAGCATTGCGATTTTCACCTGAAGCATTTGTGGTGGTGATTGGTTGTTACGCGCAATTGAAGCCAAAAGAAATTTCAGAAATTCCAGGAGTAGATTTAGTCTTAGGAGCTGCAGAGAAATTTCGAATATTAGATTTTATTGATGACTTGAGCAAAGCGCCAGACAAGGGAATGGTTCGAGCAAGCGATGTAAAAGAAGCGAATCAGTTTGTCAATGCATTTTCATTTGGTGATCGAACGCGTTCATTTTTAAAAGTACAAGATGGATGTAATTATAAATGTACTTTTTGTACCATTCCATTAGCTCGTGGAAAAAGTCGAAGTGATACTGTCGAAAATGTAATTTCAAATGCTAAAAAAATCGGCGAATCAGGGACGAAAGAAATTGTTTTGACTGGCGTAAATTTAGGAGATTTTGGAAATGGAACAGAAGTGATCGAAGGAGTGCGTCCGAAAAAAGAAGCGATGTTTATCGACTTGATCAAAGAGTTGGATAAAGTGGAAGAGATCGAAAGATTTAGAATCTCCTCTATAGAACCTAATTTATGCACTGATGAAGTCATCGAGTTTGTAGCAAATTCAGAACGATTTGTTCCTCATTTTCATATGCCTTTACAAAGTGGAAATGACAAACAGCTCAGAATGATGAGTCGTCGTTACAAAAGCGAATTGTATGTTCAACGGGTCAAAAAAATAAAATCTATGATGCCACATTGTTGCATTGGAGTAGATGTGATTGTTGGATTCCCAGGCGAGACAGATGAAGATTTTTTAGAGACGATTAATTTTTTGGAAAGTTTAGATATTTCATATTTACACGTTTTTACTTATTCCGAAAGAGCGAACACTCCTGCGGCTGAAATGGAAGATGTGGTGCCAATGGAAAAAAGAAGAAAGCGAAATGAGATGCTTCGAAATTTGTCAGCCAAGAAAAAAGAGAAATTTTACAAACAATATTTAGGTCGCTACCGAGATGTACTTTTTGAAGCACATCGAGATGAATCAAAAATGACTGGTTTTACAGATAATTATGTAAAAGTGGAAATGTCTTTTCAAGCAGAGATGATTAATAAAATTGCCACCGTTCAATTACAGAATATTAATGAAGATGGCAATGTGGAAGCAATGTTGGCAGATATTCCTGAGGCAATTTTTGATTATTAAAAGCCAAGTGATTAGTTTTTAATTTTTTAAAAGAATGACAATCAAGTAATTACTGTTTGATTGTCATTTTTTTTGGGAAAAATAAATTCTTTAAATCCTTTGATTTCATTTCAAGCTATCTATTTTTGCCAAATCATTTGACCAACTGAAAGAGAAGTTAATGCGTTGATAATCAAGTGAATAAGATTTAATGATTTAAAAAAATAATTTCAAACAGATATGTACCCAAATCTTTCTTACTTACTCCATGATTTAATCGGAACAGATCCAGATAATTGGACTTCGATTTTTCAAACTTTCGGATTGTTTATGGCATTGGCATTTTTGTCAGCAGCCTGGAATTTATATGCCGAATTGAGACGAAAAGAAAAGCAAGGTATTTTCACATTTACACCTCAAACTGTAAAAGTAGGAGAACCTGTCAAACCTATGGATGTGGCCATCAATGGATTAATTGGATTCGTGGCTGGATTTAAAATTTTATATATCTATCAAAATTTTGATGTGGTTAAAGCTGATATGCCAGGTACCGTTTTTTCCAGCAAAGGAAGTATTGTGGGAGGAATTGTTTTAGCATTAATCTTTGCAGGATATAAATATTGGGAACAGAATAGTGAAAAATTAGAAAAACCAGTTGATAAAACGGTTAAAATTTTCCCAAGCGATCGTACTGGTGATATCACAGTAGTGGCAGCGATAACAGGATTGCTCGGCGCAAAGATTTTTGCACTCATCGAGACTCCACAACAATTTTTTGCTGACCCAATTGGACAACTTTTTTCAGGAAGTGGACTAGCCATTTATGGAGGTCTGATCGGAGGGGCGATTGGTGTGATTTCATATATTTCATGGAAGAAAATTTCAGTTCCTCATTTCGCAGATGCTGTTGCACCTGGATTAATTCTATCCTATGGAGTTGGTCGAATGGGTTGCCAATTATCAGGTGATGGTGATTGGGGAGTACCTGTAAAAACGGCTGACTACGATTTTAGTGAAGCACCTTCTTGGTTATCCTGGGCACCTGATTGGGTTTGGTCATCGACTTATCCTCACAACGTAAATATGGATGGAGTTAAAATTGCAGATTATCCTTGGCAATATAATACTCAATTAGCTGAGGCAGTTTATGCCACACCAATTTGGGAAATTGCAGCTTCATTTGCCATTTTTGGAATCTTATGGGCAATCAGAAAAAAAATAACTGTTCCAGGGGTATTGTTTTGTATCTACTTAATTTTTAATGGGATAGAAAGATATTGGATTGAGGCATGGAGAGTGAATGATCGCTATGATTGGTTGCCATTCAATTGGACACAAGCAGAATTAATTGCAGTAATGTTGATAACGTTAGGTGTAGTTCTAGGATTTTTTCTTTGGAGAAAAAGTAAAACAGTAGCTGAAGCGTAAGTGAAAAATTTATATTTTATAGAGAAAATCCCGCTTTGCAATTATTGCAAAGCGGGATTTTTCATTATTAATCACTATGCAGCGAAAATAAATCAGCTACATATTGAATTATAAATTATATAACAAGATTTTAAAATTATGTACTTTTATTAAAGATAAAATATTAATTTCATGCACCTAATCATTTAAATCAAACACACAATTTTCAATAGTTTATCTCTTAAACTATAACTAATAATTGCTTCAACGTTTTAACCTGAGTTAACATTTACACACTTTAAATTGATTTTTTTTGAGAGGAAAGATTAACTATTTAATAATAGTCACTATACTATTTTTTGCTCAATCTCTTGATGCAAAACAATATTTTATAAAAGAAATAGCGCCTAAATATATTTTGACTGATCACCTTGATATTTTTCATGATGAGTCTGGCGAGATGACTTTTGAAGAGATTAAAAACTCATCCTCTCGATTTTCTCCTCATCAAGATTGGACGACTGATTTTTTAGCAGAAGAAATTTATTGGGGAAAAATGGAACTGACTAATCACCTCTCAGATGGAAATGATTATGTAGAATGGGTGTTACATTTTTCATTAATATTCACCGATATAAAAGTCTTTGTCGAAAATACCGAAGGTCAAGTCAGCAATTATCGAACTGGTTTTTTTGTACCTACACATCAAAAATCTTTCGCTCCGATTTCTAAACAGAATATTGTAAAAATTCAAATACCAGCAGGAGAGACCGTTTCTATTTATTTTCGAACAGAAAATAAAAGAAGGCTCATTGCCTCAAAATTTGATTTAACCTTAGAACATTCTACTTCTTTTTTTTCGTCACTAGAAAAACAAAAACAACAAAACGGGGTGTATTTCGGATTTGTAGTGATGATGTTGGTGTATAATTTCTTTCTTTTTATTTATGCTAAAGACAAAGCTTACCTCTATTATTCCATTTACATTTTGGGAATCACTTTCTTTTCATTGTATAACTCTGGAGATTTGGCAGATCAAATCCAAAACTGGCTTTTATACGAAAAACCTCAATTGATTTATTTTTTTAAACCTGTAGCATACATTGCATTCATGGGGTATCTAACCTTTGTGCGCTCCTTTTTAAATTTGGAAAAACTGCTACCTACTTGGGATAAAATATTTAAGATTTTTTCTTTTCTGACGATTCCAGTAATTGCAATTGATTATTACCTAATGTGGTTTTCTTCCTTTAGTTATAATATTGCAGATATTCCTGCGGTTGGGTATGCTTTTGCTTTTTTATTGTTGTGCTTTTCTTTTCTTATTCCGCTTTATAGAACTAAAGACAAAAAAGGATATTTTATTATTGCTGGTTTTTCCTTAATGGGACTTGGTTTACTTGCCACTATTTGGATGAGGGTACAATCTGTTGATTTTACCGTTGCTTACTTTAGAATAGGTACCATTTTCGAAATTATTATTTTCTCGTTGGGGATGGCTTATCGTCAAAAAGAAGTAGAAGAAGAAAAACGAAAAGGGGAATTTGAATTGGAGAAATCTAAGATCTTGCAAGATATTGAACATCAAGAAGCAGAACGACTCAAAGAATTAAATAATCTGAAATCTCGATTATATACGAATATTACTCATGAGTTTAGAACCCCGCTGACGGTAATAATGGGGATGACCGAAAATATAGAAGGGCATGCTGAAGAGAAAGAATTGATTCAAAGGAATAGTAATAATTTATTACGATTGATTAATCAAATTTTGGATTTGAGTAAAGCCGAGTCTGGTAATTTAAAAATCAATCTAGTTCAAGATGAGATTATTAATTTTTTGCAATATTTGACAGAGTCTTTTCAATCGATGGCAAATGCTAAGGATATTCAACTTGTTTTTTACTCCGAAGAGAAAGAAATTATCATGGATTTTGATGAGCAAAAAATCCAACATATCATTTATAACCTTTTATCTAATTCGATAAAATATACGCATCAAAAAGGAAAAGTTGTTTTTCATGTGAAAAAAGAAAATGACAGATTATGTATAAAAGTAAAAGATAATGGGCAAGGAATTGCTACGAAAGATCAACCATTTATTTTTGAACGATTTTACAAAGTAGATCAACCGAATTCTGTAAAAGCAGACGGGGTTGGAATAGGCTTAGCCTTGACCAAAGAATTAGTTGAATTTTTAAATGGAGAAATTATTTTGAAAAGTGAGCTTGGAGAGGGGAGTGAATTTATTATTTATTTACCGATTAATCGTTCTGGAGAAATAATAAATGACGATGCGAATGTATTGTTACAAGAAGAAAATATAAACGAGGATAAGAAAGAACGACCTCTAGAATTTAATTCAGGATTGATTGATTTAAATGTTGAAAACAATGGAATACCTCAATTATTAATTGTGGAAGATAATGAAGATGTAATTACCTATATCAAAAGTTGTGTCAAAAATGATTACAATATCGAAGTTGCTCACGATGGTCAAGAGGGAATTGAAAAAGCATTTGAGTTGATTCCTGATATTATTATTAGTGATTTGATGATGCCAAAGGTAAACGGATTTGAAGTTTGTAGAATTTTAAAAAAGGATGAAAAAACGAGCCATATTCCAATTATTTTATTGACTGCTAAAGCAACTCAAGAGGATAAAATGGAAGGATTAGAAACAGGAGCAGATGCTTATATGATGAAGCCTTTCCAAAAGCGAGAATTGAAAATTAGATTAAAAAAATTAATCGAAAATAGAGCGATTCTTCAAGCCAAATACAAAGGAGATTTAACTTCGTTTTCAAAAAAGAAAACTAATTCTGAAGATGATTTTTTCCAAAAAGTAATAAATGTACTAAAAAGAGAGTTGGATAATCCTAATTTTTCTGTAACTGAATTGAGTAAAGAAATGCACTTAAGTACAACTCAAATGTATCGAAAATTAAAAGCCTTAACAGGCCTTCCTCCAAGTAAATTTATACGTAGATTTCGATTACAAAATAGCCTTGAATTACTTCAAAACTCCACAATGAATGTTGCTGAAATAGCATATAAAGTTGGTTTTAGTGATCCAAATTATTTCTCCAGAGCTTTCTCAGAAGAATTTGGTAAACCACCAAGTGAAATGCGTAAATGATTGATTATCAAAGGTATAGGAGTTGTTGTTTTATAGAGATGTATTAAATGTGCTAGAAAATGTAAGATGAGTGAAGATGAATTTGTCTATTTAGGCTTAATTTTGAACTAATAGAATTTAGCCTCATTACTCCTTAAAATTTTTTGAAAACACAACACCTCCCCCGAGATCTCTTACTCCTCTTAACTTTAATTAGTTAGGGGGAGTTTTTTTTATTTTTCCATTCTGATTTAGTCTCCTCTTTTTTATTAAGATTAACTGAAAAATATCTACTATTTTCACAAGGAAATATTGGTGATTTTAATTTTTTTCAAAAAAAAATTAAATCTGTGGAACTAATCACTACCTCTTTGCGGTTTAGTATTTCGAATTTGATAAACAAAGCAAATTTAATATTCAAAAGATGTTACAAAGTAGATTACATATCATTTCTAATTTACCTTCCAAACGGACAAATGAACCGAGACTGGAATCGTGTGGCAATGTCAGATATATTGCTATAGATCAGCTCGGGAGTTTTAGTCCGAAACTTTCCTAACAGTCTTCCTCAAAGGAGTAAGTAGCTGTTAGAAAAAGCAGCTACGAAATAACTTCTAATTTTTTTTATAAAAATAAGTCTATTCGTTCTGCTTCAATTTGAAATGATAAAATTGAACAAAGAAAGCTATTCGCAAAAATGAATAGCGGAATATATTTTTTGCAAAGAGTAAAATGAAAAGTGGAAAACACATTTCAAAACTCATGCAAACCTAAAAGGAAATCAATTCAAATTTTTAAATAAATGCTGATGTAAGTTTATTGCTAACCTACCGATTAAGTAGGTTTTATAAAAATCAATAGATGTCATTTTGCAAATTTTTCTCACTTAATATCTACATGAAAAGTCATGTCGGTAAACGGGAGAAGTATGTCAAATCTGAAAATTTTGATTTAAAACGATGATGTAGTTCAACGGTAGAGCAGGGGATTGTCTATCCTCAAGTTGCGAGTTCGAATCTCGTCTTCATCGCTAGTCATTCGAAAGAGAATGAATTTTCTAAGAAACTCTATTATGATTGGGGGGACATGTACCAAGGCAAGGCGACGTTGGTTTGCAACCATTGTGAGTTGGGTTCGATTCCCATTCCTTCCACTTTTATATCCAGGCGTAGCTTAACGGAAAGCGCTGCATTTGGGATGCAGTAGATGAAGGTTCAAATCCTTCTGCTTGGACATTTTTTTTGAAATATTAAGCTATAAAAAATCCTCGTAGTCCAACCGGAAGAGACAATAGGTTTAAGCCCTATCAAGTATGAGTTCGAATCTCATCGAGGATACTTTTTGAAAATAGTCGTGTCGTCTAATTGGAAAGACAGGAGATTTCTACTCTTCAAATTGGGGTTCGACTCCCTACGTGACTACATTTTTGGTAAAGAATATTTTGAAGAATAGCCGTGTCGTTCAATTGGCAGGACAGAAGATTTCGACTCTTCAGAGTAGGGTTCGAATACCTGCATAGATGCAAAAAATAATAAGGAAAAGGAGAACGTAATTGGTAGCGTGCTGGTCTGTAAAACCGGTGTTTTGAATAACCTTGTAGGTTCAAGTCCTACCTTTTCCACAAATACCTTAGTAGCCCAATCGGTAGAGGCGCGTGTTTTAGAAACACGATGTTGGGGGTTCGAATCCCTCCTGAGGTACGATAGTTTTTTTTGGAAAAAAATAATAAGCGAGCATAGTTCAAAGGCAGAATTCCTGACTTCCAATCAGGGTATATCGGTTCGAATCCGATTGTTCGCTCAATAGATGAAATCTGAAAAGTCAGATTTTAAAAATAGATTTTATTCTAAGTAAAGCGTGATAGGGAAACATAAAACGTTCTCCGTCAAACGAACAACGAATAAAAAAGGAGAATAGGCAGATATTGGTTTGCTGCGCTCGCCTGCTAAGCGAGACCTCGATTAGTTGAGGTGAGGGTTCAATCCCCTTGTTCTCCTCCGATAGAAGAATTAAAAGGAAGGGCAAGCCAAACGGCGGTGGTCGCTGTCTTGAAAACAGTTAGGAGCTAACGACTCGTGTGGGTTCGACTCCCACCTCTTCCGCAGAATTATTTATTACCTCGTAGCTCAACTGGCTAGAGTAGCGGTCTTTTAAACCGCGGGTTATGGGTTCGAGTCCCATCGGGGTAACGAAGGGAATATCGAATAAAGAACAAGGAACTTTGATTTAAGAAGTGTGACGATACTGTCTAAATTCTCTATGAGTAATATCGTCAAATTTCTCAAATCCTTGTTCATAAATCAATATTCGATATCCCCAAAAGGTGCATGTACCCAAACTGGCTAAGGGGCGAGATTGCAAATCTCGGAAGTGTTGGTTCGAATCCAATCGTGCACTCTAAGAAACTGTTTGGAAAATAGCGATGTGGCGCAATGGCTCAGCGCAGCTCTTTTACAGGGAGAAGGTTGTGAGTTCGAATCTCACCATTGCTACTATTTTTTAATCGTCCTGATAGCTCAACGGTAGAGCGGCATTCTGTTAAAATGCGAGATGTAGGTTCAAATCCTACTCAGGCCACAAAAGTCGGTATAGCATAATAGGTATTGCACTTGATTTGTAATCAAGAGATTATCGGTTCGAGACCGGTTACCGGCTCCATGTGAAAGAAGTGTTAAAATACTTTCCGCACTATGAAATAAATAATCCGATGTGGCGCAACGGTTAGCGCAATCGCCTGATACGCGGGAGGCTGATGGTTCGAATCCATCCTTCGGAACGAAAATGTTCATTGAATATTTAAAGAAAATCGATAATAGTTAGTGCTTGCATTTTCTAAAGTCGGGGCAGCTTACTGTCCTCAAATAAACCGGGTAACTGGGATAAATCTGATGTTGAAGTAACAGCATTGGGGACTTCTTTTCGAAGGAGTTTAAGTAAGCAAGCAACTATCGTGTTGCATTCAATTCCTAGGGGCGACCGCTGAGGGAAGGGGATCAATATACTTCGAGAAGGACATCGAAGTTGAGGTGGAGACATCAATAGGGAAAGTTGTAGAATTATTGTTACATAATTGTTATCCACTCTTATGATAGCGTGATTCAGTATCAAGGGTATCCGTTTGGCAACGAATCGTTATCCTAAAATACCGTGAACCGAGAGGTTTGCAGGAAGGAGTTTTGGAATTCTGTAGGCGAAAATCTACGGAACCATACCCGAGACACTTCTTCCGAATGTCCGAAAGCATTTTGCTTTTTAAGTAGTTCAGTTGGTAGAACACTAGCCTTCAAAGCTGGGAGTCACAGGTTCAATTCCTGTCTTAATAATATAAGCGAAAGTCTCGGGCGTTGCAATGTAGTAGATGCCTAAACCCATTGAAATATATGGGGTACAAGTTCCCGCAAGGTTCATGTACATGGTGCACATTCGATCAGACCCGTACCGGAAGGTATCGGCTGTTAATGGTGGGGGAGCCAACCCTCGTAGCTGTAAAGGGCGGACAATGAGCCGCTATACAGGCCACGTCTAAGGTGCCGATCAATTGCAACGTAGTTTCAAAAGAAACAAAAAAGGCATTGGACTTATACTTCAATCTGGCGACAGAGGGAAGTGGAAACCACAGGAACGCTGGTGCAGCAACACTAGTCATAATCTGTGCAAAGTTTGTCCGCAAAAGACTGTATTCTCAAGTTCTTTTTTTTCTTAAAAAACAAAATTGACAATTCGTAAATGTATTGTTATGTTTTTTCTTAAAAAATCTGCCATAGTTTAATTGGTTAGAATATCTGTTTGTGGCGCAGATGATAGTGGTTCGATTCCACTTGGCAGAACGCAAGGAAATCGTCAGTAAAAATGGAAGGCTATTTACTGACTACTTTCTAATCTTGATGTAGCTCAATTGGTCAGAGCCGCTGCCTTATATGCAGTTAGATGACAGTTCGAGTCTGTCCGTCAAGACGATTGTAAATGTATTGTTATAGAAACTGGCAACATAGCTCACAAGGTGAGAGCGTTGGTCTGAAAAATCAGAGGGTAGGGTTCAATTCCCATGTTGCCACAAAATAATGCGCGGTAGTGTAATTGGTTAAACATTCGGGTCTCATAAGCCTGAGCTAAGGGTTCGAGTCCCTTCTGCGCAACTAATTTTTTTCTCATTCTTAGAGAAATCCTGCGGTCAAGTTGAAATTGAAAACAAAAATGATCAGAGGAAATGTTGGGTTCAATTTTAACTTGACTTAAGACATAGGAATTGTCTAATAATAAAATTTTATATAATGAAAAATGAAATTCAGCAACAAGACTAAAATAGTCTTGTGGTGTAAAGGTAGCATGCAACACTTTGAATGTTGCGGTCTAGGTTCGAGTCCTAGCAAGATGACAAATTCATCTTTGAATTAAAAAGGGAGTAAGCGTAGGTTGTGTCGGATGGTCTCCAAAACCGTTACGCTAAGGTTCGAATCCTTGTACTCTCGCTGTGGGAATATCGAATATCGAACGTTTCGCTGAGGAATATTCACTATTGAAGTTTTGTAAAAGTCAGCTTTGTAGTTCCTTGGAGATTGGAAATACGCTTAGCGAAGCGTTGAATATTGGTTATTCCCAACCTGCTCCTGTGGACAAACTGGTTAAGTCGTTGCCCTTTCACGGCAGAGATTGCGGGTTCGAACCCCGTCAGGAGTACAATTCATTATTGAAAAAGAGGAAATTGGTTTTAAAAAAGTGGTGTTGATGAAAATCATCATCACTTTTTCTATATTTGACCAGAGGTGTTTTGTATTTTTTTTCATAAAAAATTATCACGTGTATTTACTTGGATACGATATTGGAAGTTCTTCAATAAAAGTTGCATTGGTTAATGCTGAAACAGGCAACGCAATTAAAGTAGTTCATTTTCCGAAATTTGAAATGGAAATTGTTGCCAAAGAAATTGGGTGGGCTGAGCAGTCGCCTGAAGTTTGGTGGGAAAATGTTTGCAAAGCAACTCAAGAAATTTTGCAAACTACAGAAATTGATCCGCAACAAATAAAGGGTATTGGCATTGCATATCAGATGCACGGATTAGTTTTGGTAGATGAGAATCAAGAAGTTTTACGACCTTCCATTATTTGGTGTGATAGTCGTGCGGTAGAAATTGGGAATGAAGCATTTGCAAATTTGACAGAAGAAAAATGTCTTTCTCACATGCTCAATTCTCCTGGTAATTTTACAGCTTCAAAACTAAAATGGGTCAAAGAAAACGAACCTGAGATTTACGATCGAATTTATAAAATGATGTTGCCCGGTGATTACATTGCAATGAAATTAACAGGCGTAATAACTACTACCATTTCAGGTTTGTCTGAAGGTGTCTTTTGGGATTTTAAAGAAAATAATCTTGCAAAATTTCTTCTGGAAGAATATGGAATTGATGAGAATTTAATCCCAGAAATTAAAGATACTTTTAGTGTTCAAGGAATTTTAAATAAAAAAGCTTCTGAAGAAACAGGTCTTCCCGAAGGCATTCCAATTACATATCGAGCAGGTGACCAACCAAATAATGCATTGTCACTAGGTGTGATAAACCCTGATGAAGTTGCTGCTACGGGCGGAACGTCAGGAGTCGTTTATGGTGTAGTAGATAAACCAATTTATGATTTACAATCTAGGATCAATGGATTCGCACATGTGAATCATTCGATTAAAAATCCAAGAATCGGAATGCTCCTTTGCATCAATGGAGCAGGAATTCAATATTCCTTTTTGAAAAAAATAATAGGGCAACCTGATGTGTCGTACCCTGAAATGGAAGCAATGGCAAATGAGATTCCAGTTGGTTCCGAAGGGCTTCGAATTATTCCTTTTGGAAATGGGGCAGAACGAATTTTAGGAAATGATAGTCCAGGTGCGCAGATCAATAATTTACAATTTAATAGACATCAGCAGGCTCATTTTTTTCGAGCAGGTTTGGAGGGAATTGCATTTTCTTTTGTTTATGGTTTTCAAGTTTTAAAAGATTTGGGATTGAATCCAAAACTGATCAAGGTTGGAAATGATAATCTTTTTCAATCTAAAATATTTTCTACTACGATTGCGAACTTGTTGGACTGCTGTATCGAAGTTGTGAAAACGACAGGTGCAGAAGGAGCGGCCAAAGCAAGTGGAGTAGGAGCAAAAGTTTATGCTAATTTGGAAGAAGCGATTAAAATAAATGAGGTGGAGGAAAGATATTTTCCAAGTGAAGAAATAGAAGAATACCAAATGGCTTACGAGGCTTGGGAGAAAGACTTGAAAAAATTACTTAACTAATAAGTTTTTCACCACAGAGAACACAGATTTTGGCAGATGAATACCACGGAAATAATTTGTGAAAATCTGTGATGAAAAAAAACTCAAATCTCCAAATAAGGAACCTTCTCCTCTTGTACACTTCTAATTTTTAAGAACTTCAAATGCGACTTTACTGCATCAAGAAGAGTCAAATTAGAATAGTAAGGCATGCCAAATTCATCACAAGTTTTCTTCAAAATTTTAGTCAATGGAGGATAATGAATATGACAAATATTCGGAAATAAATGATGCACCACATGATGATTAAATCCTCCAAATAAATTTGTAATTACTTTGTTATTTGTTGCGAAATCACAAGTCGTCACGATCTGATGTCTCACCCACGATTGCGACATTTCTCCATTTTGATTGGGTTCAGGGTAAACAGAGTGTTCTCCCACATGCGCTGAAATCAAAGCCATCGCAACAGTATAACTTGCACAAAAATGAAAAATAAAAAAGCCCAAAAGAATCTGCGAGAAAGAAAATGGCAATAATAAAGTAGGCAAAATAATTAAACGTCCAACAAAAACAGTTTTCCCTAACAATAGTTTTACATATTCTATTTTCGGATGTTTAATCGATGGTTTTCCACTAATGTCGGTCTGGAGGTAATCTTTAAAATCTCTGAACATTAACCAAATCAAAGTATAAAAAAGATACAAAATCGGCATGTACAAATATTGATAGCGATGAAAAGATAAGTAAGGTGAATTGGGGAAAATCCGAACCAAATTACTTTGCTTAATATCACCATCCATATTTGGAATATTGACGTGAGGATGATGAGAATGAACATGTTTCATCCTCCACATATAACCACTTGCTCCTAAGAAATCAAAAGTATATAGCAAAAAGTCATTGACATTTTTATGTTTTGAGAAGGTACCATGAGCAGCATCGTGAGCAATGTTCAGCGCCACAAAAATGGTCAACATACCACCAACTGCATAACAAAAGTATAATTGAGTAATAGTCTCGGAAAAGAAAATAGCTACAAATGCCAGAAGATAAACAGTCACTAAAAATATCGCTTTTGCAATAGCAAAACCATTTGCTGTTTTCTCAATTTTATTTTCTTTAAAATATTGATTCACTCGACTACGTAAAGTTTTAAAAAATAAAACATCACCTTCGTCGTGTTTAAATTTTAGATCTTTCATTCTAGTTGGATTTTAATTTCTTTCAATTTTTTTTTAAGATGCTTTTAGGTAATACATCTCCCAAACCACACTTTTAAATCAATCGAATTATCTTCCCGATAATCGTAAAACTCAAAACCAAAACGTTTATAAATTGGTACTAGTCGTTCCTCGGTCGTCTCCATGTAAATTGGCAAATCTAGTTCAGATCCTTTCGAAGTAATATATTCTTTCGCTTCCATTAATCCATCAAGACCATTATAATTTTTCTTCTGAGCCAAAAACCAAACATATAAAAAATCTCGATCTCCATGTTTTTGAATTTGCAAAGTTCTTGTTTCTCGAATTAATTTTTCACGTTTTAAAACTCGACCAATACGACTTATTCCAATTACAAAAAAAGCTAAATATAAATATTGCAACCAATCACGAAAAGAAAAATAATGTTCACTTTTTCGATAAAATAACAAAAAAGTAGATTGATCTTTAGATCTAAAAATACCTCCAATCTTTTTAACCATAAAATAAGAATATGAAATTACTGCTTTTATAGATTGGGAAAAATCATTTCGTTTTTTTCCAATCAAAGCATGCATTCTACCATTGTTTTGAAATGCAGCACACAAAGTATTGATAGCCTTTTTGTCTTCCGAATTCATTCGGAATAAATAAGATGAAAGTTCAAATTGCATAATTCACATTTTTTAAGTGAAGCAATCAGCGTACAGCTTTGTAACTGTTTCTGTTAATTATCAAGTACAAAATGTGGGTTTTATAAATCCATTTTTTATTGAAATGTAATTCTTAAAAATAAAAATTTATTAAATATGAATAAAAAAACTGCTAGGGAATTTTATCCTAGCAGTTTTTAATTAACTTATTCACCTGAGTAAATTTCTTTACTCAATTTTATTCTATCGCTTTTAGCTCCAAAATTCTTTCCTTCTTTTCAATCGGTACTAGCCCTAAAATTTCTTCCGCAAAATTATAAGTTTCCTTTTTCACCGTTTCAAAATCCTCATTCCAAAGCGGACTAGCCAACACATGGTTCGTTGCATTGTCAAAAGCAATTTTTCTTTTTTTTGCTTCAGGAGTTCCAAGCTGTTGATACATTTCTAACATTCTACTTACGGAGACTACATCGTCTTGGATTTTTTCATTTTTGTACCAATACCCCAAGAAAAGAGGTTGAGTAATTTTATTAAAATTTTCCTCAGTCATCTCTGCATCAAGCAAAGCTTTTAAAGCAATAGCTGCTTCCAATCGATATTTGTAGGTAACCAAATTATCGGTTCCTTCATTTGGTACCCATGAGTTATAATTGCTTCCATTCACCAATCTGCCCAATTGCAAACCCCATTGTTGAGTGAGCAACCAAGCATCTTTATTTGCGATATCAATATTAGGAGAATAATTAATTAAGGAATGAATTTTTGGATTTTCAGAAGCTAAAAGAAGTGCTGCCGTACAACCTGTTGAAGTTCCCATCACAATTACTTTTTCGCCGAGTTGCTCTCCGATAGCGATTGCTTTCTTAGTTGATTCGATAAATTTTTCTGCTGTCCAATCGAGCAAAGCTTCTTCTTCATTTAAGCCATGACCATACAATCTCGCTAGGAATAAATTACAACCATATCGCTTTGCAAAATCTTCATGCATCGGACCACCCTCACCTTGACTTGCCGAAAATCCATGCAAGTAAACTAACGAGAAAGGAGTCTTCTTTTTCAAAGTATCATTAGCCCATACAATTCTAGCTTCATTATCATTTCGCAAATTGAGGTGCAATTTTTCCGAATCATTAATTTCTTTTTCTAGTTCAATCAAATTAGGATTCGCAGAAATTGCTTTAAAATTTACTTGCGGTATCGCTGCTTTTGGGCCTAAAAGATAAACGGCAACAATTAGAATAATTAATCCTAATAATACTTTTACAAATCCAAAAAGAAATTTTTTCATAATTATTTTTTCACAAAAATAAAAAACGATTGGATATAAAAATAAAAAAAAAGTCACCCCGAATCCACGGGATGACTTTTTCCAATTTTATTTTAAAATAAAATTTATTGCTTAGTACTTGATTGACAACTCATAGAAATCATTATTATTATTAGTTGTTTCATCAATATTAGTGACTAAAACAAGCACATACTCACCTGTAATCAATTGCATCAAAAACCGATCACCGACAGCAACAACATTAGATGTAGTTACATCATCTCCATTTTCAAAAGCAACTTGAATTTCTTCTGAGAATTGAACTGCAGCAAAATCATCAACTGGGAAATCAATTCCAGGAGTTCTTAAAAGATTATTTCCTACAGGACTAACTGTTTTTTTCCAGTTTTGACTAACAGGTAATGCTAAATCAATTCCATTATCCTTAAGGTGGCCACCATCAGCAACAGCAGATCCAGTCTCGTCACCAGTCAATAAATTGATTCCTCCTTGTCCAGCTGCTCCTCCAGAATTTTTCAATAATTTCGCAGAAAGTTCAGCAACTGGAGTTCCTACAGCAATTGAAATATCCAAAGTTAAATCTTCAGAAGCACCTGTCTCATCAGTTACTCGGAAAGTATAAGTTCGAGTTCCAGCATCATGGCTGTTTACCCAAACGAACCAATCGAATCCGTCTTTTTCATCATTCACCAAATCCAATGGATTAGAAAAGAAATCAGAAGCTAAAGCGAAATCATTATCAGTTCCAAATTTGATTCGAGCAGCATCTACTTCAGTACCATCTTCCAAAACAGTCAATGTGTTTAATGGAGATCCACCTTTAGAAGCTACTAACTCTACTTTGAAATTAGATTGACCAGCAAGCGTTGCATCAGCAGCAAGTCCACCATTCGCAGCTTCAAATCCAAGAATCAATGGAGTCGATGCAACAGAAATAGTGATGGTAGTTTCATCGCTTTCACCAGCGCTGTCTGACATTCTGAAAGTATAAGATACACTTCCACTTGTTTGAGCTGTAATTTCGATATTAGTATCAAAAAAATCAGTTTCTGCTGAAGTCAATGAATAAGGATTACTTAAAGAACCTCCACCATTATAGTTAAGACGACTCGCATCAATTGCAATTCCATCTTCTAAAACAGTAAAAGTAGACATATCATTATCTCCTTTACTTACACTTACATTTACTTTAAATACTTGACCTGGAGTAACAGTTGCATCAGAAGAAGTTAAATCTGCGCCACTTTTTAATTCAACGGTTGGTCCTAGAACGAATCCGCCGCCTGTTCCGTCATCTGGGTCACAAGATGTCCAAAATGATAAAGCTAAAGCTAAAATGAAAAATTTTGATAATAAAGTTAACTGTTTCATGTAATCAGTTTTTTTTGTTAAAAATTAATAATTATAAATTGGTATTTAGAAAATACATCCCTATAACGTTTTGAGATTGTATTTTTCACTTCAAAAAGCAAATTTTTTTTTGAAAAAAGGGAGATAGGTAAGAATTCTTCTCTAGAGACATTTTATTTTCTTAAAGGTCACAAAAATAGAGTCTTACTTTTTAAAAAAGAAGAAAAAATAGCGGAAAAGTGACAAGAGTAAGTAGGTTAGTTCAATAAAAAAAACGATCCGCCGACGGCCGGGGAACCGTAAGAGAGATTTTGTTAATTACCTGAGTTTACCAAATGTGATGTCAGATAAAAACCTCGGTCAATCGGCGGATGAAAATTTTCAAGTAAAACACCACAACGATTATTCCGATAAATGTGAAAAAGTTCTAATTTTAGGTGATTAAAAAAGATTAACTAGCGTAAATGGAATGTGTGAAAAAGCGTTAATTGTTTTTAGTTTTAAAGTATTGATAAACAGTATTTTATAAAGTATTTAAAATAATAATATAAAGTCGTTAAAAACATTAACAGCGACATATCTCAATGAGTTCTACTGAAAAAAATAATAAAAAAGACAATTTGTCAAAATCTCTTCCCAGTTCGGTCAATCCGAATGCTGCGCAGCAGTTTTTGCGAAAAAAGAAAAAAGAACGATCAGTTGAAGATTTTGTCAAAGGAATCACAAAAGGTGATCGAACTATTTTGAGCCAAGCGATTACTTTAGTCGAAAGCACTAGACCTTCTGACCAAATCAAAACTCAAAAAATTATAGAAGCTTGTTTGCCTCATTCAGGAAATTCTATTCGGATTGGAATTACAGGTATCCCGGGAGTTGGGAAAAGTACATTTATAGAAGCACTTGGCAAGCACGTAATTTCCCAAAACAGGAAAGTAGCAGTTTTGGCAATTGATCCATCGAGTAGTGTGACAAAAGGGAGTATTTTGGGAGATAAAACTCGAATGAATGATTTGTCCTTGGAAAAAAATGCATTTATCCGACCTTCTCCTGCAGGTAGTTCCTTGGGAGGTGTCGCTCGAAAAACTAGAGAAACTATTTTGCTTTGCGAAGCAGCAGGTTTTGAAACTATTTTTGTCGAAACAGTTGGGGTTGGTCAATCAGAAACGGCGGTGCATTCGATGGTTGATTTTTTCCTTTTGTTACTGGTGCCAGGAGCAGGCGATGAATTGCAAGGTATCAAACGAGGTATCGTCGAAATGGCTGATATTTTAGCGGTCAATAAAGCAGATGGGGACCAAATCGACGCAGCTAAAAATGCTCGAAAGGAATATCGAAACGCCCTACATTTAATGCCATTAAAGGAAAGTGGCGTGAATCCAAAAGTGTTGATTTGTTCTGCCATTGAGCAAACAGGAATTGATGAGATTTGGAAGTTAATTTTGGAAAATCAAAAACTAACTAAGCGAAATAAATTTTTTCATAAAAAAAGGAAAGAGCAATCTCTTTTTTGGTTGCATGAACAAATCGGAAATGGATTGAAAGATTTTTTTTATAAAGATGAAAAAATAAAAATGCGTTTGGAAGATATTGAAAAAGAAGTATTGGCAGGAAAACGAAATTCGTTTAGCGCAGCAGATGAATTACTAAATATGTTTTTAGGGAAAAAATAGGATTGCTTATCGGCGTCCTTTTTTTTACCTAAAGGAAGCTAAATGTGCGAGGAATTAGGAATAAATTTTGCGTTATAAAAAAATGTAATACGAACTAACCAAATATTTAATAACTAAATAAAATTATTTTACCCATGAATAAGATAGTAATTGCTGGTGCCGGCGGAATAGGGCGTGCAGTAGGATTAATCCTTGCCGAGAATAAAAGTTTCGAAACCAAAATTTTCATTGGAGATTTGTATCTCAAAGTAGCTAAAGATGCTGCCAAGTGGATCGAAGAAGGATTAGGAGAATCAGATGATGTTACTCCTTTCAATATGCCTGCTGAAGGGGTAAATGATGAAATGATCGAGATATTAAAAACGGCAGATATTTTATTGGATTGTCTTCCTGGAAGTCAAGCTCCTCGCATGGCAAAGCTTTGTAGAGAGTACGATTTGCACTATGCTAACTTGACCGAATATGTGAAAGAAACTGGCGAAGTGATGGAAATTGCTAAAGATTCTGATCGAGGATTTATCTTACAAACTGGATTAGCTCCTGGGTTTATTAATGTCTTAGGTATGAAATTATTTAATGAATTTTGCGCTCAATATGGTGTGAAAGGAATTGATAAAATGTCAATGAAAGTTGGAGCTTTGACGAAGCATGCCAGAGCACCACATTTTTATGGATTCACTTGGAGTCCAGTTGGCGTAGCAACAGAATATTTGAAACCTTGTATTGCTGTTAGGAATGGCGAAAAGGTTTTACTTCCTGCCTTGTCTGAAAGAGAGACTTTGATCGTGGATGGAATAACTTTGGAAGATAATCTGACTTCAGGTGGAGCAGCAGATTTGCCCGAAGCATTGGCAGGAAAGGTAAAAACTTTAGATTATAAAACGTTGCGTTTTCCAGGTCATTACCAATGGGTGGATAATGTTTTATCTGTTCTGCCAGAAGGTGAAAATCGAATTAAACAATTACAGGATACGATGCAAACATTTGTACCAATGATCGAAGAAGATCAGGTCATTATTTATGCATCTGTGCAAGGAAAAGATAAAAATGGGGTACTTCGAGCAATGGAAGGTTCTTACCGAATTTTGCCGATGCAAGTTGGAACAAAAACACTTCGGGCAATTCAATCTACAACAGCTGCTCCATTGGCAGAATGTGCTAGAATGTTGGCTACTGGAAAGTGGAAAGGAGTGGTCTTTCAAAGTGAATTAGATCCTAAGTCATTTATGAATGGGCCATTTGTTTCGATGGTTTATGGGAAAGGTAAAATGAAAGAGGCGGTGGCAGTTTAACCCCCGACCCCTAAAGGGGAGTTTTGGGAGTGCTAGATTTTAGCATTTTTATATAAAAGAGTCGGTAATGGTTTTAGAAATCATTACCGATTTTTTTATGCAGTTCAAACAGTATAAAAGGAACCACCTCCCACTATCTTCCATCCTCATATTTTAGCTCCCGATAGTTTAATGAAAATAGAAATTCTCATTTTCGAATTTATGAAATGAGATTCTAAACAATTATCGAAAAATATTACTTTTGCAAATATATTTTCCATCAAAAAAAAATAGAATGATTAGAGCAAATAATCCAACTTTAAAATCTTGGGTAGAAGTACCTGCAGGAAGTGATTTTCCAATCCAAAATTTACCATTTGGAGTATTCAAGACAAAAGACTCAGAACCACGAGTTTGTTCTGCCATCGGAAATTATGTGATTGATTTGGCGAAGGTGAATGATTTGGCCTTTTTTGCAGATTTAGAAATTCCTAGAGCGATTTTTTATAATCAATATATCAATGATTTTATTGCTTTGGGAAAAGAGGTGACTCGAGCAGTTCGAGATCGAATTTCTGAAATCTTGGATGAAAATGAAACGAAATGGAATAGCCGTGATATGGCGAATCATATTTTTCACAAAATGGATGAAGTGGAATTATTGATGCCGATGCAAATTGGAGATTATACTGATTTCTATTCAAGTATCGAGCATGCGACTAATGTGGGAATTATGTTTCGTGATCCTGCCAATGCATTGATGCCGAATTGGAAACATCTACCAGTTGGTTACCATGGGCGAGCATCTTCTATTGTTGTTTCAGGAACTGAAATCAAAAGACCAAAAGGACAGCAAATTCCAAAAGATTCCAAACAACCAGTTTTTGGCCCATGTAAGTTATTGGATTTTGAATTGGAAATGGGATTTGTAATTGGTCGGGAAACGAGTTTAGGTGATACTGTTTCAACGCAAGAGGCGGAAGATTATATTTTTGGAATGTGCTTATTCAATGATTGGTCAGCACGTGATATTCAAAAATGGGAATACGTTCCGTTGGGCCCTTTTTTAGGAAAAAATTTCGCATCCACAGTTTCTCCTTGGATCGTGACAATGGATGCGTTGGAACCATTTCGAGTCCCAGGGCCAGTCCAAGATCCACCCGTTTTACCATATTTAGAATATGAAGGTGAAAAAAATTATGACATAAGATTAGTGGTAAAAATTCAGCCAGATGGAAGCGAACCAACAGTAGTTTCTAATTCTAATTTCAAATATATGTATTGGAATATGAGTCAACAGTTGGCGCATCATACCGTGAATGGTTGCAACATCAAAGTAGGCGACATGTATGCTTCAGGAACGATCAGCGGAAAGACACCTGAGTCCTATGGTTCGATGTTAGAGATCAGTTGGCAAGGAACCAAGTCAGTTTCCATGGCAGACGGAACAGAACGAAAATTCCTAGCTGATGGTGATACAGTTATCTTGGAAGGATGGTGTGAAAAAGATGGAGTACGAATCGGTTTTGGTGAAGCTGTTGGGAAAATTTTACCTGCGGACAAAGAAAATTTAATTGCATAAATTATTTGATTTGAGATATTGGGAATTGAGTGATGAGACCATGAAAACGTTATCTCTATATTCAATTCCTGAAATCTCAATATTCAACACTCAATACTCAAGATTTTGAAACTTAAAACACTCATAAAAAGCCTTAGAGATTTCCGAGTTTTTCATCGTTGGATGGGATTGACTTTGGGGGTACTATTGATTATTAGTGCAGTGACAGGAGTTTTATTAGCATTAAAAAAAGATGTTGAAATCATTCAGCCACCGACTCAAAAAGGCGTAAGCAAAAATTTAGCTGAATGGAAATCACTCGATGAAATTAGTGCAATTGCTGAAAATATATTTCATGAAACTTATCCTAATCAAAAAGAAAACTTAGTAGATCGGATGGATGTCCGACCATCCAAAGGAATTGTAAAAGTATTGTTTGAAGAAGGAAATTGGGAAGTACAAGTCGATGGAAAATCAGGTGAAGTGAAGTCCATTGAGAAGAGATATTCCGATTGGATTGAAAGCTTACATGATGGATCAATTATCTCTGATGGTTTCAAATTGGTTTCAATGAATTTTTTAGGAATCGGATTATTGTTTTTGATTGCAACTGGGTTTTGGTTATGGTATGGACCAAGGAGAATTCGAATGAAAAAAAAGAATAAGTTATAGTAGAAACAAGAAATGCCTTGTCTCTACGGATGATATTTTTTTAAAAATAAATAGGCAAAAATCTCACCTGCCCCAATGTATTAAACTCTAAAGCTGGCGCTGGAATTTTTATCCAATTCAAAATACTAAATGCTGTTTTTAAAAAACGACTCTTCGTTTTTATTCGCATCAAGTCCACATCAAAAGAAAAATAAATCTGGCTATATCGAGGATAAATAGTTGGATCACGTTGATACCGAATTCCTGTTTTTTCCTCCGTCCATTCATAATCAAAACCTTCATACATATTTTGAGCACCATAACCTACCGCAACATTTAACCACTTAGGAAATCGGGTATCTTTTTTTTTCATAAAAGAATGGATATTGAACGAGAGCCAATTGGTTTGTGCATTATAATCTTTCAAAAGTGTTTCAGGAAAACGACTTCCATAAAGTGAGTGGGCACGTTCTCGATAAGTTGTCGTATGCATGCCATCGACTGAAGTCAAAATATCGGTAGAATAGTTGGGAACGGTCGAAGAAACTTTCATGATAATCCGCTGCTCTTTCCATGCCAGTTCTTGTCCTACAAATAATCCAATGCCTAAAGTATTGAATGCTACATCAGGAATTGAGAATCCCCATTTGGCAGAATATCCATCCATGACTTCAATCGTTCCTTGGAGTAAAAAACTCAAACCTGCTCCAGTCCACATTGCTCTTCTTCTTTTCATTCCCGTCCATTTTGCGCCGGTGAATAACCAATGTGTATAATTATAAGCGGTAAAAGTATGCCCCATCTTATCGACATGTCGCCACTCACCGAAGTCATTAAAAAACTGGAAACTACTTCGCTCCGTTTCTGCATACCAAATTTCATTAAGACCAACGACAGCTGATCCATAGATGGTCGCACCAATCGCAGAGCAAGTCCAAAATCGTCCTTTGTGTAAAGTGTCAGCAGGTTGAAGGAAAGGCAATTTTTCTTTTTTTTCAATTTCTAATGTTTGGGCGAAATTGTTTTCCCCCAAGAACAAGAAAATGGAAATAAGGAAAAAGTAGAGAAAATATTTTCTTTGATTAAATTTCAAAATCGGTTGTTTTAATTGGAACAGGTAAAAATTCGAGCAAAATTAAATTAAATTTAGAACGAATATCTATATTCACAAGGATTTCATAGAAAAGTATAAACTACTTGAGGTGAAATTTTGTACCATTGTAGAGTATTTATTCCTTTTGAAAAATGAACACCCTTATTTACGTGCAAATTTTCAAAAAGGATTATTTTTAAAATAACAAAATCATACAAATATGAGCCAAGTACCTTCTAATCAAGGAAAATTAATCAGCTTCGGAGTAATGGCATTTTTTGCCTTAGTTGTACTCCTTACACTATCAGGAAGTATTTTTAAAACGATTCAACCTGGAGAAAATGCAGTTCTCTTTAAACGTTTTGGCGGAGGATTGGATACTAAAAATGTCAAAGGTCAAGGATTCCATGTGATTGCTCCTTGGAATAGATTGATCACTTACGATACACGAACGAAAGAAGCATTTGAGAAAATGTCTGTACTTTCTAAAAACGGTTTGACTATCGATGTTGAGTTATCATATCGTTATCAGCCAATTATCAAAAACATTGGGTTATTGCATGAAGAAATTGGACCTAATTTTTTAGAGGTAATTGTTAAGCCAGAAATTCGATCTGCGACAAGAGAGGTGATTGGTAAATATTTACCAGAAGAATTATACTCTACGAAAAGAGAGGCTATTCAATCTGAAATATTGGATAGAACGAAAATGAATGTGGAGAAAAAGCATTTGATTTTAGATCAAGTACTAATACGTGAGGTAGCATTACCAGCGAGTTTGAAAGTAGCGATTGAGAAAAAACTAGAAGAGGAACAATTGTCTTTCCAGTTTGAGTTTAAACTAGATCGAGAGCGAAAAGAAGCAGAACGTAAAATTATTGAAGCTAATGCAAAAGCAGAGGCGAACAGAATTTTGAATGCTAGTTTGACGGATAATATTTTGAGAGATAAAGGTATTGAAGCAACTTTAGAATTGGCTAAATCACCTAATTCGAAAGTGGTTGTTGTCGGTGGAGGAGAAGGAGGAGGATTGCCTTTGATTTTAGGAAATTAGATTCACAAATAAATTAAATATTAGCGGTGTTAGAGCTTAAAGTTCTAACACCGCTTTTTTTATTAATGAATGATTTTTTTTGTTAAAAAATAATCATTGGAAAGAACTTTTACAAAGTAAACTCCTTTTGAAAAACTAGAAAAGTCAATATTGTAAATGTATTGTTTTTTATTTTTTTCAAAAACCTTTTTTCCTTGTGTATCGAAAATTTCGACTCGATCAATTTGATGAAGTTCGTTTTTTATTTGTAAAAAATTATCAGTCATTGGATTTGGGAAAAACTCAATTTGCTCTTCCAAAATATCTTTAGTGAAAGAGAGATCACATCCTACGATATCAATTGGATCTCCAGAATTAGAATTGAAAATTCCATTTTCGACATACCAGTTTTCCCAAACACCTCCACTTCCTTCTTCCCAATTGTTTAAGTCAAAATATTTATTTCCTGTAGTCTCTGCTTTGATGCGATAAACTTTTACGGCTTGATTATTTCTGACCCAATTTAAATCGAAACCTGCTTCGCAAAATTCAGGTTCATTTGGAGAAACACAGTTGACTTGCAAGAAATAAACATTCTCATCGTAATTTGGAAAGTCCCCAAAAGCATACGCTTTTCCATCATTATCAATACAAACCGAAGTATATTCATCGCAGGCAATTCCTTTGGCATTGACTCCCCAATCTTTAACTGCTCGTGCTAAAAATGCTACATGCCGTCCTTTTCTATCTGGATCATCATAATGAGTATCTGTAATGATGTTTTGTAAAAAAGGAACATTAAAAAATGAATCTTTACTAATTGTGAATGTATTGTTATATGGGTTTTGTAAAGCTGTAGTTGAAGTGATCGTTCCAAATTGAGCGGTAAAATAAATGCCTCCTAAAACAGCCATTCCTGCGCTTGTTCCACCGATCACCATATTTTTATTAGCGATATTCTCGTTGATGATTTGACTTACTTGATTATCTCTCCAGTAGTCTACATAATTCCATTGGTTGCCTCCTGCCATCCAAATAGCTTCGGCATTAGCAATTTGTTCCAAGACATAATCATCAGCTGCTGCTTGCGCATTATGGAAAACAATCGTCTCCACAGAGTTAACCGAAACACCTAATTCACTAAACAAATAATCATTATATCCATCTGAACCAGATGCTCGAATAACTAAGATGTCACCACCAGCACTTCGTTCCAAAAACCATTTCATAGCATCGTCATGTTCGGTAGCTCCACCCATCATGCAAGTTCCACCGAGTGGCGAAACGATTGCATCTGCAACATCGCCTGTAAAATAAGAAGTATAGTCTTGAGCAAAAACAATGTTTTGTAACAGTACAATTACAAGGATTGAAAATATTGATTTCATAGGAAGGAATTATTTTATCTGAATAAATTGCATATAGTTTTCCATATCAGAGTAATCTGATTTTGGACTAAAAACACTCATGCTGACCGTTCGGTTTCCAGAAGTGACTAAATATTTTGTGGAATACCATTTAGCCGTTTTTTCAGTATGTGTGTATTTATATTTTAAAAACCTAACTCGGTTGGCTCCAGTCAATTTACTTTCCAAATTCTTAAAACGATAGCTCGGATCATTAGCTAAAATATTCTTTTCAAGCGAAGCTTCATACTGTTGTAAAATATAATCTTTGGTATCCTTATTCATTATTTGGTAATCACCATTTGTTTTAAAAGTGATAAAACTGAGTTGCTCATTTGCATATTTTGCAAAGATATGATTGTCTTCTTTTTGTAAAACAAAAACTCGATTTAAGAGCAATTGATTTTGAATGCTTAAGGAATCTTGTCCTGCGAAGAATTTTTCTTTCACTTCTTCTTTTGATTTAATTTCTTGATATTCTCGTGGAACTAAAACACGAACATTTTCTAAATCATAATCCACATCGGGAGACTGTTTAGGTGCTTCATTCGAGCAATTAGAAAAGAATAAAATGAGAAAGGAAAACAGGATTAGATTTTTCATAATAAAACTTATTAGACTATATAGATATAATAGAATTTTATAATCGGTCGTAAAACGTAAAACGTTCAGCGATTGAGTCCTACCTCTTATTCGTCCCTTTTAAAAATGGAACAAAACGAAAATTTGCGAACTCTTCTTTTTCAAATTCCTTTTCAGAAACTCGAGTGATGCGATACATTTTTTGTGTCTTATCATCACCTACAGGAATAACTAAAACGCCTCCGATCTTTAATTGATTTTTAAGAGCAGTTGGGATATTTTTAGCACCTGCGGTGACGATCATCTTATCGAAAGGAGCAAACTCAGGAATACCTTTATAGCCATCTCGAAAGTAAGTTCGAATATTTCCTACGTCCAGTTTTCCGAGTAATTCATTGGTTTTATGAAATAGAGCTTCTTGTCTTTCAATGGTATGTACTCGTGCTCCAAGTAATGCTAGAATTGCAGCTTGATAACCTGAGCCAGTTCCAACTTCTAAAACTTTATCGCGTTTTTTTATTTGTAAAAGTTCAGTTTGGAAGGCGACGGTATAAGGTTGAGAAATGGTTTGATCACTTCCTATCGGAAAAGCTTTATCTACATAGGCCCATTCTTCAAATCCTTTTTCCATAAAAAAATGACGAGGAAGTGAATTGATAACAGTTAAAACCTTTTCATCTCGAATACCTTTTGCTCGAATGGTTTCCACTAATTTTTTTCTTAAACCCTTATGCCGATATGTATCTTTGTAACTCAATTAATTTGAAATGTTTATGCGTTGAGAATAATATGGAAGAGCGTTCTTACCAGAAAATTTTGTACCAAAGGTAGAATTTACAATAGCTAAACTGGACATTTTAAAAAACATTTTTAAAGAAAAACGTGGCTTATTTTTTTTGTAAAATATCTTTATAGATATTTAATCATTTCTTAAAAAATGAATTACGAATTTTAGAATCGTTTTGGTATTTTTGTTTAATTTTTATAGCTAAATATTGTTGATTACTTTTTTTTAAAACTAATTAAAACTTTTAAATAGATGAATATTACACCCATTAAATTTGGAACAGACGGTTGGAGAGCTATTATAGCAAAAGAATATACAGTCGATAATGTAAGAAGAGTTGCTGAGGGAACTGCAAAATGGATGAAAGAAAAAGATTATGATAAAGTGGTCATTGGACATGATTGCCGATTTGGAGGGGAGATGTTTGCGGAAGCCGTAACTCAAGTTTTTGGAGCATATGGTATCAAAGTGAATTTAGCAAAAGGATTTGTTTCTACACCGATGGTTTCACTTGGAGTTGTCAAAACTAAATCTCAATTAGGAGTAGTAATTACGGCAAGCCATAACCCACCTTCTTATAATGGATATAAATTAAAAAGTATTCACGGGGGACCTTCGATTCCTTCTGATATTGCTGAAGTAGAAGCATTGTTGCCAGATGTTTCGACGATTGAAGTACCAAGTTTGGAGAAAATGAGAGAAGAGGGATTGCTGAATTATGTGGATTTGGAAAAGATGTATTTGGATCATGTGGAAGCGAATTTTGATATGGATGCGATTCGAAACTCAGGTCAAAAAATTGCTTATGATGCAATGTATGGAGCAGGAATGAATGCGGTGCAGAAATTATTACCTGATGCAGTTTTTTTGCATTGCGATGATAATCCAGGATTCAAAGGACAGGCACCAGAGCCGATTCATAGGAACCTACAAGAGCTTTCTGATACAATAAAAAATGATCCTGAAATCACTTGTGGATTAGCAAACGATGGAGATGCTGATCGAATAGGAATGTATGATGGAGATGGTAATTTTGTGGATTCGCATCACTTGTTGTTATTATTGTTATGGTATATGCATGATTACAAAGGATTGAAGGGAAAAGTAATTGTTACTTTTTCAGTTACGGATAAAATGAAAAAATTTGCGGAATCTCTGGGCTTGGAAGTAGAGGTAACAAAAATCGGATTCAAATATATCGCAGAAATCATGATCAACGAAGACGTTTTGGTTGGGGGAGAAGAGTCTGGCGGTTTAGCTGTTAAGGGGCACATTCCTGAGCGAGATGGAATATGGATGGGATTATTGATTTTTGAATTTATGGCAAAAACAGGAAAGACGTTAAAAGAATTGATTGCTGAATTATATGAAAAAGTAGGTTCATTCAATTCTGATCGAGATGACTTGCACATCAAAGAAGAACAGAAATTAGCAGTCATCGAAAAATGTAAAAATGATCCTTATCAAGCTTTCGGAGATTATCAAGTTCAGAGTATCGAAACGATTGATGGATATAAATTTTTCCTAAGTGACGATGAGTGGGCAATGATTCGACCTTCAGGAACCGAACCAGTTTTGAGAGTATATGCGCAAGCACCAACTCCGGAAAAGGTGCGATCAATCTTGGATGCAATTCAAGCAACGATTTTGTAATTGTATAAAGTCAAATAACGAATAAGAGATGTTAGGACTTTAAGTTCTAACATCTCTTTTGATTTAGATTTCGAACGAAAATATTTTCCCTTTTTTTCCAACAATAAATCCTCTCCCATTTCGAATAAAAATATCGTGCAAATCTACCTCAGGTAAATCAGGCATTGTTTGCCAATCATCTCCGCCGTTTTTTGTTCGCCAAAATAAACCATCATGCCCCACCACATAACCATGATCTTCATCAATAAAAAATATGGAACGAAATGATTTATTAGAGGTAGAAATGGCGTCTCCATTTCGAATAAATTTCCAGTTTTCGCCAGCATCGGTTGTCTTGATAATTGAACCTGATTGTCCGACGGAGTATCCAACGTTTGATGTTGGAAAATGAATAGCTCTGAAAAAATCTCCAATAATATCTTTCTTCACCCAGGTATTGCCTCCGTCAGTTGAACGCAATACAATTCCATAGCCAACAGCATGAACAATATTTTTTTCGGAATGAAAGACTGCGCTCAATTCTTGTTCAAATGAATCAACAATAGAGGCTTCAAAAGCTTCATTGACTTGGATAATTTTTCCATTTTGAAATGCGCCTCCTGTTACGATTATTCCGTTTTCCTTCTCCCAAAAACTAACACCTCGAAAAGTCTCGAATGGGAATCCTAAATTATGGAATGTCCAATTGCTAGCAGGAGTTTCTTTGAAATAAAAATCTCCTCCCCATGCAACTGCAAACCCATTGTTATCATCATTAAATTGCATGTCGTAAATCTCTTTTCCATTCAATGAATCTACTAACCAAGTGGTTCCGCCATCAGTTGTTTTTAAATAAATATCCTCATTCCAAACATTTCCACCAACAATATGACCGGTGGAATCATCTGTAAAATGAACAGTATTTAAAGTCAATTCTGTTGGGCTATTATGTTCAATCCACGAAGGATAAAATTTTTCTTTCTTACAACTCAAAAAGAAAATAGTAATGGAAAAAAGCGAAAGGAGTAACGACCATGTTTTCATAAAAATAAAATAACAATTCGATTAAATTTATTGTAAGGTAAGGAGCAAAAAAAAGACCTTTACGAAAGTAAAAGTCTTTTTTATATATTTTTAAGGCTTAAGGTTAATCTTTTTCTTTAACCTTAGCGGTTGTTGTTACTTTTCTTTTTTTTTTCCAATTCAAAGTAGGAAAAGCCGCACCACTATAATGTGAAAAACTATTATCATATTGAGCAGGAAGATGATAATTATTGACGAAGTCCGTCAAGAAAGCGGTCATCTCTTCCGTTTTTACATTCCTAGAATTTGGTTTGAGATAAAATGCAATATTATTAATCTTTCCATTGTCATCCCAAAAAACATGCAACCACATTTTTACTCCTTTTATATCATAGTTGATCATTTCAGCATGAGCTTCCATTTCCTTTAATAAACTATTCCATTTTTTATGAGCTACAATAAAATCATCTTCGCAAACGGCTAGAAGAGAAGTACCTTCTCCGCTTAATTTTTCATAAGCAACCTCATGGTTTCCCAAAAGAAACACTTTCGGTAAAGCAGTTAAGGAATCTTGTTCGATGGAAGAGAATGGGTGAACAAGATCGGAGGTAGCGTGAGTTGGAGTGTTCATGAAGAACATAATTCCAACGATTAAAATCAAAAATTCTCTCATTATGTGTTATTATTTTATCCAAAAATAAAAAAAAAGTTCAAGAATGGTTCGTATATTATAAAATATTCAAATGTTTTAAAAACTGTTTTGAATATGTATTTGTTTCAAATAATACAATAATTAAGATTTAATTAAGTGCTTAAGGTATTTAGTAGCATTAAGTTATATGGAAAAAAAATACTTAATGTTCCACGGGTAAAATTATTAGTTAGGAGGGGGATTTACTTTTTTAATTAATAAGCGAAATCTAATATACGTATTTTATTTTTTAAAAAAAGGAAGAGACGGTGAAATGTTAAAATTGAAGCTTAAAAGTTGAAAAAAGAATCTATTTATTTTTAATCCATTCTTTTTTGAGTAAACTATATTTTTCTCCATCATAGAATTTATTATTAAAAAATAACGATTCCCGAATAGTTCCTTCGTGATGAAATCCAAGTTTTTGAGGGATGGCTAGACTTTTTAAATTTTCTGGAGCGACGTTTATTTCTATACGATGGAGATTCATTTTCTCAAAACCATATTTTATTAATCGCTCGCAAGCTTGGGTCATAATACCTTTGCCCTGCATGTTTTTGCTCAACCAATAACCGATTTCTGCAGCCTGATTTCCTTTATCTATCTTTACAAAAGCGACAGATCCGACTAATTCATTTTTATAAAAAATAAAAGTCGTTAGTTTTTGACCTCCATTATTGAAAAGAATCGAAGAACTTAAAAATTCAAGACTATCTTTTTCAACTTTGTTCTTTTTAACCCATGGCAACCATTTTGCCAAATATTCTCTTTGATTTTCAATTATTTGAAAAAGGGTTTTGGCAAATTCCTTTTCAGGTAAACGCAATTCGAGGTTTTTATTGATAAAAAGTGATTTTCCATACATAGGTAAAAGCGTAATTTTTGGCGTAATTTTTTGATAGAGTGTTAGTAATATATAGAACTTTTATTCCTTATTAAGTTTTGGAATTCATAATTTTACGTATTATTGAAAAAATGTAGGTTAATAATAATTTATTTTCTACGTTTTACTTGAAAGATTTTTTTAAACAAAAGAATATACATACAGGATGGGAAAGATAATCTCACTACTTAATCACAAAGGCGGCGTTGGAAAAACTACTTCCGCTATTAATATTGGCGCAGGTTTAGTTGAACTTGATAGAAAAGTTCTTTTAATAGACCTTGATCCTCAAGCAAACTTGACACTTTCTTTGGGCGTGCCTCGGCAAAAAAATACGATTTATGAAGCGCTTCGAGGAGAGAGTGATTTGGAGCCATATGAAGTAAAGGAAAATTTCCATATTATCACTTCATCACTTGATTTGTCGGGAGCTGAAATGGAATTGATCAATGAAGCAGGTCGGGAATATATTTTGAAAGAATTATTTGCGACAGTAGAAGATGATTATGATTACATTATTATTGATTGTCCTCCTTCGCTTGGATTGTTGACTTTGAATGCATTGACGAGTAGTGATGTGGTTTATATTCCATTGCAAACTGAATTTTTAGCATTGCAAGGAGTTGCGAAAATCAAGCAAATCGTTGATAAAGTTCGATTCCGATTGAATAAACAATTGCAAATTGGAGGAGTGATCGCAACAATGTATGATGGTCGAAAAGTATTGAACCGAGATGTTGTAGAAACGATTCATAAGTATTTTAAAGATAAAGTATTCAATACTAAAATCAGAAATACTGTTGCCTTGGCAGAGGCACCTTCTCAACGAAAAGATATTTTTTCTTACAGCAGAAGTAGCAATGGCGCAAAAGATTATTTAGCACTTTGCCACGAAATTTTAGAAAGATTGGAACCTAAGCAAGTCGAAGAAGTGTTGGAGCAAAAGGATCAGATATAAAATTTACAACTTGACTTAGGTAATATTTTAAGTTATTTTAAAAGAGAAATGAGAAAACTATTATTAAACTAAAGAGAACAGGTCATTTTTTTGAAAAAAATCCTCTATCTGTTTTCAAAAATTATATAGGTTTTGAGTAAGAAAAAATTTAAAAAAGGATTGGAAAGTCTATTCGGCGATTGGGGAGGTGAACCGATAGAGGATGTTGTATTGGAATTGGATAATACGGAAGATTATAAATCGGAGCCCGAGAAGTCAAAACCTCATGCTAAGAAAGATTCGAGCAAGCGTGCGAATGCGGGGAAGAATTTCACAATGGATTTGGATTCATTGTTTCAGGAAGTAGTGCAAGAATCTATTGAGGAGCAATTTGAATTAAAGAAGGAAAAAGAGAAAGAAAAGAAGAAAAACAAAAATAAAAAAGTAGAATCAAAGTCAAAACCAGAAAGGAAAAAACGGAGAGTAATTCCGAGATCAGGTGGAATTGATTCATTAATTAGAAGCACGGTCGAAGGAAGCATAATGCAAATCGAATCGACAAGTAATAAAAAACGAGTATCATTTGTATTTGATAAAGAGAAATTGAAAAAACTGAAATCTATCGCGAAGGTGAAAAAATCTTACCTCAAGGATGTGATTGATGAAGTGGTTGCAGAGTATCTTGCAAAACACGAATCCAAGTTTGATAATTTAGAAGATTAAGAAAATAATAAAATGGCTGAATGATTTTAAAATTGTTCAGCCATTTTTCAGTAGGCAGATAGCAGTATGCAGTTCGCAACTATCAGCTGTCGACTGAAAACGGCTTACTGAATACTGTTAAAAAAATTCCAATAAATAACCTACCTTTCCCTCATGCGTCGCATTGATGAATTTCGCTTATTTTATAATCATACGATTCATCCTGAATTAGTTAGGATGGAACGAGTGCGCAAGCGATTGTTGTTTCTCTTGGTGATTTCTGCGGTAGTGTTTACCGTATTTGTAATTGTATTGTTATTTTTTCAGGCAGCGATGTTGTCATTTTTTTTACTCTTGCCATTTGGGTTTTACCTAAGTTATTTATTGTATCGGATTCAGCAGTTTCGATTAAAATTTAAACCGAATGTGATGAATTTGATTTTAGACTTTGTAGATAATAGTGTCAATTATGGAACACTAAAATATGAGGGTAAGCGAATGGTGGAGAAAAAACGTTTTATTGCTAGTCAAATTTTTAAAACACCTGCACCTCAATATACTGGCGAAGATTATATCAGCGGAAAAATCGGAGAGTTAGATTTCGAGTTGAGTGAATTAAATGTTAGAGAATATTCAAAAGTGAGAAGTCGTTTAAATTATGTGTTTCGAGGAATATTTCTTTATGCTACAATGAATCAAAAAACAGTTGGAGAATTTTTGGAAACAGAAATGCTCGGTGAAGTTTTGATTTTACCTAAAAAATTTAAACCGTACCTTTCCAAAACAATTCGCTCTTTTAATTTGAAAGGAGGGCATCTTGTGGATGAAGAAACTTTACACACAATTAATCTTTATGATGAACATCCGATCATTGGAAAGACTGGCGTCAATAAAGAAATGTTGGCCAAAGAAATGGCTAAACATTTTTTGATTTATGCGACGGAAGGAACTGATATTGCTAAAAAGTTATCGAGTGCGATGCAGCACACGATTTTAAATTTTAGAGAAAAAACAGATAATGAGTTGTATGTTTCTTTTATCAAAAATGAAATATACATTGCGATTACCGAACCAGATGATATTTTAGAACCTTATGTTTTTAGATCGAATGTTAGCTTTGAATTGATTTATGAATTTTATGAGGAGATTGATTTGTTGATGAATATGTTAGAGGATTTTGACAATGCCAACTAAAACGTGAATACGTTGTTATAGTTTTTGAAAAAAAAGTAAACCATCTTAGACAAGATTTTTCTAAGAACAAAATAAATTTAAACAGATGAGGAATTTTTTAGGAATTGCATTATTGTTAGTCTCGTTTCTTTATTCATGTAACTCTTCGCAAAAAGCAGTTGCTCAAGTCGCTCAAGAAAAAAGTTTAGCTGCGAATGAAAATGCATTATTATGGAAGGTAACAGGAAATGATTAGAAAGAAACATCCTATGTTTTTGGAACAATTCATATGATTGGAAAAGAAGATTTCTTTTTGACAGAGTCTATGAAAACAGCTTTTGCGGCAAGTGATAAAATAGTTTTTGAAATCAATATGGAAGATATGAGTGACATGAGTGTGCTATTCAAATTGATGGGAAAGATTACGATGGAAGGTGGAAAAACTTTGAAAGATTTAATTAGTGATGAAGATTATAAATTAGTCAAAACTCATTTTGAGGGACTAGGTTTGCCATTGATGTTTTTAGAAAAAATGAAACCATTGTTCCTTTCGACTTTTGCATCAGGCGATGTTGCTCCTGGAGATTTGCAGTCAGGTGAATTGAAATCGTATGAAATGGAATTTATGGAAATGGCTCAAAAAACGAAAAAGGAAATGGATGGATTAGAAACCATTGAATTTCAATTGAGTATGTTTGATAGTATTCCGTATGAAGCTCAGGCACAGATGTTGGTCGATGCAATCAAAGGAGGAGATGAAGGTGAAGATCAATTTAAGCAAATGGTAAATTTGTATAAGCAGCAAGCTTTACCTGCGTTGTATGAAATGATTGAAGGTGATACGGAAGGAGTAGGGGAGTTTGAAGATTTACTTTTGGTTGGTCGGAATAAAAATTGGATTCCTTTGATGGAAGGAATGATGAAAGTGAAACCTACTTTTTTTGCAGTCGGTGCAGGGCATTTGGGAGGAAAGAATGGTGTAGTAGCTTTGTTGAGGAAACAAGGTTATACGGTGACGGCAGTTGACCCGGTGAAGGAGAAAGTGATGAAGCCATAAACCCCCAGTCCCCTAAAGGGGAACGATGTATTTAAGTTTTACAAAACTAAAAAACCTATTCTTTCAAGTGAAGAATAGGTTTTTTACTTAAAGCTAATCGTTGATTTTTGCGTTCCCCTTTAGGGGGCAGGGGGTTTAAGTTATCATTTGCCCAATTCCAAAAGTGATTACAAAAAGCAAAGTCGTCAATGCCATTTGTTTTAAATAAGGATCTAATTCGGCAGCTTCTTTTTTTTCATAAACAGCTTTCCCATTGATGAAAAGCAAAGGCAAAACTATTAAAAATAAAAACTGAAAAGCACTCTGAAAATGAAATCCTACATAAATTACAGCACATAAAATTCCAGCGATTAATAAAAACCAATGATATTTAATTGCATTGGCTTTTCCCATTCTTACAGGTAGAGAATTTTTTCCAGCCAATTTATCAGACTCGATATCTCTAATATTATTTAGGTTTAAAACTGCTGTCGCAAAAAGTCCACAACTCGTCGCAGGAAGAATTATCCACCAATTGATGAATTGAGTATGTAAATAAAAAGTCCCCAAAACTGCTACCCATCCAAAGAAAATCAAAACTGAAATATCACCCAATCCCATGTAACCATAAGGATTACTTCCTGCAGTATAAGTTATCGAAGCAATGATAGCCAAAATTCCAAGTGCTAAAAATAAACCGAAAGTCTGCCAAGAATCAATCGCTTCAAAGAGTAACCAAACTCCTGAGACCAAAGAAAGCAATGCAAAAATAACCATTGCTCGAAACATTGCTTTGGAAGAAATTTCACCAGACTGAACTGCACGTTGTGGCCCTTTTCGATCTTTGCTATCAGCACCATGAATAGAGTCTCCATAGTCGTTAGCTAGATTAGAAAGTATTTGTAAAAAGATAGTAGTTAAGGCGCTCAGTAAAAATATTTTTGGTTGCATCAATTCAAAAGACGCAGCCAGAAATGTTCCCATCGCAATGCTAGCTAATGCCAAAGGAAGTGTTCGTAATCGAAATGCAGATAACCAAGCTTTTACCATAATTTATGGATTTAATTTTGAGCATGCTTTAAGTAATTAAGAATTGAACCATACTCTTGTCATCAAAACAAAAAAAAGAGACGCAAGTTTTCCTTGCGCCTCTTTTTTATATTGTAAAATCTTTTTATTAAAACTATTCTGCTGCAGCTGCAGCTCCTGCAACTTCTGCGTCAGCTTCTGCTGCTGCTCCTGCACTTTTCAATGCTCTTGGAATCTCAACAGAGGCAACTGGTGTCGCACCAGGATTCATTACTAACATTTTGTCTGTAACTTCTACATCTCTTACTCTAACTGAATTACCTAAGGTAACTTCAGAAATATCAACAAACAATTGATTGACAACTTGGTCTGGAGTAGTTTTGATTTTAATTGTTCTCAATTTAGAAACCAATTTACCACCTGCTTTTACTCCTGGAGAAACTCCTTTAAATGCAACTGGAATGTTTACAATGATGTTTTGTCCATCAATCAATTGCAAAAAGTCCAAGTGTACAATCTCATCACTTACTGGATGATATTGCGCATCTTTAAGAATGCATTTGTATGCAGTTCCGTCAAGTGTAATTTCAGCCAACTTAAATTCTGGAGTGAAAATCAAGTTTTTAAATGCTTTTGGTGAACTTGTGAAGTGGATTACATTATCGCCTCCGTAAATTACACAAGGTACTAGACCTTGATTACGAACTGCTTTAGTAGCTTTTTTTCCAACTTCTGTTCGGATGGTTACGTTTACGGCAACTGTCTCCATTTTATGAATATTTTAATTTTAAGAAATATCAGATTTTTAAGCCCTTTTTAAAAAGGCACGCAAAGATAAGGTTTTTATTATTAAAAAAAAAAAAAAAAGAAGTTTAATTCAAATTAAAGTTAATTGTTTGGGCGAAATAATAACTGATTATCAATAAGTTATGAAAATGAAAAGGCGCAAAAATACTTTTGCGCCTTTTTTCAATAAAAAGATTAAAATTTTATTTCGTCAGTTTTACCTTATTTTCCTATTGCTCTCCTACAAAGAGTGCAGAAATTGATCGATGTTCGTGCGTATTTCTAATGGCCTTGGCAAATAATTTAGAAGTTGAAATTACTTCAATTTTATCAGATTCTTGTTTCAAAGGAATAGTGTCTGTTACAATCATTTTACTCAATTTTGAGTTGTTGATATTTTCGTAAGCATTTCCAGATAGTACTGGATGAGTGATTAATGCTTGTACACTTTTAGCTCCTTTTTCCATAATAATATCAGCTGCTCGGCAAAGTGTTCCTGCAGTATCTGCAATATCATCGACTAAGATTACATCTGCACCAGCTACATCTCCAATGATAGTCATTCCTGCAATCTCATTAGCTCTTTTTCTATACTTATCACAAATCACAAGTCTTCTTTGAAAATGCTTAGCATAAGTTCGAGCACGTTTTACACCTCCTACATCAGGTGACGCAAAAATAACATTTGACATATCTTGTTTTTTCAAGTGACGAATAAAAATCGCTTCACTTTTAAGGTGATCCACCGGAATGTCAAAGAATCCTTGAATTTGATCGGCATGAAAATCCATTGTCATAATTCGATTGGCTCCTGCTGCTTGAATCAAATTGGCAATTAACTTTGCTGAAATTGGAACTCTTGGTTTGTCTTTTCGATCTTGTCTTGCGTAACCAAAATATGGAATTACTGCTGTGATATAACCAGCGGAAGCTCGCTTAACGGTATCAATCATTAAAAGTAGTTCCATCAAATTGTCAGAAGGAGCAAAAGTAGATTGGATTAAAAAAACGTAAGAGCCACGAACGGACTCATTGATGATGGGTTGCATTTCGCCATCTGAGAATTTTAAAAGGGTTTTATCACCCAAATTAAAACCATAAAAATCTGCAATTTTCGTAGCCAAATATTCTGACTCGATTCCTGAAAAAAGTTTTACTTCCACGATATGACTGTTTTGATGCAAAGGTAAGAAAAGTTTAGAGTTGGATGTTAATTTAAAGTAAGCGCATTTTTGAAAAAATAAATTAAACCTCTATAAATATTGAATCATTCTTCCAAATTGTAATTGAATTCAAAAAAAGTTTTACTTTCGAGTAAAAAAAGGATGAAGTTTATTTCAGAAGAAATTATTGATCAAGTTGCTGAAGAAATTGGAGGCTCTGAAGAAGCATTCAAAGAAGCTACGGTAGACTTGAGTTTGGAGCAACCGAATATTGCTGCGTATATTTTTTCTGAAAATTTTGATTTATTTACAGATGCAGAGAAACAGTATTTTTTGTTTTTAGTTTTGGTAGTGTTTAAATCAATAAAAAATGAAGTAGGAGATTTACCTAGAACCTCGGCTGAAGTTTTGGGAAAGTTTGAAGAGCAGAATTGGCAATTAATCAATGAGGTGACTTCAAAGCAATTCAGAGATCGGCTCAATATTTTTTTTGAAAATACTCCTCAAGAAGATTTATTAGCATTTATTGAAGATTCTCTTACGGAAGAGGAAGAAGAATTGATAACTAAGGTAGGAAGAGAACCTATGTTTGTTGCTTTAAAATCCATAATTGATAGTTGGTGTGACAGCTTCCTGAGATGAATTAGATTTCCCAGTATTTTTAAAACTTGCATATGTTGGAATATCTTTATAATTTAAGTTTCAATTCATTTCAAAATCTTACTTCCCTCCAAAATCTAACTCCTCGAAATCTAAATAGACAAAACACTTTTACTTATTTTCTGATTCCCTAAGACCACATTTAGCACTATGAATCGACACTTAGTATCTTTACATTTAACTTTAATTACCATATTTTTTTCTTCTGCAACCTTTGCTCAGATTTTTAAAGTTGAGCCGATGAACAATGGAATCAATACTTCAGAATATGATGAAATATCACCTGTTATAAGTATTGATGGGAAAACCCTTTATTTTACTAGAGTTGGACATCCCACATTTGACCGAACGCTCAAATTGGATGGAGTCAATATTGCCAATCAGTTAAATGAAAATGATTATCAAAATAAATTAAAAGATATTTTTTCAAAAATAGCTGGAAAAGAAGTTCGTGATCCACAACGTTCAAAATTCAATCAAGATATTTGGATAGCTGAATCCATTTTTGATAATTTTGAAAAAATAACTCACCCCAATTATCCCCTCAACAATGCACTCCCAAATAGTGTAAGTGCATTGACTCCTAATGGGAATGAATTGGTGGTAATTAATCAATTTTCACAATTTGGAGGATTAGATAAAGGATTTTCCATTACTCGAAAAACTTCTGATAATGAATGGACTTTTCCAGAACCAATCGAAATAAAAAATTACTCCAATAATAATTCTGATGTAAATCTTGCCATGAGTGCGGATGGAAATATTTTAATTCTTTCCATGCAACGATATGATAGTTTTGGTGATAATGATTTATATGTGTGTTTTAAAATTGGGCACAACCAATGGAGTGAGCCACAAAACCTTGGCCCAAAAGTAAATACAGTTTATCGAGAGACAACACCTTTTCTCTCAGAAGATGGCAAGCGATTGTTTTTTTCATCGAATCGAAAAGGGTCTTTGGGAGGAAGTGACATTTTTTATTTGATTCGAAATGGAGATAGTTGGGAAGATTGGAGTGTACCTTACCGATTTGTGGAACCAATCAATTCTGATGCTGATGACAGTCAGCCTTTTTTTAATTCTGCTACAGGTTACCTTTATTTTTCTTCCAATCGAGAAGGTTCTTTGGATATATTCAAAGCGGAATTGATGCCGCCAAATCCAATTCAAGTAAATGTCAAAGGGCAAATTTTAAATGTTAAAACGAATAAAAGACAACCTGCAAGAATTTTATTTGCACCAGTAGGAGAAGATCATTTAGAAAGTGTTTATGTATCTGATGATGGTAAATTTGAATTGAATTTGCCCAAAGGAAAAACCTATCGATTGATTGCTGAAAGACCTGGATTTGAGGGGAAGGAAGAACTACTTACTTTTCGAACTGATTATGTTTATTATAAAACTCATTTTTTAGATTTGTATTTAGATCCGATGCAGGTGAATAGTAAAGTTGAATTAAAACCAATTTTCTTTGAGCAATCGAAGGCAGTTGTTTTGGAAGAATCTTATGCTTCGTTGGATGAGTTGGCAGAGTTCTTAAATGAAAATTGGACAGTCTCAATTCGCATCGAAGGACATACCGATAATCAAGGTGACAAATTGGCTTTGCAAAAATTATCAGAGGAAAGAGCAAAAGCAATTAAAGAATATTTGGTGTATAAAAAATTCATCCAACCACTTCGGATTGAGACAGTTGGGATGGGGGACAAAAGCCCTCTCAACAATAATAAAAACAATCAACTGCGAGCAAAAAATAGAAGAGTAGAAGTGATAATTACTAAAATAAATAATGCAGGACAGTTGCGAACGCAGAAATAGGAGAGACAAGACATGTCTTGTCTTTAGGAGAATCGCGGTGTCATTCTAATCAGAATGACACCGCTTTTATTTTTAGATTGTAACAAGGAGACTAGTATTTTACGTTTAATCTTCAAATTAATTTAATAGGTGAAATGAATTAATTAAACCTTTTTACATTTTCCGAGTCAAAACATCAAACCTTATATATTGCAGCAATCGACATCAAATGTTTCAGATGAAGAAATTTTAGACTTGCTCCAAAACGATATCAACGTGGAACAAGCTTTTAAATGGCTGGTGCTGAAATACCAAGAGCGATTGTATGGGCATATCCGAAGAATGGTCAATGAACATGAAGATGCGAATGATGTGATTCAAAATACCTTTATCAAGGTGTTTAGAAACATTAAAAAATTCGAAGGTAATGCGCAATTATACACTTGGCTTTATCGGATTGCAACAAATGAAACGATTACTTTTTTAAATAAAAAAAAGCGAAAAGCGACAACTTCGATAGATGATAGAGATTTGGATATGGCGAATCGATTGAGTGCGGATAGTTATTTTGATGGAAATTTAGCTCAATCTAAATTAAAAAGAGCGATTGAAATTTTACCCGAAAAACAAAAATTGGTTTTTAATATGCGATATTTTGAGGAAATGACTTACCAAGAAATTTCAAATATATTAAAAACTTCGGTAGGTGGATTGAAAGCATCATATCATCACGCAGTAAAAAAAATTGAACATTTTTTGAATGAACAAACTGACGTTTAAAAGTTTAGCATGAAAAATAATAAAAAAGAAATTCAGGATGAGCTGGAAAGTTTAGCACCTTCGCTTTCAAAGTTGAAAAAGGAAGAAGTGCTTGACATACCTGAAAATTATTTCACTCAATTGCCTGAGCAGATTTTAAATCAAATTGATTTTTCTAAAAATGAAACAGTTGTAGAAACTGTTTCAACTTCATCATCAAGCAATTGGTACCATCAATTGACGGAATGGTTAACTGTCCTTCTTCAACCCAAAGCAACCATTGGATTTGCGATGATGATAATGTTGACTGTAGCTTCGATCTTAATCTTAAACGATACAAATAAACCAGACCCTTCCGTTGCAGATTTGACTTCTAATGAATTAGAAGATTACATTAAAGCAAATATTGATGATTTTGAAATTCAAGAGCTATTGAATGTTTTGGGAAGCGAAGAAGAATTAAGTTTGACAGAAATGGAAATTGAGGAGGAGGATTTAGATGGATATTTGGAAGAAATTATAGATGATATCGATGCTTCTGATTTGGAAGATTTTTTATAAAAAGTATCTGAATCTAAATGTAGAATACTAAGAAGTTATTTTAAGAAAAAAATTAAATATGAAAGAATTTATTTTAGGATTATGTTTCGTTTGTATTTGTACAGTAAGTCTTTTCGCTCAACCAGGAGACCGTGCAAATGCAAAAATAGAAGCGCAGAAAGTAGCTTACATTACCAATCGATTAGATTTGACTGCTGAAGAGTCTGCGCAATTTTGGCCAATTTATAATCAGTTTCAAAAGGATCGAAAAGCAATAAACAGAAAGCATAAAAGTAAGCAGAGGATCGAAAATATGTCTGATGTTGAATTAGAAGAACAAATGGTGGACAACTTTAAGAAAGATCAAGAGTTGTTAGATTTGAAAAAAACATATTTTGAAAAACTGAAAAAAGTTTTGTCCATTCGGAAAATTGCAACCCTTCATGTAGCAGAGAGAGAATTCAAAACTACTATTCTGGATATGATGAAAGAGCGTAGAAAAGAACGACAAAAACGGCGTAAGAATATGCAAAACGGAAATTAAATTCTAAAGATTTATCCATAATTTTCTACATTTGTAGAGCAAGAATCGGTGCTTATATTTATTATAAGCGCCGATTTTTTATTGAGTAGTTAGTAGTCAGATTTGAGGTTGTTCGCTGCGCTATCGGGTAGGAGTCACGCGCTACTGATGTCCGCCATTCGTTCGAGCTGTACTAACTCAAAAAACGGGAAAAACAAGAAGCCCCTACCTCCTGACAGAAAACGCAGCGAACAACCTCAAACCTG
>JBGCCY010000266.1:0-26088 GCA_045104975.1 Saprospiraceae bacterium
GAAAAAATTGTCCTTAATTATTTATCCTTTCAATCCTCTCCCCTCTTTTTTGATTTTACCATCTTTATCTAACTGCTTCATTAGGCGATCCAAAATTCCATTAATAAAATCTTTACTTTTATCTGTGCTATAAAGCTTGGAGATCTCCACAAATTCGTTCAAGGTCACTTTGGTAGGAATTGATGGAAAACTAGTTAATTCACATATTGCCATTTTTAACAAAATCATATCAATGATGGCAACTCGATCAACATCCCAATTTTTAAGTGCAGGTTCGATAATCGCTAACAAGTCATCGTTTTCATTCACTACTTTTTCCAATAAAACTTCTCCAAAATCTACCGTTGTTTCATCAGTTGGTCTATAAGCTTCACAGAAATCTTCAGTCGTAGGCAAGCCTTTGATCGTTTTTTTCATAGAGCCCATAATCAATGACTTATCATCTAACCATCCTGAAAATGAACCTTCCATCTCATCATCAAATGATTCATTGGCATAGCAAAAACGATACAATTGTAAAAATATGTCCTTATGATGTTGATCGGTATCCTCCGTTTGATTTAAGTATTCTTTATACTCATCTGACTTAGCAAAATCTACATAATACTTAAGATTAGTGTCATCTTCTTGAAGATCATTAATTTTTCTAGATTTTACCAGATCCCAAAAACACTTATTATTGACAATGGATTGCATCAATTCATTGTCATAAAGTTTAGGAGTAAAGGCTTTATCTTCCGCAGAAGGCAAATGTTTGGAAGAACGCTTCTCAGCATCTTTGTGGGAATATTTTGCAACCTCTGTCAATTGCAAAACATTAAATAAATAGAGGTCGAAAGACTTCTTAATATTCTTTCGATAATGGTTAAGAACTTGATTCAAACTCAAGTCCTTGTCACGGCTCATGGTGTAGAGCATCTGCATAACTTTAATGCGGATATTTCTTCTACTCAGCATAAGAAATTATAGTATTTATACTTTTCTATAAGGTACAAAGAAAGTTCTTTTTTTAAAAAAACAATAAGTTTTTGCAGTTTAAATTAGATTCAATATCATTTAAACAAGTAATCAATTTATTCTTAACACAAATTTGATTACCTGCTTAATTAATTCGATAGAATAATTGGTAAGTTATTTTCATCGATCACATAAAATAAATTAACTTGTCAATTTTCGAAAGACTTAAGCAGGTTCATTCTTATTTAGTACTCCTTCCTAGTTTTTTTTATATGATATTCAATTAATTAGAAACTGTATTACACCTGACATACTTACATTCCTGCTAGATAAAACCAAGGGTAAAATGTTACTTTTGGTGTCTTTTAAATTCAACATCCCCACTATATATTTCCAAATGCTATAAAAATTAATTCTAAAAAAATTAACTGAAGTGAATTTCATTTTAGAATTCGTTTACGTACAATTTATCAAACTAATTATTTTTATGAAAAAATCATTACTCTTATCTGTCTTATGCTTTTATTTTTTTAGCCTATCAGCTCAACTTAATATTTCCTATGTTGGCGATTTACCTTACTCTGAAGAATTGAGTGACATTTGGGGATATGCAGCTCCCGATGGAACGGAATATGCCATTGTAGGTGTCTACAACGGAACGTCACTTGTTTCCTTAGCTGACCCTGCTAATCCAGTTGAAGTTGGTTTTATTCCAGGGGCTCAATCTATTTGGAGAGATATCAAAACTTATGGAGATTTTGCTTTTGTCACTACCGACCAAGGTTCTGATGGATTATTGGTCATTGACATGACTAATCTTCCAACCTCTTTTGAATCTTATTATTGGAAACCACAATTACTCAACCAAGGAACCTTGAATACTTGCCACAATATTTATATCGATGAAGATGGTTGGATGTATTTAGCAGGTTGCAATTTGAACAATGGAGCAGTAATGATTTTTGATGTTTTTACAGATTCTTATAATCCTGTTTTTGTAAATAATATTCAAGGAAGTTATGCACATGATGTTTTTACGAAAGGAAATAATATGTATTCTTCCAACCTAACCAACGGTTTACAAATCTTTGATGTAAGCGATAAAATGGATATTCAATTGGGAGGAGTCCAAACTACGGCTTTCAATTTTACCCATAATGCTTGGTCTACTGATGACAATAATTTTGTTTTCACAACCGATGAGTTAGCAAATGCACCTGTCGGAGCTTACGATGTTTCTAATCTTAATGATATTAAAGAAATGGACCAATTCCGTCCAACCACTACATTGGGAGAGGGAGTGATTCCTCATAATGCACATGTTTGGAACGACTTTGTGATTGTTTCTTATTACTCTGATGGTTGTATTATTTTGGATGCAACTCATCCTGACAACTTAATCGAAGTAGGAAATTTTGATACATTTATTCCAAGTAATACTGGTTTTAATGGAGCTTGGGGAGCATATCCATATCTACCATCTGGATTAATTTTAGTGTCGGATATTTCAAGTGGATTATATGTATTGCAACCAAATTATGTGCAAGGCTGCTATCTTGAAGGATTAGTAACTGATGCTAATACGAGTGCATCAATTAGTGGTGTAGAAATTACTATTGATGCTCCAGCTCCAAATATTGATTATTCTGATAATGCTGGGGAGTATAAAACTGGTCAAGCTATTCCTGGAACTTTTGAGGTGACATTTACTAAAACTAATTATTATCCTTTGACTACTTCTGCTGTTTTTGAAAATGGAGTAATTACTATTCTGGATGTTCAAATGATTCCATTTGTTAGCCTTGATATGATTGGAAATACAATAAAAACTGCTGATGGTACTTCTCTTGCAGATGTGGCAGTAGTCGCTCAATCTAGTAATGGAACAATTTATTCTACTACTTCAAATGGAGATGGAACATTTACTTTAGAAAATATTTTCGAAGGTGACTATCAATTTTTTGCTGGAAAATGGGGGTACTTTCATGCTGTTGAAGTGCTAACTATTAATCCAACTACTAATTCTGTAACGCTTAGTTTGAGTGAAGGTTATCAAGATGATTTCTTTTTTGATTTTGATTGGGAAATCAATAACTCTGCTCAAACAGGAATATGGGAGTTAGGCGAACCGATTGGGACAAGCACTCAAGGCAATCAAAGTAATCCTGATTTTGATGTGGATGGAGATTTGGGAGTCGAATGTTATGTAACTGGAAATGGTGGTGGAGGTGTTGGAAATGATGACATTGATGGTGGAATCACTCAACTTATTTCACCTCCTATGGATTTGACTACTTACAATCAACCTATCGTAAAATACCGAACTTGGTTTTTTAACGTGGAAGGAAATCCAAATCCAAATGATGACTATATCATTTCAGTCTCTAATGGATCAGACGAAGTTATCTTGGAAACTATCACCGAATCAGCTTCTGAGTGGAGACCAGAATCTTCTTTTATTCTTTCAGACTTCATTGATATTACAGATAATATGACGATGATTTATTCGGCTCAAGATCAACCTGCAGGTCACTTGGTAGAAGCTGCATTGGATGCTTTTATTGTTGAAGAAGGAATGCCCTCTTCAACTGCAAACTTGGAGGCCAATGGAATTGAGTTCCAAATTTATCCAAATCCATTTGATGAAAATACGGTAATTGAATTAGATTTTGACAATCAATTTGACCAGGCTCAATTAAGTGTATTTAATGTTTTAGGACAATTAGTTCAAACTATCAACATTGAAGATTATGCTAATAAAATTGAAGTAGGACAAAATTGGAATGCTGGAATCTATCTGATTTCTCTCGAAGTAGATGGTAAAACTTTGCAATCTTTAAAGTTAGTAAAGCAGTAATTCTTTTAAAAAAATAAAAAAAGGGAAAAGATTCGAGTTGAATCTTTTCCCTTTTTTTTAAATAACAAAATTTATGTATTCTAAATAAAATTTTAAAGGCGATCGTAAAACGTCAAACGAATAAAATCTAATTAGCCGAACCATTCACATCTCCAACCTTTATTGCCACAAAATTTTGATCCTGCATATTGGTTAAAATAGGCGAATAAAAAATACTTTCTGGAAATGGTGTAGAAAGAGGATCAGATGGATCGGGGAAATTAAACGCTGCCGGCACAAATCTCCAAGAGGTATTATTTGGAAAAGTTGTTTCCAAAAACAAAATAATTTTTTGTACAGCTACCATATCAAAAATATTAACACTCCCATCATTATTTACATCAGCTGCTATGATTTGGTAAGGAGTAAGTGGAGTACCTAGTCCTAAGATATGTTTCCTAATCAATGCTAAATCAAAAATATTTACTTCATTTCGAGGATCGTCATTTCTATAAGGAGTGATCGTAAAATCCTCTCCATTAGTCAAATCAAATGCTTCATAACTTCCATCCATTTGATTATTAAATGTAAGTGATGAAGAACCCGTTACTTGAATTTCTACATTGTGAATAGAGTCTCCATCTTCGTTCTGAATAATTCCAAAAACAGTTGAACTATTCGCTAATGCTGGATTATCGATTCCTGCCAATTGAGTAAATCCAGTATTGATTGGATCTAACCATTCTTTTAACCTCATTGTCGAATCTGCTCCATCATCCCAAGAAACTGAAAATTTCCCATCATATGTTATTAAGTTATCGCAAACGATAGAAGGTCCTCCATGCAATTGCCCTACAATGTATCCATTTTGATTAAATAAAGGTGATCCCGAAGAACCTCCTTCAATCGTTCCATGATCATAGGTAGATCTCCAATGTGAATGAGGTGGAGTAATTACTCCTCCTCCCCAATTAGTCATGTGCTGATAACTAGTTAATGCATTAGTATCCACAGCTATTTTCATGACATCTCCAAATGGATGGTGAATCTGTTTAGCTTTTTGAGGTGGCGTGTTTAATCTATTCCATCCATTAAAATGAGCGTTGTACGAGGATGGAACATTTGCAAAAAGTTCTAATAATAAAAAATCAGAAACTGTGGATCCTGAAACAATTTCTGCTCCTAAGATAGATTGGATAGTAGGTTCTTCGATTTCATTAGCACAACTTGAAAAGGCATAATTAAAATCATATCGCCATAGTTCAAAGTCAGCAATATTATTTCCCAAAAAACCACAATGATTTGCAGTCAAAACATATGGTGTACCATCATTATTAGTATTGTTAATCAATGATCCTGAACACCATCCCACTCCTGTATTATAAACTGTCAAAATTCTAACCACTCCCCTTTTTTGATCTTCTACATCATCTCCTAAAGGGCAATTTATATTTATATTACAAGCCAAAGATTCTCCAAATCCAGTATAATTTTGAAAAGGATTATTTGATACAAATTTTTCTCGATCATAAGCTTGCATAATTCTATTGATCTCAAACCGACCTTGTCCTTTGGCGTACCAAGGTTCATAATATTCGATGATCGCAGTTTCGCCATCAATCATTCCAGTCATAAATTTTTCAGATTCAGAATTATTAAGGTTAGAATATCCACCTAAAATCTGTTTTTGATTTTCGTCATAAACAAATAATCGAGCACCATTTGGTAGATAGAAATTTTTGTAAAAAATAAAAAGACCAAGTGCATTATCAGCCTTGATTTTTAATTTCCAAACACGACCTCCGTCGTCTAGATCTACCCATTGACCAGAATTATTCAAAGTGTAATTAACATCTACTGGAGCAGCAAATCGATTGGAACTGTTTGCTTTATCTTCTTTTTTTAGCCGAGCCATATTCAAGGCAGGTACCTTTTTCGCTTTATTTTCTTTGGCGAAAGCAGACTTATTTTTTTGTAAAAAACTTACCGGTGTGCCACCAACAGATCGTTGAGCAACAACTATCGAAAAATTAGATAAAAGAAATAGAAATACGAAAAGGATAGAGCAACGTATTGCATGATGACGTTTCAAGTTCATGGGTTAGCGAGATTTGTTCGTAAAGGATTATTAGATCGGCTTGGGAAATTCTTTGTAAAGTTAAACTCTTTGATTCAATATTACAAATGTATATTATTTGAAATACACACAATACCCTTTTTTAGGTAATCAGTTCTCAGGCAATCAGGTTAGTCGCTGTGCTCCTGGTCAGGAATCAGGAGCTTCGTGTTTCTCACAGCTAATAAACTGTTTTTAGCTCAAAATCTAATTCCCCTACCAACATCTATGAGAAGCACATGAAGCTACTAACTCCAAAACAATCCCGAAAATTCAGGATGACCTAAAAACTAACTTCTATTTAAATTTTAACTATTTTCGCAGCGAATATGAAGAAATGTAATAACTGTCACACTTCCATTTTAGATGATGCCCGCTTTTGCCACAATTGCGGAACTCAAGTTATTTCATCAACCAATACTTGCCCTGATTGTCTTACTTCCAATCCTCCCAAGGCTGCTTTTTGCAAATCTTGTGGGTATTTTTTTTCCAAAAAAAATGCACCAAGGGAATCTTATGATATGTTGTATCCGCTCAATTTTAGAGAAACCAGTACGATTGCGCCCGATTTAAAAAAATACTTTTTCAATGATTTTCGAGAAAGAATTCAAGAAGAGCAAGATTCAAATAAACATGACCTATATCTAGAACGGTTTTATGATTCTGATTTTGGAAAAAACTTTGAGGTACGGCTCGATCAATTGGCTGAAGAAGCCTACGCTATTCATGCTAAGCAAGTTGGAAATGTGCAGCGAAAAGTTGATGAAATGATTTCTACCAATTTTAATAATTTGTTGGACCACTTCATTATTCTTTTTTGTAAGGATTTAAATTCTACTCAATTATCAGAGGAGATTTTGGCCTATCATGATGCAAAGAAAGAAACCGTAGACTTACAATTATTGATCTTAGATTATTTGCATTTGGATAATGAGAAAGAAGATTTCTTTATTGACTTTGTCACGATGCCTGTGAAAAGATTACGAAATGCTAGCCTAACTTTTTTATTTCCAGAAAAGGATGAAAAAATAATGTTGATTGCGGATCAAACTATTTTTGGTTCTTGCAAGGAAGGATTTTCATTGACAGAAAAAGGAATTTATTGGAAGGCACATTTTGAAAAAGCTAAAAAGGTTTTTTTCCACGAACTCACCTCTGTCAAAAAAGAGAAAGATTGGATAACCATCAATGGTCATTTTTTTAATGTAAGTCCTTCGGTGAATATCAAAATGATGAAACTGTTGCGGAAGTTAAAAGGAATGTATTAAATGTTCAATCTCCAACTTAAGTACACACATTACTATAATTAGATATTCTTTGCTTGGATGTTGGATATTCAAAAAAGTAAAAAAAAAATCGCCACCCAGCGTAGGAGAATACATTGCTAGGTGACGGATGTGTTCAAAATGGGATAAATATCTTGAAGGAGTGAACTCCTGAAAGTACGATTATGAAAATAAATGAAATGTTTTTTCACCATACAAAAAGTATGGAAATCGGATTTTGAGTTAGGTGATATATTAAGATGTGGGAATGTATAATTTGAGAATTTAGGTTTTTCTCTATTTATTGTCTGCAAAACTAAAATAATTTCTTAAAATATAAAAAAAAACACCATATAAAATATAACCTTTTTTTAAATATTAAACTTGTTTCATAACACCGCCAAATCTATCGAAACTTCAAACTGATCATCTAAAATAGGTATAATTAAATCCAAATAATTACCTCTGATCACTTCCCTTTTGATATTCAAATTTTTGTCTTCTAAAAATAATGGTTCCACGATCCTAAAAGGATTCTTAGATTCAAAAAAGGCCTTCTTATGAATATTCTTCGGAAAAGGAGCATTCATATCTACCACTTCTGAAATAAAAAAATAATCTTCCTTCGGCTTCATTTTCCAACGTTGCATCCCTGATTCATTTTGCAAATATAACTTAGGACACCTTCCAACTAATAAAAAATCCACGCCACAAAAAATATCTTGCACCTCTTCTGGTTCTAAATTTTTATCACTTTTATCTATCCAGTCTCGCACATAATATTCCTTTCGTGCTTCCGAATCTGTCTTACCCTTTTTATTAATCAATTCTATTTTTTCGTTGTAAAAACTGTCTCGATACCAAATCGTTTGTACTGAAAATTCAATTCCTTTTTTAATAAAAAACTCCACATAAAAATCCATCAACGGTTGGATATTTTTTCCATAAATTCTAACTCGACCATTTCGATTCATTGGATCAGCTTGCATCAGATTTCTCACTTTCAATTCAAAAAAATCTTTTTTCCATTGTTCCAATTGATTCGACCATTCAGTTTTATATTCTTGCAATTCCATGCAGGCTAAAGAGAAATTGGTTTCTAATTTTTCGATAGCAATTTGTTGAATTTCTACTTCCGATTTTAAATTCAGTAAGTTGGAATATTTATCAGCTCTACTCTTTTCATCCCAAAATTTTTCTCCTAATTTATTTTTTTCTCTAATTATGATATCCAAATCACTCATCAGTTGAGTGTACAAAAATCCCAATTGAAATTGTTGCATCTGTCTTCGATACTCTCCTGCTAAATCAGCGTAATCAATTTTCTCAATTTCTTCAAAAAGCAAATCTAATCCCAATGGGTCAGCATCTACTAATATTTCAATGCCTTTATTTTTCATGGCAATATTGACAATCAATTGATCATCCAAATCAAAAATGTTGACCTTCTTGGAAAGTGGAATAATTAATTCCTGCCGCAATGTTCGCTGCAAATACCTAGCACCATATCGACTATCATATCCTTTCTTTGACAAATAATCTAACACCTCTTCTTCAATGGTTAAGTCCATTCTTCGAAAACGAATACCTTCTCTTTTTTTCAGCGCTTCAATTTCTCTTTCTACGACGAAACGCACGGTGTCTTGAGAAAGTGGTTCGAAAGGAATTACTTGATCAATTCGATTATAAATTTCAGGTTTGAAATAATCTTGAACTGCTCGCAAGTATCGTTGTGAAATTTCCTTATTATGATTTTTATTTTCAGGACCGATGCTTCTTCTTTGCATCGTTGCAGCTCCAATATTAGAAGTCATGATAATGATGGTACTACAAAAATTGACCAATTTTCTACGACTATCCGTCAACCTTCCTTCACTCAACATTTGCAATAATAGATCATAAAAATCAGGATGTGCTTTTTCAATTTCATCAAATAGCAACACACAAAATGGTTCTCGTCGAACCGTCGAAGTCAATAATCCATCAGAATAAAAACCTGCTCCCAACAACTTACTCACCGCATCATAACTCGAATATTCACTCATATCAAACCGAATCATTCTGTCACGACTACCAAACATAAATTCAGATAACACTTTGGCCAATTCCGTTTTTCCCACTCCAGTTGGTCCTACAAATAGAAAAGAGGCAATTGGTTTTCCAGTTTTGGAAAGTCCAGTTTTTACGGTACTCAACATATTGACGACACTTTCTACCGCCAGCTCCTGACCAAAAACGGAATTATTAAATTGCGCTTTGATTTGATTTAGATTCATCGGAATAACTGGGTCAACCATAAAAGCAGGCATTCCTGTTTCTTCACAAAAATGACCGATAACTTCTGATCTCGAAATTTCAATAATTGAATCTCTTTCTTTAGCAGTAACTTGGTTGAGTAGAATACTTTCCAAAAACCGAATTGGCTTCCCTGGGAAACCAGAGTAAGGAGTGAATCGTTTATTTAAGCGGATCGTTTCTTCGATTGCTTCATTTTCAATTTTGATTTTATTTTTAGCGGAAAGGTCTTTTACTTTTTTCAAAATAATATCTTCCAAATCATCTTTAGGAGCTTCCATCGCAATGATTTCAAAATTGGAAAGAAAATTAGAACTACGTAATTCTATAATTCCCTTTTCCTCATTGGTGCATTCCGAAATGATCGTCAATTCTCCTCGACTGATGTAGGGCAATAAATATTCAGCAATGCTAATACTATTACCTTGATATTTTCCAACTTCAAATAATTCTAATAAATTTCGAACAAAAAGAATATCCCCTTTCATCGTTAATTCTTTGACCAAAGGAATAATGTTATCCTGCCAGCCAGTATCTTGAGTCAATTCTTTGATTAAAACGGAGGCACTTGTTTCCCATATTCTTCCTCGAAAATCTTCTTCCCTTCGTTGATGTTCTAACTCCCAAACCAAAGCCGTTTTCCCAACTCCCGAAGCGCCTACCAATAAAACATTTCGCAATGAACTTCCTTTCATTGCTCGAACTAGGCGACTCAATTCGGACGTTCTGCCGTAAGTTATTTTTTCATTTATCTCTAGTTTAGTTGCCACCTTGGGTAACCATTTTTCATTTTTCGACTCTTGGACATTGTCCAATTCTGCAGGCGTAGGAAAATCTATTTCGATATCATGTCGTAGCAACTCTATTGTATCATACCAAATAGCATCAACAATTCCACTTACAGAATTCAACCTTCCTGTTCTTCTAAATTCTTGCAATGCAGCCGCTATCAAAGTACTTTCAATTTCACCTTCCGTCGCTGCAATTGCTTCCATCTTTAAGGCTGGAATAACGCACCAAAATCCTCTCTGATTTTTTTGATAAAAAAAATCAAACTCTAATTCAATATTTGGATAAGAAAATCCATCTCGAGATTTTGGAATAGGAATTAATATTTTTGATTTGATAAAATCACCATTTTGCCAATAACTCAAAACGTCTTTTAATTTGCCTTTGTTGATGACATGTTTTTGATATTCAGAGGCAAATGATTTTGCTACTTTCTCAAGAGACTGAGAAAAACGCAATAGCCCCATATCTCGTACAGGAGTCAATCCTGGAGATCCAGTTGTGTAATGTAACTTAAAAGCAAAAAATGGAATGGTTACGGTATAAGGCATTTGATAAAATGGAAATAGTTTTCTTTAAAAATTGAGTTGCGCAAGATAGTGGATTTTTTTTAATGGTTAATGATGAACGGTTAATGATTAACCAAAAAAAAGTACAACCTTTTTCAAGATTGTACTTTTACTTTATATTAAAAAAAAATTATTCTCTATAATTAAGCAGCATCTGTGTATCCCCAAGAAAACTGAGTTTCATATTTTTTCATAGCTCCTTTTTTCAAAATCTTTCTAGCCTCTGGATCAAAATATAGCATCCTCAAAACATCCGAAAACTCTATTATATTTTCTTGAAAATTACCTTGTTCGATCGTCATCCCACAAGATGGATCTATCGTATCATCTAATTTCTCTGATTCGTAACAAACAACTGGCAAGCCAAATGAAAAGGCTTCTGTGATAAGTCGATTAATATTATCTGTAGATGGCAGCAACATGACCGAAGCATTTTTATACCACTCTTCAATCTCTTCTTGTTCGCTCCACGAAATGATTTCAAGTACTTTTTTGATACCAAGCTTATTGGCTCTTTCATAAATATAATCTTGTAGGGATCCTTTTGTCACCATAATTAAATTCATTTGCTTTTGATGCTTCGAAGTGACATCATAATATAAATCTGCAAATGATTCTAGGGCAACATCAATTCCTTCTTTGTGAATAAATTCACCGAGTGATAGTACGTTAAATTTGGACATTCTCTTTAATTTTTTCTATTAGATCATTTTGATTTTAAGAAAAATCAAAACGCTAATATCTCATGGTTATAAAATATAGTAATCAAAAAGAGATGTTCGAATAGTGTTTTATAAATACTTCAAATTGTATCTAGAGTGAAAAGTAAAACTAGAAGGGAAAGTTTTTATTGATATCTAATTGATATGCAAATCATTTGCCTAAAAAGGGGAGTTTTAGGAAAATCTACCAATCCATTGGAAAGATAATGTGACTTTTTTTTTTGCCAAAAAATAAAAATAAAAATTACTCCAAGAATAAAAATTTACGTGATAAATATTTTACATCTGTAAACAACTCAATTAAAATGTTTTACACTTTTAATAAAAAAATAAATTATTATTCTAATTATCTATTATACAGAAAATGATTTTGAGTTGTGACTATTTTAATAGTCTAATTTCGATTAATAATCATAAGATATTTATACGCTAAGTCAAAGTAAACCTACCTAATTGACTCAATAGAGAATAGAATATTATCAGTTATTCATATTATTGCCTAAATTTGTATATTCGATTTTCTTGATAATCTCCTTTAGAAAAGGATCACAACCCAAATAAATTACAAAAATAACAATCTGTTCTTTTGAACATTAATTGATGAAAAGAAAATTTTTTCCAAAAAAAATATTTATCGTAGAGGATGATCCTTTATATATAAAAATAATAAAATATGTACTGGAACTCGATCCTGAGCATGAAGTACATATTTTCACAACTGGAAAAGAATGCATCGATCATCTTTATCTAAATCCTATCATCGTAACTTTGGATTATTCATTACCAGATATGACAGGTAATGATGTGATGAAAGCCATCAAAAAATACAACTCAGATATTGGAATCATTGTCCTGTCGGGACAATCTGAAATTTCAGTAGCTGTTGATTTTATGAAAGCTGGTGCATACCTCTACATTGTTAAAGATGATGATACCAAAGATAAATTATTGCTTACCGTTCAGCGTTTAAAAAAACAAATTACCCTTCAAGAAGAAGTAGATTTTCTTAAAGAAGAATTGGGTGATAAATATAACATCAATAAAAATCTAATTGGCAAAAGTAAGCCCATGCTTCGAGTACACAAATTAATCTCGAAAGCATTGCAAACCAATATTTCAGTTACCATCCAAGGCGAAACTGGAACAGGAAAGGAAGTAGTCGCTCGAACTATTCACTATAGTTCAAATAGAAAAAAAGGAAATTTTGTCGCAGTTAATGTTACCGCTATTCCCAAAGAACTTTTGGAGAGCGAATTGTTTGGACATGAAAAAGGAGCATTTACTGGAGCCTCTACTCGCAAAATTGGCCAATTCGAAATGGCTAATAATGGAACTTTATTTTTAGATGAAATTGCAGAAATGGACATCTCTCTTCAATCTAAAATATTACGTGCTCTCCAAGAAAGAGAAATTACTCGAGTAGGTGGTACTCAAAATATTCCCTTCGATGCGAGATTAATTGTAGCAAGTCATCAAAACTTAGCGAAGGAAGTTGAGAAGGGAAATTTTAGAGAAGATCTATATTATCGATTGCTTGGTTTGCCGATTGAAATGCCACCTTTGCGAGAACGTGGAAATGATATTTTTCTTCTGGCAGAATATTTTTTAAAAGATTTTTGTCGTGAAAACAAACTTCCCATGAAGATGCTTTCGAAGGAATCCAAAGAAAAATTAATCAGTTATAGTTTTCATGGAAATGTTAGAGAATTGAAAGCAATAATTGATTTGGCTGGCGCACTTTCTGAAGGAAAAATTATCGAAAAAGAAGATATTCAATTTAATAGCCCAAGAGGTCGAGAATCATTTTTGGAAAAAGAAATGTCGATCAAAGAGTACAATCATCAAATCATTCATTATTACTTGGAAAAATATGATAATGATGTTTTACTAGTCGCTAAAAAATTAAACATTGGAAAATCTTCTATTTATAGAATGCTAAAAGCCGAATAACTAAAATTATCGCGGAGCATGTTTTAATTAATTCTCCAACTCAAACCTAAGTACTCTATAACATAATTAACTTTTTATTTTGATGGATTCTTTTCAAAACCTAAAAGAATTTATGTTACAAAGTACTAAGGCATAGTTCAATAATGGATATAATAATTTTGCCCTATTCTTTCCCTTTATGAAAAACTTGAAAAAAAATATTGATACTGTCCCGACTGACTTTGGAATTCATATTATGAATCATTCCTCTGATAAAATATTTGTTTTAGATCATGATTATCGTTTAAAATATTTTAATCCAGTTGCTCAAAAGTATTGTTTCCTTTTTGGAATTGACCAGTTAAAATTGGGTATCAAAATGCTACCTAAGACTGATATAAAGTTTTGGAAAAAAGCATTTGACCTAGCTTTAGCAGGAGAGATTTTAGAATTCAAAAAAGTATATTTAATTGAACATAAAAAACATACTGATTTAGTTAATATTTATCCCATCCGAAATGCTGCTGGAGACATTACAGAAATCTCCGTTCAAGCTAAAAATTTTGAAGTAGGATCATTTCTTCAAAAAGATCTCTTGGAACATGAAAATTTATTTCAAAGCCTTTTTGATACAAGTCCGAATGGTGTTACTATCCGAAAATTTAAAACTCAAGAGCTCCTCAGTTTTAATTTAAAAATATGTGAGCTCTTCGATTGTACGCCAGAAGAATTTCAAAACTATAATAGATCTCATTTTATTTTCCGTGAGAATACCCAAGAGATCTCTGCAAAAATGAAATTGCTAGAGGAGGATAGAATCGAAAATTTTAAAGTTGAAAAACAATACAAGCGAAAAAATGGGGAAATCTTTTGGGGAGAAGCAACTCGATCTATTTTTAAAATTGGAGATGAAACTTACCAAATTGGCATATTAGAAGATATCAGTAAGCAGAAAGAATTTGAAGAACAATTAATTAAAAATGAGGCTAGAATAAAATCTATTTTTAATAGTACCAAAGATAAAATATTTGCAGTTGATAAAAATTATAAGATCATAGATGCTAACCCAGCTGCACTAAAAGTTCTTGCTATCAATCACCTAGATAAACCTTTTGAGGAAGTCAAAAATTCTGATTTTGATTTTTCAGGAGACAATCCATTGAGGCCGAAATTTGACAAAGCATTTAATGGCGAAGAATCTAATTTTGAAGGAAATTATATTGATAATGAAGTGAATCGTTTTGACTTAGTAACTATCTCTCCGCTCAAAAAAGCCTCTGGCGAAATAATTGGTGCTACCGTTTACGGAAAAGAAATTACAGAACTCAAAAACATTCAAAAAGCACTTGCTCAAAGTGAAGCACAATTACAAGATGCCCAACGATTAGCCAAAATAAGTTATTGGGAATTTGATGTAAAAACTCAAATATTTAGTCTTGCCGAGAAGTCTTGCCCACTTAGTGGATTTCCAATAGATACCAAAGCTTTCACCTTAAAGGAATGTTTTAACATAATGCCACCTGATGATCGTGAATCCTTCAAAACTGCTCTTGAGTTAGCCTGCACAAAAGGAAAATCATTTAGTATGCATTTAAGAAAAATTAAACCAGATGGATCTTTTTTATATGCCTTTGGTCGTTACGAACCTCAGTTCGAAAATGGTATAGTCACTAAAGTTCTTGGAGCAATACAAGATATCTCTAATGAAGGAGAAATAAAAAATGAGTTAATAAAAAATGAAGCAAAAATTAGAGCTATTCTTAATAGCACCAATGACAAAATTTATGCAATTGATCTTAATTATAAGTTGACTGAGTTTAATGAACCTGCCGCAAAATTATTACCTCAAATATTTGAAAAAGAAAAATTAGAAATCGGTATTGAGATGTTACCTCAATCTCAAAATACTAGAAACACTTGGATAAAACATTACGATCATGTACTAGAGGGAAAGAGAATTATTGTTGAAAAAAAATACATCATTAATGGAATCGCTAAAATAGATCTGGTTACTTTATCTCCTATTTTAAATGAAAAAAGTAACGTTATTGGAGTCACAGTCTTTGGAAAAGAAATTACTGACTTACAAAATACCAAACAAAAATATCGAAACCTTTTTGAAGAAATTTATGATGCAATTGTCGTTGTTAATCAAGATGGAATCATGATTGACTGCAACAATGCTGCACAAGAATTATTAGGATACTCCAAAGAAGAATTATGCAAATTACAAATTAAAGATATTGTTCATCCTGACGATTTCGAGAATTCTAAAAAATATTTGCAAAAATTAATTACAGACGGATATTATAGTAATTATCAAGGGCGAACAATTACCAAAAATGGAGACATCAAATATATTCAGGTCAACTCCAATGCGATCTATGAAAATGGAAAAATGGTTGGTTCAAGAGATATCGTTAGAGATATTTCTCAACTCAAAAAAGATGAAGAAAATCGAAACCAACTTTTCACTCAATTAGCTGAAGTAAATAAAGAACTAAAAGATTTTGCCTATATCGTGTCGCATGATTTAAAAGCACCTCTTCGTGCTATCAAAAATATATCTACCTGGTTATCAGAAGACTATGCAGACAAAATTGATGACTTAGGAAGACAACAATTACAATTGTTGAATAATCGAGTTAATCGAATGCACTTATTCATCAATGGAATATTTGAATATACCAAAGTTGGGCGAATCAAAGAAACCAAAGAGATTGTAGCAATGGAAAAGATCATACAAAATGCTGAGTTGATGCTCAATCTAAAAGAAAATGTGGAGATCAAAATTTTAAAAAAACTACCAGAAATTTATTGTGAAAAAATAAAATTGGAACAGGTTTTTCAAAACCTAATTTCTAACGCTATAAAATATAATGATAAAAACATTTGCACAATCGAAATAGATTATGAAGAGTTAGAATCTCATTATTTGATTAAAATCAAAGACAACGGAAGAGGAATAGAAGAGAAAAATTTTGAAAGAATCTTTCAAATTTTTCAAACGCTACAATCTAAAGATGATTTTGAAAGTACTGGAATTGGATTAAGTATCGTCAAAAGAATTGTCCAACTCCATGGTGGAGAAATTAATGTAAAATCAAGATTAGGAGAATATGCTATATTTGAATTTACCCTCAAAAAAAACTTACTTTCAAATAATTAATCAATGAAAAAAATTTTAATCATAGAAGATGATTTAATTGATCAAATGGCAATTGTCAGAATGTTGAAGCAACAAAATTTAGACTATCAATATTCTATCGCTAAATCCATTCAAGAAGCCAAAATGGAATTAGCACAAACATCTTTTGACTTGGTCATCACCGATCATAACTTAGCAGATGGAACTACTTTTGACCTTTTGGATGATTTAAAAAATACATCATTTATTTTGATTACGGGGAATGAAGATCCATCAACTATTAATTCTGTAAAAAGTAAATTAGGTGCAATTGCTTGTTTCACAAAAGATCTAGATTTGGATTATTTGCAAGAATTACCTTTCGTTATAAAACATTTTTTAAATCAAAATACTCCTCCCAAACAACCAGAAGAAATAAATAGTATTGACAATTATACTTCCTTAATTAGTCATCAAAATGTATCCATTAATTTAAAAAATGTTTATAAAATTTTTGATGGTAAAAAACATAAAATCAAAGAATCTATCGAACTTTTCATTTTTCACAAACCGAGAGAAATGGAAAATCTATATAGTTACATCAATAATGAAGATTGTCAAAATGTAAAGAAAACTACTCACCAAATGAAATCTGGTTTTCGTATTTTTGGAATGAAATCTCAGGTTGAATTGGCAGATTATATCGAAAAAAATGCTGGATTAAATGAGAACATGTGTACTTGTGAAAAAATAATTGGTTCTTTCAAGCAACTATCAACAGATACTAAAATTGCTATTGACTTATTAAAAAAAGAATTACCGCTTTTATAATTAATAGCAGATTCTAATCATGAGTTTTGATTGAATTTTTAATTTGATTCAATTGACATTTTGATTTCTTAGATAGTAATTTTCGTAAAAAAAAATCTCACATGATTACTTTAGACTTGCTTCGATTTAAGCCTTTTTTAAAATCCAAAAGAGAAAATGGAAAGCAATTAATTTTTTGTCCTATCCGAAAAAGATTCCTTGTTTTACAACCAGAAGAATTGGTTCGTCAATTATTGTTAGTTTATTTGATGGAAGAAAAAAAGTATCCAAAATCAAAAATTGCAGTAGAGAAATCATTGAGAATCAATGAGTTAGAACATCGTTTTGACATCTTAATTTATGATGAAAATAATCATCCATTTCTGTTAGTCGAATGCAAAGCACCTGAAATCAATATAGAAAAGAGCTTCTCTTGGATGAATATTTTAACCGATTCAACTAGTGCAAGAAGCGAAATAAAAATAAATCGCAATCCATTTGAACAGGCAGCTCAATACAATTTTCTACTTCAAGTTCCCTATCTTTTAATCACTAATGGTATTTCCACTTTTTTATCCAAAATGAATTATGAAAATCAATCCTCAGAATTTTTATTGGAAATACCTTCTGCTGAATAATTAGACAACCGTAAAACCTCTCCCGTTCATCGTCTACCGATTCCTCAATATTGTAATTCAATTTTCAAAAACTCATCTTTTCTTTTACTAACAAATGGAAAATATCTATTTTGTGGCTAAGTATTCAACACTACTTAAATATAAATAAGCTTACTACCTAACCAAAATATACTTTAATGAGAAAAGACAAAATTCTCGTCATTGGAGCCAACGGTCAAATTGGAACAGTTTTGACCCAAGCCCTTCGAGAAAACTATGGCATCGACAATGTCTTAGCCACAGATATTAGAACTTCTGAAATATTAAATTCTCCATTTGAAATATTAGATATTTTAGATAAAGAAGGCCTTTCCAATATCGTCAAAAAATATAATATTACTCAAATTTATCACCTTGCAGCAATCCTTTCTGCCAACGGTGAAAAAAATCCAAGACGTACTTGGGACATTAATATGAGCGGTTTGTTCAATGTCCTAGAAGTAGCAAAAGAACACTCGTTGGATAAAGTATTTTTTCCAAGTTCAATCGCCGTTTTTGGAACACATACTCCAAAAGAAAATACGCCCCAATTTACATTTCTAGACCCAGCTACAGTATATGGAATTAGCAAAGCAGCTGGAGAAAATTGGTGTCAATATTATTTTGACAAATATAAGTTGGATGTCCGTTCTATTCGCTACCCTGGCGTAATAAGCTATCAATCGATGCCTGGTGGAGGAACAACAGATTATGCTGTTGACATTTTTCACAAAGCAGTTCAAGGAATGGATTTCGATTGTTTTCTCTCTGAAGAAACTCGGTTACCTATGATTTATATGCCTGACACAATTCGAGCTACCTTGGATTTGATGGAAGCACCTCGTGAAAAAATAAAAGTTCGTTCAAGCTATAATTTAGCTGCCATGACTTTTTCTCCAGCAGAAATAGCGAAAGCGATTCAACAACATTTTCCTGATTTTAAAATTAATTATACGCCTGATTTTCGTCAAGGCATTGCAGATTCTTGGCCTGCTTCAATTGATGATTCAGAAGCTAGAAATGATTGGAATTGGAAAGAAGAATATGACATTCATGAAATGACAAAGGATATGATTTTGCAACTTTCAAAAAAATATAATTTAGTCCCGTAGCTAGACTCTCCAGAGTCCAGTAAAAATCAAAGTGATTTGTTTAAAAAGAAAAACTGGACTCGGGAGATTCCAGCTACTGGAAATAAAATATTGAACCATTGGATATAAAAGAAGCATTACTCCAAGAACATTCTAGAAATCAAGCATTAAAAATTGCAAGTTACATTGGAACCTCGCAAGAACGATTTGATGGATTGATGAAATATTTTTTTGATGATGATTGGCGATTAAATCAGCGAGCTGCATACTCTATGAATTTTACGGTAGAAAAAAATCCACAGCTTTTTAAAAAACATTTAAAAAAAGCTATCCTTAATTTAAGGACACCAAAACATGATGCCGTAAAAAGAAATACCCTTCGGATTTTAGAAAATTATGACATTCCTAAAAAGTTATTAGGAACGGTCGTAGATATTAGTTTTGAATTTTTAGCTTCGCCAAAAGAACCCATTGCCGTGAAATATTTTTCTATGGGGATTTTATTTAAGGAGGCAAAGAAAGAACCTGATTTATTCCATGAAATAAAAGTGCTTATTGACGATCAGATGCCATTGGGTTCTCCTGGTTTTAGAAATAAAGGACAAAAAATTTTGAACTACATTCATAAATATACAAACATTGAATAATAACTAGACCACTGCGCTGACAGAGAACAGATTGTTGCCTTTGGCAACTGTCAGATCGCTGCGCTGATAGATTTGACGACGATAATATATAGACTGACGATAACAGTAAACTGATGAAAAGGATATTATTAATTAAGTAGTAATATTAAAGTCAGAATCTTCATATCGTTTTCGTCAGTCTGTTAGCGCAGCGATCTGTCAGAAAGCACAGCTACCGATCTGTCTTCTGTCAGCATAGCGGTCAAAAATACCTAACAATATGTTTACAAAAGTAAGAACAGCTCTACAAGACGAGTTAAATAACATCAAAGAGGCTGGTTTATACAAAGAAGAAAGGACCATCACTACACCTCAATCTGCTTTAATTAATACCATTGAAGGAGGAGAAGTTTTAAATTTTTGTGCTAATAATTATTTAGGATTGTCTTCTCATCCTGATGTAATAGAAGCAGCAAAGGCAACTATTGATACTCATGGTTTTGGAATGAGTTCGGTTCGATTTATTTGTGGAACACAGGATATTCATAAAAAGCTTGAAAGAAAAATTGCTGACTTCTTAGGAATGGAAGAAGCCATTCTATATGCCGCTGCATTTGATGCGAATGGCGGATTATTTGAACCAATTTTGACCAAGGAAGATGCTATTATTTCTGATTCATTGAATCATGCTTCGATCATAGATGGAATCCGACTTTGTAAAGCACAACGTTTCCGATACAATACAAACGACATGGCTGACCTGGAAAAGAAATTGCAGGAAGCGCAAGGTGCTCGACGAAGACTGATTGCTACAGATGGCGTTTTTTCTATGGATGGAACGATAGCTCAAATTGATAAAATCTGTGATCTAGCAGATAAATATGATGCTATGGTCATGGTCGATGAATGCCACTCCACAGGATTTGTTGGAAAAACAGGAAGAGGAACTCACGAATATTGTGATGCCATGGGAAGGGTAGATATTATTACAGGTACTTTTGGAAAAGCCATGGGTGGAGCAAGTGGTGGATTTACAGCTGCTCGAAAAGAGATTGTTGATATGTTACGACAACGCAGTCGTCCCTATCTTTTTTCTAATACCTTAGCACCATCAATTGTTGGAGCTTCGATTAAAGTAATTGACTTGTTGAGTAGCTCAACTGACTTGCGAGATAAGTTGGAAAAAAATGCACTTTATTTTAGAGAGGAAATGACGAAAGCGGGATTTGATATTATTCCAGGAGTACATCCAATTGTTCCAATTATGTTATACGATGCAAAACTATCACAAGAATTTGCAAGTAAATTATTGAACGAAGGAATCTATGTGATTGGATTTTATTATCCAGTTGTGCCCAAAGAAAAAGCCCGAATTAGAGTCCAAATCTCAGCAGGTCATGAGATGGAGCATTTGGAAAAAGCTGTTGCAGCATTTACCAAAGTCGGTAAAGAATTAGGTGTGATTTAATTTTCTCAAAAAAAAAGCCCTGCTCATTTGTGAACAGGGCTTTTTTACTTTTTAAAAAGTATTATGCTGAAACTGCCTCTAATTTTTTTGCCTCAGGCATCATAGCATAAGTCGATGGAACAGAGAAAAAGAAAGTACATCCATTTCCTTCTTCAGATTCGACCCAGATGTCACCACCCCAGGTTGTAACAATACGTTTACAAGTTGCCAACCCAATTCCAGTTCCTTCATATTCTTCTCTTGTATGTAGTCTTCGGAACATTTCAAAAACCTTTTCTAGGTTCTCTTTCGAAATTCCAATTCCATTATCTTTTACAGAAAAAATATACTTATTATCTTTTTTCAAACAATCCACTTCTACGATTGGATCTTTTTCTCCTTTAAATTTCATTCCATTACTTACTAAATTTTGAAGTAACTGAATCATTTGTGTTCGATGGGCTTTGACCGAAGGAAGATTGTCATTTTTTATAACTAGAGTTGCATTGAGTAATTCTAATCGATGTCTCAAATTAGCTTCAACCATAACCATCACATCTTGAGTAGAAGTGAAATTGGTCGGAGTAGGTTGAGTTCCAGCCCTTGAGAAATCAAGTAAATCATCTAATAAAGTTTCCATTCTTCCTACTGCATCTGTAATATAATTCATGAATTCTTTTCCTGACTCATCAAATGACGCCATATACCTTCTTTGTAATAAATTGGTATAAGAATTAATCATTCGAAGCGGTTCCTTCAAATCATGAGAAGCCACATAAGCAAATTGTTTTAAGTCTTCATTAGAATGTTCTAATTGCTTATTCTTAATCTCAATCTCATCATTCATACTATTGAGGAGTTCATTCTTCTCTTCCAAAATACGATTGACATTATTTTGGTACCTCAATTTTGCTCTATACCACCAAATAAACAATAGAAATGCAATAGTAAACAGTCCAAAAACATATTTTTGAAGTGATTGATTCAGCTCTCTTTGTTCTAATAACTCATTCTCTTTCTGCAACATTTCAATATCATGTTCTTTCTTTTCCAGCTGATATCTTTGTTTAGAAGTTCCCATCTCCTCCAACGTTTTTTCATTCAGAAGAGAATCTTTTAAAGCAACATACCTTTTGGTGTACTCCAATGCTTTTGAATTATTATTTAACTCTTCATATACAACCGATAAATATTTATAAATATCAGATTGTCGACTTTTTGACTCTACTATGTTTGCTAATTCTAAAGCTTCATCCAAAACAATGATTGCTTCTTTTGGCTTGTTCCATTGCAGATAGACTCTTGACAAATCAATTTTACTTCCAATTGCTCCATTCCTATCTTCCAAATCTAATTTGATTGAAATAGCATCTTTACAGTACTCTTCCGCTTTTGCAAAATTATTTACACTCAAATAATTTGCAGCAATATTTCCTTTAGCGTAACCAATTCCGGTTTTATAATTTAATTTACTCGCAAGTTCAAGTGATTTTATATTGTACTCAAGACTTAATTCAGACTCTCCTAATTTTTCGTTGACCGAACCTAATGCAGCTAAACAAGAATAAATTAATCTTTCTTGCTTTAATTGGTCACAAATCACCTTCGCCTTTTCATAATGCTCCCGAGCTCTTTCAAACTGATTTTGGTAAAAGAAGATAGTTCCTAAATTATATTGCGCATTAGCAATTCCATCAAAGTCATCATTTTTTTCGCAAATCAAAAGAGATTGCATTTGGTTATCAAATGCTTTTTTATAATCTCCTAACACTTGATATATGGAAGATCGCTGGGTATAAACTCTAGCCATTTTTGCTGATTCAATATCATCAGGAAATTTTTCTGCTAAGTCGATACCTTGTTGAAAAAAATTCAAAGCTTCTTGATAATTATTTCTCCGTTGATGAGTATACGCAATACCATAAAGACAATCAACTTGTTCCATTTTATTATTAGTAGCAATGGCTACTTTATAAGCTTTAGCATAGTGAAAAGTGGCCTTTTCATATTTCTCCTCTTGTCCAGAACTGTACTCTTTTCCAAGTAGATAATTTATTTTATAAATATCAGTCAGGATCTCTTTCTTTTCAACTTCTTCCAATAAAGTTAGCAAACTATCAACTTTAGTAGCTGATAATAATGCAGGATTTAAGAAAAAAAGAATCAGGAAAAAACTGATTGATTTCATTAAAAAAATTCTTTTGAGTTGTGGCTAAATCTATTAGGAGGTAATAATTAGTTAGCCATCTTGCAAAGATTATTCCATAGATCTAAAAATATTATTTTATTTAACTGATAAAATAAACTTGTTTCTTCATTTTTTTTGGCAAAAATTTTGAATTGCATTCTAAGTTCCCCTCAAATTAACGCAGTACCTCCCTTTCACACAAACCTACACATGCCATGAAAAGAAAAACCACTCTATTCCTCATTCTACTTATTTGTTGTTTATTTTCTACAAATCTTCTTGCTACTAAATTTCATTCAAAAAATAATGGAAATTGGACTGACGGTAATACGTGGGATAATGATGGTGCCATTCCTTCAAGTAATGATACGGTTTATATAAATAGTGATTCTATCACCATAAATTCTAACGTTAGTATTAAAAGAATCGAGCTTACTAATACTGCTGTTACTTCTTATTCAGCGTCCTTGACTATTGAAGGTAACGCTACCCTAACAGTAGCAGAAGATATCTTGATAACTGCTGAAAATAATTCTAAAAATACCGATCTATCAGTAATTGAGACTGCTACATTAATTATCAATGGGAATATCTCCTTGATTAGATCCAGTAATAATAATCAAGATTCTAGGTTGTATTTCTTTTTATCGGGAAATTCTGAAACCTATATTCTAGGAGATCTCTTATATGATTATAAAAATGCTGGAGGTTCAGAACTTTCAAAGGATATACATTTATCTGGAAATGCTTTGTTAGATGTTACTGGACAAACCACTCTAATTAATCGAGGAGGAGAGAATTTAGATTTTGATGCAGAAGGAAATTCACAAGTGATATTAAGAGACAGTTTAAGTGTATTGACTTATGGAGGAGATGCAGCAAGAATCACAAGTGACAATGGTTCTACTATCGAAGTTTTTGGAAATACCTATTTGTTAAACTCCAACCCTAGTGGAGGAGAGACAACTAGAATGCGTTCTGGGACTTCAGGTGGAAATATAATTTTATATAAAAATTTATATATGGAATCTACCTTAGAAAGAAGAGCTGTTTCATTTGAAGTTGATGGTTCCTCTTCTAAAGGTTCAGTATTAGGGGATATTTCTATGACAGCAATTGCAGATTCAAGTGTTTATATAAAAATTGTAAAACATGGTGAAATAAAATTGGGAGGAGATATATTAAGACCTACTGGTTATGGTGCGTTAAAAATGGATAAAGATTCAAAATTTACTTTTAACGGAACTAAACCTCAGTCCGTCCCAAGTAGTCATTTACTTGATGCCTCTTCGAATAAAGATTCTTTATATTTTTCAGGTATTAATTTTGAAAATACATCTGGATCATCCATTACTCTTCAAGATAATTTAATTATTCAGGATACTCTTTTTCTTACTTCAGGAAATATAATATCTAGTCTGACTGCTATGGTAATTATTGAAGAAGATGCCGTTGTTTCAGGAGGAAATAATAGATCTTATATCGAAGGCCCAGTTCTCAAGAAAGGATCTATTGCTGAAACTGAATTTACTTTTCCAATTGGTGATGCAAGTGCCTATGCTCCCATTTCTATCTCAAATACAGACTTTGCATCTTCTCAATATACTGCTCAATACACTAGTGACCCTCCTCCTTTTGGAGTTATTTATTTAAATGGAGGAATGACTAATGTAAGTGAAAACGAACGTTGGACTTTAGAAAAATCAGTAGGAAGTAAGGATGTTGATGTCAAACTTCATTGGGATGACGCGCAAGCTTCAGGTATTTCAGATCTTTCAAGTTTAGTCGTCGCTGGATATGATCCAGTCAATAATGAATGGGATAATTATGGTAATGGAGGAACAACTGGTACAACTGGCTCCAATGGATCAGGAACAATTATTAATAACTTAACAAGTGATCCGCCTCCATTTGGAGTAATCTATTTCACTTATGGTACCACCTCAGCAATAAATGTTTTACCCGTTGAATTAACCTTCTTCCAAGCAGTTCAACAAAATACTCATGCTCATCTTCAATGGGAAACAGCTTCAGAAAGAAATACAAGTCATTTCTCTGTCGAGAGATCCATTAATGGAGTTGACTTTATAGAAATTGGAAGTGTTACAGGAAGTGGTGATGGGATTATTGTCAATCAATATACTTTTAAAGATATTGCCCCAGTAAATGGAATCAATTATTATCGACTAAAAATTGTGGATCATGATTATTCTTTTGAGTATTCAAATATCGAAGTAGTAGTTTTTGACACAGAATCATCTATCCAGCTTTACCCTAACCCAATTGAAAAAACTATTCAATTAAAAGGGCTTGATATAGAAACAGATAATGTTCAATTAGAAATTATTGATCGAAATGGGAAATTAATTTTCGCAAATAAAGTCCCTGTAAAATATGGTCAATTACAAATCTCTACCGACCTCGCCAATATTAAATATTCTGGAACTTATTTCCTTAGAGTAATAAGTCAAAAGCAAAATCAGATTTTTAAATTTATAAAGATTGATCTAGATTAATGACAAATAAAAAGAAAGCGCCTTCTGCAAATGCAGAAGGCGCCTCTTTTAAAACTTATCTAGAAAAGATAATTTAGTTTTATAATCTAATCAAAAGATTAAGATTAGTCAACCAAGATCATCTTCTTAGTAGCTGTTTCAGTAGCTGT
>JBGCCY010000267.1:0-13110 GCA_045104975.1 Saprospiraceae bacterium
TGATATCAATATTAATGGAGCGTTTGATCCTTCGCCCACCTGACTCATTCATCCCCCGCCAATTTTTAAATGATTCGGTAATTAAGGCATAAGTCGGAATAGTCGTAATTGTTTTGTCCCAATTTTGCACCTTGACTGTCGACTAGTATAGAATTAAGACTTAGAAATCGTAAAAGAAAATTTTTAATGTTAGCTAGTAATTAGATTTAAAAAAAATACCCCCACCTTAAATTAATTAAAGCGGGGGGTAATTTTTTCTAGATGAAAATCACTTAGATTTCACCAACCACAGATTCCGTAACATTAATAATGTGATCACCTACTTTCTCTAAACTTGAGAATAAATTATTGTAGATCATTGCACTCTTAATATTGTAATCTTGATCTTTTTCCATGGCTTCAGTATTTTCTCGTCTCATTACATTTCGCAATTCATTGATTTTATTTTCCATTTCAACTGCTTTGTCTTTAGAAACTTTGTCATAATGATCTGCATCTAGGTTGCTAGTCATAATGGAAAATGCTTGATCTAACAAGTCAAACATTTCTGTTAATCGATCTCTTTGATTTTGATTAAACCAGATTTTATCATCAATTTTTCTTTCCAAAGTTTTAGAAATTTGGAAAAAGATATCTCCAATTCTTTCCATGTCATTTCCAATGTTCAATATACTTCGAACTCGAATAGACATTTTTGGCGAAAGAGGTTTTTTAGAAACCAATGTCAAATACTCGGTCAACTCTACTTCAAATCGATCTGTGATCTCTTCATATTTTGCGAGCTTTTTTAGCATCTTCCGCTGTTTCTTAGGAGACTCCTTTGCATCTAATAATTTTCGAGCAAATCCAGTCATTCGGCTAGTTACTTCTCCAAATCTAGAAACTTCCTTTTGAGCTTCCATGATTGATAATTCAGGAGTAGTAATGTTCGTTCCGATATATTTTAACCTATACGTTTCATCCGACTCGCCACTTTCTTTTACTGTTAAAATAGCCATTCTTACTAACCAAGGCACAAATCCAATCATAAATATAACATTCAAGAAGTTGAAAGTTGTATGGAATGCGGATAAGGCAATAGGAATAGATTCTTTAGCAATATTTGCGTCTAAGCCTAATGGATCAATCATCCCAAATTGAGAAGTCATCACCCAGGCAATTCCTTTTAGAACGAAAGGTAATGCAATCACCATCCATACTACTCCAATAATATTAAACATAGAGTGAATCCTTGCTGAGCGTTTCGCGTGTACATTTCCAACTAAAGAAGCTAACTCTGCAGTAATTGTAGTTCCAATGTTTTCTCCCAAAATCATTGCGGCTGCAATATCAAATGGTAAAATTCCTTGAGAACATAAAGTCAAGGTCAATGCCATTGCAGCACTTGAAGATTGAACTACAACAGTCAAAAGTGTTCCAACAAAGACGAAAAATAATCGACTTAATATTCCATAATCAGCAAATCCTGCAAGGAAATTTAAAACCTCTGGATTACTTTTAATATCTGGAACTGCTTTTTTCAATAAACTCAATCCCATAAATAAGATGGCAAATCCAATAATAAATTCTCCCCATGCTTTTATTTTAGATCGACTCACCATTAGCATTGGTAATCCTATAGCAAAAAGAGGAACTGAATAAGCCGCTAATTTTACTTTAAATCCTAAAATAGAAATCAACCATCCCGTGATAGTTGTTCCAATGTTAGCTCCCATCATTATCCCTGCAGATTCCACTAATGAAATTAATCCTGCATTTACAAAACTTACTGTCATTACAGTTGTTGCAGAAGAAGATTGAACAAGTGCTGTAGTAATAAATCCAGTTAAAACACCGAGGTAACGATTTTTTGTCATCGTTCTCAAAATGTTTCTCATTTGCGAACTGGCTGCTTTCTGAATACCCTCACTCATGACTTTCATTCCATAGATAAAGAATGCAAGTGCGCCTGTAATTTGGAAAAATTCCCAGAGTCCGAATTTCATTGTATTGTTTTTAATGGTTTAGAATTACTGAGGAAATTGCCTCAATAGTATTGTTTGTTTTTTATAAAAAAATGAAAAAGAAGCGGGTTCTTAGGTAATTTTACTTCTCAAATGCAAATGTACGGTTCAAATGTTAAGTCAATGTTAAGTTTGAAATAACTTAGACCTTAAAAGTGTAAATCCATTTGGACTCTCCAAGAAAATTTATCGTTTCTGTTGGTTACATCTCTATAAGAGAGATCAGTTTGTATTTTTAATTTATGTCCTACTACGAACTTTGAGAGACCAAGAGTATATTCTGTTTCATTATTTGAAACTGCTTCATCAGGATTAATCGTTGTATATCGAGCAGCAATTTCCCAATTGCTTTTTAATAAATATCCAATAGAAAGGTTTAAGCCACTTCCTGTATAAAATGTTCCTATTTCTTCGCCTAATTCATTATTGACCACAGGGTCTTCATCGCTTGTTTGTTTGTCAGCAAATTCACCCATAAATGAAAAACCTTTGTATTTAAACATAGCATCTACAAACCAAGTTTGTAGAGTTTTTCCAGTATAATTTCCAGTTAAATCATCAAAAATAAAACTACCATTTTGCCCTCTCTCTCTAACTGCGTTTTCATTAATATCATAAGTCACACCAATAGCTAGCTTGGGTTTTTGTTCTCTTTTTAAATCAGAACCAGAATAATCTCCTTTTGATTTAAAATTTCCCATAGGTAAGAATTCTGCTCGAAAAGTATAACAAAAACCATTTACAAGATTACCTTCAGTTACATCACGGCCTTCCCCTTGAGATAAAGAAATGAATTCTTTCATGATGAAATTGCCGCTTATAGTGTGATGATTCAATAATGTTATTCCAAAATCACGATCAATATTATATCTTGAATTAACTCTAGATCGATCTACAAATTGAAGATTACCTGATGAAATTACCCGTTCTCTATTTCCTGGAAGTTTTCCTTGACCAACCTTGATAGAAAGGTTTTTATAAAAATTGTAAACAATGAAGGCATCTAAGATCAATTTTGGACCATCATTAAATTCTGGAGCAACTCCTCCATTATCCCTATTGGTTAGTCCTAATTCGAATTTATATTTTAATTTAGGAGTGTACGCATAACCATCAAATTTGAATCGAGCTCTTCGGATTAAAAAATTAGAAGAGTAATCTTCTAGGCCTCCTGATCCCCCAGTTTCATCTTCAACTGCCCATTCGTTGGTAAAAAGATTTTGGAACCGCATTCCAAATTTCATATAAAATGTAGAATCCTTTCCATAGACTTGAATTCCTTTACCAAATTTTGTAGGGAGTTCAACTTGAGCATTTCCCAATTGAAATCCTAGCACTAGAAACATTAGTGCAACTAATTTTTTCATAATAAATGTTTGATTATTTGTTAGCTTAAAAAATTTGGTGCAAATGTCGTTTTATAATGTTAACTAAAAGTAAAGTCATTGTTAACTTACTCGTAGTTTTACCTTCTTTTTAGATAAATTTTAATTCAATTTTAGGTGGAGTTGACTGCAAAAAAAAAAATACCAATGAATTCTCATTGATACTTTTCTTTATTTTAATTCTATTTATTTTTTGCTTGGATACTCATCTTTTACATTTTCCTTTATCCATTTTAAACAATTATTAAAGTTATTAAATAAATGTTCTTCTGGTATTAAATCTGGAATTATGTCAATTCGTTCCATCATGTATTTTGGTTGTTTTGTAATTCCAACTAGTAAGACATCTATTCCTTCTCCTCTTAGATCAACCAAGACATCTTCCATAGCATACAAACCTGATTGATCCATATATGGCATTCTACCCATCCTAATTATCACAGTTGATGCAGTTGATGGAATTTGAAGTGCCAGTTGTTGAAAATCACTCGTAGAACCAAAGAATAATGGCCCTTTGATGTGTTTGATGAATACTTCTTCTTTTAAATTTTTAGGAAAATCAAGTTCATCAGACCATGCTTTTTCTTCATTCAAAGATTTAACATCTGATCGTTCTGCTGTCAAATCACCAATTTTTTTCATAAACATTAAGGAGGCAATTACTAACCCAATTCCAACAGCGTAAACCAAATTCCAAACAGAGGATAATACCAGAACGATTAACATGATTGCTACCTCTGGTTTTGGCATATATGGAATTGCTTTTAATCCTTTATAATCCATTACACCGATTCCTACAGTAATCAAGATTCCGGCTAAAACTGCTGCAGGAATTTTAGATGCTACTGGTCCTAGTGCTAACATTACAATTAATAACAATACACCCGCAATCATTCCTGAAAGTTTGGTTTTACCTCCTGCATTGATATTTACTACCGTTCGGATGGTTGCACCAGCTCCAGGGATTCCACCAAAAATAGCTGCAATAGAGTTTCCAATTCCTTGTCCAATTAACTCTTTATTTGGTTTATGTTTCGTCTTGGTCATATTATCTGCGACTACTGAAGTTAACAATGAATCTATGGCTCCAAGCAAGGCTAGGGTAATTGCAGTAAATATATATGGAGCTATATTTTGAATACTAATGTTGGTGAAAATCTGAAATTGTGGAACTGGAAGCCCTGTTGGAATTTCCTCAATTGGTCGATAATCCAAATTAAATCCAACAGCAATTCCTGACATAATAACTAAAGCTACAAGTGTACTTGGAACAGCGGTAGTAATTCGCTTAAAGCCAAAAATTATAAAGATAGTTCCTAAGGCTAAGATGAGCTCAAGCTTGTCTAAGCTTCTTAATGCTTTTGGTAAAACTCTTATTGCTCCTATAACTCCTGATGCCTCTGAAGCAGCAAGGGTTTGCGCTTCTTTTAGAATTTGGTCATAAGAAATATCTGCAGCTCTTCGTATGGTTTCTTTAAAATCTTCTAAAACTAAAATTCCTTCTCCAGCTTCTTCTTTCAGAATATTGTCTAATATAATTTCCTCTGCCTGAGGCTTAAACTGATTAACATATTCTATATCTTCTTTTGGATAGTAACCTACGGACGGCAGAATTTGAGTTAAAATTATTATTACTCCAATAGCAGTCATAAAACCTGAGACTACAGGGTAGGGGATATACTTAATATATTTTCCTAGACCAATCAAGCCTAATACCACTTGAATTAATCCAGCTAGTAAGAATACCATCAAGATCGCTGGTAATGCTTTGCTTACTTCTCCATCAAATGCAGCAACTATCCCAGCAATAACTACCATACTAACTGCAGTCATCGGAGCTGTTGGTCCTGAAATTTGAGTATTCGTTCCTCCAAAAAGTGCTGCGAAAAAACTAATAAATATTGCACCGTAAAGCCCTGCACTTGGACCCAATCCTGAACTTACACCGAAAGCTAATGCTAAAGGTAATGCTACAATACCTGCAGTAACACCACCAAATAGATCTCCTTTAAAATGTTTGAAATCAAATCCGAATTTCTCTAACATGTTTTTATTTTTTAATTCTGAATATATTTTTCTTTAGATATGAAATATAGAAATCGAATCTATAATTCATCAATATTGTGGATTAAAGTATTTGTTTAATCACAATCAATTTTCATTAATTTTTATTTTAATGAAATTACCTAAACTATATTTGAATTTTGTTTGGGAGGCGGAGTGGAAATATCCGGATAATGAAGAGAAATAAAATTTTTACAACTATATCGGTTTAAAGCATCTAGGCTTTTTATTGATTTAAATTCAAAGGAAATGATTCGGTTCTTATCTTCTTTATCTTTTTTTTCCGCTTTTTCTTCTGATTCGTTATCTTCGGATGTACTTAGTTCAATAAAATCTTGGTCGTAATCCATCAACCAGAAACAATAATTAATTGTACTGCTCCATAATTGTCCAACCAGAAACAACAATACAAAGGAATGAAAAATGAAAGTATGTGAAAGAGGATTTTTCAAATTTAGAAATTATTACAAATGACAAATGCATAACTACAACAAATCAACTGAATTGTTATCCAAAAAAGAAATAAAATTGAATAAAAGAACCTACCAAATATAGATTTTTTGTTTTTGGTAATTTATAGAAAGGATATTTTTAACTAAAAAAGGGTAACCTAAAATACCATCTAATTGAAGATTATTTTCTTTTTCAAATGAAGTTAAATCGTATAAAAGAAAATTGAAATTTTCATAACCTTTTCCTTTTATCTTAAATTTAGGAAGGTCGACAGATTCTACGTTTTGAGATATTCCACCAATTCCATGAAGGCTACTTTTTTGAAAATTCTTCAAATAGTTGCTGCCCAATTCATGTTTTAAATTTTTATTTAAAACATTTACTTCCGCTCCAGTATCTATTCCAAATCGGTATTTTTTCCCTTGAATTTTTACTATAATTACAGGCAGGTGACTTTTGCTAGAGAATGAAACTTTCTGTTGGTATTTATTCTTTTTATGAAGTTCAGATCTAAAGGCTTTGAAGAGTTGTATTTTTTGGTTGGCAACATCTAAAAATAGTTCATAATTATTATAAATATTTTGACCTATTAATCCACTTATTTTATGCCCTAATACCTTCTCTAAATTAGTCATATCACAGGCAATTGCATCTATCTCTGTATTTGAAATCCCAGCCCATTGAAAATTATTAACTTTGATTAATTCAGCCTGCTCATCTTCTGAAATTCCTCCAAGAGTGATCGAATTTTCTTTTGGCTTTTGATTTAAGATAAGTATAGGGGATCCAGTATCTAAAATATACTTTCCAATTTTTCCATCTAATCTTGCTTCTACAATAATCATTCTGTCCAATAATTCAAATGAAGTTTCTAATGCCTCATTGATAGTTTTTGTTGAATTTTCATTGTTGATTTCAATATTATTCTCAACTAATGCAACACCATTTTGTGCTACCAAGTGGCTAGCAAAAAAAAGCAAGATTAGTTGGATAAATAATTTCATATGAAATTGCAATGTGAATTTTTTGTAAAATATAAGTTTAATTAACTGCCAAATTACGAATAAACAACATACTAAACAACATTTAGGAAACCTAAAGTTAACATTGAGTTAACATTGGGTAGTTTTTTATTGAAGTATAATTTTGCTGGTAGGAAGAAGTTAGAGTTAGACGAGAGTAAAAACCATTTCTTAGAAAATCATTAAGAGATTCAGCAACTATAAATAATCAAAATCGTTATTCATAAACTTATTTTTAAATTGAAATGTCTTGTTTTCCTTTTTTTGGATGAATTGAACCCCTGTTTTTCTACAAAAATTTTGAGCCAATATTTCAATAAATTGTTTTTCATGAATCATTATTCCGGATGCCATGATTTCATCTAAGATATCTTTTGAAGAAAAAGTCTTTTTAGGCTGAGATGTTAAAAGCCATAAAAAATCAAATTTGGTTTGATCAAGTGAAACTACTTTCCCATCTGATTTAAATTTATTTAATGCTTTTCCAATTGTAAAGTGTTTCATGTGCATTTTTAGTTTAATAAGTTTTGAAAAAAAATAAAAACATTTTACTCATTTGTAATTTTCTTTATTATGAATTTCTAGAAAAAATTCACAAAATACAAATGAGTAAAACTCATCAGGTGAGAGGATTTTTCTTAAAAAAATTAAATTGGAAAAGGATACTTGGAAATGGGGTAGGGGAATTTGGAGGTGTAATACTTTTATTAAGTTAACTTTTTTTAAAGTCAAGTGCAATGGGTACAACTTGAATTAATTAGTATTTGTGCCTCCTTAAAAGTAAAATAACTATTGGCTAGATCCATAAAAAACAAACCCTGTAAGTAAACTTACAGGATTTGAATTTTTAATAAGGCGCGGTATTTAGGATTTCTTTTGCTTAAATATTCGGTTTTCTCGAAGAGTTTAATCTTCCTAATTTTTTAAATGCTTGGAGAACAGAAGGCTTTAACCTTCTGCTCAACCATACATTTATTCGGTTTTGGAAAGCGATTTTGGGAAAAATTGGGAATTGGTTTATAAAAACAATTCTATATAATTGAGTTGGATTATTAAAATTTCACACCAAGTGATACTATAAAACGATTAGGACTAGAGTCAAAATTGTATGAAGTGTCATCAAAAACTACATGATCACCATAATTTTTAAAATTTCTTTCCCATTTGAAGTCTAAAACAGTTTTCCAAATATCTAAGCCAAGACCATATTGGACTCCCCAAGCCATGTCTGCAAAGTTTTCTTTGTAGCCTTCTAGAGTTTTTAACTCAGACTTAGAGTTCACAAAAAAGTGTCCGACTGGTCCTGCTTGTATCCTCAACGGACCAACTTTGTAAGCTACATTAATCGGTATATCTACAAAATTGAATTTTTCGTTCTTAACAGTTGACAATATATTATCATCAACGTTATAGCTGATTTTATTTGAGTTGAAAAGAACTTCAGGTTGAATGAACCAACGATCTTTTCTAAACTGAGCAAACAGTCCAAAATGATAACCATAGCTAGCTTCATCAACTGATATCTTAAGTTGTTCCACATCATTTTGATTGAGCACTATTAATTCCTTTGGATTAAAATCAGTAGAGGTAATTCCTCCTCGAATTCCAAACTTTACTTGTGCTATGGTTACGTATGAAGAGCACAAAACGATTGCAAAAATTAGGATCTTTTTCATCTGTAAATTATTTTATGTTTGAATGGTTTGGGGAGGAAACGTAGCTAACTTTTAAAAGATTGCCTATTGATATGATAGATTAACATAATTTAACTTTCAATGTATATTAATTGAAAATTTTAAGCTTTTGGTTAGACTATGAAGAAAAAGAAAATACATCCTATGAAATCAGAATGCATTTTTTTTAAAGTACTTTCGCTGGAGTGCCTTTAAAAAAGGAAAAGGGTTAAATGACTTCATAATTGATATATCTGAAATTAAATTTCCTTCATCATCTAGGAACTTAAAAATATCAGTTACATCATTGTTTTCAAACATTTCTGTAAATAAAGTAGTGCCCAATTCATTTTTATTCCACAATATATTGAGCATGATACTATCATACCATCGATATCTTTTCTTGAATAACTGGTAGGATGGAAGCTGATTGGAAATAATATTTTCGGTTATTTTTAGTGCATATTTTTCACAATTCTTAAAGGCGTAACCGCTTGAAGGTTTTACCCATCCACCAGCTGTGCCAATTTTTGTAAGTGTGTTGTTATTTTTTTTATAAAAAGGATAATCAGTCATAGGGATCACTCCTTTTTCTTCTTCCAAAATCTCATACTTCTCAATTTTTAAGATTTCGGAAATATATTGTTTTAATTTTTCATCAAAATCTTCATCCGTTAATGTATGAGAATTAAAAAGAGTAAACTCAATCATTGCTTCGGTTTCTGAAATTGGCAAAACATAGGTAAAACTTGTCCGATCTTTCCACCTTAATCGGAAATCCATCATCACAAAACTGGAAGTATCAAAGACTGGTTCTTCAGTTTTAATAATCCAGCCCTTGAATGGTTGAAGTAATTTGACAAAACCATCATTTTTTTCACAAAAATCAGCTTCAATTCGGCTGTCAAAAATATGCTTTGAAAAATAGGTATTTGAATCTGTTTTTATATTTGGTGTTTTTCCTGAATTATCAACTGAAACAACTTCCTCTTTTTTCCAAAAAAAATTAGGAGCTGATCTAATTTTTTCTTTTGCAAATTGATAAAATTTGGAAGATCGAATCATCTTATAATTATAATCCTTGAGATTTAGATTCTTTGAGTATTTTGGACAATGAAAATACCCGTTTTTCCAAGTACGATAGAGGAGATGATCCCATTTTCCATTTCCTTTTTCCCAAAAACACCAAGTTCGATCATTTTCTGTTTTCGAATCTTTTTCAAGAATCAAAATTTTTTTGTTGGAAAAAAAATCATTTCCAATCATAGCCATAGAAAGATGCAAACCAGCTGCACCTGCTCCAATTATTGCATAATCAAAATCTGTATTTTCCAAAATTATAGCTATTTAATTCTTAAAATCTAGGGTAATTTCTGTATCATTAAATTTAAACATAATAAACATAGGTTATCTTTGATTGTTGTTTAATTTTGGGATTTAATTACCCTTTTTTACATTTGTAAAAATTAAGACGGAAATGAGTTTAGAAATAAAATATGCAGAATTTATTGGAAGTTTTCCAAGTGTTAATCAATGTCCTAAACCGCAATTCCCAGAATATGCATTTATCGGACGATCCAATGTTGGGAAATCATCCTTGATAAATATGTTAACTGGTAAGAAAGGGTTGGCGAAAGTATCAAATACTCCAGGAAAAACCCAAACTTTAAATTATTTTCAGATCAACGGAAAATGGAATTTGGTAGATTTACCAGGTTATGGATATGCCAAAATTTCTAAAACTAAGCGCGCCGCTTGGGAAAAGATGATTGCAGGTTTTTTGCAAAACAGGGCCAATCTAATGTGTGCATTTGTCTTACTAGATGCATATATTCCACCTCAGTTAATTGATATGGAATTTATCAATTGGTTAGGAGAGATGCATATTCCATTTGTAATAGTTTACACCAAAGTGGATCGAATCAGAGGGGGAGAAGAAGGCAGAAATAAAAATATCAAAGCCATCCAAGATGAGCTTTTAAAATACTGGAATGACTTGCCTCAACAATTCATCAGCTCATCCAATAATAAAACTGGACAAGAAGAGATACTTAATTTTATTGAAGGGTTGAATGAACAATTCTAATTATGATAAAAAATAAAGGGCCATTTCCTCACGTTTTTCCCAATATCAAGGATTGGAAAATTCATCAACTTCATGCTGATAGAGCCAATTTTATTGATGCTATAAATCAAGAGGTTTTTGATCGATACAAAGATAAATCGAATGAAGAAATCAGTAGACTGATTGCTAAAACTATTTATAGTGAACGAATTAGAATTAAAGAAGAGCCATGGAAAGTTGATCCTCCAAATGAGAAGGTATTTTGGGGAAAAATCAGTAAAAAACTAATTTTGGATCAAGATGATGAAGATAGTAAAGCGAAGAATTTAAAAATATTAAAAAAAATAATTCATCTTTATTCTGAAGAAATTGTTGCTACATTTAATGAAGGAACATTCGAATTTGCTAGAAAGTTTTTAAGAGTTTTATTTGGTAGATTATTAAAGACGGCCTCTAGTCGGAATTTAAAAAGGATCTGGGGTGGAAAACATCAATTAGCAGATAAGCTAAAAGTTTATGGTGCAGCAGAGGAAGTTCGTGAACTGTCAAAAATAGGTACAGTTGTTTATGTTCCTACTCATTTTAGTAATCTTGATTCTATTTTGATTGGGTACATAATGGATCAAATTGTTGGCGTACCAGTACCTTCTTTTGGAGCAGGATTAAATTTGTATAACACAGGTTATACTGCCTATTTTATGAATCGGTTAGGGGCATATCGGATCGATAGAAGGAAGAAAAATCCATTATACTTAGAGACATTAAAAGTGATGTCTAAACAATCATTAGAGCGAGGAACTAGCAGTTTATTTTTCCCTGGTGGAACACGTTCAAGGTCAGGTGCGATGGAAAATAAATTTAAATTAGGAATGATGGGAACGGCTGTTGAGGCTCAAAGAAGTAATTTTCAAAAAGGAAAAGAAGAGAAAATATTTATCGTTCCAGTTATCTTGGGGTATCATTTTGTTTTGGAGGGGAAGTTTTTAATTGAAAGCCATTTAAAGAATACAGGGAAGGAGATGTATTTTAAAGCATCACGAGATGAAAGTTATAGTTTTCGAAAAACGATGAAATTTATCTGGGATACATTTTCTGAAAGTTCAGATATAAATTTATCGATAGGGAAACCAATGGATGTTTTGGGAAATTTTGTTGACAAAGAAGGGAACAGTTTTGATGCACAAGATAAAAAAGTTGACTTGAAAGAGTATTTTTTTACAAATGGAGAAGTGGTTAAAGATGCCCAAAGAGAAAATGAGTACACCAGGCGTTTAGGACGCAAAATATTAGATAGATATTATAAAGATAATTTAATTTTGAGTAGCCATTTGGTTGCTTTTGTAGCTTTTAATATATTGTTAGCACAAAATCCCAATTTAGATATCTATGCAATTTTGAGGTTGCCTCCAGAAGATTATATTTTTCCAATGGAAGAAATGAAAAAGGCAACTGAGCAACTTCGGAAAATTTTATTTGAAAAAGAGAAGGTAGGAGAAATTATGTTAACTGATGAAATTTCTTGGGAAATAGAAGATTTAATTCGAGAAGGTATCAAAAAATTAGGAACCTATCACGCTGATCAGCCTTTAAAAATTAATAAAAAAGGAATGATAATAAGTGAAGACTTTAAAGTACTTTTCTTCTATCATAATCGACTTGATTTTTATGGTTTTAAAAATGCCATTAAGTGGAAAGCTTTCAAATTGGAGGAGGTTTAATTGTTCGTCTAACTTTCGAGGTTTAATGCCTTTTAATAAATAAAGAAACTAAAAAAAATAATGTTCAAAAGATTTTTCCTTTCAGAGAAAAATATGATGATTGCCATTGCTGTAAATGCTTTCATTATATGTCTTTTGTATTTCCCTAGTATTCATTCAGAGAAAAGTCCACATCATACTCTAGTCAATATAGATCATTTGTTTGTCTTGTTTTTTGTAATTGAGGCAATAGTTAAATTGATCGTGTACAAACCAAAAGTTTATTTTGCAGATAAGTGGAATATGTTTGATTTTGCTATTGTGGTAGTTAGCTTACCTTCACTAATGACTTTTATCCCATTTTTTGCAGCTCATGATTATGGAATTCTAAAGGTCCTTAGGCTCTTTAGAATGATTAGATTGGCAAAATTGCTCAAGTTTGTTCCAAGGATTTCAATGATTATGGCTGGACTGGGAAGAGCACTAAAAGCATCAGTTTTTGTAATTATTGTTTTGACATTTTTAAATTTTATGTTCGCACTTTTTACCTGTCATTTCTTTGGAGAGATTGCGCCAGAGTATTTTGGGAATCCAGGTATTGCGGCCTATTCAATTTTCCAATTATTCACGGTAGAAGGTTGGAATGAAATCCCCGCATCAATATTGAATCAGTATCCTGACAGTTATTGGATGGCTGGTTTAACTCGATTTTATTTTGTTATAGTTGTTTTGATTGGAGGAATTTTTG
>JBGCCY010000268.1:0-7504 GCA_045104975.1 Saprospiraceae bacterium
CAGGAGCATCACCTGAAAGTGATTCAATAGAAGTTTGTTCAACACTATCAGCAAATGAACTTGCAGCAGCAGATGCAGGTGTACCTTCTGTCAATTCAGATTTAACTGGAGCAGCTTTCTTAGCAGGAGCTTTTCCATTAATCATTTCATGATACTTGCGGATCTCTTCGGCAGTTTCTGCACGACGAGAAGCAATTTTTTCTTCTTTGGTATCAATCCAAGCTTGGTATTTTTCCATTGCTTGTTCTTGAGTCAAAGCACCTTTTTTTACACCACGCTCTAAATGCTTGCGGTATAAAACCCCTTTGAATCTCAAAATAGCACGAGCGGTATCAGTAGGTTGTGCACCTTTCATTAACCATTCGTATGCGCTGTCTCGATTTAATTCGATAGTGGCAGGTTTAGTCATTGGGTTATAAGTTCCCAATTTCTCAATAAATCGTCCGTCTCTAGGAGCTCTCGCGTCCGCAACAACGATGTGGTAGAAAGGAGATTTTTTCCTTCCTCTTCTTTGAAGTCTAATTTTTACTGGCATAAATGCTAAAATTTATTTGGTTTAACCATGCCCACTTTATCACATGAAGTGACGGTGGGTTTTTAACGGCTGCAAAGGTAAGGTATTTTTCGGAATTAAGTGAGTTGAGAGAATTTTTTTAAAAAGGTTTTTTAGGTCTTAGAAATTACCATTTTTAGGTGCTATTTTAGGTTTCTATCTATAATTTATCAATAACCTTAAAGCTGCATTATTCCATGTCTAACGCAAATTTCACTAAAGTCGGAGCACTCTCCATCGCCATGATCATCTTTTTCCTCCTAAGTGATTTTTTCATTACAGGAAAAGGCTTATTCAATCAATCCACCAAACTATATATTTTCGTAAATGAGGCCAATAGTTTAAATCCCGAAACGCCCATTTCATTCCGTGGATTAAAAATTGGAAAAGTTAGTGATTTGCAAGGATATCATGGGAACCTTTTAATGGAATTATCCATTGATAAAGAAATGAAATTACCTAAGTCAACCGAGTTCTATTGCTCTCAAGTTGGACTTTTCGGTGATCAACAAATTGATGTAAAAATTAAAGAAGAAAGAAATGGTTTTTATAAAAATGGAGACACAATATCCACCTATTTGGTCTACCGACCAATGGAAAATTTAGTAGATTCTAATTTTCTAAAAGCAATTGAACCATCTCTCAAAGAATTAAGTAAAACAGTTGGAGAGGCATTAATTAAATATTCCGAATCTATCGACACAACGAACTATTGAAATCAAAGAGAAATAACTTAAATTTAAACCACATCTTAAATTTCTAAAAAATGACAGAATCACTAAACCTCAATGGATACCTTGACGAAAATGGAAAATTTGATCGCTTCCCTGGCAAGAAGCAAAAGAAAAAGCAAGCTGCCATGCTTTATGCTTTAGCACAAAAATTTGAGTTCGGAAAAAAATATACCGAAAAAGAAGTCAACGAAATCCTCAATCAATACCATAGTTTTAATGATCCAGCTACACTTCGAAGATTAATGTTTGGCAACAAATTAATTAACCGAACTTTGGATGGAAAAAGTTATTGGTTGACTCAAAAGCATTCTACCTGATTTTTTCAAAAAAACAATGGATGCATTTCTCAACTAAAAGACTTACTATCTCCAATTGCTTACTCCATGTAAATATACTGTTACAAAATGGGATTCAAAGTTTTGTCCATTTAGTATTTACCATAAAAATTATGGTATAATACCTTACAATTCCTTTTTTTCCACTTACCTAGAAAAAAGAAAAATTTAGTTTTGATGAATGAAATCAATTTTTATTTTTCTTACATCAACTTTATTCTTTTTTGGATGCCAACCTTCTCAGGATTCAAAAGAGTCCTCAGTTCCACCTACTAAAAAGTCAATTACACCTGCCCCGAATGCTGGAAATACAGTTGAGATGATTCATCTAGTGAATGCTGCGACAGAAAGAGCTGATCCCGCAAAAGTGCAATTTGCAATGAATGCAGAAAAAATAAAACTACTGGAAAAGACAATGAAGTCTCAGTCTGGAGGAGAGTTAATAAATTCTAAATATCGATATGCTTTGGAATTATTACGGGAAGGTAGCACGGAAAAGTCCATAGAAATGTTACAATCTATTCTTGATTCAATTTCTGAGATAACAACAAAAGATTTAAATAAACTCATATTAAAAATAAAAAAGAGTTTAGCCGTTGCATATTTAAGAAAAGCAGAACAAGAAAACTGCTTAATCAATCATACACCGGCTTCTTGTATTATTCCAATCGCTAAAGAAGGACAGCATCAATTGAAGGAAGGTTCGCAAAAAACCATTAAAATATTAAATGATATTTTAGCACAAACCCCTCAAGATAAAGATTGTCAATATCTCCTCAATGTAGCTCACATGACCTTAGGACAATATCCAGAAAAAGTTCCTTCACAATTTCTAATTCCACCAAAATATTTTGAAAAAAGTGCAAACCTTGGTCAGTTTAAAGATGTTGCCATGGATGTTGGTGTTGATGAAACCAACTTATCAGGAGGAACTTGCATTGATGATTTCAATGGTGATGGATTTCTTGATATCATCGCCTCGTCTTGGGGAATCGGACATCAAATTAAATATTTTGAAAATGATAAGAATGGAAGTTTTTCAGATAAAACAGAAGCAGCAGGTCTCATTGGAATCACAGGTGGACTCAATTTAAGACATGCAGATTATAACAATGATGGGTTTAATGATTTTATAATTTTAAGAGGAGCTTGGTTTTCTGAAGAAGGAAAAATTCCTAACTCATTAATCAAAAACAATGGTGATGGAACTTTTACTGATGTGACAATTGATGCTGGAGTATATTCAGAAGCACCTACCCAAACAGCTGTTTGGGCTGATTTTAATTTAGATGGTTGGCTTGATTTATTTATTGCCAATGAATCAGATAAGGCGATTTATGCTCCTTGCGAACTATACATCAGCAATACTGATGGTACATTTAGGAATGCTACAAAAAATTCTGGTATTACCTTAACTGGATATTTTAAAGGTGTTTCTTGTGGAGATTTGAACAATGATGGTTATCCTGATCTATATCTTTCGAATTACCGTTCAGAAAACGAACTATACCTAAATATGTGTTCTAGCGGTCAAATAAAATTTAAGCCAATTGGACAAAAAACCAAAGTGCAAAAACCTGTTGCTAGTTTTCCAACTTGGATTTTCGATTTTAACAATGATGGTTGGGAAGATATTTTTGTCTCTAGTTACAATTTTGGGAAATTATCCCCTGCTAGTTTAATGATGGATGGAATTAATACCAAAGGTCATCAACTACGTCCTTATATTTATAAGAACAATGGAGATGGAAGTTTTGAAGAAGTTTCAAGACAAATGGGATTGGATGAACCGATTACCACTATGGGATGTAATTTCGGAGATTTGGATAATGATGGCTATTTAGATTTTTATTTAGCAACTGGTGATCCCAATCTTTTCTCAATTGTCCCCAATAGAATGTATCAAAATAAAGGTGGAAAAACTTTTCAGGATGTTACTTATAGCTCCGGATTTGGGCATATTCAAAAAGGTCATGCGGTTGGTTTTGGTGATCTAGATTTTGATGGAGATCAAGATATATATGCAGTAATGGGAGGTGCTTATGATGGAGATGTTTATCAAAATATTCTATTTGAAAATCCTATCGGTAATAAAAATAATTGGACCAATATTTTATTGGAAGGTACTGTTTCGAACAGATCAGCAATTGGAGCTAGACTTGTCTTAACTATTAGTGAAAATGGTAAAACTCGAAAGATTTATCATACTATTGGGACAGGAGCAAGTTTTGGTGGAAATAGTTTATTAGCAGAAATAGGAATTGGAAAAACAGAAGTTATCGAAACATTGGATATTATTTGGCCAAATAAAAACCAAACCAAAACAAACTTTAATAATTTACCTATTAATTCCTATTTCAAAATTACAGAGGGTGCAAACGAATTAAAAGTTCTAACTGTAAAACCTACCCCTTTTGCAAAAGGAAATCATCAACATCAGCATCATTAATAATTCATTGCATGCTAAGCAGCAACCTCTTTTGTGAAAATTTCAGCTTAGCATGCAATGAAAAAAATCAAGTCCGTTCTCTCCTCTTTTGCATGGTTATCAGCAATACTCCAACGATTACAAAAAATGTCCCGACCCATTGTAACCATCCCAACCTTTCTCCTAAAAAAAGGTAAGCCATTCCAATTGTGGAAATAGGTCCAATACTTCCAATGATGGCTGCATTGGAAGAACCAATTACTCGAATTCCTTCAGCCATCATAAACGAAGGGATCACCGTTGCAACCAATGCCATCGCTAAACTAATCCAATAAATGGGTAAGGCAAATTCCAATAAATTAAACCCATGCAATCCAATATTATGAATAAAAATACCCAAACAGGCTGCTGACATTGAAATTGAATTATATCGGAATGTTCCTATTTTTGGAAGTAAATGACCACTTCCAACTAAATAAATCGCATAAGCTAATGCTGCACCAAATACTAAGCTAGCACCGGTCACCACTTCGCTTTCTTCAGCAGTTTGAAAATTTTCATAAAAGGCAATTCCAACTCCAATATAAGTTAACAACAATGCAATTACATGTACTCTTCTAATTCTGGAATGAAAAAAGAAAAAAGAAATGAGTAAAACTATCGTAGGATATAAATACAAAATAATACGCTCAAAACTCGCTGAAATATATTGCAGTCCCATAAAGTCAAACAAACTTGCAACATAGTACCCACACAACCCCATTATTATACTCCATCCCCAATCATTCTTAGTTAATTGATACGTTTGATTTGATTTTTTCCGAAAAGACCAAAAACCAATAGCTAAAAATAATGGAAATGAAAATGCCATACGAAGGGTTAATAAGGAAACTGAATCAATTCCATATTGATAGGCAAGTTTGACAAAAATAGCTTTCGTTGAGAAAAAAATTGCACCAATAAATACCGTTATCGCTGCAATAATATATGCTCTCCGAGTAGGAGATTCAGTCATTTATTTTATTACTAAAATAGTTAATATTATTTATTTTCAAAACAATAAAATTTCTTTTTTTTACTCTGCCACCAACTTGGCTAACAATGCTCTTACATCATCAACCGACTCTACATTGAATCTTGCTTTCGAATTTTGTACCCCTACCTTTATCGTAATGGCAGAATCAGGCATCGCCCCAAAAGTATCTTCATCTGTCCAATCATCTCCTATCGCAAAATGAAAATCTGCTGGATATTTTTTCATCCATTTCTTAGCAGCAGAACCTTTGTTCACTTCAAAGTTTTTGATTTCCACAACCATGTCGCCTTCTAAAACTTGAAGGTGTCGATCCCTTGCCATATATTTCAAATGACTAGTCAATTCTCTACTCCGCAACTCCCCTAGCCCAAGTTCGACTTTTCTAAAATGCCAAACCAATGAGTAATCTTTTGTCTCTATAAACGAGCCTGGAGTTCGGCTCACATAACTATCTAAAACTGGATGAATTTCTTGCTTCCAATCATCCTCCACATCTTTTAGTTTTTTCCAATTACCAGCAAATGATTTTAACCACAATCCATGTTCACAAATCATAGAAACCCGCAAATCCTTCATCCACTCTTCTATCGGATCTCGACCTCTTCCTGTAATTATAACAACGTGATTACGGGAATCCTCAGTTAGCTTTTTAAGAATACCCAATAGTTCTTCATCAGGTTTAGCATCATCTGGATCAGAAAAAAAGTGGGTTAATGTTCCATCATAATCAAGAAAAATTAATCGCTGGTGGGAATCATTATATTCTTTTGATAGTATTTTTAAATCTTTATCATCTAATTGACGAATTTCTAAAGCTTTCTGTTCTTTTTTAATCTTCTTCAAATTATTCATAAACACCTTCACCCAATGAGAAATATTATATCGACGAAGTGATTTTTGCATGATTTCATTCCGACGAATTTGTTCTTCTTCAGGCATCGTTAGCGCAAAATGAAGTGCTTCTACTTGCTTGTCAGCATTATTTGGATTGATCAAAATTGCATCCGATAATTCCTTGGCAGAACCTGCCATTTCACTCAAAATCAAGACTCCTTTTTTATCCAATTTCGAAGCGATAAATTCCTTGCAAACCAAGTTCATTCCATCTCTCATTGGAGTCACCCAAGCCACCTCTGCAATTCGATATAGAGCTGACAATTTAGTTAAAGGCAACGACCGGTAAAAATAATGAATCGGAGTCCAATCCATCATTCCATATTGACCATTGATACGACCTACTAGTAAGTCTATTTCATTTTTCATTTGAATATATTGTTCCACATTATCTCTCGACGGAACAACTAACATGACTAAGGAAACTTTATTTAAAAACTCTGGGTGTTTTTTCAAAAAAGACTCAAACGCAATCAAACGTTGTGGAATCCCTTTAGAATAATCTAGCCGATCAATACTCAAAATAACTCGTTTCCCTTGCAAGGAAGTTCGAAATAAAACCTCCTGAGCAATCGTATCTGGTGAAGCCGCAGAGGTCGCATATTTATCATAATCAATTCCCATTGGAAATGAATCAACCAACACTACCCGCTCGCCATTTTCAACATGTTGTTCTTTAACACTTCTTGCTGCCAACCGACTCACCGAACTTAAAAAATGTCGCATGTCATCATAGGTGTGAAATCCAACCAAATCAGCACCTAGCAATCCATTCAATAGTTCCTTTCGCCATGGTAATAATCGAAACATTTCATAGGAAGGAAATGGAATGTGGTTAAAATATCCAATACTAATTTTTGGAAAACGAGAACGAATCATTTCAGGCAAAAGCAATAGTTGATAATCATGTACCCAAATAGTATCGTCTTCGGAAATATGTTTTACTAGTTCATCGCAAAACTTTTGATTCACTCTTTTGTAAGCTTCCCAATATTCATTTTTGTACTCTATGTATTGCGGAAAATAATGAAAATTAGGCCATAGAACTTTATTCGAAAAACCTTCATAAAACAACTTAACATCATCCAAAGTCAAAGCAACCGGACGCATACTTTCACTTCTCAAATAGTCTTCAATTTTTTGTTCTTCAGCCAATGACTTTGGATAATATCCAGTCCATCCCAGCCAAATATTTTCACCTTCTTGATATACTGAACCTAGTCCAGTTGCTAAACCTCCCTCGCTAGGAACAAAATTCAATTTTCCATCTTCCAAGCTTTCTACTCTTACTGGAAGTCGATTTGATACAATGATTGTTTTTGCCATTTGTAAAGTTGTAAATGTAATGTTATAAAATAATGATTGGCAAGTTGATTCTTTTTTAAAAGTTAAAAGTACATTCCTTTTGGGGAAAAAATTAAAAACAACGGAATTGTTAATGTTAAAATATTGATTTTTTCCGACCAGCAAGTTGTCACAGATTTCAAATTATTTTACCATTTAATATTTGCATCAATTATTTTA
>JBGCCY010000269.1:0-6122 GCA_045104975.1 Saprospiraceae bacterium
TGAGCTACGAGTTCTTCATGACTTCCCAATTCTTTCATTTGCCCATTTTCCAAAAACAAAATTCGATCAGCCATTCTCACGGTTGAAAAACGATGTGAAATTAACACCGCGCTTTTCCCTGCAATTAAATCTGCAAACCTAAGAAACACTTCATGTTCTGCTCTAGCATCCAATGCAGAAGTTGGCTCATCCAAAATTAACAATTGAGCATCTCGCATATAAGCTCTTCCCAAAGCAATTTTTTGCCATTGCCCACCTGAAAGTTCCACCCCTTCGGCAAATCTTTTCCCCAAAACTTGATCATATTCTCCAGGCAAATTATTAATTACGGTATCTGCCAAGCTTTTCTTTGCAGCATCTTTTATTATATCTAATTCAATTCGGTTTTCAATATTCCCAATAGCAATATTCTCGGATGCCTTCATTTGGAAGCGAATATAATCTTGAAAAATGATTCCAATATTTTGCCTCAAGTCACCTAAATTATACGCATCTAAATCTTTTCCATCCAACAGAATTCTTCCTTCCGTAGGTTTGTACAATCTAGCAAGTAATTTTACCAAAGTCGTTTTCCCTGCTCCGTTCTCTCCCACTAAGGCTAATTTTTCTCCTTTTTGCAAATGAAAATTTAAATTACGAATTGCCCATATTTCACTATTTGGGTATTTGAATCCTACATTCTCGAAAGTAAAGCCTTCTTGAATTGGTTGTGGAATCATAAAGTTTTTTTCTCCAGAAACAATGGTAGGTTGGATGGCAAAAAAATCAAACATGTCTTGCAAGTACAATGAGCCTTCTGCGATTTTGGAAAAACGAGTCATGATAGATTGCAACATATTTCTCATTCGCTCGAATGATCCTGCCAAAAATGTAAGTGTTCCGATAGTGATTAAACCACTTACCGTTTGAGAAATAATAAAAATGTAGGCGCCATAATATGAGATCGTTCCAATTGATGAAAGTGCGCTTCCCCAAAGCGCTCTTTTTACTACAATCTTTCGATTCGCAAAATAATATTTATCAGAAAGTTCTTTGAATCGCTGCGCTAAAAAATCTGCAAGACTAAAAATTTTAACTTCTTTAGCAGTCTCATCACTTGCCCCGATGTATCTCAAATAATCTAATTCTCTTCTTTCGGGTGTAAAACTTCGAGTGAGTGAATACGTTCGTTGATTAAAATGTGTCTCTCCTAAAAAGGATGGCAAGACTGCTACAAACAAAATTAAAATCAACCAAGGGTTAAATGCAATCAATCCAATTCCTAAAAATAAAATGGTAATCACATCTTGAAATTGAGCTAAGACTTGAGTCATCAAAACAGTTCGTCCGGTCGTTTGTCTTCGAGCACGTTCTAATTTGTCGTAAAAATCAGGATTTTCAAATTGATACAAATCGAGTGTTGCCGCATGTTTAATTAATTGTACGGAAGTTTTATTCGAAAATAAATCTCCCAACAAACTATCTAACAATATAATTACACGATTTATCAAATCTGAAAAGACAGCTAATCCTAACTCAATTCCAATCAAAATACAAAGGTAAGACCAGTCTTTATCTGTTACATCAACTAGTCTAATAATCTCATCAATGATCTCTTTTCCAACATATAAAATAAGTAATGGAATGGAAGCCTTGACGACTCGTAACAATATATTCCCGATAGTCATTGATTTATTCGTTTCCCAAACGAGTTTGAAAAATTCAGGTAGATTTTTTAGGGCTGAAAATTGGGTTTTAAGTGCGTTTTTATTTTTCTTTTTGGTCATATTTCTATTTATTCAATAATACATTGAGCAAGTGCTCAGCATGAGTAAACAAATTTACCCAAAAAAAGATTTCAAATAATGCAAAAGAGATATTAATACATTGTACTAATACCTCTTCAATATTATTATTCCCAGTTACAGTTACTTGTTTTCAGGAATTGAAATTAAATAATAGCAACATGTCGTTAAAAAATTTCTAAAATATGGAATCGCTGAAATTAATGAAATTTGTTTTCGTGGAGTTAAATTAAATTTTGCCTCATAATTAGGATTAATCAAAAATGGCATTTTTTCATCCACTTTGTAATTTTCTGTTTTTAAGATTCCTTCAAATCGTTCAATACTTATTCCAGTATCTTTTATTTCGAGAAGTGCTTCAATTCTATTTGCTGGCTCTCCAAACATTTTTAACATTCCAGAATAAAGTGGTCGAGGAAGTAAATGGTAATAAGGAAGTTTGGAAGCTATTTTATTTTGACAAATTTGTTGATGTCCACCAAATGGCATTTGCCATGGAGGGAAACCAAAAAATATTTTTCCTCTTTTGGATACAAATTTTTTGAGGTAACCCATAAATTTTTCTTGATTATGGATATGCTCGATGACATCTCGCATAATGATTAAATCAAAAGTTCCAATTTCATCTACTCCCACTTCATAAATATCTCTGAAAAGAAATTGAATATTATCCTTCTTTTCGTGAGTTTCGTAATAAGCTCTTCCTTTTTTAATTTTCCCTTCACTTAAATCTACGCCAACAACTTGACATCCTAAATCTAAAAAAGGTTCTAGGTTTCCACCCTCTCCACATCCAATTTCTAGGATTCTTGTATTTGAATCTACAGGCATATGTTTTTCCAAAAAAGGGATCACATATTTATTGGTTGTAAATATCTGCTCTTTGAAATAAACTTGTCTGTCTTTATGTCTTACTTGCATTTTCTTATTTTTCTATTACAAAAATACGAAAGGAATTGGTTTTTGTTTTCATCTAAAATGAAAAAGCCCATTTCGAAAAATCGAAATGGGCTTTTGTATATTTTATCATATTAAATTAATATGACCATAAATCATGTTCGTAATTGAAAATCTCTTGTTTGATTTTATCAGCTTCCAACAAGATATCAACTCCTTGAAGATAATCTTGAATACGTCTGTTATAAACATTCGATTCTTTATAAATGTAACTAGAGAAAAATCTTCTTTCGAAAAGGTCTTCCCAAGTTCCTAAGTCACCATCATTCCCAGGATTGAAAACTTTATGACGTGCAAATAACTCTCTACAATCAGGATAGTAAATCCAAAACATAGGCTTGGTAAAACGATAGTTACCATTGTCATCTTTTACATCAATAAGTGGTGCAATTCCTAAGATTCTAACTTGCAAAGTTGAAGTATTCTCATCAAAGAACCATACTTCTTTTAATCGGAATTGTTTAACATCTTCAGGATTTAAGTCATTTCTTACAATCTGAACTTGCTCTTCGTAAGTTTCAGGATCGAAAGTAATTACTGTATCAATGTTACTTCCCATAGAAGCGATTTCGTCAGCTTGCAATCTCATTTCAAATTTGTCATATTCATTGACATTATAAGCTGCAATTTCACCGTTAACGGCTGCTTCCATCAAAATGGTAAAGAAAGGTTTTTCAGGAAATGCGAACGGTAAATTCATTTTTTCCCGAATGTCAATTACTCTCCAAATTCTCTTTTCCCAAAAAACATCAGCTTCTCGGATTGGAGCATAAGGTAAAACCATACGATCATCAACTAACCTCTTTTCTACGATGTCATCTAATGGTAAATCCTCTGTAGTTTCTGCCTCTGTATTTACAGGATTGGGGTCTTGTGCCATTGCTGGATTTGAAAAGATCAACAATCCTAAAAGGCATAAACTAAAAATTTTAAACGAAATCTTCATGACTTAATGATTTATGTAATTTTCTTAATACTAATTATTTCTAAGTTTGAAATTTAGAGATTTTGAGAGTTCAAAACTTCTAAATTTCAAACGAAGTTTTGAGATCTTTATTTGATTTTAAAGACCATTGCGTTAATTTTTCGACCTGCAGGGTCACCTGGACATTTCGCTTTAACATTGTCAAAGTAGAAAACGTCACCTGGCTTTGCTTTATTTACAAGTTCTCTTGCTTGAGGAGACCATCTAGGTCCTCGGTTATTAACCTCAACTGGATCAGCACGTTTTGCTTGACGAGTTACAATGAAACCTTGGATAACACATTTCGCATCAAAATCAAAACCATCAAGAATAGCAGATACACCACCTTGAGCTTTGAATTCTCCATTTCCAATTGCTCCTCCAGTATTTCCAGAAAGTTTTGCAGTTGGATCAGGAATACGTTTTACACGAAAAAGAGCTTTTTCACCTTTTAATCCTGGAGCATCAACACGTACTTGACATTCTTCTCCAAGCTTAGCTGGTCTTGTTACAGTTACTTCATATTCACCAGTTCCACCTTTCTTTTTAAGGCTTCCACCACCGCCTCCACCAAGGGAAACTTTTACATCATTACTATTTACACCTGCTGCAGATACTTTAATTGGATTAGGTACTCCAATATAAAATACATTCATTTTTGTAGCAGAAACTGTTACTGAACCTTTTCCTACTTCGTAAGAAAATTCAGAATCACCTGTACTAGTTTCTCCAGTTAATGGATTTCTTACAGCTGCTTTTAATGACAATTTTCGAGTTCCTAATCTACTAGCTGTTTCTACAAATTTAACCTTTCCATTTGCGTCTGGTTTTTTTGCAGCTCCATTAATAGTGATAGTTACATCATTAGGATTGATTTGGTCAGAATAAGTTCCAACAGAAATTTCTGCTTCAAACTTATCTCCTTCTAAAACATATCCTTTCTTAGCACTAACTACAGGGAAGAATTGGTTAAACTCAACCACACGTCCACCTGAAAGCTCAGCTAATTGGTTTACACCAGCTGCCTCAGCATTTCTTGCATCGGTAATCATTTGAGTTAAAGTAGGAAGAACAGCAGCAACTGGCATTTGACGGAATTTGTAATCCGACCAACTAGTTTTGTCTTTTGATTCTTTCCAATCTTCAGTAATTCCGAGAGTCAAATTATTTTCGAAGTTTTGAATTCGAGTTGGAATTTCTTCTGCTTTTAAACCAAAAGTTTTTCCATTTTCTTCTAAAACCGTTTTATAAGCTGCAACGATATTAGCTCTTGTCTCAGTAATTTTTGCTTCTAATAATTCTCCTACTCCTTCATTTACCATCATTTTAGTAGGAACATCTTTATTCTTAAGACCTTTAAGTTTATATCTCTTATCATATTTGATAACATAATCGCCATCATCATGAACTCCATTTTTATCTCCAGAGCCATCAATAAGTTTAACTTTTAAATCTTCAACATATGAAGAAAAAGAAGCTACTTCATCTCTGATAGACTGAATAGCAGGTTGAAGAGGTCTATATTTTGCTTTGGAATCATCTTTTAGTAAAGCGTCCAAATTCTTTTGAGTTGCATCTAATGCTCTAACAGTATTCGTGTTAGATGTATCTAATGACTTATCAATAGATAAAAAAGCATTCATTACCTCGGCTGATACATTCAAAGCCAATAACGCCGTCAGTACTAAGTACATCAAGTTAATCATCAGCTGCCGGGGTTCCTTAGGTATTGACATATCCTTTGTTTTTTTTAATTAAACAATAAAGTTTAGAACCTTCTTAATTATTTATTACTAATGCCTGACATAGCAGTCAAAACATTACCATAAACTGAATTAAGAGAACCGAGGTTTTGATTTAAAGCTGTTAATTGTTGCTTATATGCTTTAGTATCTTCTAATGAATCAGAAAGATCAGCCATTGCTTCATTCATTCTAGTGTAGAAGTTACTCATTGTCTTCATTTGCTCACCAGTTCCTGAGAAATCAACTTCTTGTAATGCTTTTAATGAACCAAGAGATTTTGACATTCCTTGTAATTCATTTAACATTCCTCCTAATTGCTGCTCAACTACTTCTCCATTTAATCCAGGAGTAGATTCGTCGATTGGGCCAGCCATTAATGGTGAAATTTTAGAATCATAATCAGAAAGTCCTGGATATAATTTTTCCCAGTAATAATCTTTTTCAGGTCCAATAATTCCTAAGAAAGCAAAGATAAATGCCTCAATACATAATCCAGCAATCAACATTTCACTCGCATATTCCCAGCTTTCCAACTTAAATAATGCTCCTAATAATACTACAGATGCTCCAAGTCCAATAATTAAATTTTTAATGTACTTGAACGTTTTTGACTTTAAAAAACTCATTTTAATCTTTTTAAGTAGGTTAGTAATTTATTTCAATAAATGGGTT
>JBGCCY010000270.1:0-28205 GCA_045104975.1 Saprospiraceae bacterium
AGGATTACATTATTTAGCTTTCTCTTTTATTCTGATTAGAAAAATGAGTAAACCGAAATAAAAACTTTAAACAACTTCAATATCAACCCAATCTGCCGCAAAAGATTCCTGTAAAAAACAAACATAACCACTTACCATGTCTAGCGAAATAAACCCCTCGCCTACTGCTCCAAAAAAACGAGTACTTTTTATTGTTAATCCATTTTCTGGAATTAGTAAAAAAGGAAAATTGGTTCAACAAATTGAGCAACATCTTGATTCCCAACTTTTTTTTTTTTTTATAAAAAATACACAAGCTGCTGGATACGCAACAGAACTTGCCAAGGAAGCCATTGCTCAAAATTATGACATGGTTATTGCCGTAGGAGGGGATGGATCAGTCAATGAAGTTGCTGCTGCACTTATCGATTCAGAAACTATTTTAGGAATAATTCCAGCAGGTTCGGGTAATGGATTTGCTAGACATTTAGGATTAAATACTAATATTGTCAAAGCCATCCAACAGCTGAATCATGGAAAAAAACTACGCATAGATACTGTCAAAATGAATGGACGACCATTCGTTAATTTAGCTGGATTGGGATTTGATGGATGGGTTTCTTATAAATTAAAACAAAGTAAATTTCGAGGTTTTTTAGGTTATGGAAAAATCGTAACTCAAGAATCTTTTAAGTTTAAGCCTCAAACTTATCAAATAAATATTGATGGGAAAATTCTGGAGGAGGAATGTCTTTGTTTGGAAATTGTAAACGCTCCAATGTTTGGATATAATTTTGAAATTGCACCTCACGCAAAATTCAATGATGGAATCTTAGAAATGGTGGTCGTAAAAAAAATGACTCCTTGGAGATTCCCACAATTGGCTTGGCACTCACTTCGCAAAACAATCAACGAAAGTGGTTTGACAAAATGCTATTCCGGAAAAAATATTAAAGTAAAAATTGTGGAAGAAACGCCCGTTCACATGGACGGAGAAGGAATGTTAGTGAACGAAGATTTAGAATTTTCTATTAATCCTTTATCTTTGTCGGTATGGGTTCCGAAGTAGTTTTTCCAAAAAAATTAGATAAAAATTATAGATAAGATTCTAAGACATAATTATGAACAAAGAAAACGATAACGATATAACCTCTTGGATTCATCAAAATAGAAATCTAAATGTTGCTGAAAATGTAGTGAAAAATGTCATTCCAGAGAAATTTGAAACTTACTTCAAGTTATATTTTCCCATCATTTTTGAAAACGAAGAATACGGACAAATTAAAAAAATCACCTATCTAGAAATTGCCGAACTAAGCGGTCTTCCTTTTGCAGGAAAGTTTAGTGCGAAAAGTTTTCCAAGTTATATTTCTCCTTTTATTACTGCTTCGGATAAAGATGAATATTTAATGTTGGACAATTTGCAAGCAATTTTGGATGATGGTCAACCCATTATTTTTTATGGTTTGGGTGGAGAAAATTTACCTGAAAAATTTACAGATCCTTGGGCTTCAATTGGCCAGTTAAATAGTTTGACCAATATTGTCAAAGCCATGAATGAATTTGCGAAAATGGAAATCGTTAATTTTCCAAGTTATATTTTCCCAAAAGATAAGAGTTGGTTAATCGGAAATATTATTTTGCAATCAGGAGTTTTAGTGCTGGGATGTGGAGCAGATTTAGCAAAAAAAATAAGAGCGCAATCAGCAATTGAATTTATTGAATTGGAGGCGGACGATGAGTATTTTGATTTTGGAGTTTAATGATGAATAATAGAAAGTATGGATGACGATAAAAAAGTACTTGAGATACAATCATATTTTTTTAAATATTTTAAAATCATAGCTTTGAATTTTGTTGCTCCTCTTTGGGTTGCAATGATCATAAATGAAGGAATTGCCATTTGGAAAATATTTTCATGGTATCAAATGGATATTATTTTTTGGAAAAATAAATCATATCTAAGTGAGACTCTTATCGTTTTCTTTGTCCCAATAATTTATATCTATTGGTTTTTCCAATTAACTCTTAAAAAAATACTACTTGCTATTCATCATGATCTTTTCCGAAAGTGGAATAAAGAATTAGCAAAAGTGATTGGAGAATATCTGATAAAAAGATATACCAATAAAGAGGGAATACAGGAGATGTCAGATGTGGGAGAAATTATCATGTGGATGAATCAGAAAATTGCAAGTTTACCAAAATGGTTACAATGGATTGCTAAGAGATTATTTGATCAAATCCCCATTTTAGAATTTATCAATAGTTACCAATTTTCTGATTTAGAAAATTTAAATGAAGAAAAAATTTCAATCAGTATCGAAAATAAAATCAATGAAATGCAATTATCTTTAATTGATGAAGTTGTTCCTTGGTGGATGATTCTGATTATTCCGATCAACATTCTTATAATATTGCACTATATTAATTTGTAAAAAAAATATTCATGTCAAAAAGTAAAAAATCACGATCCGACTTCAATTTTGTCTTTTCTACAAATTCTGATTTTCAACCTAGCAATGAAGATGAAACACCAGAAGAAACACTTGCTCCTAATCAGCAAAAACTTCGGGTGATGATTGATCGAAAAAAACGCAAAGGAAAAGAAGTGACTTTAGTCGTTGGTTTTGAAGGAAATGAAGATGACTTAAAAGATTTAGGAAAATATCTCAAATCGAAATGTGGCGTTGGTGGTAGTGTGAAAGATTACGAAATCATGGTTCAAGGAAACCAAAAAGATAAAGTTGTAAAACTATTGTTAGAAAAAGGATATTCTCAAACGAAAGGTGCGGGTGGGAATTAAACAATAACCAGTAGGCAGTTACGAACTGCCTACTGGTTACTGCCTACTGAATATTTATCGACTAATTTCTAAGTAGCCTTGGAAGACTCTATTATCGTCATTGTCATTTAATTCCAAGATATAATAATAGGTCCCGTCGGGAACTTCTCGTTTTCCATTGTAAGTACCGTTCCAATCATTTTTGTAACCTATTGTTTCATAAATTTTATTCCCCCAACGATTATAAATTTTCAAATCACTATTTGGATAATCTGTAATTCCTGCGATGTAGAATACATCATTAACTTGGTCTCCATTTGGTGAAACGGCATTGAAAATAACAATATCTGTACAATTGATAAAGATACAAACAGTAGCAGTATCACATCCATTTGGATTACAGACGATGTAAGAAAAACTATCTATACGCTCACAATAAATATCACCAGCATTGTAAGTTATAGAACCATCTAAATTCAAAGTGGCTATTCCATATAATGGTTGTTCCATGATATACATCGTGTCAATTCCTCCGTAAATAATGTCATTTTGTTTTACATTCACCACTATCGGCAATCCAATATCAACTGAATCTTTATCATCTACTAACATTGGAAGACCATCATATTCCACTACACTTATACACATATAAGTAGTGTCGCAAAATCCTAAATCATCACAAAATTCAAAACAAGCGGAATCTTGACCAATCTCTAAACCAGTATATTCAATTCCTAACATTCCAAAGTCTTCAAAGAATTCTACTTCAGTTCCTCCCTCGTCAGGACAGAAATTTTGAATGGAAACAACGTCTCCAGGAAGTTGAGAAGTATCTAAAAACAAGGTATCTGTTTGTCCAATAAATATCGTATCACAAAATATATCTGGTGATATTTCATCACATGGCATTACCAAAATGGAATAACTAGCTTCACATCCAAGACTATCAGTCACCACGACATCATATAATCCAACTTCTAAATCTACTCGATCTTGTGTATCTAAAGAGTCAGGCAAATCAGCCCAATCAAAATTATATGGTGATGTTCCGCCCTGTATTTCAGAAGTAATTGATCCTCCTAAATCACAATCTGAAGTGACCGTGAAATTTATTTCCAACGTTTCAGTAGATTCTATGGTAAAACAATCTTGACCAGCTACACATCCACTTGAATCAGAAATAATTAAACAGTAATCACCTGCTGAAAGATTTCCATTTTCGTAATTTTGAAAACCATCAGTTATTATCGTATCCGCTGGAGCATTAAAATTGGGGTCGAAATTTATAGTAAAAATAACAGCTCCATCTTCTGCACCTACACAGGAGGTTCCTGTCACTTCAGTAATCAAGACATCTGCAGCTGGAACATTGTCGGTTAAAACAAAATCATACACCAACTCACACATCGTGGAATCTAAATCAGTTATAGTTACAGAATAAAAACCTGAGGTTAAATTTATTTCAGTATCTGTTCCACTTGCCCAACTGTAAGAATAATTGCCACTTCCTCCAGATACATTTATGGTAGCTGAACCATTTGCTACTCCACAATCAGGAGCTTGGTTGACAGTTAAAATTGCTGCCAAAGGATTTTGTTCTTCAATAACAACTTCGATGACATTTGGACAATTGGGATTAGCAGGATCAGTAATTGTTACAAAATGAACGCCTGCTGTTAAGTCATTTCTAACAGAATCCGTAGAGTTATCTTCCCATAGAAAATTCAAAGTGTCAGGCATTAATATCGCTGAACCATTTGGCAAAACACAAGTTGCAGGTGTCGTGGTCGCAGTCGCAGTAGGCCCATCTGAATTTTGAATAATCAAATAAACGGTATCGATACAAGCGGGTGAATTATTATTTTGGATAGCTATTTCATATCCTCCAAATGGTAATTCCACTCGTACATTTCCAACTCCAATTGATGATCCCACATCAGGATTCCAAGTGAAGGTATAATTATTTGGATCATCTATTAAATTGATCGTCGCCTCTCCTATGGCATTTCCGCAAGTAGATTCAACAGTAATAATACTACTAATTTCAATATCATCACATGGGCAAACTATAACATCCATGACAACATCAGCAGTGTCTCGGCAGCCTACCATGTTTTCAACTACCAGACTATACGTAGTCCCTACAATTGGAGTTATGGTGATACTGTCACCTGTTCCAAGTGAAGCTCCATTTTCTAACCATTCGTATGAAATTCCAGTTCCACCAACTAACAGAATCGGTTCTCCTTCACAAGCAATCGCTGGATTCACTAACACTTCTGCCGTTGCTCCTTCGTTAACACTTATTGTAATTTGCTCCGTCGAAAAACAACCGCTTAGGGTATCTGTCCCAGTAACTTGGTAAGTCGTTTCAACAGAAGGCATCACCGTAATTAAAGCGCCATTCCCTATTGGTGTATTGGTAGTAATATTCTCCCATGCATAAATATCTGCTCCACTTCCAGTCAAAGTAACTTCATCTCCACTACAAATAAAAGTAGTTGAGCTAGAAGTGATTTGAACATCTGGCGATGGAAAAACTTGAATCACAACATCAGCTGTATCATAAAGTCCAGGGAAGGCATTGTCTTCCACGATCACTTGATAATTATAAGTATTCGCTGGAAGTCCGTTTGAGAAAATTGGATTTGGAATATTGTAAGCACTTAAGTTTCCTGTTGAGGCATTTCCTGCATCCTCGATCCAAACATAATCTGTTCCTCCTGAAGCAGTAAACTGAATCATTTCTTCTGCACAAATCATAGTATCATAAGGCTCAACTGAAATAGTTACAGCACTACCAATTTGTACTTGCACAATCGCCTCACCGGTACATCCCGATGCACTCGTCACAGTAACTGAATAGTCAGTATCAACTGTTGGAGAAGCAATCGGATTAGAACTTGTCGAATCATCCAAAGTTGCAGTTGGTGACCAAGCATAAGAGTACGGTGCAAATCCTCCAGTTATAGTAGGTGATAAAGTAGTACTTCCTCCTGACTGAACAAAAACTATTGGGCCACCATCAACGGTGATTCCTAATGCTCGAATAACACTAATGGTATCTCGATTTATTCCTCCACAACTTGGTCGAGTTGTTTCTAAAATATATTGCAACGTATCTTGGACCGTTGCATTATGATTGACGGTCAAAACTGGATTTGGAATATTTGTAGCACTCAAGTTAGTAGTTGAAGCTGGAGAAATAGCCAACCAATTGTAAGTATAATTAGAGAGTGATCCGCATGTTGGATCTCCAAGATTTGCTGTAATCGTTGTTGCTGTTAATTCACAAAATATTTGGTCATTTCCAGCATTTAAAAGTTGAGGTTCTCCAAGAGGAATTTCTGCAATTTCACAAATTCCTAAACCTGTTGAATCAATTCTAACAATGATATTACAAACTTGATCGTCGCTTACCGGAATAGAATGAGAAATAGGTAAAACTGCATTGGCAGCAATCGGTCCATTCTCGGTGATGGTGGTAATTAATGGATCTCCCACATTTACATTTCCAGAACCATCTTGATCAAAATAATATTCCACATCAATCGGTATGGCTGGGAAAGCAGTTCCGTTATTAGATATTGCTCCTTCAAACTGAATCGTTTCTTCATCAATTCCTGAACATGAACTCGTCACACTTGAAAAAATAAAATTCAATGTATTTTGAGTAATTGGCAAATCGGTCAATGCTCCATCGTTAATAGAAGTAATCGCATCGACATCACAATCTGTCCCCGAAACATCGCAAGTCAATTCTTTTCTTTGAATTGTATTTAATCCCGCTTGCAAACTATCAATGGCACAATCCACATCTGGCGTAGTTACATTAAAAGTAAAAACGGCTGAATCCCCTTGCAATAATCCTATCGGTAAATGCCAATATAACAGCTGGAAATTTCCATTAACTTCTATATCTGGTTCTGACAAAATCCATCCTCCTGGTTCAATTGTCGCAGTCGTATTTGGATCATATGTCACCCCTTCTGGTAAAAGAAGTGAAACCAAATCTGAAGAATCGGAAGCAGTTGTGGTTAAATTAATTGCAGTAATTTCAAGAGGTGCACTTGCATTTGGAATCAATGAACTTGAGTTGGAAAAATAAATTTCAAAAATTTTGTTCAAGCCAGCATCTGCACCATTTATTTCGATTGGTAACGTTTCTCCAGTTTCATAGTTAGTAGAATCTCCACAATTTTTTAATCCTTGAAATGCATAATAAGAAATCGAACCACTCATAAAATCACAATCCGTAACAAATTTGTATCGAATTCTATACTCATTCGAATCAGTTGGATTCAATGGATCAAAACCAGATAATCCATTTTGATCTAAGAATGTATGCAGGTTGGAAAAATCAGAATATTCATAAATGTCACCTCTACTCGTTGTCGTAGTATAAACTGGATCAATCGCAACCGGTTGATAAGCAGCTCCTGAAGGATAAGCAACCTCTACACTTCCTGGAACCAACGTTGCTCCTTGCATTGGTAAAATGATTTGAGAGCGAATATCATAAGCACTTCCCAAGTTTGTATTTCTTACTAAAATCGCAATCGTATTCGTATCACAAATATCTGGATCAACCAATGGCTGCTCCACAATGTTAGCATCCAATGATGGATCAAGTGTAGTTACAGCTAAATTTAAAGTTACATCTTCACATGGAGGGTACAATTCTGGATTCCAATTGGGTTCTGAATAATCAATACAATTCCATCCAATGCGGGCATTAAAATTAGTTGTTCCACATTGATTCACTAATGCTTTAACTCTCACCACATTACAAATATCATCAAAAGTGGTCATCGCACTTCCTATTTCTAAAGCATTCGTATAGGCAAAATAATTACTTCCCGATGAACCATATTGAGTTATCGGTAAATTGGTAATTGCCATTGGATCTGTAATATCTTCCATCGAAACTACCTCAATTGCACCTGTAGCATCTTCCAAAGAAAACCAAGTCAATCCTGCTCGACCAACAAATGATGCATTACATAATTGCACATCCCAATAAGCCGTATCACCTGCTAAATTAAAATTCGGATTCGAAGCTGTTACCAAAGTCAACTCTGGTGGATCCGTATAAAAAATATCATTATCCTGTGATTCTGCTTTTTGTTCAGAACAACTTCCATCCCCAATGTCAGTTGCATAATATCTATCTACGTAAAAAATTTCTGGATCAAAATTATACCGATTATCTCCATTGCTACTTCCGATCTCGGATTGGCAATTTGGATTAACCCTTATTCTAAAACTAAAGGAATAACTCAGCACATTATTTAAGGCAGGGACAAATTGTAAGGTATCAAATACCCCAACATATCGCCCATTATCTGATGCATCAAATCCTTGAACTAAGTAATAACTATTCCCATAAATTGGATGTCCAGGAATAGAAATCTGCGTTTCAAAAGTTCCAAATGATTGCAAAATCGCAGGATCATAATTGATCACTATCGAATCAATTCCAATCGCTTGTCGATATTCTACCCCAAACCATTCTGTAAATCCATTATTGACCGTAATCAAATTATAGCTTAAATATTTTTCCTCACAACCTTCTGGGAAAGCACTACTTGAAGGAAAATTCACCACAGTCTGATTTTTTGCAATGGTAAAAACTTCTCCAAAATGATCGCAAGCTTCATTCACTCCATCTACCGCACCATATCCAAATGCTCTCAATTCTGGAACTGTAGTAAATTTAGTAGGATAAGGTCCATCTGGATTCAAACTAAAATTTCCTACGAATTCAAAAGTATCATTGGGTTGTAAGTTTACACCTAAACCAGTCAAACAACTATTCAAATCAAAGGTCATCACTTGCGTACTATCTACAATTGTTACCTCTAAAACCGAAGTATCAATATTGCAAAAATATTCATTTCCTGCATTGGTAAATCGAACTACACCTGTATCAAATAAAAATGTTGCGGTGCTATCTGAAGTATCATCTGCATTTGAATAAGAAATCACTATTCCTACACTATCAGTAATCACTTGATCTCCAACCACATTGACCACTCGCATTTCGATACTATCACATGAAATTGCTACTTTCTTATTCGCTTGATTTGGATCAAACGGTGTAGCGTATGTTGCATCAGTATATCCAAAAGTAGTTCGATTTACATCGAAAGATTTCGTAGCAACTCCTACTGGACAAACAAAAGTCAACGGAGGGCATGGAGGCATTTCAGCATGCAACTTTGGTCCTTGCAGGGTATCACAATGCCAAATATGTCTGCAATCACATGGAGGACAATAATAAGCAAATTCATAAGGGAAATTTACAAATCCCAAATCTGCACTACAGTCAGCCACAAATCCTAAAACCACTTCATATTCCCCTGTAATAAATGGTGTGAATGATGCATCAAAAACTAAAAACAAAGTATCATTACTCATCACATTACTCAAAAGCGGAATCGGAACAGTTCCTCCATTTCTGATTAATTGAATAGTAGGAATAACTGGTGTAACTCCTGCTGGTAATTTCAAATTAACTTGATACTGCTCGCCACCTGAACAATTTTTTTCAAAACGACTAGTCGTACGATCTAAAAATTGACGAATGTAAAACGTATCCTGCTCTACAAATGCATCAACATCAGAATCTGTGTAAGCATCTGACAATCTATTATTTGGTCGAAAATAATTCCCTCGCAATCTCACTACTCTCTCCTCACAAGAATTATCATAATCTACTCGTGCACTAAAACTAGTTCCAAATTGATTAGCACAATCTCCTAATGCACCAGGATCTTGAGCATTTGAGCAATCAACATCATACACCGCAATAATTTCAAATGCTTCCCCTATTCCCAAATCATCAAAGAATCCATCTCCATCCAAATCTTCCAATCCTCCTAAACCATCAGGATCCGTTGAAAATAATGGATTGTTATCAATCATATTCATTGCCGAAGACAGAGGTACAAGTACTCCTGCAATCGTAATTTCAGTAATAAAAAAACCTCCATCAGAAATAGCAAATCCATTTCCCATTCCAATCCCTACTTCCAAATTTAACATGGCTCCAAAACCAGGATCTACTTCTGCTCCATTGTTAGTAAAAGTTACCGTCGAAGTTCCTGTTTGACAATAACCTGAAAATACATTTGGAACCGTCCCTGAATCTTCTACTTGTACATTTGCATTTCCTTGACCAATATTAATAAAATCTGAAGTAGTTATCGTATTACAAAACCGTCCATCACAACCCCAAGAAATTTCATATTGAGATGATCTAGAATCATTACAATTTAAGACACAGATGTTTTCAGTAATCGTTACCGTTTCATTTGGATCAAAAAATACATCATTATCTCCTGGTCCACCTCCAACGGTATTGGCCAAAAAGAAACTACCATCTATCATTGCTTCAATCAATGTATCACCCGTTATCAACATTGTTTTAGTCACAGGTATAACCGTTCCATTCACTTCTACACTCTCCACATAAATTCCTGCCCCTTGCGTATTCGAGTAAACAAGTTGATCCACAAATCCATCCAAACCTGAATTGGTTACCACAATATCTCGTGAAAAACATTCTCCTGATCTTGCTGGCCCATGAGTATTATTAACTACACCAGTAAATTGAGGAACTGCAAACGCATCTCGATATTCTGTATTGATATCACTTTCCGAAAAAGGATTTCCATTTATCGTATAATCAAAATTCCAAGTGTTCTCCACTTGAATTGCATTATTCAAAGTAAGTGTATCAATGTATTCACATTTTGCAGCAATCGTAAAAGTAATATTGACGAAGGTTATCCCAGAAGGATCTAAATCAGGTAAGCCAAAAATTGGGGAATTTGGATTCGCATTATTATTTAAAGTTACCCCTGCCGAAGATTGACCAGCAATAAATTCTGACAATTCAACTCCTTTGAACAAATCCAAAGTTGCTAAAATATTTTGTCGAGCATCAGGAGAAAGACCATTCAAACTAACGGTTACTGTCGCAGTATCTGCATCCCCACAAATATTTAGAAAGTCAGGAACGGAAGTAGGACTTTCGAACTCAACTTTCAAATTGTCTTGTGCCAGTAAATATTGACTCGGTAGAACAGCGAAAAGTAAGATTACAAAAATGAGGTTAAACTTCTGTTTCATCTAGATGCAATTTTGTCTTGGAAATATTCAAATTCTTTTCTGATTAAGAATTTTGGTTTGAATACCTCATTAGAGATTATAACTTTTAAATAAAAAAAATCTAAACCAAGCGCGAGTATAGCCAATGAACATTAGGTTATTCATTGGCAGACTGTTAAGATTGGTTTAGATTCTCTTTTCGTTACCGTCTTTTTGTCCAAAATCGTACCAAAACGAAAGATTTTATCTACATTTTACACTTTATATTTTTTAAATATGTTTAAAAAAATACACTTGTTAAATTACTGATAATCAATATTTTATAAATTCTATAAAATCCTATCTTAAAAAATAAATGATTTAGTCATCTTTCAAACAAATACTTAATTTCATTATGTTTAGAAAATAGAAGTGTCACATTTTTTGGAGAAATTGGATTGGAAGGAAAAGGAGAGCATTCTTTCAGGAGGAAAAATTGGTCTTGGTTTATTCACAAGGTTACTTGAAGTAACCTTGTGAATAAGAAACATCTTCCAAAGAAATCAACGTTTTCGCTTAACTTAATGGCATTAAGCGCAAGCAACACTATGTTTTTTTGACTTTCTTGGGACGAGCGATATTTGTAATATATTTGTATGCTAAATATCCTCATCGATCATAATAATCTTTATTTTAAAATATGAATAAATTTCTTACCCTACTTTTTATTTTTTTTCTGAAAATAAGTTTCGCTCAAGAGATCAGAATTCCTTTCCGAGTTGGAGATAAATTTGGATTATCTAATCAGGCAGGAAAACTAATCATCCCTGCGACATTCGAAGAAGTCAATCCCATTGGCAATAATTTTTTTGAAACAAAAACCTTAAAAATTGATTCTGTCAAAAATAGTCAAGGAGAAAAAATACTTAATAAAGTTCTCTCACTAGGAGTAATTCATAATGATCTTGAAATCATCAAAGAGGCGCCTCACTCAGAATTTCGATTGGTTTTTTCATGTGAGTTTATTCTTGGTTCAAATAGCTCTAGGGAATTACGATCCACCATGCTTTACAATTTGGAAGGAGAAAAATTACTTCCCGAGAGTGGAGGAAATATTTTTTTTAACGATTACGAACATATAGGTACTTTAGGGAAAAGTAATCCAAACCTTATCCTCATTTCCATTATCAAAAAAGGGAAAACAAGCATCGCAGTTTACGATAGAAAAAAAGAAAAAATAACTAAATGGCTAATTGAAGGAGTGATGAATTTTAAGCGACATAAAAACCTAGAAGGTAAAAGTTTAGCATTTGTAACTTATTACGATCCCTTACCCAATGAAAAATATCGATACTTAGCTTATAATAATGTGACCAATGATTTTGAAATTATCCCTCTTTCTAAAAAAGATGAAGCACCATATATTAGAACTTATTCTTACCTAGAATATGAGGGAATCATGGAAGCTCCTGAAGAAGAAATCATAGAAGAGAATACTTCCTCCTCAAATAAGACTTACCAACGATATATGTTTATCATCGAAAATGAATCGACGGTTAGATATAGAAAAAAAGTGCTTCCACATCTCCCAGGAACTAAATATTTGAACTTGAGACAAAAACAACTCAATCCAATAATTTATAAACTCAATAATAAGGTTGGTATTATTTCCTCTGATATTTCAGGAGTAGAAGCGAAATATGATTCGTTAACTTACATGACAAAGTATAATTCTTTCGATCATGATCAGAGTCAATTTTTGTATGTCGCAGGAAAAATTTCAAGTGATTCTCTAAAGTTGAATTTTGGAATTATTGATCAGTTTGGTAATGAAATAACTCCAATGGATTTTGACACCATCCATAATTTTATTCCAAGATTAACTTATAAATTAAAAAACGAAAATGGAAAATCTATTACTTATGCTGTTTCCAATGAAAATGAAAAACATCGGCATTTAGCTCAGCAAAAAATAAACATGCCTAACGAGTTTGTTTTCGGAATTAAAAATGGTCAAATGTTTTTAATCAATGTGATGGACAAAAAAATAACGCCCTACCAACATGATGCTATTTTTTGGAATAAATTTCCAGATTCTCCTCCAATGGAAATAACTAAAAAGATTTTTATTCTTAAAAAAGATAATAAATATGGTGTGCTAGATTCCATTAATCCTAGTCAAAAATGGATAGATAATAAAATTGTATTTCCTTTTATTCCTGCTTATTCGATTTCAAATTATGGAGGCAAAAAAGGATTTAGTCTTTTTAAGTTAATCAATAAAAATGGATTTTCTTGCTATGCTAGGGAGGATGGGTTTTTATATTATGAGAAATAAAAAATAATTCTTTTTACTAACTTTTAGAGTGGTTCTGCAAGGTTACATTTATGCCTTTTTATTTCATCCTAGAAACTGAGCATAAACAAATAATATTAATGCCCCTAGAAAAAAAGGTAAAATCATATAAACTAATATTGGGCAAACGAAAAAAATAAGGACTCAACATCTCTGTTGAACCCTTATTTTTTTTCAATAAAAAGTCATCTTATCCAATCTTACTCCACCACCATCCTCAACACTCTTACTCCCAAATCACTTTTCACCTTCACAAAAAACACACCCGCACTCCATTCGCTTTTTTCGATTGGGAAAAAAGAAACACCACTTGTACTTTTCGTTTGCCATTCGCCTACTCCTCTGCCTTGCACATCAAAAATTTGAATCGCTAAATCACGAGCGATCTCATCTTCAATCTTCAAATTGAAAACCCCATCGTTAGGATTTGGAACAATTTGCAATTGCATTTGATCGGTAATATTTTCAACATCAGTCACCATTACATTTAGTGTTTCCGTAGTAAATTCAGAATCACAAATATTCCCTACCGTCAATTTCACCGTATAAGTTCCTTGTTGGGCATAAGTTTTAAAAGGGTTCTCTTCGGTGCTGTTCGTGTTATCTCCAAAATCCCAATAGTAAGAATCTTCTTGCTCCGATTCATTCGTAAATTGATATCCCAAACCACTTTGAGATACACTAAAATCAGCAATTGGCAAATCTAAAACATTGATCGTTTGATAAAAAGTATCCGTTCCTAAATCATTAGTAACCACTAACCTAACTTCTTTTTCTCCTGCTAGAAAATAGAAAATAGAATCAGGATTTGGACCAATAAATACAGCTGAAGATGCGCCTTGTCCAAACAACCAACTGTAACTCGAAAGTGCTGCCGTTGAAGTATTTTCAAAAAACATATTTTCACCAACACATAACTCTGTTACATCTGGAGTAAATTCCGCAATAGGTGCTTCAAAATTTAGAATATTAACATTATCAATCAAAAGGTTATTACAGTTCCCGGTTGCATTGATAAATCTTATTTGAATGATTTCTCCTACATAATCTAAAAGAGAGATCGCTTCTTGTCTCCAATCTGACTGATTATTTGGAAACCAATTAAAACCAGCAGTTCCGCCAGTTATCAATTCTGTTCCAAATTTCTTATAAATTTCTTCTTGAAAGACTTGCCCACATTCTGTATAAATTTCAATAATTAAAGTATCAGAACAAAGGTTATCAAATCTCGCATAAGCCAAATCAAAACTCAATGTTGGATTATCCGAATTGGTTAAATCATATGGAACCGTAAATAATTCATCTCGCTGTCCAATGTCTTCATATACTCTATTTGGTACCAATGCTGCAAAATCAAATTCATTCGTAGCTCCAACAATTCCGCTTGCTTTTACCCATCCTATTTCTCCATCTGGATTAGAACTAAACCAATTGGTTGGAGGGAATACGTCCTCTTCAAATCCTTGCACGATTGTCACATCTGGCACATCTGTATTCCCAATACTCACAATAATGGTTTGAATAAGTGTATCATTAAATCCAATTTCATCATTCGGAATAGTACTCCACGTTTTTAATTGATAGGTTCCAGAATTGGTAAAAATCGCAGGCATTGCAAATGTATAATCAGCAACCTCTCCAACTGCAAGAGTACTGGCATTATAATTTTCAGTTACCACAGATTGATTATCGATTTGATAACTCAAAGTAAGATCAGTTTGATCTGTTGAACTCGTATTTTCTACTTCGATAGAAACGATTAAGTCGAATGCATCACACAGAGCATAGGCTGTTGAAGTTGGTGATAATAATTGAGTTGTCGCTACATCATTGATCAAATTACAATTCAATAAAGCTCCTTCATATTTTACCGCGATGGCTCTTTTTCCTCGCAAATTATTATCTCCCTTTGCTCGAACTGAAAACCAATGATCTGACAATGGATCAGTTATCGGAACGTCAAACGTTGTCAAGTTAGTCGTACCCACAGAGTCCATAAATTTTTCTCCTAAATAAAAGATATCGTATCCTGTTGCTCCATCTACTGCATTCCAAGTCACTTCCATAAATTCATCTGAACAAAATGCCACCACTTCTAAACCATCTGGAATTCCACACATTGAAAATGTCTCATCACTCTCATCCGAAAATCCATTACGACTCACTCTAAGCTTTACTGAACCATGAATTTCATTTGGCAAATCCCATAAATACATTCTAATATCTCCACCTAGTGTAGTAATGTTTTGCCAAGTACTTCCTCCATCGGTTGTATAATCTAAAGAGAAATCCCCCATATCACCATAAGCATCCCAACGAATTCTTTCTTGAGTACCTGGCTCAAATCCTTCTCCACCAATTGGGTAGGTAACTGTAATTTCATCAGTAATTACTTCATACACTACATAGTATTCTTGTGGTCCAAAAGGCACCTCAAAACCAGTTACATCAATCGTATATTCTCCTGCAACTGGATTATCAAAAACAACTTGCTCTACATTATTCAAATGATCTTCACCATTAGTTGCCGGCAGGTCCAACGAAGTTGGATCAGGCGTTTCATCTAGTACCCAAGGCATCTTTGTTGAACCATCTGGCGCAGTTACGACCATATCCAAATCATTGATCAAAGCCTTTCCAGAACCTAGCATAGCTGATGGTTCATTCCAATAAACCATCACTCGAACTTCCACCGCACCAGCAGGAACATTCAACGTGTGCATATTGTTACCATTTTGCGAAATTTGTGAAGACTCATATCTTTCATCTTTCAAAAGTTGATAAGCTCGATTTGCATTCAGGTGCCCCCAACCAAATTTGAAATCTGGTCCAATATTACCTAAATCATTCGCAGTATTCATAATCGTTGCTTTGATCAAAGCAGCTGTTGCAGTTTCACCTCCATTCAAATCTCGATATCCTTGATGCAATTGTGCAGACACACCTGCGACACCTGGCGCAGCTCCTGACGTTCCACCGAATGGAGCATAGGTATCAAATGGATCAGTTGAATTTTGGTTTTGACCATTGGCAGTAATGTCTGGTTTGATTCGGCCATCATGAGCGGGGCCACGACTACTAGAGCCTGCCAATTCTGCATTTTCAAATACATTGGCAGTAGCCAATACATTTTTTCCTTGCTTGTGTCCACCTGTGATATTTCCCCATTGATTCCCTGCTCCATAACCACAATCTTGGTTATTAGAATTCCCTGCGGAAAAAACATGAAGGAAAGTTGGATTCTCAAAAATATGTCGATCTACAATTTCTGTAATGGCAGTATATCCTGCATTACATCCATTACTATAAGATGAATTGACCACCAAGACGCCTTCATTCTGATGCATATCAAGTGAAATTAAATTCTCCTCAAAATCATCAAAATAGGCAATCACATGCATGTCAGAACCAGAAGCCATTCCTTTCATATCTGGATCTAAATTACCTGCCCCAGCAAATATCCCAGCGACTCCATCAGCATGATTGATTGGACCATCAACCGTTAAATTGTGGAAATTTCTCCCTTCAAAATCAATATGTGGCCCAACAATTCCATCATCTCTAACCATCACGCTTACTCCTGTTCCATCTATATTTAATCCTCCATTGTATTCCGTACTCAACATATTTGCTCGATGCAAGCTACGTCCTCTTCGATCTTCTGGTTCACCTAACTCTGGTGCGATAATAATAAATGAAACAAAAGGTAACGCAGCAAAATCATTAATTTCATCAATCCCAATTTGAAGTTTAATCGAATGAGAAGTTGGCATTTCCTTCAATATCTTTGCATTGGTTTTACGTATTTTTTCTTCCGCTAACTGAATAGGAATATTTTTAAAAAAACGTAACAATACATTTACATTTTCTCCTTCGACTGAAGAATGAGATAACTCCAAATCATTTAATGACTTGTCAATTTTCATTAAAGCTTCCATTCGAATAATCGAACGAATATTTTTATTTTTTAAATCCGACTTATTAATTGAAATTGGAATTGCTGTGATATAAGCTTTGTTGGGAAAATAATCTAAAAACTCAATTCCTAGATTTTCTAAATCTGCTTTTTCACGATTCGTAGGAATTTGGAAAAATTGTAAAATTCGATGATATTTTCCATCAAAAATTTCATCCGATTGGATATCATCATTTTTCAAAAAATCATCAAAGTTCTCTGGAGTCCAAATTTTCTCATTTTGCAAAATTAATCGATAATCAGTTGTTGCACTTTGAGCAAAAATATTGACGGTGGAAAATTGTAAAAGTAATGTTATAAAAACTGTGGAGAGTAATAGATTATTTTTCATACTAAATTAATTGGTTTTAATTTTTTCAGTTTCAGTCCATTTAGCTATTTTGATCTGAAAGCCAAAGTTTTAATGAGATATATTTTTTCACAAAATAGACAAACCTGCCTTTTATTTATGTTAAAAATAAAAAATTGTCGGGAAGAAATTCTAGTTCTCTGCTTTAGGAATAGTACATTAATAAATGATGATTCTTGGGTCGTTTATTTTTTTTCTAGTTTTTGCTTTGAAAGCATGAGTTTATCTGGATAAATAATTGATTTCAAGGTGAAAAATAGGAACAAAAAAAGCAGCCAAAAATCGTCATTTATTATTGTACTGTTCCTTTGCTAATCCTTCTTTAAAAACTCGTAAACATCTTTCCCTCGCTTCTTTATGATCAACAATCCGTTCTGGATACTCATCAGTTCCATATTCAGGCACCCACTTTTTGATATATTTCATTTCTTTATCAAACTTAACTTGCTGACTATCAGGGTTAAAGATACGAAAATAAGGAGCTGCATCCGTTCCACAACCTGCTGCCCATTGCCATCCTCCATTATTACTTGCGAGATCATAATCCAATAATTTTTTAGCAAAATAAGCTTCGCCCCATCGCCAGTCAGTCAATAAATGCTTGGTCAAAAAACTAGCAACAATCATTCGAACTCGATTATGCATATGCCCCGTTTCATTTAATTCTCGCATTCCTGCATCGACGATATGGTAACCCGTTTTCCCTTCACACCATTTTTGAAAATGATCTTCATTATTAACCCATTCAATCAAATCATACTTTGCTCGAAATGGATTATTTACCACATGAGGAAAATTAGCCATAATCATCGCATAGAAATCTCTCCAAATTAATTCATTTAAGAATGTTCCATTGAGATTTTGCGCAGCCCTTGCTTTTTGTCGAATACTGATTGTTCCAAATCGGAAATGAATTCCTAATCTTGACGTACCATTTATTGCTGGAAAATTTCTTGTCTCATCATACTTTTTGATTAATCCTCGATTAACGGAATCGCTAGGAATGGCAATATCCGATTTTTCAAACCCCATAGATTTTAGGCTAGGAATTTTAAGCGGAGAAATAGCATGAAAATTTTTAAAATATTTTTCGGTAGGATATGATTTGAAAAAAAAGGAAATGGGATCACCTTCTTTCGTTTTTGACATCTTGGTTTCTAACTTTGCTTTCCACACTCGACTGTAAGGAGTAAAAACGGTGTAGGGTAATCCATCCTTTTTGACGACCTCTTTTTTCTCAAAAATAACTTGATCTTTAAAAGTTCGGAAAGAAACATTTTCTTTTTCCAACAATACTTTTACATTTTCATCTCGATCTAGAGCGTAAGGTTCATAATCATGATTGGTAAAAACAGTTTCCACCTTATATTTTTTCAAAATGGTTTTCCATACTTCTTCTGGCTTTCCATATTTCACCAAAAGAGTACTTCCCATTTCTTCCAACTTCGCTTTCATCTCTTGCAAAGTCTCATGAATAAACTGAACTCGAGCGTCCTTTTTATCCTCTAAATCATCTAATATATTTTCGTCAAAAATAAAAATAGGTAGGACAGTTTGACTACTTTTTAATGCGTGATATAATCCTGCATTGTCATTTAACCGAAGGTCTCGGCGGAACCAAAATATATTGATCATTTCGTTTTGAAAGTTTGAAAGTTAAAATTGGAAAAAGATTCAGGTGATTTCTCGCCACATAGACGCATAGAAAACATAGCATTTATTATTTTAAACAACTAGGTTTTCTATGCGTCTATGTGAGAAAGAATCAATCTACAATTATTAAACAATCGAATCAAAACTATGTTTAAAATTACTCTCTACTCTAGCGAAACTTCAATTGGATTCTCCGCCTCAGTAATTTTAGCATCATTAATCATTACTACTTCACCTTTATCTTTCTTGGAATTCCACACTTCGATACCTTTCCAAGTTTTGCCACAATCATTCTCAAGCGTTGCTCCGATCAACGTTAATTTGGCTTGAGGTTTAACTACAATCTTTCCACCAGGAGGAATCGAAACCCGACATCGAATCGTCAACGAACCACCATCCTCCACGATAATATCTCCTTCCAAATCTTTGGCACTATTCCAATTAATATCTTCTCCTTTTTTAATCCTAATCGTTTTAGAAGTATCATATCGGCACCAAGTTCTTTTTAAAAGATTACGAACTCGATACTTTTTATTGGCTAAATTATGCTGTACCGTACCTATTTGGCAAGGCGTCCATGAACCAGCATGTGCATTATAATCCATGATATTATTGGAGACCAAGGAGTCACAAACAGAACCATTTTTGGTATAATTCCAACAATTAGAATGTGCAGGTGTATCATCGCATCCATCATTTTTTCCCCAACTATGTCGCAAACCAAGACAATGCCCCAACTCATGATTCAACAATCTTTGCGAGTTCCAATGATCCATAAATGGAATCTCCTCTGCGGTTTTCCATTTCGTTGCATCCATAAAATAATACCAAGAAGCAATCTTTGTCCATTTCCCAAAAGCAACTCCGTTAGAAGACATTTTATAAGTTTTAGAAGCGACACTATCGGCATGAAATCCCATCATAAAAATATTCAACACAGAGTCTTTTTGTATCCCATATTTTTTATAAACATCTTGAGTATAAATATTGGCATTCGCTCCATAATTAGTCATATGATATAATTCATCATCATCGTGAAAATAAATTCCATCGTCATTTGGAAGATCAGTATCGGGAGTCAATTCAAAATAATATCGCATCGGGAGATTTGGCGTTTCATTTCCAAGTGGCAAAAACATTTTAGCATTTTGCTCTAATTTCTGATTAGTCGATTGGAGTATTTTATTGACATAAATCCGTCCTTGATTTTTATCCGGAAAATTTCCCCCACCTTCTCCATCTCGCATGATGTGAAAATTTACTCGAATAGTTTTTACTGGTGTGTGATCCAAATGTTCAGGATCTGGAACAAAATTCATTTTGCTTTTGCAAACCGATCTATTATCTCCTTGCTTTGGAAGTCGAGCCACCGTGGCATCATCATACTCTGCGGGAATAGGAGCAATCTTTTCCAAAAAAACTTTCTCTACTTTTCGATCACAAGAGAAAAATAACAATACACTTACAAATGAAAAAATGAATAAAAATAAATATTTGGTCATGTTCTTTTTTTTGATAATTGACATAAAATCGTTGGACATTTTATGTTGGACAATCTCGTTTGTTTTTTTCTTTTAGAATGAAATATTTTTTCTTAGATATTTGATTAAAATCTTATTTTTGTGAAAAAATAAAACATAACTAATGAAAAAAATTATTCCTTTTTTAATTATGACTTTCTTTTTGAGTTGTAGTAACGGTGACATGTCTAGCAAAATTGTAGAATTGGAAAAAGCACATGCTGAAACTCCTACCACGGAAGTCAAAAAAGAATTACTGGCAAGTTATACAACTTATCTGAACGAATTAAAAACTGACGCAGATTCTTACTCACAATTCGCCCACAAAAAAGCGTTGTTGGAAATGGATTTGAACCAATATGATAATGCAAGTCTTACCTTAACTACTGCTGTACAAAATCACTCAACGGGAGCAAGTTCAAATCAAAATATCGGATTACTTAGTAGTCTTTTGGTCAATCATGTTCATGCTAAAAACTTACAAGGAGCAATGGATGAATTTAATAAATTGTATCCTGATCCAGCAACTGCAAAAAGTACTTTGTCTCCGATCATCAAAAATTTGGGGGAAACAATGTTGGACGAAAAAACAGCCACCAGGGATCGACTAAAAGTAAGAGACTTTATTAGTTTGGCAAGAGTTCAAGCAGGGTTAGTAAAGAATGATGATGAGGTGCAGAGATCTCTTTTTGCTGCAGCAGAAATGTCGAATTCTATAAAAAATTATAATCAAAATTTGGCGATTTATGATTATATCTTAGCTCATCCTAATGATTTTTCAAAAGCGCCAACTGCCTTATTTTTAAAAGGGTTTACGAATGATGAGCATTTGAAAAACTTAGAAGAGGCGAAAAAATATTACACCGAATATTTAGATAAATATCCTGAAGGTGGATATGCAGAAAGTGCAAAAGCATCTTTGAAAAATTTAGGAAAAACTGCGGAGGAGATTATTGAGTCGTTTGGGAAGTAGCCCCACAGTCACTAAAGATAGACGTTTTACGTTCTCTCCTATACAACTTCATTTAGAATAAAATCTAGTAAATGTTAACCACATAAAAAAAAATGCACTTTGAAACATCAATTTCAAAGTGCATTTTCTTTTATATAAAACTAATATCGTCAAACAAATCATGTTTAATCTTTTCGATTGCCAAAGGCATAATCGAAAAAGACTCCCCTTTAGGAGCTGAGAGTTCAACTCAAAATTAGAGGTGACTCCACATATGGATCCAACGCCACTCCTTCCACCTTTGCCTTTCCCTCAATCCGATAAGTAGAATTCACACCACTTGCCCACTTTGCGGCTTTGACTAAGCCTGCGGCAAAAATATTTTTATCCTCCATCTCATCCATTTCTGATTTCACAAGATTAAAAGGAATCGAAAAATCAATCTCTACAAATTCATTTACAGGAATCACAAACGAATCTGTTAATTCAATTTCACCTATAATGTATTCATCTACCAATCTACTTTTTCGCCGTCCACGACTATATTTTTCAATTAATTTCAAATTAATGCTCATCACCTTTTGCTCATTCATACTTCGAAATCGCACTTTACCAGTAATAGTTCCTGCCGATTCAAAAATCTCTTCAGGTAAAATCAACTCCATTTTTGCTCCTTCGATACCGAGCCATTTTTTTACTTTTCCAAACATATTATTTATAAAATTTAATGTTCCGAGAAAATAGTGCTTTTGAATTTCGCATTTTGTTTTTTTCTATAAAAATTCATTTTTCAAAGACGAAGTTTCAGTTGACAGTTTTTAGTAAACAGTTCGCAGTAGTTTACTCCTAAATGTTAACTGTTCACCATCCTCGCGTGCCAACTATCTTTTAATGGAACTACCCATTGCTTTTCAAACTCTTCTTTAGTTTTTACCAAATTATTAAAAACTAAAGTGGAATTATTAATCTCCCCATTTTGAAATAGTTGAGCAAAAACATCTCGATGAGCTGTTTTTAATTCACCATCAACTTTAAAGGCAAAATTCATTCTATTAAAAAAGTCTACACCATGGTGGTGACCCATCGCTTTGATAAAATGAACAGATTTGTCAATCGAACAACCACTTGCACCTGCTTGGCTTTCATCAACCATCAAAATGATAAATCGATTATTTAATACATCACCATGCGATTTCAAAGCATTATTATGGCTGACCCAATTGGTGGCAAAGTTTTTTACCTGCTCTTTGATTTCCGGAACTTCTTCTTCTGTAAATGGAAGATTACTTTGGTAAATCCAAACTCTTGATGTTCCTGGCATTAATTCATATGAAGTCATAATCTCTTTTTTCTTTTTTATAAAAATAAATACACTCAACTTAAACAAGCTAAATAGATTCCATTCTATATGTTGTTGCATGAAAGAACATAAAACGTCTATCGAATAAAGTCTAATATTAAACTCGCTTTCTATTTTCAAATGTACCTATTAAAATAAATATTTTTCAAAAAAAAATTTGTTCCTCCCTTTTCATTAAACTATTCCATTGATTTTACTACAAAAAAAAATCGATTTTTTCTGTAAAATGTGACCTTCTTAAAACCTCCCCGTCAACAAACTGTACCATTGATCAATATTTTAGTAAGCATTTTATTTATAGCAATCGATTTACGTTTTTTTCGAAAAAAATAAAAAGACAATTGCTTTATTTAAGAACTCACTCAAACTACGATGATACCATTCTTTGTACAATTTCTACAAAACATACTTAAACCTAAAACATTCACTTATGAACTTTAAAGCCTTAATGGTAGGTCTTGTTTCCCTTCTTTATTTTCTTGGAGCTAATTGGTATTACTCTAACAACCATTCAGAAGAATGTTGCCCCAAAGAAATAGAAGCAACAGTCGCTCCTACAGTCATCAAGAAAGAACGAGATCCTCTTATGTTCAATTGGTCTAACAACAAGACCTTAGTTTCAGATACAAAATTCCCTGGTTTTAAATCTAATATCCTTGCTGATAACAAAGAAGGAAAAATTTTAGAAATTACTGGTCGATATTTCGACGGAGAAGTTGCTCCTGAAAATTATGCAGACATGGGAAGAGCACGAGCTGAAGCAATTTGGAAAGAACGTTTTCCTGAAATCCCAGCCACTCGAATTAAATTCAAATCCGAAAAAATGCCGATGCGAGATGGTGTCAAAACGAAAGAATTTACCGCCGCAGGATTCAATTGGATAGACGCTCCTACTGAAGCTCCAAAAGTTATTGAAACTGCCAACACCGCACTCATTTATTTTAACTTCAATGGAACTAGAGGTAAGCTGAATCAAGAGGTAACTGACTACTTACAAAAAGTAGCTGAACGACTCAATAATGGAACGGAGAAAATCAAAATTACAGGTCATACTGATGACATTGGTGAAGAGGGTTCTAACAATGAATTAGGAATGAGAAGAGCAAGAACAGTTCAGAGTATTCTGAAAAAATATGGTGTTGCCCCTAGTAGAATTTCAATTTCTTCCAAAGGTGAAATAGATCCAGTAGAATCAAATAAAACTGAATCTGGTAGAGCACTCAATCGAAGAGCCTTTGTCGAAATCGTAAAATAATATTAACAAAATCAAACAACTGGAAGTGAAATCGGAATTCTTATTTCACTTCCAATTTAACTAAACTAAAAAAACAGATAACTATGTTACTTACCTTATTATCCTTTTTGGGCTTTTGTTGGAGCTGGCCTTTTTTACTGATGCTCTTGGGGTCATTTCTCTTAGGCTATCTCTTTTGGAGATTGTGGAATCAACCAAAATATAAAGATCAAATTGATACTTTAAAATCTGATAACTCAGGTTTACAAAATAGAGTTACGGACTTAGACGGTAGCTTAAGTTCAAAGATGGCTGCTTTAGCAAGTCTTGAAAATAACTACTCCGGATTAAATACTAAATATGGAGATTTGGATTTAAAATTCAAATCAGAAAATGAAACTAGAATTAATGTAGAAAACGAATTGGCAGAATGGAAAAAGAAATATGCTGCGTTGGAAGGAAATTGGAATGCTGAAAAAGAAGCTAAAGTAAAAGTTGAAAAAACTTACGCTAATCTTCAAACTCAATTTGCTGGTTTGGAAAAAGACCTTTCTACTGAAAGAGATGTCAAAATAAAAATCGAAAAAGATTATAAAGCTGCTAGTCAAAAAGCAACAAAGTGGGAAACTGATTGGAATGGTTTGAATCTTAATTTCGGAAATCTGCAAACTGAAAAATCTGCAGCTGACAAAACAATTGCAGAATGGGAAGCAAAATGGAATGCATTGAATAGTAATTATGGAAAATTACAAGAAGAGAAAACTTCAGCTGTTGAGTTAGCTACTAAATGGGAAAACGATTGGAAAAACTTGGATCAAGATTACAAAAACCTACAAGAGGAAAAAACTGCTGCCGATGAAAAAGCAACGAAATGGGAAGGCGATTGGAATCTTTTAAATGGTAACTACGGAAAAGCGCAAGACGATTTGAAATTAGCTAGTGACAATGCAACTAAGTGGGAAAGTGATTGGAATGGCTTAAATCTTAATTTTGGAAATCTTCAAACTGAAAAAGCTACTGCGGACGATACTATCATTGAATGGGAAAATAAATGGAATGCATTAAATAGTAACTACGGAAAAGCGCAAGACGATTTAAAAGCAGCTAACGATACTATCGTTGATTGGGAAAATAAATGGAATGCTTTGAATGGCAACTACGGAAAAGCTCAAGACGACTTGAAAGCAGCTAACAATACTATCGCTGATTGGGAAAATAAATGGAATGCATTAAATGGTAACTACGGAAAAGCGCAAGACGATTTGAAAGCAGCTACTGCTAAGGCAGCGAAATGGGAATCTGACTGGAATGGATTGAATATTAATTTTGGGAAATTGCAAGGAGAGAAGAAAGCTGCGGATGACAAAGCTGCGAAATGGGAATTTGACTTTGGAAGTTTAAGAACCAATTTCGTTAAACTTGAAAATGAAGCTAAAGCAGCTGGAAATGGAAAAGCTGAAGCGGAAAGGAAATACAACGAACTTGCTAATCGATACAGTCAATTAGAAAAGAACTTAAAAGCGGCAAACGAAAAAGCAGCGAAATGGGAATTTGATTGGAATGGATTAAACAGTCGATTTGGTAAATTGGAAGCTGATGCAAAAGCAGCAAATACTGCAGCAGCAACTGCTGACGCTAATTACAAAAGTCTTAATTTGAGATTCATCAACTTAGGGAAAGAATTAGAAGCAGCTAAAAACTCAGCGACAGCTTATCAAAATGAGATAGGAAAATACAAAACTAGAATTGGTAATTTAGACAGAGACTTAAAGGCTGCAAGCACTAACTATCAAGGTCTTGAGAGTAATTACAACACGCTATTTACTTCTTTCGAAAAACTTAAAGCAAATCAAGCAGATTATAAAACTCAAATTAATGATTGGGGGGTAAAATATGCAGCACTTGAAAAACGGAATAATGAATTCTGCTTCGAAATATCAAAAGAATATTTCGGTAAAAAAGTGAAAAAAGATGACTTAACAGTTGTCGAAGGAATCGGGCCAAAAATTCAAGGTTTACTCCACGATGCAAATATCAATACTTGGTATGAATTATGGAAAACACCTGAAGCGAAATTAAAAGAGATTTTAAATAATGCTGGGCCACGTTACCAAATGCATAATCCTAAAACTTGGCCAGACCAAGCAAAACTTTGCTACTATTGCCAATGGGCTAGATTGAAAAGATGGCAAGATGAATTAGATGGTGGTGTAGAAGTGCCTGAACAAGTAGGACTATCTGATGATGAAAAGAATAGAATTTTGGCTTACGCTAAAGATTACTTCGGTCGATTAAAATGGGATGACTTGAAAATTGTAGAAGGAATCGGTCCTAAAATTGAAGGGCTTTGCCACGCAATAGGAATCAAAACTTGGAAACAATTATGTGAATCAGATTATAACACATTGAAAAAAATGTTGACTGATGCTGGGCCAAGATATCAAATGCATGATCCTAAAACATGGCCAAAACAAGCTTGTCTTGCTGCCAATGGAAAATGGGCAGAATTGAAAAAATGGCAAGATGAGTTAGATGGTGGTAAAGGTGTAACTAAAGCGAAAGGTTTAAGTGATGAGCAAAAAGCAAAATCATTAGCTAACGCAAAAGAAGTTTTTGGTAAACGAATCAAATGGGATGATTTGAAAATTGTAGAAGGTATCGGACCAAAAATTGAAGGATTGTTCCATGCTATCGGAATCAAAACTTGGAGGAAATTGTCTGAGACTAAATACGACACTATGAAAAAGATGTTGAACGACGCAGGTCCTCGATATCAGATGCATGATCCAAAATCTTGGCCACTTCAAGCAGGATTGGCTGCAGATGGAAAATGGGCAAAACTCAACAAATGGCAAGATGAGCATTCTCATGGAAGAATGTAGTCACTAACTATTAGTGATTAATAAATACAAATCCCGATCAAATTACTTTGATCGGGATTTTTTTATTTCTCAGGAAAATTATAAGTCATTAAAAATTGACTGTTAACAATTAAAAACTATCCTTTTAAACCTCTCCCCTCTTTTTTGATTTTGCCATCGTTATCCAACTGCTTCATCAAGCGATCTAAAATTCCATTAATAAAATCTTTACTTTTATCTGTGCTATAAAGTTTTGATATTTCTACAAATTCATTCAAAGTAACTTTGGTTGGAATCGAAGGAAAACTAATTAATTCACTCAATGCCATTTTTAACAAAATCATATCAATAATAGCCACTCGATCCGCATCCCAATTTTTTAGAGCAGGTTCGATAATAGCCAATAATTCATCATTTTCGTTAACCACTTTCGCCAACAAAACTTCTCCAAATTCTACCGTCGTTTCGTCAGTAGGTCGATAAGCTTCGCAAAAAGATTCCGTTACAGGCAAACCTTTAATCGTTTTTTTCATAGATCCCATGATCAATGATTTATCATCCATCCATCCTGGAAAGGAGCTTTCCATTTCATCATCGAAAGACTCATTGGAATAATAAAAACGATATAATTGTAATAAAATATCTTTGTGAGTTTGGTCTGAATCTTCCGTTTGATTTAAGTATGCTTTATACTCATCAGACTCAGCAAAATCTACATAATATTTCAAATTAGTATCATCTTCCAACAGTTCCTTAATTTTTCTTGATTTCACCAAATCCCAAAAAGATTTATTATTGATAACAGATTGTATCAATTCATTCTCATAAATTTTGGGAAGGAAGGATTTATCTTCGTCGGAAGGCAAATGTTTGGAAGCACGCTTGTCTGCGTCTTTGAGGGAATATTTCGCTACTTCGGTCAGTTGCAAAACATTAAACAAATAAAGGTCGAAAGACTTGTGAATACTCTTTCGATAATGGTTAAGAACTTGATTTAAACTCAAGTCTTTGTCACGGCTCATTGTGTAGAGCATCTGCATAACTTTAATGCGGATATTTCTTCTACTCAGCATAAGAAATTATAGT
>JBGCCY010000271.1:0-7310 GCA_045104975.1 Saprospiraceae bacterium
AAATGATACATTTATTATAGTGGGTGATCATACCTTAAATATACCAGATCAAGGTGTTCCATATTCATACCCCAAAATTACTGCGAGTTTCTATTCCTATTCGAAAAATGAAACGCCCAGTTTTAGCAATAATAATTTACAAATCGAAAGTGTTCGAGTCCATAAATTTGATCGAGTTAAGGATTGCACACCTCATTTTAATAAGTATAATTTATTGATGAAAATAGTGGAAGTTTATGTTGTGAATAAAGGTGATATACCTATTGAAGAATTCAATCTTTTTATCAGAGCTGCTAGTCTTCAGAATTGCAGCGATTATAATCCTGAAGGAATACCTTATGATCAGGAGAAAAGTATTTCAGGTATTATGTTGATGCCTGGAGATTCTATGAAAGTACTTTTTCAGGATATGAAATTCCCTCAATTTATTATAGATTCGGCGAAGGTTAATCTTTGCGTTTGGACAAATGCAGTTAATCAAAAAATTGATATTGACATGAGTGATAATATAATTTGTAGTGAATTTGAGTTAATTCAAACCGAATATGTTGAAGCGCCGATTATCACTCCAGAAGAAAATGAGCTTTTAATTTACCCAAACCCTTCAAGTGATCATATTGCAGTATCATTAAAAACAGCTCCTTTTGATCCTTCTTTAATTGAGTTTTTTGATATGATTGGGCGAAGGATGCAATCCAATCTCATCGCTCCTCGAGCGACCTTCAAAGAAATTGATATATCCAATTTGCCTAAGGGAATTTATTTTGTTCGGGTAAAAAATGATTTGATTGAAGAAACGGTTCGGTTTTTTAAAGATTGAAAAATGATCATAAGAACCAATAAGGTTGGTTAACCTTTTTACTGTTTTTTGCTTATTAATAATGACGTTGATAATTTAAATTCACAAAATTCCTTCAACCTTTTTTTCAAAAAAAAATTAAAACATGAGAAATAATCTACTCTTTTCTCTCTCGCTTATCTTTTTTATTTTTTCTAATAATATCGATGCTCAAGTAGTTTGCAATGATGTCAACAATGATAACATTTGCGACTTTAGTGATTTTATCCATGTCGATCAATTTGGATATTTAGAGAATGCAGAGAAAGTCGCGGTGATTAGCAATCCTCAAGTTGGATTTAATGCAGGACAAAATTTTACCCCTTCTGCTACTTTGCAACTTATCGATGCATCTAATGATGTAGTTGTTTTTTCAGGCGCTTCTTCAATATGGAATAATGGTGCGACACATACCCAATCAGGTGACCAAGGTTGGTGGTTTGATTTTTCAAGTGTGACGACTTTGGGTGAATATTTTATTTATGATCCTATTCAAGAAGTGCGTTCGCCAACGTTTAAAATTAATGATAATGTCTATGGTGATGTTTTAAAAGCTGCCGTAAAGATGTTTTATTATAATCGTTGCAATGCCACAAAAGTTGCACCTTATGCTGGAGCTAATTGGACTGATGGAATGAATTTTATGAATAATTTGCAAGATGGAAATTGTCGATATGTAGGTGACCAAGGGAATGCAAGTTTGGAAAAAGATTTGTCGGGAGGTTGGTTTGATGCAGGTGATTACAATAAATATGTCACGTTTACTTTTTCTACTGTTCATGATTTGCTTTGGGCATACCAAGAGAATCCAATTATTTTTGGTGATGATTGGGGCATTCCTGAAAGTGGAAATGGGATTCCAGATATTTTAGATGAGGTAAAATGGGAGTTAGATTGGTTATTAAAAATGACGAATGTTGATGGTTCCGTTCATATCAAAATGGGAAGCATTAGTTACAACGTTAATATTGCCGCACCACCAAGTGCCAATACAGGTCCTCGTTATTATGGCCCAACTTGTACGTCTGCTTCCATTTCTAATGCTGGAGTTTTTGCACATGCTGCGAAAGTGTTTTCTGCCTTTTCTACTACGAGTGCATTTGCTACCACTTTGGAAAATGAAGCAATTAGTACCTGGGATTACGCTTTACCTTTTCTTAATAATAATACCTTGGAAATCAATTGTGACGATGGAACGATCACCGCAGGAGATGCAGATTGGTCGGCAGAGGAACAAAAAGAAAATGCAGTTGCAGCCGCAGCGTATCTTTTTGATTTGACCAATGACAATTCGTACAGTCAATATCTAATCACCAATATTAATGATACAGAACCGATGGCAAATGATTATTGGGGAGGTTCCAAGATTCCAATTCATGATGCGCTTTTGAATTATATGAATAATCCCAATGCTAACTCGACAACGGTAAGTTCAATCATAACTTCCTTTGCCATGGCTGCCAATAATAATTGGGAAGACTATCACGGATTTAGCTCTGCTGATTTGTATCGGTCCTTTATGCCAGACTATTCTTATCATTGGGGAAGTAATCGTCCAAAAGCAAATTATGGAATTTTGAATTTACAATTATCTAAAAATAATCTGAATGTAAGTTCGGTTCCTAACTATAAAAAAAAGACAGCACAGCAATTACATTATTTTCATGGAGTCAATCCAATGGGATTAGTTTACCTTTCTAATATGTATGATTTTGGTGGAGATCGATGTGTCAATGAAGTTTATCATACTTGGTTTTATGATGGAACAGATTGGGATAATGCACTTACTTCACTCTATGGTCCAGCACCAGGATTTGTACCCGGCGGTGCGAATAAAGATTTTACCGTTACAACTATAACACCTCCTTATGGACAACCTACTCAAAAATCTTATTTAGAATTTAATTCGGGATTTCCAACCAACTCTTGGGAAATTACTGAACCAGGAATTTATTATCAAGCTGCTTATATTCGATTATTGGCAAGTCAAACTTTGGAATTAACGACGACTCCATTGCCAGTTGATTTGATTTATTTTAATGTGGAAGTGACTACCGAAAAAACGGTAAAACTAACTTGGAAATCAGCTACAGAAATCAATAATGATTTTTATGAAATACAAAGAAGCCAAGATGGAATTCAATTTGAGCGCTTGGCACAAGTAGATGGGAAAGGAACTACAAATTTAAATTCTGTTTATACTGCGATTGATTCTACACCTTTGGAGGGTGTTTCTTATTATCGAATTAAGCAAGTTGATTTTGATGGGAATACTTCCGTTTTTCCAATAAAATCTGTGTTTTTCGAACGATCAACTTTTTCTGTTTCGTTGCAACCAAATCCTGCGAAAGACCAATTAAATATTTTTATTGATTCTAAAGTTAATGAGAAATTGGAAATTGTACTTATTTCTATTGACGGAAATGTATTGTTAGAAAAAGGAAATATTACGATTGCAAAAGGGGGGGATTCAATTCCTATGGAGATCAATAAATTAGTGAATGGAATTTATTTTGTCAAAATTAGAAACTTAAAAACGGGAGAAATTACAGTTAAAAAAATGACTGTTGCAAAATAAGGTTCTCTAGCTTATTTTTGGTAGAATAGGAATTAGGCAAAAAATAAAGATTGATAATGCTTTAATTTTTGCCTTTTTTAATCAATTTTATAGAAAAAATAAAAACAAAAATTGTCCGCTAAGAGAACCTTATCTATTATAAATAATAATACTTTTGCGGATATTTTTTAAACAAAAATAAAATCAATTAAAATGAAATTAAAGTACATACTCCTAATTGTTGTTTTAGCATTTTTAGGAATGCCAAATGCGAACGCACAAGATGCAAAAGAATTAAAATTTACAGAGATGGACAAAAGTCCAATGGATGCAGCACATTATCCACGAAGAGCTGCTTTCAAAAATTACTTGAGTGACGATGATCCAGATCGAACTTTGCAAATAAAAGTATTGTATTGTCGACCAAGTAAGAAAGAAAGAGATGTTTTTGGTGGATTAGAAAAATGGGGAAAAGACTGGAGATTGGGAGCAAACGAAGCAACTGAAGTTACTTTTTACCAAGCAGTAGAAATAGGTGGAACACACCTTGATGCTGGAACTTACACCATGTTTGCACAAATCTATCCTTCTCATTGGTTATTGAAAATTTCTTCAGAAAGATTCATCGCAGGTGTTGACAATCGAGACATTACTAAAGATGTAGTTTCTGTAAGTATTCCAACAACTCAAGTACCAAATGTACGAGAAGAGTTTACGATTGGTTTCCAAAAAGTAAATGAGGGAAATGTAAATATGGTTTTTGAGTGGGATAGAACTAGAGCAATGTTGCCAATCAACTTGAATGCAGTTAGCTTAGCTGGTCCTGACAAAAGTCCAATGGATTTGGTACAATATCCAAACAGTTCAAGATTCCGTAATTTCCAGAAGCCAGAAGATTTAGATAAAGCCGTAGCTAAAGTAAGAGTGGTTTATAGTCGTCCACAAATGAAGGGGCGAAAAATATTCGGAGAAATGTTGAAGTATGGTGACATGTGGAGAGTAGGTGCGAATGAAACAACTGAGATTACTTTTTTCGAAGATGTAACCATTAACGGAACAAAAGTAAAAAAAGGAAAATATGGTTTGTTTGCAAAATTAATTAGTGCTAACGAATGGGAATTTATCATTCACACTAATTTGCCTTCTTGGGGAAATCCAAACCATGATGAAAAAACAAATGTAGTTACCATGAAAGTAAAAACAGCAAAGACTCCTAAAACATTGGAGGCACTTTCTATGTTATTGGTTGAGAATGGAACGAACCAAGTTGACTTAGTAGTTGGGTGGGAAAACACGATGGCAAAGTTGCCAATCAAGTTGAAATAATAAATTGTAAATATAATGTTATAAAAAGTGCGTTGCTTCAAATTTGGGAGCGACGCATTTTTTTTTATCGATAGAAAAGACTTAATTTACTCTTGTTATGTGAAGGAATATTGACAAACCAACTTTAAAAAAATGGAAATCAACAACACGCTCCAATTTGAAAAGATTGAAAAAACGATCAAACGTTTATCTATCAGAATCGAAGAACGATTCCCCAATTCTGGTTTAGGAAAAACTTGCAACGATTTTCACCACTTCACTTCTGAAAGTAAAAAACATATTAATTGGATTAGTCAACCTATTGTCTTGATCAGAACAATCACTTATTCGATCATTGGTACATTTTCAATTTTGTTAATGTATGGCTTGACTTTGACCAATCTGAAAATCAAAAATTCATTTACAGATTGGATAACGGTAGCAGAAGCATCGTTGAATAATATTGTGCTTTTGAGTGCTGCTTTCTTTTTTATTTTTACTTTGGAAAATAGAATAAAAAGAGTGCGAGCGATCAAATATCTTAATGAAATCAAGGGTTTTGCCCATGTGGTCGATATGTATCAATTGACCAAGAATCCACAATTAATAGGAAGGGAAAAGAAAAATACGGAGCATTCTCCCAAGCGGGAAATGACCAAATTTGAAATGCAACGCTACTTAGATTATAGTTCAGAATTTTTATCATTGATTGGAAAAGTAGCTGCACTATATTCACAACACTTGCCTGACGAAGTGGTGACGCAAACCTCAAGTGAGATTCAAAATCTGTGTTCGGATACGAGTAATAAGATTTGGCAGAAGATGATAATTCTGAGTATGAGAAATGAAATTTAGAAAACTGTAACAGTACATTTACAAAAAGTAAAAATTTACTTACCTTTACAACATTATTTTAATTTTTTAAAACACAAATATTATGGCAAAGTCAAAAGATTCGAAGAAGGCGGTAAAAAAAGAAGCGACCAAAACTTTGAAAGAAAAAAGAGCGGAGAAAAAAGCGAAGAAAAAGAATGCTTAGTGTTTTCATTTTTAACATAGAAAATAAAAAGGCCACTTGCGATGATTTTGCAAGTGGTCTTTTATTTTTTAACAAGTTCTAAGTTTTCGGTTTTAGAAATATTTTCTTCACCAAAGCGACTAAAGAAACCAATGCCCAGACTCCTTCCAAAATCGTAAATGGAATCGATTCAATCATCACCGATGAAATGCAAGCCAAAGTTGCTCCTACCAAATTAATTAAAATATAAGGGTAACTATTTTGATCAATCATGTTGAACAGGTTCAGAAAGTAAGCGCCTAAAATTCCACTCACTCCAATCATTCCTAAGATGGTTGCTGTATCCATTGTTTATTTTTTTTCTCAGAAAAATGAATATCGAACGCCTCTCAAATCCTTAGCGAAGCGTTCATAAATCGATATTCGATATTCAAAAAAATCAAGGTCGATTCCTTCCATATTCCTCATGACTCGAAACCCATTCATCCGCCACCACCGCAGCTCCCAAAGACAACTCACCACACAAAACTACCGCAGCAATTATCTCTGCCAACTTGTTCACTCTGTCAGCGCCATAACAATCCATCACTTCCAAACATTCTCGCTGGGTCGGCAAGCCAGTTCCGCCTCCATAGGTCGCTACGATTAACGATGGTATAGTTATAGAAAAATAATAATCGCCATTTTCTAAAATCTCGCCAAAGTAAAATGCAGCGGAAGACTCCGCCACATTGGCAACATCTTGCCCCGTTGCAATAAACATTGCCGTGATGCCATTAGCAGAATGTGCGCCATTGTTGATCGAGCCAGACATCATCGCACCGGTGCTCGACATCTGCCGCAAGTAATATAATTTTTGAGGAGAAACATGCAATACATCTTCCATCAATGCCTTGGGCAAAACAATTTCAGCGACGACTCTTTTCCCTCGCGTCTTCAAAGAATTAAGTTGCGAGTGTTTTTTATCCGTATCAAAATTGGCTGCCAAAGAAAAATTTTCCAAACCTTCTGGCTCTTGTTCCAAAATCCAATTGCAAGCATTTCGAGTGGCTTTAGTCACCATGTTTTGACCAGCCGCATCGCCTGTCGAAAAATTAAAACGTAACCATCGCATCTTGCTCATTGGATATTGACCGATGTCCAACAATTTTCCACGCGAAGTTGTCTCTTCTGCTTTGGCTTTTATTTTTTCAAAATTAGCGGTCACCCATTTCCCAAATTCCCGAGCATATCGAGCATTTTTAAAAACAAAAACAGGTGAACGATTCATTCGATCATCAATCACCGTCGTCGTGATTCCACCAGCCAATCGGCACATTTTCATCCCCCGATTATAACTAGCGAGAAGAGTGCCTTCCGTCGTTGCCATCGGAATATAAAACTCTCCTTGCGCTTTTTCTCCATTGACCAAAAGTGGTCCAGCAAAACCCATCGGTACTTGCACCACGCCTGAGAAGTTTTCAATATTCCCAGCTAAGATTTTTGGATCAAATGAATATTGATTGGTGTGTTGGAAATCTACCTTGGTTTGTTTGCTTACCACCGCTCGACGTGCATCAGCTTGTTCCGTAGTGTAGTCGTCCGTTTTGGAG
>JBGCCY010000272.1:0-25129 GCA_045104975.1 Saprospiraceae bacterium
GTTCGATATCGAAAATATTAATTACTATTATGCTATGCTTTCGTCTGCAGGAGTAATTTTACTGTTGGTATTGATTTGTGCATTTTATCCGAGTCGACAAGCGGCAATGGTGAACCCGGCGATGGTGCTGCATGAGGATTAATATCCTGCTACAGACTCGGAATGACTATTATAACTTTCTCTTTTTAGGTGTTACTAAAAATACACTTAATGGAGATGTCATATAAAGTAATAATAGTCAGTCCAAGTCTGTGGCAAAAATCATTTTTCGAAAACTAAAATTCAATCCATTTGGAAAACAAACATCACATATTAATCATTGACGACGATCGAGCAGTATGTTCTTCGATAAAATTATTATTGAAAAAATCAGGCTTCGAAGTCGCAGCCATTCATCATCCAAGAGAGGCGGAAGAAACAATTAATTCCTTTCGACCAGAATTAATTTTATTGGATATGAATTTTGCCATCGACACTTCTGGGCGGCAAGGCATGAGTGCGCTGAAAGAAATAATCGCTGCGCATCCACAAATGCCAATCATCTTAATGACCGGTTGGGCAACGGTACAATTAGCCGTTGAAGGAATGAAACAAGGAGCCAAAGACTTTATCGCAAAGCCTTGGAATAACAAGCAAATGCTTTCGTCTATCAAAACTTTATTAGCCTTAAATAAAAAAGAAACTAGTCCTGCAACTAATTCAAAAATTAAAAATTTTGAACACATTATTGGAAAATCAGCAGGGTTAATTGATGTGTTAAATTTGGCAAAACGAGTTAGTAAAACCAATGCGAGTGTTCTCATTTTAGGCGAAAGCGGAACAGGGAAAGAATTAATTGCAGAGGCGATCCATTATGAAAGTTTGCGAGCAGATCAACCATTTGTCAAAGTTAACTTGGGTGGAATTTCTTCTTCTCTTTTTGAGAGCGAAATGTTTGGTCATAAAAAAGGTGCATTTACCGATGCAGTAACTGATCGAAAAGGGCGCTTCGAAATGGCAGATACTGGAACTATTTTTTTAGATGAAATTGGAGACTTGGAACATAGTAGTCAAGTGAAATTATTGCGTGTTTTGCAGGAGCAAACTTTTGAAGTTTTAGGAAGTAGTCAAGCGAAAAAAATTAATATTCGAGTAGTAAGTGCAACTAATAAAAACTTGGAAGAGATGGTTGCCAATGATACTTTCCGAGAGGATCTTTACTACCGAATTAATCTGATAAAAATCCAAATCCCACCGCTGCGAGAACGAAAAGAAGATATTCCTTTGTTGGTTAATTTCTATGTAGAAAATTTAAAAGAAATCTATAACAACCCAGAATTAACTGTTGATCCCAAAGCCATGAAATGGCTGGAGCAACAAGACTTCCACGGAAATATTCGTCAGTTAAAAAACCTTGTGGAACGAGTCGTGCTAGTTTCTAATAACAAAATAATTACGGCCGAGGATTTTCAAACTCACTACCGAGGTAGCCTTCGAGGTGAAAAAATAAATCTACCTGACGTCGGTGAAATTTCTTTGGAGGACATGGAAGTAAAAATGATTAAAAAAGCCTTAGCTTACCATCGAAATAAAATTAGTGCAACAGCAAAGTCCTTGGGAATTACTCGCAGCGCATTATATCGGCGTCTGGAAAAATTCAATATTCCTTACGACAATTAAAACGCGCTTAAAGGTTCACCGATCACAGTTAATCATTCACCATTATAGAAAATGAGTTTAAGGGTAAAATATTTTTTGTTCGTTTCGATTATTCATATCATCATTGCATACTTATGCTTTTTGTTGTTGCGTGATCAAAAACTCTATTTTTTACTTTCTGAATTTGGAATTTTATTTTCTCTTTTTCTTTCCTACTTGATGTATCGATCATTTATTCGTCCGTTGGATTTTATGTACTCGGGCACGGATGCAATTCAAGATAAAGATTTCACCATCAAATTTGTTAAGACTGGTTCGAAAGAAATGGACCGATTAATTGATGTTTACAACAACATGATTGACAATATCCGAGAAGAAAGAATTCAAGTGGAGGAGCAACATTTCTTTTTGAAAAAATTAATTAGTGCCTCGCCCAACGGAATTATCATTTTGGATTATGATGAAAAAATAACGGATATCAATCCACGAGCGATGAAACTTTTAGAGTTAAACGAAAGTGCCATTCAACAACCCATTTCTAATTTTCCCAATCCAATTTTACAACAAATTACTCGACTCGAAATTGGTAAAGCAAATATCATTTCCTCCGAAGGTTTTGAAAAATATAAATGTGAAGTTTCGCATTTTATTCATCGAGGCTTTAAGCGAAAATTTATTTTGATTCAAGAATTATCGAAAGAAATTTTGGAAGCAGAAAAAAGAGCTTATGGAAAAATTATTCGCATGATGGCGCATGAAGTGAACAACTCTATTGGTGCGATCAATTCGATTTTGCAAACTCATGTAGAGTACAATACGGAAGAAAACTCAGATGAAAGAGAATCTTTAGAAATTGCTATTGAACGAAATAATTCGATGAGTTCATTTATGAAAAACTTTGCAAAAGTGGTTCGGTTGCCTAAGCCACATTTAGAAAAAATTGAACTCAATGAGCTTTTGCAAAATATCAGCAAACTCATGGAATCGCAAGCTAGAACTAAAAATATAACAATAGAATTACATTTACATAAAAACAATATTTTCACTTCCATCGACTCCAAGCAGATGGAACAAGTTTTAGTCAACATTATAAAAAACGCTATCGAATCCATTGAAAACCAAGGAGTTATACAAATCATTTCGCAAGCATCTCCTGCTACAATTTTAGTTCGTGATAATGGTGCTGGTATTTCTGCCGAGGTGGCAAACAATCTATTCACTCCATTTTTCAGTACAAAAACGGATGGGCAAGGTGTAGGGTTAACGTTGATTCGAGAAGTACTTTTGAACCATGATGCACAGTTTAGTTTAAAGACAAATGAAGATGCGTGGACAGAATTTAGAATCATTTTTAATTCATAAATCATGCGAACACCTTCTTTTCTTTATTCAAAAAAAACAATACTCTTACATTTTTTTATTTCAACTTTCTTGGCTTTAGTTTCTGGACAAATGGATTCTACTTTTTTCAAAAAACCAGATACTAGATATTATTCTATCCGATATGGAAAATGGTGGACGGAAGCTAGATCGCTTCAACTTTCACCAGAAATTCATGGCTTTAAATATCTGACCATAGGATTAAATTTAGTGGATATGAAAACGGAAACAGGAGAAGGTGGTGGGAACGCAAAAGTATACTCATTCGGTTTTGAATATCTTCCAAGTAAAAATATCATTGCTCCAAAAGTTACTTTTTGGAAAGGAGGATATGTTTTTGGACTTGGTGGAAAATTTGGAATTAATAGTTTGTATTATTTCAAAAAAAATGCTTCAAGTTTTGCTGTTCGACCGATGATTGGAATTGGCTTAGCTTATTTCCAATTCAATTATGGCTATACTTTTTTTGCCAATAAAAAATTCAATGAGTTAAGTCCGCATAGTTTTTCATTGTCTTGGCATCATTTGATTTTACCAAAAAATTAATCTCACAAAAAAGTCCTTTCAGATTTTAAAAACCTGAAAGGACTAAAATTTCGTTTTTCATCAATCTTACTGCTTTACAAATTTTTTCACCGTATTTCCTATTTGAATAAAATACATTCCCGCATTTAATTCATCAACGGCAATCGTTTGATTTTCAAAATTCAATTCCCCTTTTTTCATCTCTTTTCCCGAAATATTAAAAATGTAAAAGTATTGTTTTTCAAAATTCTCCATTTCCAAAAATAAATTATCGCCTGCTGGATTTGGATAAATCTTAAATCCATCCGCTTCCGTTTCAATATTTGCAACAGGGCTAATCACATCAAAATGAGTTGACAACTTATTAAATTCAACTAGCTCCGCTGTAGTCAAGGTATTAACTGGCAATAAATTATTTGACTCGTAAGGATCATCGATCAAATTATAAAATCGTTGTCCACCATTTGCCAAACTGATATATTTATACGTTTCGTTTCGGGATGCCCAACCATCAGAATTCCCTCCTGATTGAACTTCGGTATACATACAATCTCGCTGTCCATCACCTTGCGCTGTCAACAAAGGGGCAAAACTATAGCTATCATGAATTTGAGAAAGTGGCGTTCCAGTTAATTCAATAATCGTAGAAAATAAATCAGAGAAAGAAACCAATGCATCTTCTCTTTCATTCGCTCGAGTCACACCTGCACCGGAAATAACCATCGGCACGTGAACACCGCCTTGATATAAACTTCCTTTTCCTCGATTGCCTGGATATGGAAGTTCAATAACATCTTGACTCGTTCCATTATCACCTACAAAAATAATTACCGTATTCTCTAATTCATTAGCTGGAATATTATCAAACAGTCTTCCTATTTCGAAATCAATGCTTTCAATCATAGCAATAAAATAAGGCAATGGATTATCAGCAATCGAAGCAGAGTCGGTTGGTAAATTTCCTTGAGTATGCATATTGGTTGGAGGTAAATGCAACGGAGTATGTGCAGCATTATAAGCTAACCAACAGAACCAAGGTTGGTCTTGATCATTGATCCAATCGATGGTCAAGTCTGTAAATTTAGTGGTGATATAATCAGTCGTAGCTGTTTCTTGACCATTTATTACCAAGTCATAATCATTGTAATCTTGCACACCACCGCTCATAATTCCAGCAAAGTAGTCAATCCCCGATTCATTCGGATAATCCAAATTGGCATTCATTCCCCCTGAACCTCCCAAATGCCATTTTCCAATCAAGCTATTACTATAAGTTCCATTAGAAGATTGTTCGATATATTCATGAAGCGTAGTTTCATCTTGTGAAAGTGTCGCCAGATCAGTAGCATTTAAAACATTGGTTCTAAAACCATGTTTTCCAGTCAAAATATTAGCTCGACTTGGTGCACAAATTGGATTGGACCAAACATTATCGAAAGTGATTCCTTCATTCATCATAGCTTCCAAATGTGGCATAGCTGCCTTAGTCGTATTGGGTTCATAATTTGGAATTGGTCCAACTCCAATATCATCAACGATGATAAATAAGACATTAGGTTGTTGGGCAAAAAGTGAATTAGTGAAAAGCAGAAAGACAAAAATTGGTAATAGGATTTTAGTTGGAATATTCATTTATATATTTATTTCGAGTTGATAAGCTGTTAAAAAAAATAATTGTTGGACAAGTCTTGTGAACCAAAAGTTAGACTCCAATATAATAAGATGGTTTAATCTATTTTTAGAAAAACAAAACCCACGTGACATTCATCAAATGGGTTTTATTTTTATTTCATTGAACGTTAATACTTCGATTTTTAAATATTAAATATATTGATTAATTATATTTTCAAACATTTCTTGTTTACCACTTCGCATTTCTGGCTCTCCATTCTTACTAGCGATTCTTGACAAATCTTCCAAACTCAATTTTCCTTTAGCAAACTTTGCTCCGTTGCCCCTGGCAAAAGATGCGTAACGATTTTTCATCAAATCAACATATTTTGATTCTTTTAAAACATCATTCGCAATTAATAATGCTCTAGCAAAAACATCCATTCCACCAATGTGTGCATGGAAAATATCATCCAAGTCAGTTGAGTTTCTACGAGTCTTTGCATCAAAATTAATTCCTCCTCCTTTCAATCCACCTGCTTGCAAAAAGACCAACATGCACTCAGTCAATTCATATAAATCATTTGGAAATTGATCGGTATCCCAACCATTTTGCTCATCGCCTCGATTGGCATCTAAGCTTCCTAGTAAACCAGCATTCGCAGCAACTTGCATTTCATGAGCCATTGTATGACCAGCTAATGTCGCATGATTAAATTCCAAGTTCAGTTTAAAATCATTTAATAAATCGTATTCTCGAAGGAAAGCAATTACAGTTGCAGCGTCATAATCATATTGATGTTTCGAAGGTTCACAAGGTTTAGGTTCGATAAAAAATGTTCCTTTGAAACCTTGTCCTCGAGCATAGTCTTTGGCAGCATGAAGGAAGGAAGCAAGGTTGTCAATTTCTTTTTTCATATTTGTATTGAGTAACGAAAGATACCCTTCACGACCACCCCAAAAAACATAATTCTCTCCTCCTAACTTGATCGTCGCATCCAATGCATTTTTCACTTGACCACCTGCGTAAGCCACCACATTAAAATCAGGATTAGTTGCCGCACCATTCATATATCGAGGGTTGGAAAAAAGATTGGCTGTTCCCCAAAGTAATTTTACACCAGATGCTTTTTGTTTTTCCAAAGCATAATCCGTCAAAATTTCTAAACGCTTTTGCGACTCTGTAAGCGTTGCTCCTTCGTCCACCATATCCACATCGTGAAAACAATAATAAGGTGCTCCGATTTTTGTAATGAACTCAAAAGCGGCATCCATTTTATCTTTGGCACTTTCGATTGGATCAGGATTTTCGTTCCATGGCAAATTTTTAGTAGGTGCTCCGAATGGATCTCCACCTGTTCCACAGAAGGTATGCCAATAGGCAATTGCAAATCGAAAATGATCTTTCATTGATTTACCTCCTACCTTTTGTTTTTCATTATACCATTTGAAAGAGAACGGATTATCAGATTTTCGCCCTTCAAATTTGATCTTATCAATCCCTTTGAAGTATTCTTTTTTCCCTTTGACGAGTTTAATTTTTTGTTTGTCGAGACTTTTCATATAGTTTTGAATTTTGGTTTTATATTGTTTCTTTTTTGAAAAAATAATTGGCAAAACAAGATCAACTTTAAAGTGTTGATTTTACACTAATGTCAAGTTATTTATTTTTTTCCTCAGAAAAAAATAATTTCATTTTTTTGACTTCTTAGTTCTTTGACAAATTTTGAAAATGTAACAAATTTTGTCTGTGCATCATTTTTCTAATTTCAAGACAGCACTAGTGATCCTTGTTAATATTGATTTTTTAACCAAGGAGAAAAGAGAGGAAGAACAAAGAGAAAACAGAAAACTCCGTTATCTCTGTGTCTACCCTCTGCTTTCTCCGTGGTTAAATATATTTTTATACTGTACTCAACCAATCTTTTCAAAAAAAGAAATTGGCTATTAATTTTAAAACCGTAAATGAAAAATCCTATTTTTACAAAAAAATAAACAAAACAATGGCAGAAGATTTTTTCAAAAAAACTGGACAATTTTTAAAAAAAGGTACTCAATACATTTCTGATAAATTCAATCTAGAAATCCATGATTTAATTAATGCGGTGAGAAAAAACGATACCGAAATGGTTGCTCGTTGCATCTTCGCAGGGATTGATCCCAATCTTCAAGATGGGATTCAACGGAGAGCCTTGCCGATAGCTGTTGACAATAATAACACAGACATCATCGAAATTTTGTTGGAAGGAAAAGCTGATCCTAACCTAGTCGGTAAAGATGGGGAATCTGCCATTTTCAAGGCAGTCTCTTGGCGAAATGCGGAGTATGTTCAGTTGTTGATGGAAGCTGGTGCAAATATTTATAAAAAAGAACCTAGCGGAAATAGTCCAATTGATGAAGCCAAAAGAAAAGGATTTGCGGAATTACTCAATCAAATGGAAGGCTTTAAAGAAGGCAAGCGATTGGAAAAAGTAGAAGTGGATAAAGCTACTCACGAAGAGATAAAAGCAAAAGCGGATGAAGCTCAAAAATTGCGTGAACAAAAAGAAGCTTTCGAAACCAAGCAAAAAGAATTAAAAGAAAAAGCTGCTGCTGAAGCCGCAACGGCTCGGGTGGAGAAAACTTATGATGTTGGAAATAAAGGAGCTGGCAATGCACTCATCGCATCTATCCAAAATGGAGATCAAGCAGCGGTAGATATGTTTTTAGAAAAAATAGAAAAGCTAGATGAGATCGATGCAGAATTTAAAACCACTCCCCTTTTGTCTGCTATTTTTTATAAAAATACGAAGGCAGTAATTGCGTTGGTGGACAAAGGTGCCAATGTTGGGAAGGTCGTTTTAGAACAACATCACTCTCCGATTACACTTGCGGTAAGTATGGGTGCACATAAATTGGTAAAATTTATTTTGGATAAAAACCCTGGGGAAGATGCTAATTTGTTGAATGACGAAAATCAATTATTGAGTCCTACTTTTTTAGCTTACAAAGATCCTAAAATGTTGCACTTGCTTTTGACTGCAGGTGCTGATCCTTACTTCGGAGGCAAGGATGGAACTTCGCCAATCGTTAAAGCGATTGAAAAAAGTTCTGTTGGAACGCTTCCAGTTTTGGCGATTCACAATGTTGATTTGAATAGAGTGACGGAAGGGAAAACGCCGATTGAGTGGGCGATGCATTTTAATCGACGAGACTGGGTGAATGGATTGTTGGAGGAAGGAGTTGTCTCTGAAGCAGGTGTTGCCTTTGTAAAAAATGCTGCAAGTTCTGGAGAGGAGGAATAATTTTTTGCCGCTGACTTGGACTGACTATTATAATCTTTATGACTGTCTTTTTAGATGGTATCCACAATGGAGAAATCAATAAATGGGAGAGTCATAAAAAGTCATAATAGTCAGTCCAAGCCAGTGGCAAAAAAATTAATTCATATTTTTCAAATCTCCACTACCTGTGATGTCCACATTGATAATCGGATTTCCTTTATAATACACATCTCCACTTCCTTCAATTTTCACATCCAATTCATCATTGACCGATACTTCAGCATCACCTGATCCACTAATTTTTATATTCGCAATATTCGCTTCCAAATCATAAGCTTCTAGATCGCCGCTTCCACTAATTTTTGATCCTAGGTAATTGGTCGTTCCTGCTAATTTGATTTTTCCAGAACCTGAAATTCTTGCATCCACATCTGTCGCTCCATCAACAGCCACATCAATGCTTCCAGAACCATCCACTTTTAAATGAATATTCTCCACCGCAAAAACATCTTGTCCAAACATATCTCCAGAACCTGAAATTTCTAATCTTTCGATAACTGGCATCGTGATATAAATTCTTAAGTCAGTAAAATTTCTTTGACATTCATCAAATTCAATTTCCCAAATACCATTTTTAATATCAGTTTCGATATTGGCAATGATGTTTTCTTGCCCTGTGACTTCAACTTTAAAATCATTGCCTTGCGTGATGTAAACTTGAGAAGTTCCTCTAGATTTCACACCTGTGAATTCATTAATTAATAATTCTTGAGTGACGACATCTCCTTCTCCTTCGATACAATTAAATAATCCATTATTGCCTCGATCTTGGCAGCTTGTCATTAAAATCATCGCCAATAAAATGACGGAATACATTTTTAGATTTTTCATAATTTCAGTTTTTAAGAAGAACGATTTTCTACATCGTTCTTGTTAGGAAATATTTTATTCTAGGTGTTGACGACTTTGGAAAGTCGTTTTACGGTTTAACGATTTAGAAAATCGTTTTACTAAAATTCAATTCGATAATTAAAAGTTGGGAACAATCCAGTTTGAGTAACATTGACAATTTTATCGGCACCTGAACTGTAATATTGATAATCCACATTTTCGTGATTCGTTACATTTTGAATGTCCAATAAAATAGAATGAGTCATTCTCTTTTTATTAATTTTATAACTTATCCCAACATCAAATCTCCAATAAGCTGGCGCGTGTGCGCCAAATCTTTGAGTATAATCTCGAACAGTTTCATCAGCTGCTCTTGATGCCTCTAGATCAATTGGAGTGATTCTGTTTCCTCCTGCAAAAATTGATTTTCCATTGATTCCAAAAATGTTCTTTTTGCTTTTTCCTACTTTCCATTCTTTTCCGAATAGAACATTCGATTGATAATTTGAAGCATAACGTGTATGATATTCGTTGCCATCCTTTGGTGTATATTTTGAATCAAATACAGAACCTGAAATCAAGAAATAATAATTTTTAGAAAAGAACTTTTCGATCGTAATATCTACTCCATAATTTCTCGCTGTCCCTTCATTTGTTGCTTCAAAGTTTTCTCCTAAAATATCCCAGATATCTTGTGTATTGATAATTGAACTGGTACTCCCTGGTTCGTTGACAATTGGCACATCGTATAAATGTTGATAGTATGTTTCGATTTTTAGTCGAAGATCTTTCCCTATTTTTTGATCAAAACCAATTACTGCTTGCAATGATTTGGTCATGTCTAAATCTCTATTTGGAGAAGTTTTAGGTTGCCCTTCTTCAGTAATTTCTGCGAAGTAAAATGAAATATGTTCAGGTTTACTATGCAAGCCAACTGCTGCACTCCAAGACTGTTTTGGACTTGCTTGAAATTTAATAGCAGCACGAGGCTCTAGCGACTGACTTCCATTCAAACCAAAGTAAGTGTAATGAACTCCTGAGTTCATTGTCCATTTTTCATCGAAGCGATACTTCCAATGTGCATAAGCTTGGTAGAGTTGGGTTTCACCTTCGTTATTCAAATAACTTTCCCAAACATTCTCATCTTCATAATACTCTTTCGAATTGAAACTAAATTTTTGATTGGTAAAAATTCCTCCCATCTGGAAAGTATTTTTTGAGTTAATTTTATTCGTGTAGGTGGTAGTCGCACGTAAAATTTTATTATCAAAATTGGACACCTCATCTAAAACCTCATTGTAATCATTCTCCACATCAAAGTATGATTCTTCTGATTCGTAGGCATCTGAAGATGCAGCAACGACTGTTCGCAAATAACTAGTTGGAGTTAAAATTATTTTATGAGAAACACCGATTGTTCCTACTTTTTGTCGTTCTTCAAAACTCCATTTTCCATCTTCGTCCTCCCACTTGGTAGAGTCCGCTTCAGCAGTTTGTGAAGCGATATTTTTTCCAGCCAAACCAAAAATGGCAAAGGTTCCATATCCATTAGTTGGCAAGTTTACTTTAAACGATAAATCCTCATAGGCTGGCAAAACATCTCCCGCAGGATTCAATCCAACTGCATTTAAAAGCCCCAATGTTGAATACCGATAATTTAATAAATACGAACCTTTATAGTTTTTTCCAAAAGGTCCTTCCAATCCTGCTTCCACTCCAAGTGCACCAATCATAAAAGAGTATTCTCGTTTTTCATTATTTCCTTTTCGCATATTTAAATCAAAAACTCCTGAAGTTGCATTTCCAAATTCCGAAGGAAAAGCTCCGGTGTAAAAATCAGAATTGCTCAATGTCGTGCTACTCAACATGCTAATCCCACCACCTGAATTCCCCATGCCTCCGAAGTGATTCGGATTTGGAATTTCGATACCTTCTAATCTCCACATTACTCCTTTTGGAGAATTTCCTCGAACGATAATTTCATTAAACAAATCGCTTGATCCACCTCCAACTGTTACCCCTGCATAATTTTGCGCCATCCTTGCAGGGTCAAAAAGACTAGAAGCGTATCGAGCTGTTTCTTCTACTGAAAATGATCGAGCAGAGACTGTCGCTAGTTCATTGATTGGTTTGGTTTTGTCGTGTTGAGCAGTAACCACAACTTCAGTCATTTGATTCAAGGCTTCTTGCAATTCGATATTAAGAGACAACTCTTTCCCAGAAGTCAGCAATACACTTTGCAAATTAGATTCTTCGTAGCCTAAGTAAGAAATCTGAATACTGTGCCGTCCGATTGGTACATTTTCTATTCTAAAATTTCCATCGATGTCGGTACTCGTTCCCATCATCTCAGTTGTGGAAATGATCATAATATTTGCTCCAATCAAAGGCATTTCAGAATCTTTGTCTATGACCGTTCCTTTAATAGTTTGCGTTAGGGTAGTTTGTGCATTCGCAGAAAATGTAATTAGTAAAAGCACTAAAACATAAATTACTAGGAATACATTTTTTAGTGTGATTTTCATTTTGATTAATTTTTAATGTGATTGATTCCTGGTTTTATTTTCCAAAAAAAAAATAGGTATGGCTATTAGAAAAATAGTCAACACCTATTTTCTAAAATCGGATTATCTAAAAAAATTTAATTTGATTGCGATTATTTTCCTTTGCGAAAAGACATGTCGTTTTTTGTTTGTTTAATGTCTTTGCCTTTATGACGACAAGAAGAAAGGAGTACCCCTATTTTTGTTTTTTTATTTTATGTTAAAAAAATGTTATAAAAATTTCAGTTAGTCAAACAAGAAGAAACAATCTAAGTTTGATACTTCCAAATTAGATGTTTCTCTCCTTCTATTATTTAGAAAAAAGTTCAACATGGTTTTTTTACCGATAAAAGAGGGTAATTATTCTTTACTACTTCATTGTTCGATATTCAGTTTTTTTCCATGAATAAAAACTCCAAGGTTTAAAGCCGTCTCTATCCCCAATAAAAAAAGAGCCTGTCTCACTCTCAAAAAGACAGGCTCTAAAACAAAACTCTATTTATTAATCGATCTTTTTTTCAAAAAAACGAAATGGCAGAATCTCTAATCAAACCATCCAAATCGGAAAGTTAACGTTCCTACCATTCCATTAAAATCTGAATTAGTATGAGTTTCAATTTCATTCACTCCTGTCACCGATCGGTAGCCAACTGCTCCTGCTAACTTGAACCATCGAAACAAATTAACCTCCAATCCAGCTTCAGGTTGAACAACAAAAATATTATCATTTGGTCGTGAACCAACTCCAATGTAGTCTACATCAATTTTTCCCCAACCTAATTTTGCACTTGCAAATACATGCAATAATTTATCTCGATTATGATTATAACCTAACCAAAATCCACCATGATTTAATTTCATTCGATAATTATCAAGGTCAACCGATGGATCTCTAAAATCAAGTCCACCAATACCATAACCTCCGATAAAAAAATCATTTAAAAAAACTCCACCACCTCCTCCAACTGCGGGAATCACTTCTCCCTTAAAACTACTAAATTCTACAATTGGTCCACCGAAACCAACTACCTCTTCAACATCTGAAAATAACGTTTGCGATTGTCCAAATCCTTGAAAAGTGAATAAGCATAAAATTATTAGTGTAAAGTTATTTTTCATTTTAGTTTTATTTTGATGTTATAAAAATTGGTTTTAATAGCTATTGAGATTACAGGTGTTGAAGTATTTGAAAAACCATTCATTAATTAATTCTAATCCCCAACCCTGTAAACTCAATAGTTATTAAAGTTTAATCATCGTATCGATCTCTTCTACTTCGGTCTCTTTTACTTCTTTTCCAATCTCCAAATCCACCCAATCGGAAAGTCAAAGTTCCAGCCATTCCACTAAAATCTTTATTGCTCTGACCAGTAATTGAGTTCACTCCTGAAACTGATCGATAGCCAACTGTTCCTGCAATTTTAAACCAACGGAATACATTTAATTCTACTCCTACTTCAGGAGTCACAACAAAAATATTATCATTTGTTCTAAAACCTGTTTCATCAATTTCGATGTCAATTCCTCCCCATCCTAATTTTGTACTTGCAAAAATATGAACCAATTTATAGGACTTATAAGTGTACCCTAACCAAAAACCTCCATGTGCCATTTCCATTTCAACTTCTTCATTATCTTCTATAAATTCATTAATATCCACAGTTCCCATTCCATAACCACCTATGAAAAAATCATCGATAATTAGTCCACCTCCTCCTCCAGAAGAGACAATATAATCTCCTTTGAATTGGCTGAATTCTGTAATTGGAGCACCGAATGCACCCACCACTCTCGCTCTATTAAAAAGTGTTTCTGTTTGTCCAAAACCTTGTAACGCTAAAAAACTGAGCACTAAAAACATTAAGTTCTTTTTCATGTTCGATAAATTTTATTCTTTAAAAATATTATATTCAAAATTGCTATTTACATTTTCATGCTTCATTAAAAATAGCTCCGACCTTTCGGCAATACACCCTAAGCAACATAATTTCGTTTTGCCGAAATGTAGGTCGGAGCAACATTAAAAGTCAACTAATCAAAAGTTCTTTGTTTGTTTTGCTAGATGAAGTTGATATAAAATTTACTTTTAAATTTTCATCAACTCCATAGAAATACCTAGCGAAACTATGTCATTTCGTTTTCCAAAAAGTAATTCGAAAAAGTATTTTTATTTAAAAATCTTGAGTTGTTCGTTTAATTTTTTCTCTGTTTTTTCATTCACATTTCCCTTTAGAGAGCAAGGGCTAAAATCTTATCCCTGCATTTATTCCAACCCAACCTGCTATATAAGTTGGATCTATCCCTGGATCTACTTCCTCAAAGAAAGTGTAAGGCAAAATATCTAACTCATATTCTCCAGTCGTTTGATCGACTAATTTTGAAACCATCACATTAAATGTTGGGCCAATAAATATACTTGTCTGTCTCCCTATACGATAATCAATCGTCCATCGGAATTGGTTAAGCAAGTTTAATTTTTTAGAACTCTGCCCTCCCACATCTGCAGGTCTTTTGATATCATTTATTTGAGTAGCTAAAAGTTCTAAGTTGTGAGAAAGCCTTTTCTTTTTAGTTCTGATAAAAGTTCCAAAACCGTATCCAAAAGCATAATGACCTTCATCTCTATTTAATGGTCGAAAACCAGCATGGAAAATATTATAAAATCCTTTTGATCCAAGTTTCAATTCTGCATTAAAATAAAGCACATCTGCTCCAGAAAATTCTACTCGATTATAACCATTCCTCACTATATTAATCAATCCAATCGAAGCGCCACCAATCGAATCTGCAATATTGATTAAACCAATCTGACATCCTTTCACATTCCTTCCAACATTCAAAATTGGTGCAACTTGAAGGTTTGTTTTTCCTCCATTAATATTGAAGATTCCTGATACTTGCATTCCGCCTTTCGATTCTCTTCCTGCGACATTTCCAATTCCTGCTGCTTGAATTCCAGATGATCCTTTTCTCGCTACATTCAAAATGCCAGCTGCTTGAACGCCAGAAGATTTTTCCCAAGCGACATTTAAAATTCCTGCTGCTTGCACTCCTTTTATTTCACTTCCAACATTAGTAATTCCAGCTGCTTGTATTCCTTTAGTCGTTCCTCTATTCACATTAAAAATGCCTCCGACTTGTGTTCCTTCTACTTCTCCCCCAACTACATTTCCGATGCCTGCGATTTGAATTCCTTTCACATCGTTGACGATCGAGTTGACAATTCCACCGACTTCCGTTCCGTTCACTCCACCATTGTGTCCCCAAAGAATATTTGCAGAAACGCGATTTGTAGTCGAGGAATTATTATTCATATTCGTCCCTACATTTCCAAAAAGAGTAATCTGCGCCAACTTCTCCCCATCAGCTGTTTCATCAAAAATATCATCTACAAAAAACTCAATCTCCTCCTCTAGAGTAACGTTATAAAAAAACGGATCCCAAACTGGATAAATGGCCATTTTATATTCTGGCTCTTCCAAATATTTTGTGGGGTTTTGATAATTGGCAATTTGTAAAGGCATTGTTACATTTTGCTTTACCCATTTTGGAGGTTCAGGTTTTGGTTTTGGAATTGCCTTTTTTTGAGCTCTTCTCTCTGCTAGTAATTTTCTTTTTTCTAGATCAACTTTTAGAACTACTTGGTCGCCAATGTTCGCATAAGTAATATCTGTTTCTTCCAACAGTTCTTCTAATGCTAACGATAATGTTGTATTTTCTACATCTGCACTTACGATTTGATCTACTGAAATTCGATCGATACTGTAAGTAAAATTTACATCGTAATCTTTACTAATCCCTTCCAACGCTTCTTCTAACTCCACATTAAAATATTGAATCGTCACTCTTTTTTCCATCATAGCCACCTGTGCGAACAAGGCATTTGTCGCAAAGAGTAAACATGTAATAAAAATCCAATGATGGCTTTTCATGGTGGTTGCTATAGGGTTTTAAATTCTAAGAAAAAGGGATGTCTTTTTAGTTGACTGACTCTTGATTATATACTTTAATTAAACTTCCGTTTTAGATTTTGACGTTGGTGGATGATTTGAGTATTGTTTTTTTTTCATTGAAAAAAAAAGAACCAAAAAATTCTAGGTGAAAAAATAGCTTTGCGCAAGGTCAGCTCCCGCTCCCTCATTTTTCACCGATCCTCGCCCGCTCCTTACTGCTCATGGTTTTCCTTCCAATTTTAATTACTTCAAATTAAAATAAATTACTACACATAACTGGAACCATTAATTAACAACCTTCTCCTGTGATAGTGATTTCTTTTCCGTTGATTTTATATTCTAGATCAAACATAGTTTCGATTATTTCTAACAAAGTCTCTAATTCAAAATCTTCGTAAGTCCCTTTAAATCGACAATTTTTGCTACGAGAATCTAAGTTTATTTTTACTTCATAATATTTTTCAAGAGTCTTTATAACTTTTCCCATTTCTAAACTCTCAAAATCTAAAGTCAAAGTTCTCCATGCAATTGCATTTTCATTTTCTCTTTCATCTCTTTCTATCTTTTTCTCTTTTTTATAAAAAACGCCTTCCTTTCCTGCTGGTAATAACGTAGTGTTTGCAATATTCTTTTTTTCAAAAAACGCCACCTTCCCTCGCTCCACCGAAACTTCAATTATATCTTCTTGAGGATAAGCTCTCACATTAAATGCCGTTCCAAGCACTACCGTTTTCGCTTCACCACTTTCTATTTCAAAAGGAATTGAATCCAAATGTTTAACATCAAACCAAGCTTCTCCTTCTAGCGTCACGATTCTTTTTCCATCTAAATCTTGGTAAGTCAAGTGACTATTTTCATTCATCACGACTCGACTTGAATCTGGTAAAAAGAAATCTAAGGTTTGTTCATCATTTGTATTAAAAGCAAATAATTCAGGTTCTTGATTTTGGAAAAAGAAAAATAATCCGACTGCACCGAGTAAAATTACTGCAGCTATTTGTAAAAATTGTTTAAAGTTGGATAGACGGATTATTTTAACTGACGAATCTTTCGAGTCGTTTGTTACTTCAATTTTTTGTGCTACTTTTTTCCAAGCATCATTTACATTCGTGTCAAAAGGGGAATCATACTCTTCAGAGATCTTCCACAGCTGCGTCGTTTCTTTTAACAACGCTTGATTTTTGGCATCGGAATTTACCCATTTCATGAGGTCTTTTCGATCACTCTCTGAAATTTCTCCCGACAGATGTTGGGCAATTAGTTCGATGTATTTATTCTCCTTCATAATCTTTTCGTGCCTTGCGATGATATGACGACATGAATTAGGGAATACCCCTATTTTGTTTTTACTTTTTTTTTATTTTTTTTTTGAATATCGATTTTCGCCTAAAAAAACATACTCAAATACCCTCTTAACTTCCCTCGTAAAACTCTCAGCGCTTTGCCCATTTGATTTTCCACCGTCTTGACAGAAATGTCCAATTTCGCAGCAATTTCTTTATAAGTTAGATCTTCAAAACGACTCAATTGGAAAATTGCTCGACACTTGGGAGGAAGGGAATTGATGGCGTCCGTTACATTCTCTTGCAATTCGGATTGCAACATTTCGGATTCGCCAGAGACTAAATTATTAGGAACGGAATACTCGATGACTTCTTCAGATTCAAAATGTTTTAGTCTTCGCAAATAAGAAATCGCTTCATTCGTTCCCATTCGATGCAAATATGCCGCGACAGAAGAAGTAATGTTAAGCTGTTTTCTTTTTTCCCAAAACTTAATAAAAACATCCTGAGCAATGTCTTCTGTCGTCGATTTATCTTTGACAAATCGATAGATACTTTTACACACAGACAAATAGTGTTCTTGAAATAAAGATTTCAAAACAGCTTGGTCATCCGATTGTAGTTTTTCTAAAATTTCAGAAAGATTTTCTTTCGACATTACAGTTGGTTAGGTATATCCGTTTTGTTTAAGCGTGAAATTTATTCAACAAAGTTACAATGATAAAAATTATCAAGGAAAAAATTCGACGAAGAGCTTATTTTATGATTGTAATAACTTTTTTGTAAAAAAACTGACGAATCTAATTTTGTAAAAAAAAGCGTAAATTTGATACTAATTCAGCTCCTTCCTAAACCACATTTCGAATCTCTAATTTCCATTTTTTCAAAAAAGAAATTGAATCCAAAAATAATATGCTTTTATTTTCAAATAAGAAACTTTGGCAAATAAGTCTTTTGTTAATATTCCTTGGAATGTCTTTTTCCAATTTTGCACAACTTCAAGTGAATGCAAGTCGACCTGATGCAACCTATGAAGCTGGAGAAATGATGTACTTCGAAGTACTTTCTGATACTTGGGGAGAGGTGAATTATATTATCCGTTTTGATCCTAAAACACCGCCTTTAAAAACTGGTAAAATCATCGTCAACCCTGGAGTTCCTGTCAAAATTCCTTTTCTATTGGAAGAACCTGGAAGTGTGCTTTGTCGAGTAACTCAAGGTAGTAATTCAATTGTTGGAGGGGCGATTTTTTCAAAATATGATTTACAAGGTTATGTGGAAGAACCAGCGGATTTTGATGATTTTTGGGATGGAGTAAAAACAGAGTTGGCCAATGTTCCCATCGATCCAGTTTTGACGTTTTTGGATAGTTCGAATTTGAGTAAAACGTATCGAATCAATTTAGGCAATATTAATAATCGAAGAGTCTATGGATATATTTCTATTCCAAAAGGAATCTCTCCGCCCTACCCTGCGATGTTAACTTTACCTCCTTTTGGATCTATCGGAAATATTTGTGTACCTGAAACTAATATTGCCGAATGGGGAGGAGCACTTTCCATCAGCATCAACATTCACGAGGCTGAGCCAGATGAAATTGATCCAAATTCTTATGAACCAACCGATATTTCAAATCCTGATTTATACTATTACAAACATTCCATTGCTGGTGCGATGCGGGCGATTGATTATATTTTTACGCGAAGTGATTTTAATGGAACAGATATGGGAGTCGTCGGAATCAGCCAAGGTGGTGGATTAGCTTTGATGACGGCGGGGGTAGATCAACGCGTCAAATGTTTAGTTCAAACAGTTTCTGCACTTTGTGGTCATTCAGGACATCGATGGGATCGACCTGCTGGGTTGCCTTTATTTATTCGAGACTCGCGAGGTTCTGTGGGAACTATTTCTCATGAAGATTCTACTTTGAATGCATCAAAATATTATGATGGGATTTTTTTTGCAAAACGATATAAAGGCCCAACTTGTAATTTTATTAGTTATGCTGATACGATTAGTCCGTTGGAAACTATTTATACTGCCATCAATCAATTTCGAGAAAAAGAAATCACTTTGCATAGCTTACGATTAGGGCATCAAAGTCCAAGTAACTTTTACGAATTACGATCTGAATTTTGGAGAAAAGTATTTCCTGCTATGCAAAATAATCCTTTTCCTTGGACACCAACTACGACTGGCTATGATGTAACTTCTAATGCAGATTTTTCTATTCCTTCAGGTGGATCCGCTAATCTCTCAGCCGATGTTACCTATAACGGTACTGCTTTGAATAATTTAGCGACCAAATGGATGACCGTAGAAGGACCTGGAAAAGTTACATTTACTACTTCGCCAACTTCCTATTCCACTTCAGCTACTTTTTCGGAAGATGGGGAATATATTTTTCGATTTACGGCAATGGATAGTCCGAATTTGAATACGCAGTTTAATTTTGTAACAGTTTCGGATTTTGTGAAGGTGACGGTAGGGAATTAACTTTTTGAATATCCAATATCGAACAAAGAATAACCAATGTTCAAGTTTTAAAACTGAATCATTTGCTGTACCGTTGAGCATTGGATATTCCTTGTTGAGTGTTGGATATTCAAAAAAATGGGTCGTGTGAAAATTATTCACACGACCCATTTTTTTTCCAATAGTCTCTTAAACATCTGTTAAAATTCCCTTCACAATATTAAAACAAGGTTAAATCAGTTTCAAAAAGGCAACTAATCTGGCCAATCCACATATCTTAGATTCAAACAAAAGTACATTCCCAAAAATCATTCACTCTAGGCTTAACCGAACAATATATTAAAGCTAAGAATTTACAAAACTAAAACTGTCCTAGAGGAATAATTCAAAAGGCTTTTCAGATTACCTATTTAAATTAAAAAAATGAATGTCGCTTCATTTGACAATTTTTGAATTTCGATTTGTAAATTGTTGAATGAAGTGAACCTTCATAGTTTTTTTCAAAATCGACCCAACCTTATTTAAAGGTCAAAACGTTGATAAAAGCGAACAATCGAAATAATGAAATTTACACCACAAAGTAGCGAACAGGACCTTATTTTGGGCTGCCGGAAAGAACATCCGCTTGCGCAAAAGTACATTTACCAAAAGTATTTTGGGAAAATGTTAGGTATCTGCATGCGTTACACGAGTCACCGAGAAGAGGCCACAGAGGTATTAAATATGGCTTTTTTCAAAGTTTTTACTAATATTCACCAATTCAAAGAACCTGGAACTTTTGCAGGATGGATTGCGAGAATTGTTTTTAATACCTCCATAGATCACGTAAGAAAACAGATTACTTACAAAAAAGTGATCGATCTGAATAGCGAAAAAGAAACGAGCATCAATAACGATGCAATTGATAACCTAGCCACAGAAGATCTTTACAAAGCTATCCAAATGTTACCCCCTTCTAGTAGAACTGTTTTTTGCCTTTATGTCATTGATGGATATAAGCATCAAGAAATTGGAGACAGATTAGGCATCAGCGATGGTACCTCCAAATGGCACTTATCGAACGCTAGAAAAGAGTTGCAAAAAATCTTAGTTAACAAATTTAGAATCCGAGTCGCAATATGAAAAATATCAACAATTCATCTGAACAGAAATTAAAACTTCGGCTGGAAGAACATGAGTTCGACTTCGATCCTAAGGCGTGGAAATCATTGAATAAAAAACTGAACCAACATAATCCAAGAAGATCTCCATTGTGGTTATCTAGTCTAGTGATTTTGACGGTAACAGTTACGATGTTGTCCGTGGCTTGGTATGTTCCTTTTGAACCGATTCAAGAATTTTTGGAAAAAACATTTGACTTTAAAATAGAGGTAAAAGAAGAACAGCCAGTTGATACTAAGTCAATTAATTTGGAAGAGAAAATAGAGGAAGTTGACTTTCAACAAAATATTCCTTTAGATAATAACAATACTCCTACAAATCCAGATATTAAAACTCCAGTTGCACCAATTCCTCAAGTGAATCCAATCGATCTTTGGAAAATGCAAGAAGAAAAAATGGATAATGCTATAGATGTAGCAAAACCAATTGCAGCAATGTCAACTTTATTGGAAAATGAAGAAGAAATCACGCAGGTAAATTTACCCATCAAAAAGAGGGTAAAAGCTGGTTTTTTTGGAGGAGGAACAGTAGCCGTTTCTGGTAGTGCATTGATTCCAGATGGAGCCGTTTCTCCTGGAATTGGAGTTTTTGCTGGCTATAATATTAATGACAAATGGAGTGTGCAGGCGGAAGTGAATTTTAGAAAAGGATTTGTTCAACCATTCACCGCAAAAGAAGATAAAGAGAATACTTTGACTCTTCCTACTACGATTACAGCGGAATCAACTTCCTTCGATCGAGTAGTTGCTAACCAAGAAGTCGTTGCAAGAAACTTAACTGTATTAGAATTTCCGATTTTAGCTAAATATAAAGTAAACGAAAAGAGTAGTGTGATGGCAGGTGTTCGCCCGTCTTGGATTCATGTAAAAGATCCCAATTCTGACAACAGTTCGGCGGACACGCGCCATGCACCTATTTACGAAAAAGTTGACCTTGGAATAAGTGTTGGATATGAATATCAAATCTCCAAAAGAGTAGCGGTAGATATTCGATTCAACAAAGGTTTGACGGAACTTTTTCAAGACGATGAAGACTCAACTGACTTTAATAATGATTTTCAAGCATCTGTGAGGTACACTTTAAATCCATAATTTTTTACGCCTAGATTAACAAAAACATCTTACCTCGACAGATGATATAAAGCTTTTTTTTAAAATGTTAAAACCTATTTTCCGCAATGCGGAATAAAAATTAAATTACACTCATTTCCTTCAAAAGAGGTTGTCCATGGCGAAATGGGCGGCCTCTTTTTTTTAAAGTAGAAGCCAAAATGATTTTAAAGATGAAAATTGTCTATCCAATTTTATTCACTTAAAATAAATTTCAATAAAAAGATAGAAGTAGGTTGTTTAGATTCTAGATGATTTCATTTGATCAAATATAATTTATGGGTTTTGTGATGAGAACAGACAGGATAAGATTTTTTCTCCTGCAGGTCTTTCCTATTTTTTTTAAAGGAAAAATTAAAAACTTGCAGTAGGCATTCCATAGTTTTTTCTGACCAAATAAAATCATCTAGCTCCGTTAATTGTTTTTATTTTAAAATCAACTTTCTAGATGTCAACATATTTTTGGATTCAATCGTAATTAAATATATCCCACTCGGTTGATTTAATTTCACCTGACTATTTTGATCCATAGCATTATCCTCATACACTAACTGACCTATTGAATTGAATACTCTGATAGAAAAAGAAGTGGAAGCATCTCTGTTTATTTGAAATACCCCAGTAGTAGGATTAGGAAATATAAGTATGCTTTCATCTACCTCGATTGTTTCTAAAGACGTAATGGTTTCATTAAGATACACCCGTGGCCCAAAACTGTTAATATCATTAGAAATACCTGAAATAACTACATCCAGATTATTATCGCCATCGATATCTGCAATAGCAGTACTCGTTAGATAAACATCAACTAATGAGTCCACTAAGACAAAATTATTGCTCCCTTGATTTTCATAAATATTGGACGTAAACTCTGCTCCTCCAACCGCACCAGTAACTAAAAGATCAAAATCTCCATCAGCATCAAAGTCTGCAAAATCAGAAGTACCTACAAATGTGGCTGGAAATGGAGTTCCTGAAACCAAACTAAATTCACCTGTTCCATCATTCAAATATAGGTGTGAGATTCTATCCCCTCCTGCAACTTGTCCACATATATGTACATCTAGATCTCCATCATTATCGCTATCTGCAACAGCAATATCGCCAGTAGAAATACCTTCAATTGAAGTATTAGCTGCAAGGCTGAAATTTCCCATTCCATCATTGGTGTATAAATTAGTAACTGCTAAATCATTAGCATCCTCTCCTGCAATGATTACATCATTGTCATTATCATTATCTACATCTATAAAAGCTATCGAACTGCTACTCACTTGTTCAAATGGTGTTACACCTACTTCAGTAAATGTACCTGATCCATCATTGACATAAAGAGCTACAAATCCTTCAGGATTATTTAAATTATCTAATTTGGTACCTGTCATTAATAAATCGAGATCGCCATCATCTTCAATATCTTCAAATACAAACTCTCCTCCTGCAGATCCTTGGAATGGGGTATTACTTTCTAAAATGAAATTTCCATTACCATCATTCAGATAAAGTAACGCAAAATACTCTGGAGAAAAATTGCTTCCGGTGTACAACAAATCTAAATCTCCATCATTGTCCACATCTGCAAAGTCAGAATTACCAAATTGAAGTCCGGTAAAAGATGTTCCAGTTATTTCTGTGAAATTTCCATTGCCATCATTTTCATATAAAATAGTATTTAATGATCCTGCATCTTGTCCTAAAACTAAAAGATCAGGATCTCCATCATTGTCAATATCTCCTAAAGTGAGGGAACCATTACGAGCATCAGTCAAAGGAGCAACTTGCATGTTTTCTTCTATATTGATGGATTGAGCCATGCAAAATTCAACACATAAAACTGAAATAATTAATAGGATTGCTTTTCGCATTCTTGAATATTTTTTTGATTTAAATAAAAATCACATCACTTCTTTTAAAGTGATGTGAACGTGATTAGTTATCACCCTTTTGACGGAAAATCTTTTCCATTTTATTTTACCAAAATTTAATAAAATACAGATGTTAGATTTCCAGTAAAGGAGGCTTAAATTTCATGATTTTCAATAGAATAACCTTCACGCCTAGCCATGAAAAACCAATAAAATCAAGGAATAAGTAGATAAAATGGTTAAGAATTGCGAATTAGTTAACAATTTTATGGTTTTCATTATTAAAGAGATTTTCTTGTATTTAGACTCTTTTCCATCAAAAGCTAAATACATTCTCCTATGGCAAGAGCCTATTTTATGGCATTATCGGCTAGAATCAGGTTGAGAGTCAACCTGACTATTTGTTTGACTAGCAAATCAAATAACAATAATATTGCAAAGGGGATTAAAGTTATGTTTTGTGTAATTATTAGGCATTCGCAAATTGAAGAGAAATAAAATTTTTAAAAGCCTAAAAGTAGAAATTTATTTCTCTGATTAGTGAGTTTGAAATTTGTTTTTTAAAACAACTTCAACTGCGACGATTTAAAATCCTCATGCATCTCACAATTATAAGGCGGCGTACTTCGACCTTTCAAATACTTCTCTTTTGCCACTCGAAATTGCTTACTGATAATTTTTGCAATATTCCCCTCTCCAGACATTCGTTTTCCAAATCGATTATCTTCCAATTTTCCACCATGAATTTCTCTAATTTTATTCAACACTTTATCCGCTCGATCAGGCATCGTCTTTCGAATCCAATCAGTAAAAATTTCAGCGACATCTCCATTCAATCTAACCATCGTGTAGCCGACTCTACGAGCACCTAGATCAGCCACCGTTTTGACCATCTGAAAAATTTCATGATCGTTCAGTCCGGGAATAATTGGTGCCATCATCACATTGCATGGAATACCTTCTCCTGATAATTTTTCGAGGGTTCGGAGACGACTTTGAATGGTTGCTGTTCGAGGTTCGAGCAGCATTCTGAGTTTCTCATCGAGTGTAGTTATCGACAAAGTAACATGCACCAAATTATGCTCATTCATTTTTTTCAAAATATCTAAATCTCTCATGACCAAAGAGTTTTTAGTAATGATTCCAACTGGGTGTCGATATTTCCAAAGTACTTCCAACAACGAGCGAGTAATTTTCATTTCTTTCTCCGCAGGTTGGTAACAATCGGTATTTCCCGACAACATCATAGGAGTTGCTTTCCACTTTTTATGTTGTATTTTTTTTTCTAAAAGTGCCGCGGCATTTTGTTTGACTAATATTTTTTGTTCAAAATCTAAGCCTGCCGAATACCCCCAATATGGATGGGTATTTCGTGCGTAACAATACACACAACCATGTTCACAACCTTGGTATGGATTGATAGAATAATCTG
>JBGCCY010000273.1:0-4315 GCA_045104975.1 Saprospiraceae bacterium
ATGCGCTAGAAATAATTGGTATTTTGTTGAATAAGTACGTGAAATATGTTGCATTAAGCTCTGCTGAAAAGTAATGAAAGTCGAGAGTTCCGTTTTGCTCAAATAGCACCGGAGGTGTTGTGAAGGAGGAACTATTTTCAATGTCTTGAAATTTAAATTGATTGAATTGATACGAAAGGGATGTACTCAATTCCCATCCACAGTTTTTATAGAGAGGAAGATTAGCTGAAAGAAGATAATTTTTTTGATGTGTAATTTCACCATCACTTAAATCTAGTCCTTCTAATACTGAACTAAAACTTCTACCTAAACTTTGACTAAAGTCAAAATTAAGAACACTAGCTTCTGGAAACTTTTCTTTAGCCTCTTGTACCGCTTTTTGTTGTAAAGAATCTTGAACCTCTTGAGCAATTGTAAATATTGCAATAAGAAGAATCAGAACGCTCGTAATTATTATTTTCAATGTATGTCAAATTTATATTCATATAATTTGACACAAAGCTAGTCAAGGTAGTCAGTCAAAGCAATTGACTTTCGTCAAGAAATACTAAATTCGTTTTCTTATTCTACTTAATGATTCTGCGGTAATTCCTAAGTAGGAAGCAATCATATATTGTGGTACAGCTTGAAGAATTTTTGGATCTTTAATTAATAGTTGGAGATAACGTTCTTTAGGAGAATCTGTTAAAAAACTATCCAACCGTAATGCCTTCATTAAAAAAAGTTGTTCTGAAACTATTCTTCCTAATTTATTGAAATTTATAGATTCCTCATAAAGTTTATTCATATAGGTTCTCTTTATTTTCCAAATAATTCCTGGTTGCATTGCTTCGATGTAAAAATTAGAAGGTGTATTAGTAAGGAAACTTCTATAGTCTGAAAAAAAATCCAATGGGAACCAAAATTCAATTACTTTTTCATTTTCTTCTTTCATCGTATAAAATCGAAATAGACCTGTTTCTACAAAAGCAATAAAGTCACAATGTTCTCCTTTTGATAAAATTAAATCTCCTTTTGAATAAGATTTTTTTTCAATCCCATTTTTTAGAATCTTCCATTCTTCCTCATTTAGTGAAACTATTTTTTCTATATGTTTTTTAAGTTCTTCCATTCTTATATCTTAATAAGAGACATCATACCGAAATATTTTGCAGGCAGCTAAATAGTCTTTTTCCATGCTCTACAAAATATTTGGGTATAAGTCTAATCTATAAATTTAGATTTGCTGTTTTAAATTATATAGTAAGCAAGGTTTTAATGTAATCTCGACTAACGTCAGTTAGCAGCAGATTTTATATCTTCATTTAGTATCGCCACTACCCTTGCAGGAGCCGCGGAACCACCTTTTATTTTTAGGGGAAAAGCTGCGACTTGAAAACCTGTAGTAGGCAGTGCATCCAAATTAGTCAACTGTTCCATATGACAATACTCATAATCAACTCCTACCAAATGTGCTTCCCAAAACAACTCAGCATTATTACTTTTTTTAGCTTCCTTAATTAAATGAGGCAAAGGCAAATCCCAGCCCCATTGATCAATGCCCATTACCTTGATTCCTTGTTGGATTAACCATTCGGTTGCCTCGGCACTCATCCCTGTTCCTTTATAAAAAAAATCTTTGGTGCCCATTAATTTATCTCTACCCGTTTTTATCAAAACAATCATCTTAGGTTGGAGGGATAGATTTTCTTTTTCCAAAAATGCTTGAATATCTTTTACCGTGATCGGATCAAAATCTTCTTTGTGTTTCATGTCAATGACCATTCCTTCTCCATAACACCATTCCAATGGAACTTGATCAATTGTCTTGGCTGGCTTCCCCATGCAGGTCGGCGCATAATGCCAAGGTGCATCCATATGTGTCGTGGAATGAACACCCATTTTTTTTATTTCATCGTCTGCCCAGCCGATAAATTTTTTAGGAAATAATCGAAACGGCAATCCCAAAAAACGAATTAACCATTTTGAGCTTTTATGTGATTTGTGTTTTATGTTGACCTTCATAAAAAAAGGGTCATTCCGATTGTATTGAATCGTTTTAGATAAGTCGATGATTTTCATTTCTAATGATATTTAAACAAATCCTTAGTCTTGAATTTGTGTTGGAAATTTAGGAAAAGTTAATACTAAGACAACTGCTCCAATTAATAAACCTGCGCCAATCTTAAGCGCCAAATCATAGTTACCTGTTGTATCCCAAATGTATCCAGCTAATACTGAACTGATGATTCCGCCAAAACTGAAGATGCTATATTGAGCGCCATAAATAGAACCGTAATTTTTTAAGCCAAAATATTTGACGGTGTAATAACCGATGAGATCTACTTCAGCTCCTATCGCAAATCCAAGTGCAATGGCGCCCCATAAGGCAAATTGAATACCACCTAGACCTAAGGCTAAACAACCTGATGCGACAAATAAAAATACAATGGCAGTAATGTAAGGCGCAAAAAATCGGTCAATCAAAAAGCCTGTTAACAATCTTCCCAGCATGACAGATAGCCCAAGTATGGCGGCATAACTTCCCGCTTCCGAAGCAGATAGTCCTGCATCTTGTAGCAAGGGAATAAAACTTGGAATCAGTCCAATAATCCCCACCGAGATTAAAAAGAAGACCAATCCTATTTTCCAAAAAAGGCGCGTCTTAATAGCTGACTTTAAATTTAAACCTGTTTTGGGGATATTCTTTTCTACTTGTTGAGCAGTTGATGCTGGTTCATTTTTTAATAATAAAAAAATAAAAGGAACGGCAATCATCACTATGACAAACAATAAAAAGTAACCTTCTTCCCAACCATAGTTGTCCACATAAGGAGTCAGATATTTAGGAATCAAAAAAGCACCAAAACCTGTTGATGTAAGACTGATCCCTAATGCCAATCCTCTATTTTTTTCAAACCACGCGTTGACTACCCGCGTAAATCCAAGCGGCGTAGATGGTAGCGCCAAGAGTGCTAATAAAATGCATAAAGCATAAAAAATACTAAGTGAGCCATTCATGTTGCTGATAAGATAAAGACAGCATGCATATAAGATCAAGGAGATCGTCGCTACTTTTTTTAATCCAAATCGGTCAATCAACCAACCTGCAAATGGCGCACCTAAGACGATAGCTAAGGTACTCAAGCCTTGACCTAATCCAATCTCTGCACGAGTCCAGCCGAATGCTTCTTGCCAAGGTTTGATCCAGATGCCACCTGAGTAATAAACCAAGGATACTAGACTTACACCTATGCCTAGAAAGCAAGCTAATAAAACCTTCCACCCTCTTTTAAATTCATTAATTGTTGTTGCCATTATTTATGATTTTGTCATATGCTTACCGGCATTCCATGTGTTGGCCAAATGCGTTTGAGCAAATTGAAAAGGTTTATCTTCTAACTCCGTTGCCATAGAATCATTCCACCGATTTAAGAATCCAAATATGGAAACAGTTGCTACAATTTCGACTATCTGACTTTCGGTAAAAAACTGTTTTAGATTTTTATGATGCTCAGGGGTAACCTGATTAGGCGTACTTCCTGCTGCTAAGGCAAAACGAAGTGCCATTCTTTCTTGCTCGGTAAATAAGTCGGAAACTTCAAACTCCCAGACCTTTTGAAGTTTCTCTATTGAGACGCCATTCTTATGTGCAGTATGTGCCGTATGTGCTTGACAATATCTACAACCTGCGGCATTACTCGCTACATGTGCAATCAAATCTTTTAAGTAAGTGGGGACTTCCAAATGGCTTTCTTTTTTTGCTTGCAAGGTCCACCTCAAATTTTTAAGCAAAATTTTTATCCCTGTCCATGCCGAGGTTTGAGAGGAAGAGAATCCTTTTATGTTGGCGTATAACATCGAAAAGGCACCTAGTATATTTGGTTTCTTTCCCATCGCGTCAAGGCTGTTGGGAACAAATCCCATTCCTTGCGTCGCCTCTTTTAATATGATTTCGTAATCTTTCATTCTAAATTATTTTGTTGGTGAGTTGCCCAATACCTTCCACCTCTAAGGTTATCTTATCTCCTTTATTGAGCATCACCCCGTTTTCAATTCCAGTACAACCGGGGATGGTTCCTGAGCCAAATATTTCACCAGGGTGAAGTTGTTCTTCCCATGAGGCATAAGCGATAGCCTCTTGAAAGGAATATAATTTTCCTTTAGTGCTGCTTTCTACAATCGTTTTATTATTGATGATTACTTTGACTTTCAAATCATCGACCTGATTGTTAATTGCTTCCTTGCTAACCACAATTGAAGAGATAGCGCTTCCAAAATTTTTAGTTTTCATTGGCCCAAATCCACATTCCATTTCATCTAGTTGGACATCTCT
>JBGCCY010000274.1:0-2560 GCA_045104975.1 Saprospiraceae bacterium
TAAGCTTTCTATTAATGTACATGCCATTTCTGATGCTGCAAAAACTGCAATTGAAGGAGCTGGTGGAAGTGTTAATCTTGTTTAAAAAAATTTAATGAAAAAATTAATTACTACTCTACAGAACATTTGGAAAATTAAAGATTTAAGGGATCGAATTATGTTCACCCTTTTAATTTTAGCTGTATACCGTTTTGGCTGCTTCGTGGTATTGCCTGGTGTAGATGCAGGAAAATTAGCTGCAGCTACTCAATCTGGTGGCGGCGGTCTTTTAGATTTAATTAATGCTTTTTCAGGTGGTGCCTTTTTAGGTGCGGCTGTTTTTGCATTAGGGATTATGCCATACATTACAGCATCGATTATTATTCAATTATTAGGGTTTGCTGTTCCTTATTTCCAAAGATTGCAACAAAGAGAAGGAGAGTCAGGAAGGAAAAAGATTACTCAAATTACTCGCTGGTTAACAGTTGCTATTTGTTTAGTTCAAGGTAGTGGTTATTTAACATATCTAGATTCTCAAGGTGCTATTGCAAGTGCCATGCAGAATCAAAAAACATTATTTTATTTTGCTAACTTAATCATCTTGACTACAGGTACTGTATTCGCAATGTGGTTAGGAGAAAAAATAACAGATAAAGGAATTGGTAATGGTATTTCATTATTGATAACCATTGGAATTATTGCAACACTTCCTGGTGCTTTAGCATTTGAAATTACAAGTCAATTCAATAATAATAGAATTGTAATGTTGATTTTAGAATTTGCAGCACTGTTTGGAGTTGTAGTGGCTACAGTTTTGATTGTTCAAGGAGTTCGAAGAATTCCTATTCAGTTTGCTAAGCGTATGGTTGGAAGAAGTTCTAACGCAATGCCTGCAACAGGAAATCGAGATTACATTCCATTGAAAGTAAATGCAGCAGGGGTAATGCCTATCATTTTTGCACAAGCATTAATGTTCTTACCAGCAGCTCTTGGTAACTATGCTTCACCAGAGGGTGGAGGATCAAGTTTCTTAAGTAGCTTATCTGATTTTACTTCGTGGTCATATAATATTATCTATTTCTTTCTAGTAGTAATTTTCACATACGTTTATACTGCATTATTAGTAAATCCTACTCAATATGCGGAGTATTTGAAAAGACAAAATGCATTTATCCCAGGTATTAAGCCAGGTAAAAATACAGCTGATTTCATTGATTCAGTAACTTCTAGAATTACATTGCCAGGATCTATTTTCTTAGGTTTAATTTCTATCCTTCCAGCTGTAGCTGCAAATGTTTTAGGAATTAACATAGGATTCGCTATGTTCTTTGGTGGAACATCACTATTGATCTTGGTTGCAGTTGTTTTAGATACATTACAACAAATCGATAGTCACTTGTTGATGCGTAAATATGACGGATTAGTGAAATCGGGAAGAGGTCAAGGTAGAAGTAGAATTCAAGGAATTGGAGCAAGTATGTAATTCATCAAAAAGTAAGATTTCAAGCTTATTCTCCTTTTTGATTGATATTAAAAAACGGTAAATACGAATCTTACATTTTGAAAAAGAAGCCAATATATAAAACTGACGAAGAGGTAGAGTTGATTAGAGAAAGTTGTTTGTTAGTTTGTAAAGCTTTAGCTCATGTTGCCAGTGTCATTCGACCAGGTGTAAAAGGAGCTAAAATAGATCGAGAAGCAGAAGAACTTATTCGTGATCATGGTGCAGTTCCTGGATTTAAAGGTCTTTACGGTTTTCCAGCCACACTTTGTATTTCTATAAATGAAGGTGTTGTACACGGAGTTCCTTCGGATTATGAGTTTAAAGATGGAGACATTGTTTCCGTCGATTGTGGAACTTACATGAATGAATTTTATGGTGATGCAGCGTATACCTTTGCACTTGGAGATGTAAAAGAAGATACCATGGAATTACTTAGAGTAACTAAAACAGCTTTATACAAAGGTATTGAGCAAGCAGTTGTCGGAAAAAGGATAGGAGATATTAGTTACGCAATTCAAAATTATTGTGAAAAACCATATAGGTATGGTGTGGTTAGAGAATTAGTTGGACATGGATTAGGAAAACAATTGCACGAAGCACCTGAGGTTCCTAATTTTGGAAAGAGAGGAAGAGGACCAGTTTTAAGAGATGGATTAGTTATCGCAATTGAACCAATGATTAATTTGGGAAAAAGAGAAGTTCGGCAATCATCTGATGGTCATACGATAATTACAAAGGATATGACTCCATCAGCACATTATGAACACACAATAGTAGTTAGAAAGGAAAAAGCAGATATTTTATCGAATCATAGTAAAGTGGAAGAGAATATTAAAAATAACCCAGAAGTTAGGGAAATCTCGATAAAAAGTTAGATATTTGCACTCCGAAAATTTGAGCATGGCAAAACAGGATTTAATAAAACAAGATGGTATCATTGAAGAAGCATTGTCAAACGCAATGTTTCGAGTACGTTTGGAGAATGACCATCAAATTGTGGCAACTATTTCAGGAAAAATGAGAATGAATTATATTCGAATTTTACCAGGGGATAAAGTTGCTGTAGAAATGTCTCCA
>JBGCCY010000275.1:0-39207 GCA_045104975.1 Saprospiraceae bacterium
TAAAAGTAAACACGGGCCAGGAGACCCAGCGCTAGCGAGTTAATGAAAAAAAGAGCAATCGGGGACGGTTGCCCCAGCTGTGCGATGCCACCATTTATAGTTAAAAGAAACCTGCTCGTGTTGACTTAAAGTCAACATACGTCAAAAAGAAACGGACTTTGTCTGATAGTCTACAAGTATAACAAGAAGCTGCTAACCTAAAAATTAGGAACTTTTACAATTTGTGTATTTAGGTATCGGATCCCTTCAAGGGATCCGATACCTTTCTTAACTCGGAATTTTAGCATTTTCTGTAACTCATAAATTTATGAGTAATGAATAGACTTTTAAGGTACTGTTTGCTCGCTAGCGCTGGGCCTCCCGGCCCGTGTTTACTTTAAAGCATTCCGATAGTAATGAACAATAATACCGTAATCACTAAAAAGTAAACACGAGCCGGGAGGCTCAGCGCTAGCGACGGAGTAAAGAAGGAATTGGATTAAATGAAAAAAGAGCAACTGGGGACGGTTGCTCTTTTTTTGTTTTATAAAATTCTTGTTGGATTGGTAGACTGACGGATAGAATCCGTTACTTTGGTTCGTGTAGCACTTCAAGTGTTAACGAGCAGATTTCCTTTTATAGGTTAGTTTGGGGTTGTATTTGACAGCAGGGTATTTCCGAAGTCAGAAACCTGACAACTTGGATAGGATAGGTTAAAATTGGAACGTAAAATTGCATAAATTTTGGCTTTATTAAAATCGTAAAACAAATGAAGTTGAAATAAGAAATTTTACTTCCTTTAAGTACGATTAAAATCAATTTCAATACTTAACTAGAAAAATTAAAACAATGAAAAACTTAAAAAAGGTAATCTCATTTTTATTTGCAATCATTATATTATTCATGGCTTGTAATAAGGATAATTCGGATTTGGATTTAAATCCTGACAATAAAGCAGTTTTGGTCAAAGGGTCAATATATGGTTTGGTAAACAATGAAACAGCTCAACCACTTTCTGATGTATTAATTTCAATAGGTACAGCGACCACAACAACCGACGAGAATGGCTACTTTTCTTTTAAGGATATAGAGATTAATACGAGAGGAAGTTTAGTCACAGCTGAAATAGAAGGTTACTTTAAAAATGCAAAATTTGTTAGTTCAAAAGAAAACAAACGAAATTTCACCAAGATTAAAATGATAGAAAAAGTACTTTCGGGAACGGTTGCTTCAACTTCAGGAGGTTCCGTTGGGACCAATGGAGGAGCTACTATTGAGTTACCTGCCAATAGCGTTGAAGGATCTGACGGAGTTTTATACAATGGAACTGTCAATGTATATGCAACATGGTTAGATCCTACCTCAGCAGATCTCTATCAGAGAATGCCTGGAGACTTAAGAGCAACGGATACTAATGAAGAACAAGTACAATTAACTACTTTTGGTATGATAGGAGTCGAATTGGAAGGAACGGCAGGGGAAGTTTTAAATTTAATTGATGGTCAATCAGCAACGATTAGTTTACCTGTTCCACAAAGCTTACTTCCTAATGCCCCCGCAACCATTCCTTTATGGCATTTTGATGAAGTAAGTGGTTATTGGCTAGAAGATGGTGAAGCAAATTTGGAAGGAGAAAAATATGTTGGTCAGGTTAGTCATTTTTCATTTTGGAATTGTGATGTACCCAATTCCTATATCTGGTTAGATGGAGTTGTACTAGGTCGACCTGGGTTTGGGGTAGAAGGAATACTTGTAAAGATAACGGAGAACTCAAGTGGTGTTGTAGGGTTTGCAGTAACTGACGAAGATGGAGCCTTTGGAGGTTATGTTCCAGATAATCAGGAATTGACTTTGACCATACTTGGCAATTGTGAAGAAGAATTATTAACGGATCAAATAGGTCCCTTTGCAGATGACACCTCTCTCCCTCCTTACAACCTCAGTGCTGTTGCAACCAATTTTGTGACGGTAAGTGGTAAATTAGTTGATTGCGATAACAATCCAGTTACCAACGGATATTTTAGAGTCTCTTATGGTGTTTCCAGTATTTTAAATACAGATGCAAATGGTGATTTTTCAGGAACAATAAACACTTGTAATTTGGGAACGGTGGAAGGAACTGGCTATGACTGGGATAATTTAAAAAACAGTACTCCTACAACTTATAATGTAAACGGTTTAGATGAATTAGAACTTGGGGAAATAAGTGTTTGCGAAGATCTTTCAGAATATTTGACTTATACAATTGATGGTAATACATTTACTGTTCTTGATCCTGTAGCTGAGTTCTTCAACCCTCAATTTAATCAATTCAGGATTACTGGGTCAACTAATCCTTCAAGTTCATCAGAAACTTTTGTTATCGCTTTTACAGGAACAACAGCAGGTACTTATACTTCTTTTCAATCAGCAATGTCTGGCGAAGCCAACAACATGAATTACTTTGTTTTCTGTGATCAGCAAAATACATCTGGTGTTCCTGATTGCAGTAGTTTTGATATTAATATTACAACATTTGAAAATGTTGGTGGTTTTGTAATTGGGACCTTAGATGGTACAATGGAAGATATTTCTACAGGAATTAGTTATCCGATAAGTGCAGAATTTAAAACAATAATAGAATAGTGAAAATTACTTTTTTTTGCTGAGGTGCTCAGCTGTGCAATACAACCATTTATTGTTTAGTTTCTTTTGTATTAGACAGCGGGGAAAATACTTTTTCAAAAATGAAAACAGATATTTAAATAATTATGGGAACGACCTGCTGTCGTCACCGCCAAAAAAAAGCTCCTACAAATTACGATTTGTAGGAGCTTTTTTTTGTTATGGTTTAATTTTATTTTAATGATTATTTATTAATGTAGGGTCATCATCTACTTCTAAAAAAATAGTGCACAAGATAATACATGGAAGAATAATGAATGCATATTGCAAAACACTACTATCAATAAAATAAAGACTTACCCAGACCATTGGAGAGAAAGCAACTAACCAGAATAAGTAAAATATAAATTCCATATTTTTTACTTTGGATTTTGCTTGCTTAGAGCTTTTTAACAGACTTTGTTGGATATTCATATTGTTTAATTTTGCTATGTTATTTATCTGTAATAAAGATCAGGTATTTTAGCCATAAATAAAAATGAATAATTTTTATAGTAACCATAAATTTATTTTATAGTTGATGTTTGCTAATCACTTGTAACGGTTTCATTTTTAGTAAATTATAAACTAGTGGGTGATGGGTAAACCTTAAAAGTATACGATGTTTTTTTTCAAGTAAGCATCATCGTATTAAGGACAAGCATGTGTCTTTTTATTTTTCCAGAGGTAGGATGAACCAAGCTCTAAACCTCATTAAATGTAGGCAAAGACTCGGTAATGCTACCAGCCCCCTTTTTATTAATTTTGAAAATAACATCTTTTGTTGTAGTAAATAATAGAACAGATGAAAAAGACTTTCTGAGATGAGATCTCACGATCACAAATGCCTCTTCTAGTGTAAGCTCGTCTTCCTGATCTTCCGTTTCTGGAGACCTGTAGCGTAATTTAAGTAAGACCTTAAAGTCATTGTCAGAATAGACTGGTCTAACAAATATGTTTCTCAAGTTAGGCTTACCAATGGTCTTTGCCATAGTTAACTTTGCAAAGTTGCCTTCTTCTACACTTTCTGTTACCTGTTTCCAAAAAAGGTCAAACACTTCTAAATAGGGCATAAACTAAAGATTGATGAATAAAGTATTTCGTTTTTCAAAAGTAACGCTAATAATTTAATTCATAGAATAGAATCTATCCGTATTACTCCTCTCAATAATAAAATTAACTTTGCAGGCTTTAAAATAAGAGATACAAATGCCATATTATTAACAATGGCACAAAATACAACCCATGAATATTTACCAACAAGTTGAAGCAGAAATTCAAGCTGCTTCTCATATCGTTATTACCGCTCACAAATCTGCAGATGGAGACTCCATTGGTTCTTCTTTAGGTTTATTATATTTTATTGAAAAATTAGGTAAGAAAGCCGTGGTTTGTCACCCAGACAAAGCACCTAGTTTTTTATCTTGGTTAGATACTAGTGCTATTATTCTGATGGAAGAAAATCCAGAAGAAGTAACTGCACAAATGGAAAAAGCAGATTTAATTTTCTGTTTAGATTACAATGCAACTCACCGAGTAGGACCAGATCTGCAAGTCTTGTTGGAAGAAGCTACGGGTAAGAAAATCATGATAGATCATCATTTGGATCCGGAAGATTTTCCTACGCTAACTATTTCTGAAACTACTGCCTCTTCTACGGCTCAATTAATTGTAGATTTAATTGAGGAGTCTGGACATTTAGCGTTGTTAGATGAAAAAATTGGAACGCCATTATACTTAGGTATTTTAACAGATACAGGTAGTTTTAAATTCAACTCTGTTAAACCACGTACACATGAGGTGCTAGCTAAAATTTTAGCAGCAGGAGTAGCACATCATTTAATTCATGAAAAATTAAATGATACAAATACCGAAAGTCGTTTGCGTCTGCAAGGCTATGCGATGAGTGAGAAATTAGAAATTTTATACGACCACAATGTTGCTATTATTTCTTTATCTAAAGAAGAGTTGGCTAAGTACAATTACCAAAAAGGAGATACCGATAGTTTGGCTAATATGCTTTTGTCTATCAAAGGCATGAAGGCAGCAATTGTATTTAAAGAGAAAGATGGAATTATGAAAATTTCATTCCGTTCTAAAGGCGCAGAAAATCCGGTGAATGTTTTAGCCGCAGAGCACTTTGACGGAGGTGGACATGCCAATGCTGCTGGAGGGATGAGTGATTTAACGGTAGGGGAGACCTTAGAAAAATTGAGAGAATTAATTCCTCAGTATTTTCAAAAACAAGAATAATCGTTTTTCTTTTAAAATGAAAGGCACCAATTAGGGACATGTCATGAAGGATGATTTATGATGACTTGCTTTTAGCCCACAGGTAGCGATATCAACCTAACATAAAAAATCATCGGTTTAGATTTCAAAAAACACATTTATAATTTTGAATTCTACTATCTATGCATTAATTTAGATGTATGAAAAATATACTTACTTTTATTGCTTTGATTTCACTTACCATTTTTACTGCATGCAGCAATCAGAAAATGGAAGATGATTTCGCTCCAACTAATGAAGAAACTTCAAATGTGTTTTCAATTGATAGGACCAATAGTTTTGGTAATCTTAATGCAAATATTGCAAAAGCAAGTTTCAAGATTAATAATGAAAGTAGCATCGTAAATGAAGGAGATGTATTATTGCTCTCCAATAATTCTATTAACGCTATTGCGTACCATTGGGATTTTGGCAACGGTGACACCTCAATAGAAGCTCAACCAACTTACCAATACGAGATACATGGTAACCGTATCGTAACGCTTACTATTACTGATGCTTCTGGCAAAACTCATCAGACAAGCAATGAAGTTTTAGTGCTATGTGTCTTTGGTGGAATAGATCATAATCAATAATGAAGAAATATATATAATTGTAAGATCGCTCCTCGTTGTGCGATACAAGTAACACAAGAAGCTGCTAGAGTAAAAGTTAGCAGCTTTTTTGATTTGTAAAGGTATTGTTATATCTATTTAAATAAAGAAGGATTTCGATTAAACAAAAAAAGAGCAACTGGAAACAGTTGCTCTTTTTTTTATAAGGTTCTTGTTAGATTTTTAGACTGACGGATGAAATCTTTTACTTTGGTTCGTATAGTATTTCAAGTACTAACGAGCAGATTTCCTTTTATTTGTTAGTCTGGGTTGTATTGGACAGCAGGGTGGGATGAGTGACTTAACGGTAGAGGAGATCTTAGAAAAATTAAAAGAATTGATTCCTCTGGATTTTCAAAAAGAAGAATAATCGTTTTTCTTTTCACTATCGTACACTTTTATTTTTGTCACGAATTTTTACAAATTCCAGGAAATACTTACATTAAGTATTTCGTGGAATTTCGCATAATCTGACTTGTCAGATTAAATTAGGAGAATCAAAATCTAATCGTCAAAAATTTGTGCAATTCGTACAAATTTGTGACAACTTTCAAAAAGTGTATGATAGTGGAATTTTCTTTTAAAATGCGATGTACCACTAGTTTTTTTCAAACAAAAGATTAAACTCTTTTTCTGAGAAATCGAGATTTAGAGAAAATTCATTTTTGATTGTTTCCAACCAATCTTTACCAAAATCAACTCGTTTTTTATCCACAATTTTTATCCCTTTTCGGATTGACATTTTATTATTGAATAATCCAATCCTTCCTTCTTTGGTATTTTTTCCAACAAACCTATGCTGGAAAAAATGGGATTTAGGATTCGTTGACATATAGTAGTTGGAGATGTATATATCTTCTTCACTAATCTCTACATTTTCAAAACTATATTGATTTTCCCAACCCTTTCCAATTTGTCTTGTTATCATAAATTGTTGATTGCCAAATGGAACAACCCTCACTATTCCATCTTTATCATCAACAGGAGATGATATATTGATGTCCAAAGGAATCCGAGTTATGAGTCCTCCAAAACCAACATCGGTGACATAAGTCTTTCCTTCCAAATCTACTAAATGGGCTAAGTGATTTCTTGGCGGTAATTTTCTTGGATTGCTTATCCAAACCCTTCCCAATACTGGTCGAGGAAAAAAACCTAAGGATTTTAAAAGTTCGGCGTATAGTATATTGAGTTCGAAACAGTAGCCGCCACGCTTTTTTATAACAACCTTATCAAAAAGGTGAGGATAGTTTAACGCTATCTTTCTACCTACCACTATATCTAAATTTTCAAATGGGATGTTTTCCACATGGTGTTCTTGTAGCTTTGTTAATCCTTCTAAATTAGGACTACAATCATTGAGTTTTATTCTACTTAGGTATTTAGTTATTTCAGCGTCTTTCATTTTTTAGTTACTTAATTCCTTATTACGGAAAGTTATTTAGATAATTGATAGATAAAATCGACTATCTAAATTCGGTTGGATATTTTCATTAAATATAGATAGCAAATCTTGATGATTCTATTCATCTAGTTAACTGAACTCATCTATCGTGACTCTCCAATTAATCCCGAAGACTCAACTTGGTGGATTTTAAATCTGAATTATACTTCTTCAAAGCATCCTTATCAATATCTGGACTCAACATAAAATTCACCAGCATAGCACTCCCGTCAGTCGGATCAATAACATAGTGAGACTGAGCACTCAACCCATTTGTAAAAAAAAGTACTGCTAAAATTAATAGTGTTCCTTTTTTCATCGGTTACAATTTTTTTGTTATTAAAATATATAATTCTTTAGGTTGATAGGGTAGGTAAAGTAGATAGGCAATAAAGATTATTGAGGACATCGTTTTGAATTTCCTTGATTAGGGAAAAGTGTTACTCCTAGCATAATTTTCATTGAAGGTCGTTCTTTTATCATAGAAAACCAAGAACGATTTTGGAGTTTATGAGAATGTATTCTCTCTGCTTAGTATTCCTTCAGAGAGGTTACGTTACATTGTGCTAGGTCTTAAAGTTTTATTTAAGATTAAAATGTTTTGATTTCTTAATTGCTAATTAAGTTTTTATCTTTTCAAAAACAAACACATTTTTTAGGAGCAACAAATCAGCATAAAATAAACTTTATGAAAATAATACATATTAGTGATCTTCATTATGGAGAATTCTCAGGAACGGATAATTTGATCAATCATATTATTACCCATTATCAAAATGAAGTCGTTAAACCCAAAATTGTTCTTTCAGGAGATTTGGTAGATTCTTCCTTAGACAAAAAAGATATGGGTGAATTAAAAATCAAGCTGACTAAATTAACTAACCACAATTTTGATTTAATGATTTGTCCTGGCAACCACGATTTGAAAAGGGAAGGAACAACAGGTAATCCTAAAAAAAATATTAAAGTATTCAATAAATATTTTAAAGATTTACTACCCAAGGGTGTCAACTACAAAGGAGAGGACGATAATGATTTATTAGACTATCCAATCATCCATCAATTTAAGGATCATTTTTTTATTGGGTTAAATTCATTAGAAGGAAGACCTCTTTTGACTAGAGGGAAATTAGGGAAAAATCAATTAAAGGAATTAGCCAATGACTTGGCTAGGATTAGAAAAGAACAGAGTGATCCTAAGATTATCGTCTATTTACATAACAATCCATTTTCATTTAGTTATAAATATAAATGGCTAAAATTAGTGGATCGTGAAAAGTTTAGAAAAATTATAAAGAATATAAATGTTCTTTTATCTGGTCATTGGCACTCCAATAAAAGGTATACGCTAGAGGAGAAGAAATATAATATTAATGTAATTCAAGTAACTGGTGCGAGTACGGCTTATGATTTTATTTCTTGGACCGAAATTGATACCTCAGATTATTCTGTAAAACCGATTAGAATTGTTGATCGATGATACTGTTATTTTATTATGGTTGTTATGATTGGACAGCGAGTTGTCTTCTGAGTCAGAATATTATTAGACTATTATTTATTTCGGTCTATTTTTTATTCTTAAACTGCTCAATAAATTGGCTTTGTTTTTCTTTGCGATAGGAAGTTTTATTGAGTCTTTTATCTGAACAGTATTTCCTTCAATAGAGGTGATTTTGTTTTTAGATACGATGTAAGATCGATGAATTCTCAAAAAAATATTTTCAGGTAAAATTTCTTGAATCTTTTTTAAATGCATACTGACTAGGAATTTGTCATTCTTAGTATATATATAACTATACTCCTGTTCAGCTTTTACATAGACAATGTCCTCAAAAATTATTTTCAAAAGTTTACCCTCATATTTAAAGAAATAATAAGTATCCTCTTCTTTAGATATTTTATTCTCTTGTTCACTTTCCAGTTTTTCGTTGACCTTCTCAATTGCTTGAAAAAAACGGTTAAACAGAATTGGTTTTAAAAGATAATCTACTACATTGAGTTCATATCCTTTAATTGCATATTCATTAAATGCAGTTGTAAAAATTACAAGTGGTGGTTTCTTCAAAGATTTTAGGAAGTCAATACCTGTAATGGTAGGCATTTGAATATCTAGAAAAATCACGTCTATTTCAAATTTCAAAAGAGCCTCATAAGCTTCCTCTGCATTTGCACAAGTGGCAGCAACAGACCAATTTGGAATTTTACTCAAATGAGATTGTATTATTTCTCTCGCAAGAGGTTCGTCATCTACAATTAATGAATTAATTATTCTCATTACAAATCTATGTTTAACAATACAGTATAAGTGGAATCCTCTTTCGTAACTTCATATTGATAATTTTCTTGAAAATATAATTTAAGTCGTTTATCTAAATTTTTCAAACCTAAGCCACCGTGGGATTTATTTTTTTCATTTGTATCAAATTTATTTTGCACCTTGAAGCTTATATGATTTTCTTTGACATTCAACTCAATATTTATTTTATTATCTGTTTGGTCATCATTATATTTAAACGCATTTTCCAATAAAGGTATAAATAGTAGGGGAGGCAACACAACACTTTCGCTGTCAATATTTATATCCAAAATTACTTCGGTATTATTTAGTCTTAATTTCTCCAATTCGATATAATTTTCTATCAGCTTAATTTCTTCAGACAATTGAATGGTTTTCTGTTTCGCACTATCTAAAGTATAACGTAAAAATTCAGATAATCGGCTTATCGCTATCAATGACATATCAGTACGTTCATGCATAACTAAGCCATAGAGATTATTTAGGGTATTAAATAAAAAATGAGGATTCACTTGAGCTTTTAAAAAGTTAAGTTCCAAGTGAACTTTCTCTTTTTCCAATCTCAAATTTTTAATAAAAAAGTGATAATACCCAATACTCATTTTGATAGCTATAGGCAAAACAAGTCCAGAAAATAATTGCAAAAACAATTGAATATTAGATCCCTTGTATAAAATATTTGTAACAATACTTTTTCGAATCACCGTTAAATAACTAGGGTTATGTTCTAAAGCTAATTGTATGCAGGAATCACAATATTGAAAAACTAATTTATCACCAATGGCTTCAACTACAACATATAAAAAAGTAAGTATAACTAAAGAGTAGAATAAAAACCACCATTTTCTTCTTTTAAAAAAACGAGGTACGACAAAATACATTAATGGGTAAAAAACTAAGATGAGTCCAAATATATTTCGAAGGGGAGTTAAGTAGGCTAGTGGTGAATTTCTATAATCATTAAAGGAATATTTGATCAAAAAATAGGTACTACTAAATGATAGCACCCAAAATAAAAAATGAGATACGATTCTATAGCTTAAGTGTGAATTCCTTTTTTCTATTAATACTTCTATATTCATATTTAAATGTAATTTTCTTTAGGAATGGTCAAAGTGTTATAAGTTATTGTTTGACCATTTCTTAGCTACTAATTTTAGCAAAAATATTTTTTGATAAAACCATTGTTACACTATCTCCTAATGAATGATTCAAAGTTTTATAATCTAATTGTTCTAATCGACCAATAGATTTATCAAGCATAATTAAATTTAATGAATCAATAATATTGTTTTTTGAAAATACATATTGACTATGATCTCTCGAGGATAAATTTAGAGATTTCAATTTACAATCAGCAATTTCAGCAATGGAAGAATTCTTTAAAATAATCTCCATTGCTTGCCCCGAAAATCCTTCCATCCGATTATAGGTATTTGAGACTATAATTTTAGAAAGCGTATTGGTCTCAATGATTATTCCTGTTGGTGTTTCATTCGAAAAAGATTGATCATTCGAAATATTGGCTCCAGTAAATTCTATAAATAATGTATCCTTCACGTGTGTTTTCTTGAAATGGTTTTTTCTAGATCGCAATACTTTGACATCATTTGATTTTCCATTTTTTATTTCAATTGGATAACCATTACTCCCTTCGATATTTATAACTGAGTAAGTTTCAGTATTATAAGAAATGTAATTTTTAAATTTATCGCTCAAGTCGATTTTTAAATATTCCTTTTTCAAAATGATATTGGTGTAATACATACCAAATATTAATGTGAAAAATAGTGTCGTTGATAATATATTACTTGGCTTCATAAGTTATACTTGTTTTTCTTTAAGTTTTAACCATACCAAAAACCACATTGATATCGGTAATAAAAATTTAGTAAAAACGGCTGTTGCTAAATCAATATTTTCGGGTAAAAATACCGTTACATTTTCAGTTTCATGATGAAATAAAAAACTATCCAATGCAATACTCGAAACTAAATTAACCTCAGGAATGAGCATTTCAAGGATGAGATTATTTAAGTAATTGAATAGAATAAAAAAGAGAAAAATCGATAGTATCGTTTTAATCAAACTATACTTTGTAAACAGGACACGGCCTAAAAGGATAATAGCATTGTAAAGTAAATACCAAAAGAAGAAAAGATAAAAATCGTCTTTAAATGGATTCAGAATATATTCCATTTTAAATCTATCCGTTTTTAGGAGATATAAAATGTCAACCAGATAAAAAATAATTAAGTAAGAAGTTAAGAATATCACAGTTGAAATAAAGATACTTGCCAGCACTTTTTCGCTATGCTTGGCTGGAAGACTTAATAACCAAATACTGCTCGAAGAATCTGAAAGTTCGTTAAACATAGAATTTGTAAATAAGCCTCCACCAATAAATAATCCGATTAAAAATACGCCATTCTGAACCGCTCCAGCGAAACTATCTTGCCATTGATGAACTAATAAAAATAGGAAGGCTAGCACACTAAAAAGAACAAGTAAGGAGATCCCATAAATTTTATTATTCTCTTTAAACTGCCTTTTAATAAGCAAGGAAATATTGGAAGTATTCATAAATGTTTAATTATTTCTTTATTTGATAAAACAGCATTAAACAACAATTCAATATCTACATATTGTAATTGCTCTGAGGTGTTTTTCTTGATGGTTGCATATCCGTTACTCACCTTCTCTTGATACAAGTTTAGATCACTTGTATCTTTTGTATCTGAGATTTTAAAATAAAACTGTTTGGCGATATGATTCTTGACTTCAGATAACAGGATTTTACCATTATCCATGATGATAATATTATTGATTAATTCATCTAGGTCCCTCACTTGATGTGAGCTTATAATTACAATTCTATCTTGATTAAAAGATGAATTAATCATATTTCTAAAAGTGATTTTTGAGGGAATATCAAGTCCATTGGTAGGTTCATCCATTATCAACACTTTGGTATTTGCTGACAATGCGAATGCAATTAGAATTTTCTTTTTTTGTCCCAATGATAAATCATTGGTTTTTCTACTTTTCTCAATTTGAAAAGATTCAACATAATTGTCAAATTGCTGAACATCAAAATTAGGATAGAAATTTTTGTAGATGTCGATTAGTTTTTGAATAGTAATATTTGGCAAGTAATATTCTTCTGGAACGAAGAATAGATTTTTCAAGAAGTCTACTTTTCTATGTTTAGGATTGAATCCAAATACATTGCATTTTCCACCTGTAGGAAAAAGCATACCCGTAATATTTTTGATGATGGTAGATTTTCCAGCTCCGTTTTTTCCAAGTAATCCATATATTTTCCCAGGTAAAAATGTTAAGTTTAAAGCCTTGAGAATTTCAACTTTTTTAGAATAGTGATAACTTAAATTTTCAATTTCAATCATAAGGTTTTATTTATTGAGATGCTAATATTTTAGTTTCCATGATTTTTATTAGGAAGAAGTACTCCTTGTAATAACTTCATTACAATGATATATCTAATTGAGGTTTATTGAAAAAAAATTAAACGAGGGTAGAAGTATTTTTAATAAAGGAGCTAAAAATGGCAATGAAGGAAAAGAGATATTGGACAACAGAGGGGCGAAAAAAAAGCTTCTCATATATAGTTAATATATGAGAAGCAATAATTAAGAGGAGGTTTCTAAATTAAAGAAAGAGTGAAGAGGTGTTATTTAAAAGAGGAAAAAGATTTTACTTTAGCATCAGCTGGTTTAATCATTCCACCTTTTAGGTGATCAATATTATTTAGCTCATTGATTCCTTTTTTTATGACATTTTGAATTTTCTTCAAGGCAGTATTTCCTTTTAGAGCGCCTACTAAAGATAACCTACTAACGTAAAACTCCAGAGTAAGACAACTCTTTCTTAGTAACTTACTTAAGTTACTATTGGTTTTACATAAGTCAGCATTTTTCAAATTGAGGATATAAATTTCTCTTTCTAGTTTTTTTACAGTTGAAACATTATTGAAAATATTTACACTACTCTTATTTTGTAATTCATAAAACGCCTCTGCTTCTGATTTTAATGATTTTTGGAAAATAGGAGTAGACACAACTTCAACTTCATAATTCTCATTCATATTTTCATTCTCATTTTCTGTGGATATAGGAGAATCAAAAATTTCTTCAATATTGATACTCCATTTTTGAAGAAACACTTCGGCATTATCATTTTGTTCCTCCAACAGTATTTCAATTTCATCTAATACATCTAAGTACATTTCATTTCTTTTAACAATTTCTAACATCTTTTTTTTCTGATTTTCTGGTAAGGTTCCTCGAACATAATTCAGCCAATCAATAGCTGAGTACTCGTGATCAGGGAATGAAAACGACGGCAATTTGCTTTTTCCTTTCATGTTTATAAAATTTTAATAAATTAAAAAAATTTAAAGAGGTTAAATGGTTATTTCTCATATAGATTATGTTTAATTTTTTTAGAGATTAAAACAGAAACGAACTAAATCATTTCTGTTTTAACCAAGGTGTTGAACCTTCATTTTTATTATAAATGCTACTTGTAATAAACCTGTTTTATTTTTTTCTTCGTCCTTGTTAATATTCCCCTGGCTGAGCCTTTTGAGATTTTCATTTCTTCTGCGATCTCATTATAGCTTGTTCCATGAAGCCATAAATAGATAATTGTAAATTCCTTTTTTGTCAAAATGGATGGTAATTCTTTGATAATCCGCTTTAGTTCCCTTCTCGATAACTGTCTTGATTCCTCTATTCTTTGAGAACTTGCAGATAACTTCTCAAGCTGATTTGCGTGTTTTTTTCTTTGCTTGGCATATCTCCAAGCATCTCGTTTTATCATTGTGCAGGTGTAACTGTATAAATCCAAAATATTTCGATACTTCGGAATTTTCATTTGCCATAATTTAAGATAGACTCCAATAACAACCTCTTTTGAGGAAGCTCCACATCTAAGAATGGAATTAGCCTTGGTAATTAATTGATGTTGAAAAACATCTAAACGTTTTAAATCTTTTTCCTTATCAAGAGGAACCGATTTTAGGATGCGAGGTGGGCCCTCGCGCTTTTTGACATTTCCTTTCATTTTGTTGAAAATTTAATAGGTTAGAAGATTTTAAGAAAATTTTAATGCTCATGGATTTAATTTAATACAGATTTTTTTTCGTTTTTAGCAAAGTATGTTTTCATTTTCTAATCTTTTGGTTTTCCTATTTCGTTGATTTGAAAGCTTGTCTTGTCATGTTCGTTTATATAGTAGAGTCTCTTAATGTGAATATTGCACACATAAATTTCATTTATTTTAAAAAAAAAAGTTTCAAGATGAATTTAGCCAACCACATAAAATCATTTTAAACTAAAAAAAATAATGTGGAGAGATTTTCTCCACATTATTTTATGCTCAATTCGTTTTCATTTATTGATGGAAAAAATAAATGATTGCAACAAATGTTACAGTAATCAAAGCAGCTATGATCGAAAAAACCACAACACTTCGGGTTCTGACAATTAGTTCTTTTTCAGCATCTCCATCTTTCCATCTAAGATGTAAAAAGTTGTTATTGTCATTTTTGGCAGGGAGGACTTTCTTGGATTTTAATTTTTCTAATTTCATGATCAAACTTATTTTGGTTCACTTGGAAGAGTAAAATAATCGATCTATTGCACGTGTAATAAATAAGTTATTTGAAACAAGAACTCCCCATTTTCACTACCGTCGATACGATTAATGATTAAGAGGTAGGATTTAAAAAATAAATAAATCGGGGAATTATTATTTGACCATTACTAAGGATACCTTTGGATATTTCAATTACTTGTTTTATCCTTGCATTTTTTTCAAATAATTTTTTCAAATAATTACTATGTCAAATAAATATAATACATCTGAAGAGATTGCCAGTTATGGAATTGGTATTCAAATGGGAAATCAATTACTAAACAATCCTTTTGAAGGTATGAATTTCGAAGCTGTGATCCAAGGTTTGGGTGATACCTTGAATAAGGTTGAAAGCCCTATCAAGGAAGAACAGTTTAAGGCAGCCTTTGCTGAAATTAGTGCAAAAATTGAGGCTAATAAAAAATCTGCTTTCGAAACTGTCGTGGCTCAAGGTGAAAGTTTTTTAGCTGAAAATAAATTACGAGAAGAGGTAACTGAAACTGCATCAGGTTTACAATACTTGGTGGTAAAAGAAGGCGATGGAGATATACCAGAAGCAACTTCGACAGTAGTGGTTCACTATACAGGTACTCTTTTAGATGGTACCGTTTTCGATAGTTCAGTACAAAGAGGTCAGCCTGCTACCTTTCCAGTAAATGGAGTGATCGGAGGATGGACTGAAGCATTACAATTGATGAAAGTTGGATCTTCATGGAAATTATTTATTCCTTATCACTTAGCTTATGGTGACCAAGGTGCAGGTGGAGCAATTGGACCTTACTCTACTTTGATTTTTGATGTTGAATTATTAGAAATCAAATAATCTCGCTCGCCAGATTCGATCTCTTTTATATTAAAGAGACTACCAGTCAATGACAAAAAAAATAATAGTCATCTCAAATTTTTGATTAATCAAAAAATCGAGATGACTATTATTTTTTATACCGAGATATAAAGCCTATTGTTTTTTTTATCTTACTATTTATTCTTTTTCGTTGATGAAAATCTACAAATAATCATTAACTGCTGCCGTCCGTGATACTGCATGGTTTTTCAATGTTGTGATGGCAGATTGAAAACTTGCGGCTCCATTTAAAAAGGTAAAACCATCTCTTTCTGTCGTAGCATAAGGTTCGATCAATGCGGCATAAGAAGTATATAAGGACTCCATCGCACTAGCATTAAATACATCAATAGCAATTTCTAATACATAGGCATCATACGTTGCTTTATATACATCATCACTATATAAAAAACCAATTAAAGGCCAATCACTTGAAGACAAACCGGAGAAATTTAGTGCATGTGCACCGCTTCTTTTTCCAGTTTGCAAAGCTTCATTATTATCCCAAGGAATCCATGTCAATAAGTTATTATCAGGATTATTGTAGAGGAAATAATTGTGAGTCATTATTCCATAAGTATCCCAGTTTTGAATAACCGTATTAACTGCAAGATATTTTAAGAAAGTTTCGGTATCGAAAATTGTTTCAAGATCAGATCGCCAAGTAGTAGGGTTAGTCGTTCTGGAATCATCATGTAGAACCGAAAATAAATCTTTTATATCTGTCCAATCTGCTTCGTCTTCATTGGTTTTCTTTTCAAATACATCTTCACTAAATGTTCCATCGGCGAAAGATGCCCCTGTCCCATCTGGTTTGTACAAGTTTCCATTATCATCTGAAAATTGGGTTTTGATGACCGTGTTATCTACCTCTTCCACCAAGGTGTATAATCCAAAATACTCTGGGCCATCTCCATGGTCAACATATAAAGTATAGAAGGCGGTATGTGGTGCAGCCAAACCAGCATTTCGAAAAAGATCTCCTCCTACTTTTTCCCTTAACTGAGAAGCGTCGTTGTAGTTGTTTTTTAAACTGAATTTTTTAAATCCGTAAAAACGCTGATTGTCAATTTGCGGGTACTCATCTTCAAATTCATCAAAATCCATTTTAAAGGATAATTTCAAAATGCCACTTCCCCAGCTACTTTGCAAACTAGAATTCCCCTTAAATCGAAGACCTACTTTATACCATTGTTTACCATTATAATAAACATCGCCCGGAACAAATATTGGATTTTCATCTGTTTCCAATAATCCACTTCCTCCACCAGAACCAAAAGATCCATAGGTGTTTTCCATGTCAGTTAGCATGCCTTCCCATCGTTCTTTTGAAATGACAAAGTCTAATCTTTTTACAGCATTGTCATCAAAAACTTCATTAAAATCTGGATCGGCACTTTTTGCATGAGAAGCATCCGTCCAGTCAGTCGTTTCAAATTCTGTGTCATCAAAAGCCAATACATAATCTTCTTCATTTTTGTTGCAAGAAGAAATTAAGATTAGTATACCGAAGAGGGTAGTAAAAGAAAAAATGATACGTTTCATAAATATTATTTTTAATGTGATTAATTTATTTTTTATAACACTATAGTTACATCTCCTTTCATTAGTAAAGTTTCTCCGTCTAAATATTCTATTTCTGCCATCCAAACATAAACACCACTATTCATTAGTTTTCCTTTAAAAGTTCCATCCCATCCTGATGTAGCTTGATTGGGAGATAAATCCGTTCCTTCATAAACCAATGCTCCCCATCGGTTAAATACTTTGAAAGTTTTGATGAGCGATACTGACTTATTAGCGTTGATGAAGAAGGAATCATTATAGCCATCCCCATTAGGAGAAAAAGCATTTGGGATAAAAACATCTCGGATCTTGTTGACTTTTACGAAGATAGAATCACTTGTAGAACAACCGTCGATAGAGGTAACGGTTAATATGTATTCTGTATCATTGACAGGGGTGCTAATTGTGCTTAAACAAGAATCACATTCCAAAGAATTTTCAATATTAGTCCAACTGATATCTATCAAAGAGGTGTTATTGGTTGCTGCACTAATCAAAATATTGCAACCCAAATCTATTTCTTTATCTTCATCCATAAATAGTATCGGAATATCTGGTACAAATAAACTACTACTGGTATCAGCAAAACATCCATTGGCATCTAAAACGGAATAATCATAATTGCCTGGCCCAAGATTTTCGAAAGTACCTATAGGATTATATTGACCTTCATTCAAAGTAAAAGAATAAGGTTGTGTACCACCCCAAATAGAGTCTAACTGAACAATGCCGGTTTCTATTCCATCACAATTTGGATCGATATAATTGGTGATAAATTCTAATGACTCTGGCTCGTATAACACTGTACTTACTATATTTGTACATCCATTGGCATCAGTTACTTCAACCTCATAAAAACCAGCTGCTAAATTGTTGACACTAGTTTCTGTTTCACCATTGCTCCATAAAAAAGAATAAGGAGGCACACCTCCATTTGCAATAGCTGAGGCAATCCCATCATTAGCTTGGTAGCAAGTTAAGTTAGAACCATTATAGTCGGTAGCATTTATGGTAAGCGTCAAAACTGGAGGATCTATTACTTCTTGGATAAATACAATATCATCATCAAAATTATCCACAACATTTATTTCGTAAATTCCGGCAGGTATATTTTCAATTAAAATATCTGTAAACAGATTTGTACTGCCCGTGCCTCCAATAGTCGGAGTAGTAATATTATTCCAATTATAATAAAAAGGAGGTGTTCCATTTTGTAGTGAGAAAAGCAATGTTCCATTTTCATCTCCATGACAAATAGGGGTGGTGAAATTCATAGTACCATTAATTTCACATTCGATCATCATTAAATCCAACGTCACAGTACTATCACATCCATTCTGATTTTGAATAGTTTCGACAAAAATACCAGTACTCGAAAAAGAAGATGTCCCAATAGAAAATGTTTCCCCAATACAAAGGTTAATATCTAAAAAAGTTTCGATTTCTGGTAAGACAATCAGGTCTAAAAATATTGCACTATCACAACCATTAGGGAGAGGAAGCAGATATTCGTAAAGGCCAGATTCGCAAACCGTTTCTCCCGCAACTTCTATACAATCATTGGCACAAAGTGTTTCCATTAAAAATAGCGGTGCTGGACTAACCACATTTATGGTGGTGCAACTAGGAGGTGCTTCGTCACAAACATTTGCAGCGGTTACACATAGTTCATAAGTTCCGTCAGCTGGAAATGCGATATCTATTTCTGGAGCAACACCATTTTGGGCAATACCATTTACTGTCCAATAAAATAAAGTTGCTCCGACCTCTCCTGTGGTAGAATAAGTTGTTGATAATTCTGGACAAAGTTCTTCTTGCCCCTCAATGATACCTGATGTGGTCAAGTCTCCGACTAAAGTACTTCCTTCAATTACATTAAAAGTCCAATCACAAATATCACCCATCGATCCGTCCATGATCAGATAATAATGTTGACCAACAACTAATGGAGCCAAATTACTAAAGGTAGCTGTAGCGTTGGGAGCAACATCCGTATTGCAATCAGTCATCGCTGTAAATGTTTCACAATCAGCACTTTCAAAAATGCCAATTTCTAATCCTCTGTTAATGGTACAATTAGTTACCGTTACACTTAAGGTTAAATTCTCAGTACCTGCAATAAAAGCGATATAAGACATATTGTGAAATATGGTCGTACAAAAATTTGGAAAAGTTTGCCCCTGGATGGTTAGGTTGTTAGTTCCTGTAAAACCATCAATATCGCAAACCACACATGCGTCAAGACAAGTTGAAGTCATGGCATCTACACCGCAAGGTTCAGGTTGTGCCCATGTGGAATTGAATATATGTAAACAAAGAATAAATAGAATTAGCCTTCTCATAAAAATTATATTGTCATCTGTTTTGTTAAACTTTAAATTTAATTGACGTTGTAAAATAATTAAGGGAGGATTGTCCATTATTTTATTTGCACGGTTCGATATAAAGACAATTGAATTAAAAGAAGACCTACTTTTTAATAAAATTAAAAGAAGGGAAATCAAGAAAGTAGTTGGAGAAAACCAAAATTGACATGGACTACTACCAGCGATAAGAGTTGAAAATAAAGAGAATAATGGAATTAGAGAATAAGCGTAAAATTCCCCAAAAAAATATCCCGAATTTTACCAAATGAAAATTCAAGATGATTTATATTTATTTCCCTCAATTTCTAAAAACTTATAAGCTTGGGAAGAGAAGTGGCTAAATTAATTAAAGAACCAGATTATTACTAGGTAACCAGATTGGTAGACTGCGAATGGAATTTTACAGAAACAATTATGGTGAATAGTGTTCCTTAAACCGATGGAGTGGTGTGGTTTTTTGAAATATAAATATTGAAACTCCTATAAGTTGAGATTGTTAGGAGTTTTGTTATGCTTCAATTTTATTTTGATGATTATTAATAAACGAATTTTTACCTGCTATTTCTGAAAATAAAATACCTATAATAATACATGGTAAAATGATAATTGCATTTTGCAAAACGCTACTACCAATAAAGTAAAGACTGATCCACACAATAGGAGAGACTAGTAATGCAACTATTAAGAATAAGTAATATGTGATTTCTTTATTCTCTACTATAGATTTTGTTTGCTTAGAATTTTTTAAAAGACTTTGTTCGATGTTCATACTATTTAAATTTTGTTATGATTTCATTTATTATTTATTGACACAAAGTTGAGTTATTTAATTCATAAAAAAATCATATAAATCTTATGGTAACCATAAATAATTTTTATAGTTGATGTTTTATTAATGTATTCTTGTAATTATTTAATTAAATAAAATAACATAGAATTATTGTTTAATGAAACAGATTTTTTTTTCTTTATAGATTCAATGAAGTTGTATGGGATAATGTAAAACGTCTAACGTTCAATGTCCATCGAATAAAGTCTGATATCTAATTTTATTAATTCACTCCTTCAAAAAAAACCAAAATGCAAAACGATCAAAAAAGTGAACTACTCATATCGTATCTCACTCTAAGAAAATTTCTAGGAATATTAGGAATTTTACTTCCTCTTCTTCTCATTTTAGCAGGAACAGTTTTTGGAAAATGTGACGCCATCCAAGCATCCATTAGCGACTATTTTCACACACCAATGAGAGATGTTTTTGTTGCCACCATTAGCTCCATGGCTTTTTTCTTATTCACCTACAAAGGCTATGATAAGAAAGATAACTTGTTGTGTAACATAGCAGGGATAGCAGCTTTATTAGTTGCATTTTGTCCAACTTATTCCGATCCTATCACAAATTGTATGAATGAAAATGTATTAGCTAGTCAAAGTCATCTGTTAGGTAAAATTCACCTTTTTGCTGCTGCCACCTTTTTTATTTTAATTGTACAAATTTCAATGTTTCAATTTACCAAAGGTGGTTCAAAAACTCCTGAGAAAAGAAAGAGAAACTTAATTTATAAGTGCTGTGGAGTTATCATATTTATATCATTATTAATCATTGCATTATACTTTCTGTATTTAGAAAAAGAATTTCCTTTTCTAATTAAATATAAACCTGTTTTTTGGCTAGAGACCATTGCATTATTTGCTTTTGGAATTTCATGGTTAGTAAAAGGGGATACTCTTTTTAGTGATTCGGATGATTCTAAGGTTACGGCATCCTAAGACAACATCATAATTAAAAAAGAAAAACTGAACACCTATTGAGATTGATGTTCAGTTTTTTTTTCATTAATTTCAAAACAGTCTCTAAGAGTTGGAGGTTCTAAACCATTACGGAGATCAATAAAAAACTGAGTACCAAAATGCTTTAGTACTCAGTTAGATTAAATAATATCTTATTTAATCATGTATCATTATTTAAGACAAGATATTTATTTTATCGCCTAGGTTTTTTCCTAATAATAACTTCAGCTGATTCAGTATCTTCATTGACGACTACAAAGAACTTATAGTTGTAGATGTAATTAAAATTTAATTGCTCTCGCAGTACTTCAAATTGACCTTCATTTCTTGCATATTTCGCAATCCAGTCAATTGCTTCTAATCTTTTTTGAAATGTCTTTTTCATGGTAGTGATATTTTAAAGGTGAATTTGTAAGTAAGTAAAAGATGTGCTTAAAAAACATCCTTAATATTGCTCTTTTACTTGTATCGATCCTTCTGTTTAATTCTTACCCATTGGTCTTATTTTTTTTGAACCGTTGTTTGATCTAAAGACGCATCGGAAAGGGGAAAAGTTTACACTCGTTTGTCAAATAACTTTTATTTAACAACATTCTTAAATTAATCCAATCATCATCAATACACTAAATGTTATAGTGTTTACTAATACTTTTACTTTTTTTATCGGTTGAAAATTGAAATAAAAAAAATTACTCGTTAAGGATTCTTTAAGAGTGATCGACTTAATTTTTTGCTCTTAATGATAAGACGAGCATTCAAGAAGTCTCTTTCTTGATTTGAAAATTAAAATAAGCTTAATGGTGTGATAATATTAGGTAAGCGTAAGTGTGAAGAGATGGAAATTTAGTCTTGTGGAAATATTTAATTCGGATATCTTAGGGAATGAATTTGATAAAATTTTCAATAAGCCAATTATATTTATTTGTAATTGGCTTATCTTTTATTTGATGCAGAATAGTTATAAAAAACGAAAGAATTATTTAATGTAAATATATTGTTATAAAATGACAGAAAACGCTTGTTCTTTTTTGAAGAAACATGAGATCATTAGAAGGAGAAAAGTAATACTCTAAAACAACATACCTCTAAAAACTAGTTTCTAAAAATGCTTATCGTTGAACAATAAACCGTTTTGTTTGACTTTTCCCATTTCGAAATTTAATGTTAACAACACACATACCTGAAACCGCATTGCTCAAATTCATATTAATAATATTTCTCCCTTGGTTAATAGCTACTTTTTTTCTAGTAATCAATTGACCATTAATATGATGAATGAATATTTCAGCATTATTGGTGGAACCCGCAGAAATTTCAATATTGACATAACTGTTAGTGATAACATTAGGAGAAATATTTTTCACCGTAATTTTATCTTTTTGATTAATCATAATGGCAATCGTTTTGGAAAATTCACTTGCGCCATTAAAATCAATTTGTTTTAATCGATAGTAATACCATTGATTAGATACTACGTCAATTTCTTCAAACTCGTAGGAATTAGAATAATTAGAATTACCTACTCCATTAACCCAACCAATTTTTCTAAACGTAGAATTATTGGTACTTCTTTGAATTTCAAATCCTTCATTATTGGTTTCGCTTTCCGTTTTCCAATAAAGCTTTATCACCCCGTTTTCCTCTCTTACCCCAAATTCAGATAATTCTACGGGAAGAATTGAAGAAGAACTACTTGGTGTCATAGTTGGAGTCCGAGTCATAGTTGGAGTCATAGTTGGAGTCGGAGTTTGAGTACTACTTGCTGACGGAAAAGGAGAAAAAATGGGTATAGTAGCAAGAGGTTCATTTGAATTCGCAGCCGTCGAAAAAGGATTGATAATCAGAAGTGAAGATGCTCCTAATATTGTTTTTAAGGCTTTCCTCCGATTTAATTCTTCTTTTATTTTCTTTTTATCTTGATTAATAGAATGTTGCGATTCCTTGTGATCATTATTTTCGATAGGGGACTGTTCGTTTTTATCTTTTGACATTGGTTTTTAAGATTTTATATTTCCTCAATTCTATGAAGTGATGGAATATTTTGGGGTAAAAAAATATGTTTATGGAAGCAATAGCGAAAATCGTTCACATTTTAAGGTGTCGTAATAACCCTATTATTATGTTTAATGATTCGAGTTTGTTTGAAGTTTCTAAAGGTATATTTAATTAAAGTATAAAAATATTTATTAATATTTTGAAAAGCTCTTAATTTTTTTCTTCTTTACAAAAATTAAGAATAAATTTTTTCCATCTTTTTGACAAAGCAAAAATAGCAGTTAAATTATATATATTAACTGTTTTACAAATATAAAATAATTAATTTTTGCAAAAAAGATATTTTCACCTCTAAGGAAAGAATTGGCAGTTTGAATTTATTCTTGTCACGTTCTTACTCCTAATCAACCAAATATCAAATGGCTCGGAAAGCACAAACCATCTTTATACAGATTGCATCCTATCGAGATCCTCAACTAGTGCCCACTATCGAGGATATGTTACGAAATGCAAAAAGACCTCAAAATCTAAGCATAGGTATTTGTCGGCAATATCATCCTGATGATGAATTTGATAACTTGGATCAATACAGTTCAGACAAAAGATTTAAGATAATTGATGTTTTATATAATGAAACCAAAGGAGCTTGCTGGGCGAGACATCAGGTGCAACAACTCTATGAAGGGGAGATGTACACTTTGCAATTAGATTCCCACATGAGGTTTGTCAAAAATTGGGATACCATACTGATAGCCATGCTTCGCCAACTTCAAGATGCAGGTTATCCCAAACCATTATTAACTGCTTATGCTCCTTCTTATGATCCAGCTAACGACCCTGCTGGGCGTAAACAAGAACCATGGAGAATGAACTTTGATCGCTTTATTCCTGAAGGTGCTGTATTTTTTATTCCTGAAACTATTCCTAATTGGGAAGCAATTGATGCACCTGTACCTGCTCGATTTTATTCTGCACATATGACATTTACGTTAGGTGAATTTTCTACTGAAGTGCAACACAATCCTGAGTATTATTTTCATGGAGAAGAGATTTCTATCACAGTAAGAGCATATACGCATGGGTATGATTTGTTTCACCCACATCGTGCGGTGATCTGGCATGAGTACACTCGTAAGGGAAGAACCAAGCAATGGGATGATGATAAAGAATGGGTGAATAAAAATGTAAAATCGCATCTCACCAATAGAAAATTATTTGGAATGGATGGAGAGACTCAAGAAGGACATGAAGGAGAATATGGATTTGGTACAGTAAGAACATTGGAAGATTATGAGAAGTATGCTGGATTGTCATTTGTAAAACGAGCGATCCAACAATATACTATGGATAAAAAATATCCACCTAATCCAGGACCAAATGAACTAGGTGGTGTGCAAGCATGGAAAGATAGTTTTATACCTATTTTTAAACATTGCATCGATATTGATCGAGGTGATGTATCTGAGAATGATTATGATTTTTGGGCGGTAGCCTTCCACGATAAGCATGATAACACGATGTATCGCAGAGATGCAGATAAGGCTGAGATAGAAAGAATGATGAATGATGCTGATGGCTATTGTAAAGTGTGGAGAGAATTCCAAACTGAAACGAAACCAGACTATTGGGTGGTTTGGCCGCATTCGGAATCTAAAGATTGGTGTCCAAGATTAACTGGAAAATTATAATAATTTGCTAAGCCTTAGATGATTTTTATTTCATAATATAAATTCTTATGAGAACTAAATTAGTTACTTTCTTATACTTTGGAATACATAATTTTCCTTTTTATGGTCATGAAACTTTAGCAAGATGGTATAGGTATATTTATTCACTACAACAGATCTCTACCATTGGTTTACCAATAGTTTGCTATTGTGGTCAAAATGTTTTCGAAGATTTACAAAGATTTCTAAATGATAATGGAGTTACTAATGTTACTTTAAAAATCAGAGAATTAAAAGATGTCCGGTATGTTTCTGAAATGATTAAAATAAAAGAAAAGTACCCGGATAAATTTAATTATTATTTTGAAGTTGGGTGGGCAAAAATCGCATTAATGGAAGAAGAGATGGAGGAAGGTATAGATTACCTTTACTGGATAGATTGCGGGTTGTCACATAGAGGTTTATTTCCTAATAGATATAATAGTAATGGCGATAAAATAACTGGTAGTACTGATGATAAGTATAGTCACTCTTTTGATGATATTTTTACGGAGGATTTGTTTGAAGATATAAATAACTGGGTGGGTGAAAAACTGATAGATATAAGAAATACTATGTTTTTCTATGATCAGTTTGTTTTAAATGAAATTCTGGAGAAGTCTCATGTTTATGCTTCTCTAAGTGTAGGAGGAATAATTGGTGGACACACTTCGAAGCTACCTAACTTCTTTAGGAAATTTGAAAAATATGCTCAGATTTGTTTGGGAAAAGAATTTCTTCTTGACCATGAAGCAATGATGTCAACTATCGGATATGATGAACCAGAGAATTATAGAACCTATATTTTTAATACGTGGTATCATGAAGACTCCTACATAGGTATGCCTTCCATTACTCCGGAATATCTAAAAGACAAACGTAGTTTTTATACTTTTTTTGATGAAGTAAAACAAAATATTATTGACCATTTTTGTGATAAAGCACTTCACTATTATGGTAAAAAAGGAGAGAAGCTATTTATGATTAACATTGGAGCCATGGATGGCGAAATGTTTGATTCGGTGAGCGATTATGCGAAGACCTATGAACCTGATGTATTGTATGTCGAACCAATGAAAAAACATTTCGAAAGGTTGATCAAAAACAAAGGTAACCATAAAGGTAATAGATTTGAAAACGCTGCAATTTGTGATTATGATGGTAGTGTTATTATGAAAACAATTCCTATCGAGATTATTGATGAAGGTTTAGCTCACCCAGGTTTTTACGGGATGAGTGTAATTGATCCTTCGAAAAATGGAATGAGTAGCGAAGAAAATAGAGAAGTGGTTGAAAAATATGCGGTAGATGTTGAAGTAGATTGTATTAGATTCCAGACATTGATAGATAAATATAATATTGAGCATTTTGATGCTTTATATATTGATACAGAAGGACACGATTATACAATTTTCAAGCAAATTGATTTACAAAAAAATAGACCAAAATTAATTCGTTTAAAGTATTGTAATTTGACGGCAGAAGAAAAAATTCTGGTTAAAGATAAGTTTACACAAAATGGATATGTCTTTGAGATTTTGGAAAATATGAATATTGATGGACTTCGACTGGATGTGTACAATGAAATAAATAACTCATTTTATCCTAAAGAGATTACTGAAAATAAAAATAAGGTAAAAGTGACAAACTCAGAAATAACTATTGTGTCTGGTTTATGGAACATTAAAAGAGAGGAGCTAAGTGAAGGATGGTCTCGTTCTTTTGAGCATTATCTTGAGAAGTTTAATGAATTATTAGACCTGCCACATAATCTAATCGTTTTTGGAGAAGAAGAATTAAGAGAATTTATTTTCAAAAAACGTAGTATAGAAAATACTCAATTTATTGTTCGTTCACAAGATTGGTTTAGAGGAGTATTTTATGATAAAATTCAAGAAATTAGGAATTCGGAAGATTGGAAATCACAAGCGGATTGGTTGAGAGAATCAACACAAAGCCGTCTTGAAATGTATAATCCATTGGTCATGTCGAAGCCTTTTTTATTAAATGACGCGAGGATATTAGACCAGTTTGATTCTACTCATTTATATTGGTTGGATGCTGGAATTACTAATACTGTCCATCCTGGATATTTTACGCACGATAAAGTTTTGGAAAAATTAACTGATGTCGATTGCATTAGTTTTATCGCATTTCCTTACGAGGCTAATCAAGAGATTCATGGTTTTGAATATAAAAAGTTGTGTGAACTGGCTGGAGATAAAGTGGATAAAGTTTGTCGAGGTGGATTTTTTGGTGGGCCAAAATTAGCCATTGCAGATTTCAATAGCAATTATTATCAGTTACTCAGCAGTACTTTATCGGAAGGATACATGGGGACGGAAGAATCACTATTTACTATCATGCTTTATAAAAATCCTAGTGATCATAAATATGCATTGATTGAAGAGAATGGGTTAATCAATACTTTTTTTGAAGCCGTCAAAAATGATAACCATATTTTCTTAACCCAAATAAAGGAGAGCGAAAAAGTCAACAATCTTGACATCAATAACACCGCACTTTATGTCATTACTTTCAATAGTCCAAATCAAGTTAAAGCATTAATCAAATCGATGCTGGCTTATGATCAGGATTTTGTTGAAAAACCAAAATGGATTATGTTAGATAATTCTTCTGATTTATCCACGACTCCTGAGTATGAAAAAATTTGTAAAGAGTATGATATTCTATATCTCAAAAAAGATAATTTAGGTATTTGCGGCGGCAGACAATTCATTGCAGAACATGCGGCTGAAAATGGTTTTGATTATTATTTCTTTTTTGAGGATGATATGTTTTTCTATCCCAAGGAAGGGGAGGTTTGTAAAAATGGCTTCAACCGATATGTAGAAAATTTATATAAAAAGTCTTTACAAATTATCAAGAAGAATAATTTTGATTTTCTAAAACTTTCTTTTACTGAGTTTTATGGAGATAACAAAACGCAATGGGCATGGTATAATGTGCCACAAGATTTTCGAGAAAAAAAATGGCCTAAAAGTTCACGATTACCGGCAGAAGGACTTTCACCAAGTGCTCCACAAACAGAGTTTAACAAAATAGATGTTCATGAAGGAATCCCTTATGTTGATGGTGAAATTTATTATTGTAACTGGCCACAAGTTGTTTCTAAAATAGGAAATCAAAAAATGTTTTTGACGGAAAAATGGGCTAATCCATTTGAGCAAACATGGATGTCATATATGTATCAGGAAACAATTGTAGGAAATCTCTATCCAGGTCTTCTTTTGTTATCTCCCACAGAGCATGATCGATTTGAACATTATGATGCTAAGCTTCGAAAAGAATCGGGGAATTGATGAGAGGTGAAAAGAGGGGGAGTAGTTTAATCAAATCAATTTCTGCTCACCTCAAGTAGTAAGTCAAGAGACATTATTTTTAATCACAAAATACCAAAGTAAGGCAGCCCAAAGCCAAAGGATTAAAATATAAATGAATCGAAGAATGATTAATGATGAAATGACTTCTTTAAGGTAATGCCAAGTAATTCCTCCAATTACAAATCCTACAGACCAAACCATTCCAACCAAAATTAAGGCTGGCCAAACCGAGTCTCCTTTCAAATTATCTAGACTGGGATATGATCTCAAAAGGGGAGAAGCTAAATAATAAAGTCCTAAACCCAAAAATCCCATACTGAGAAGTCCTACAGCAATTGTTACGAAAAAACCTATGGTTGAAACTTTTGTGGTGTAGGCAAATGAGTGCCAGAATTCTATCATGCTTTTTAATTCAATGAGACGTTTTAAACAACTTTAAAATAACACTCCAAGTTATCATTTAATAATTCAAGTTATCAAATAATAAGAAAAATTAAATTCCATCATGTTCGAAAATATCTACTTTTTTTATTTAAAAACTTCATGTTGTACTTGTCTCGAAAAGGTTTCATTTGGGGTGATTAAATCAAAGTTCCATGAATGAATCATTAATATTTATTTTCTAAAAAAGAAATTAATGCACTCTCGAGGAATACCATTATGCTATTTATTAATTGTTGGTACGAACATCTCCAACTGATACTTCCCATTTTGAAAGTCAAATTTAAGAAGTGTCGCAAATTAGTCTAAATAGAAGGAGTAATTTTTTCAAATCAACTATATATAGCAATAGCTTTCCAATAAATTACTGCTAGATATTCTATGCCTCTTAACAAAGAGTTTATCTTTGTAATACTTTTAATAAATAACAAAACATAAAGACATGGTAAAAAGCAAAACTTTATTACTATTAATTTTAATTACTTGCGCTAATATTTGTGTAGCACAAGTTGTTCCCATTCTAGACTATTCAATTAATAATGCTGGTCAAGTCCAATTAGAAATAGACGGTGACGCTGATAAATATTATTTATTGACCACGTTACATGAACCCAATCTCAACTATCAATCGATCACTTCGATGACGATGGGGATAGATGGACCGATGATCATCTCTGAGCCATTGGAAGCTTACCCACTTCAGAGTTATCAAGTTACCGCTCACTCGATTGCTAATCCAGATGATACAGATGGAGATGGAATTGATGATATTACGGAGTTCAATAATATGCCTACTGATGCTCCTTTAAACTTTGCGGAGGCTATATCCATTGTGGATGGTGCAACCTCTATAAATGATGCTGCAACATTCGCTAGTTTAGCAGTTGTTGAAGATGTTCCCTGGGCACCATTTCTTAATGGAACTCAATTTGTAAAGTTTGGAATACTTGATAGGGATACTGATGAACCTAAAGTATATTTTATCAATAGTTCTACTCACTTTATTCATGCAAACTTTTTTTCTGCTATTGGTGCAAATGTTAATGGCGATGATGGATCTGGAGAGATAGTTTATAACCCTAATGAAATACTTCCTAATGGAGTTATCGGTAGTTACTCTTTTAATTTCTCATTTGGAGATTCAAAAAACTTTGAAGCGACTCAAAGAACCTTTGAATTGCTAGCTGCCAATATGCCTTTCCTTCAAAATAACTTGCAACATTTTATTGGAAATGGAGGCGAAGCAAATTATCAGGATTTATACCAAGATGATTTTGTGGGATCTAGAATAAATGTTGTTTTGGAATCTCAACTTTTTGCTGATGTTGATTTTCTTCCTTTCCACCAAGCAGAAGGATATGGTTTTTTTAGACATATGACCTTAGATGAAAATCCAGGTTCGCGTGATGTTGTTTTGTATGATGCACTTCCGAATTCTTTGCCAAGGGTAGGAGGGATTATTACTTCAGTAATTCAAACGCCATTATCGCATGTCAACTTAAGAGCGATTCAAGATGATGTACCCAATGCATATATTAAAGATCCACTTCTGATAGATTCGATTGTCAACTTATTAGATAACTATATTTATTATAGGGTCGAACAAGATAAATATTTCATTAGAGAAGCAACGCTAGACGAAGTAAATGCGTGGTACGAAAATATTAGACCTACCGAAGAACAAATACCACCACGTGACTTATCACAAACCAGTATTTTGCCGCTTGATAGTATTGAATTTGATATGGCTGATGCTTTTGGAGCGAAGTGTTCTAATGTTGCTACCATGAGAACTTTTGGACTTCCTGATGGGACGATTCCTGATGGATTTGGGATTCCATTTTACTTCTATGATGAATTTATGAAATTCAATGGATTTTATGATCAAGTGGAACTAATGATTGCTGATGATGATTTTGTCAATGATTTGCAAACTCGTATCGATATGCTTAAAGATTTTAGAAAGGATATCAAAGATGCGGATATGCCACAATGGATGCTAGATGAACTGCAAGCAATGCATGATGCTTTTCCAGTTGGAACAGCCGTCAGGTGTCGTTCAAGTACGAATAATGAAGATTTACCAGGATTTAGTGGGGCTGGATTATACACGTCTAAAACTCAACATTTAGATGAAGGACATATTTCAAAATCCATCAAGCAAGTCTATGCGAGTATGTGGAACTTTAGAGCATTTGATGAAAGAGACTTTTACCGAGTAGATCAATATATTGCTGCGATGGGAATTTTATGTCACCCAAATTTTGAAGAGGAAAAATCAAATGGAGTAGGCATAAGTATTGACCCTATTTTTAATACACAGAATACTTTTTACTTGAATACTCAGGTTGGAGAATCGTTGATTACTAATCCAGATCCTAATTCTATTCCTGAAGAAATTCTTTTAAATCAAGATCCTGCTGAAGGTTATTTTGTTTTAAGGTATTCTAATTTAGTTGCTCCGGATGAGTTAGTGATGGAGGAGGTTTATCTAGATCAGATGAGAGATTACCTTCAAGTGATCCATGATGAATTTGCGATTCTATATGACGTAGTTGGAGTAGAAGGTTTTGGAATGGACATAGAATATAAAGTAACCGCACAGGATCAGTTAATTATAAAACAGGCAAGACCTTGGGTCTCATTTTGGTCAGAAATTAATTCCGAACGTGACTTAGCAGTAGTTGAAATCACAGACCCCGTAACTTCTTCGACTTTGACTGATGCTGAATTAGTTACGACCAAGGTTGAAAATCAAGGATTAAAAGACATGAGTGATTTTGAACTTTCACTTTATGTAGGAGGACAGTTAGAAGAAACTATCATGATCAGCGATACATTGAGTCCATTTAGTTCAGCTGAATACGAATTTACGGTTCCTCAAGATTTCTCTATGCTTGGTGATTATAACATTGAAGTTGTCTTGATAGATACAACTGATGGATATAGTAGGAATGATACTTTTGCCACAGTAATAAGTAAAATACATTTTTTAGAAGGTGGACTGATTACCGAGCTGGAGGAAGTGAGGTGTGATAATAAAGTAGAGGTAATAGCCAAAGTATCAAACTATGGTGAATCAACTTTCAGTAGTACAGACATTGAAGTTGTGGTTAATTCAATAGCAGTAGATACGGTTAATTATGCTTTTAATATTCCATATTTACTTGAGATAGGAATCCCTATAACGGTCACCGAGAACCTTATGCCAACTGGCAATGACATCACTTTAAATTTGTTGAGTGTCAATGGAGCACAAGATGCTATTACGGATAATAATTCATCTTCAATAATGACAGATTTAGATTCTGATTCTGACTACCTCACCTTGATCATTAATGCAGATAATTATCCAGAGGAAACTTCTTGGCAATTATATGATGAAGTAGCCAACATATTAGTTGGAGAAGGACAGTTAGAGTCAGATGATGTAATTTTTACAGAAAATATTTGTGTAGATTATAATTCATGTTTCAAACTATTTGTCTTTGATTCCTATGGTGATGGTATTTGCTGTGGTTTTGGTCAAGGAGATTTTTTAGTTGTAAATTCATTAGGTGAAACACTTTTAACTAATGATGGTGATTTCGGTAGTCAAGCAGAAGTATTCTTTTGTCCTTCTGATATTGATTGTACCATTACGGCAGATATAACCACGACTAATGCAAGCGATGAGAATGTACCAGATGGAATTATTACGATTGATCCATCTAATGGGATAGGTGCTTATGAAATCAGCATCGATGGAGGTATAACTTTTACTAGTAATCTAGTTTTTGAAAACTTACCTCCAGGGACATATGATATTGTCGTCCAAGGTCTTTCAGAAATTTGTATCTATGAAGAAACTATTGAAGTTGAATTTGATGTAGTGATTGATGTAGATAATATTTCATCGAATCATATAAAACTTTATCCTAATCCTACGAATGAAAATTTTGTAATTGAAATAGATGAAGCGGTTGCAAGTGGAGGCAACATAAGCATGGAAATTTATAATAGTTTAGGAGAGTTAATTCAAAGTAATCCTACGATGAATTTTGAAAATAACTCAACTAGTATAATTTCATTAGGTGATTATGCTGCTGGAACTTTTATTGTAAAATTGTATAATAATGATTTTGAAAAATATTTTAAAGTAATTAAAATGTAAATCACTTCATTGTTTAAGTAAATAAAAAAGCCGCAAACAGAAAACTGTTTTGCGGCTTTTCTATTTGTTATATTTTTTCCTTCTGTACAAGAAATGAATCTGCCTACACTCAAAAAACACAGCGAATCAAGAATTATTTAGTATTATTTTTTTTTCCTTTTATCTATAAAAAACATCCTTTCTTATTGTTTTCCTTTTCTTTGATAAAAAAATATAATGACTGAGGTAGAACAGATTTTTCACCCAACCGAAAAAGGTTTAGCAAAACATATCGAATACTTTTGGCAAGTTCAGAATGTCAATGAGTTATTCAATGATACTACTTCAATGTATAGTTACCCAGGAATAACGCCCGAGCTTGTTATTCCTATAGAAGGTTATTTTCAATATTTATATGATGGTAAAACTTACAAAGTAACTCATCCAATTATTTCTACAGTCGTATCTAAAAATGGACTGCTGGAATTTAATGGTTTAAAATCTTTCGTTGTGGTCAGGTTTAAAAGTTATGCTTTGGCATCTTTGCTTCCTTTTGTTTCGCATTCAAGTCAAGACTTGATCACCCAACCACTAATTAATGCAAGTGAAGTTTTCGGAAATGATATTTATCAATTACAAAATCAGTTAGTCACTACTCCAAACAATCAGTTTTTTGAAATTCTAAATGATTGGTTTTTTAAAAAACTCAATCCTAAAAAAGAAGGTTTTTTAGTAGATATTTTAAATCAATATAAAATTGGTTCTATCAAAGAATTAATGACCCTAACGAATTATTCCTATAGCACGCTGGAGCGATTATTTAAAAAAGAGACTGGACTGACACCTAAAAAATATTTTATTTTTAAAAGATTTAAAATGAGTCTGGAGGATATAATTAAATCAGAACATCAAGATTGGTTTGATTATATTTCCAAATATGGTTATTACGATCAAAGTCATTTTATCAAAGAGGTGAAAAAATTTACACAACACACTCCGCTACAAATTCTGAATTTGCCTAGCTTCTCCAGCTATCGGCCAAGATAAATTGTAAAAAGAACTGACGAATTTTTACAATACAATGCTTACATAATAATTTACTTTTGCATAAAACAATGATGAATGTTTATGCGAAAAAATAATTTTTTAATTTTTTTAGGCGGCTTATTCCTATTGACTTTAGGTTGCCAAACATCTAGTACATATTCTGCTGAAAAAGATTTTCAATCACTTCTCAATGAGTTGACTGCGTCCACTATAAATCCAACTCAAGGGGTAAGTTTGTCTGTTTATGCTCCAGATGTAGAAATTTCTTGGACAGGAAATTCAGGTGTTTCTGATGTGAAAAAAAATACCGCTTTAGTTCCAAGTCAACCATTTCGAATTGCAAGTATCACCAAGACATTTGTTGCAGCTTCGATCATGCTGTTACATGAAAAAGATAGTTTGTCCATCGACGATCCAATCAGCCAATACATTTCAAAAAACCATTTGAATATTTTATTAAAAGGTGGTTATGATCCTGATAAAATTTTAATTAAACATTGTTTAAATCATACAAGTGGACTTTTTGATTATGCCGTTGGTAGTAGAACCTACATTAACATTGCACTCGAAAACCCGAAAAAAAGATGGACTAGGACAGAGCAATTGAAAGGTGCAATGGCTTGGGGAAAACCTGTTGGTGCGCCCGGTGAGAAATATCATTACTCAGATACAGGCTATATTTTGCTAGGAGAAATTTTGGAAAAAATGACTCAGAAAAATTTAGGTGGTGCTTTGAGAATGCTGTTGGATTATGATAACAATGAATTGAATACTACTTATTTGCAATCATTGGACGATACTGTTTCGACTCATTTGACTGAAGTGCGTAGATATTTAAATCGAAGAGATTTAACTGAATGGGATAATTCAATTGACTTGTATGGTGGAGGTGGATTGGTTTCTACGACAAAGGATATGGCTAGTTTTTATTATAAATTATTCAATGAAGAATTCTTTTCAAAACCAGAAACCATTGATTTGATGTTGACCAAATCTGGTCTCGAAAAAGGAAAGAATTTAGATTATAGATATGGGTTTCATGTAGTTTCTATTTTTGGAAAAGAGGTTTATATGCATGGCGGATTTTGGAATTCATACGCCATTTATCTTCCTGAATTCAATGCGTCTATTGGCATCAATTTCACGAAAGAGGGCAATCATAAATATATAATTAAAAAACTGATAACCCTGCTTACCAAACATTCTCAAAATAAATAACCTGTGTCAAAACCATCAAATTTAATCTCCATCAGAGGTTTAAATTTTGCTTACAGCAAAGATAAACCATTTATTCAAGATATAAATCTTGAAGTTCCAGCTGCTTCTATTTTTGGATTTATAGGTCATAATGGAGCAGGTAAAACGACCACCATGAGAATTCTTTTGGGCTTGCTTCAATCTCAATCTGGTGATATTTCTATTTTTGGAAAACCATTGTTAGAAAATCGAGAAGAAATTTTCAAAAGGGTCGGGTCACTCATTGAAGCTCCTTCCATTTATCAACATTTGAGTGGTCTTGATAATTTAAAAATCGCTTGCCGATATCTGCGTGTTCCCTTTTTAAAGATAGAGGAAGTTTTAGAAATGGTAAATCTGACCAATGATGCTAGAAAAGTTGCTAAGAAATACTCTACAGGAATGAAGCAACGATTAGGTTTAGCAATGGCATTGTTGCGTGATCCAGAATTATTGGTTTTGGATGAACCGACGAGTGGACTTGATCCAATAGGAATTATGGAGTTCCGAAAATTAATGATTCAATTAAATCAAGTAGGGAAAACTATTTTTCTTTCCAGTCACTTACTTTCTGAGGTAGAAAAAATGGCAACTCATATTGGGATCATTGAAAAAGGGAATTTTAAATTTCAAGGAACGATGGAGGAGTTAAATAATCTGAGACAATCAAGCTTAACGATTGAGATGAAAACCTCTGATGTCAATGCCGTAAATATATTGTTACAGAAAAACGAAAATGTGAAAATAATGGATGCCGAAACCATTTCGATTAGAGTGAAGGATAGAAATCATATCGCTGCCATCATTAGCCAAGTTGCGGATCAGAATATTAAAATCTATGAAGTCAGTCCTCAAAAAAATGATTTGGAAGAAATCTTTTTAAATACCATAAACTAACGCCCATGCAACAATCAATCATAGCCGAATGGTATAAAATAAAAAATACGCCAATCATTTGGTTAGTTATTTTGGCGGGAATAATTACCTCAATAATCGTATCAGCAGTTTATATGATTAATGTAATTGGAGTAGTTGAATTAGATGTCAATCCGTGGGAATCATTTCTTAATATAAGCTTTGCAGCCAATTCCATTTTTATCATGTTACCATTTATGATATTGATGATTACCTATATTTGTCATTTGGAAATTCAGTCGAATGGATGGAAGTTTTTATATACCTTACCTATAAAAAGAGCGGAAATTTATCTTTCCAAATTGTTTGTAATTGTATTGTTATTTCTCATTGCTTTAGGTATTTATTTTTTTGTTGCAATTGCTTCAGCGTATTTAGTGGACTTCCTGTATCCAGAATTTGAATTTCGATATTATACGCCTAACCTACGGGAGTTTTTGGAAAATATATTCAAACTGTTCTTATCGTTATTGGGAGTGATTGGTTTTCAGTATTGGTTGAGTTTACAATCTAAAAATTTTATTCTTCCTATCGGAATTGGATTAGTAGGATTTATAATTGGATTTTTAATTTTTGCTTCTAACAGTCATTATGGACAATATTTTCCATTCTCATTTCCAATGTTTATTAAAAAATTCAAGATAGTAAAAGATAGTGGTGGGAGTGCTGATACTTGGTATCAAGTGAGTGGAACGATTAGTGTTTTGGTTTTCTTAGGCTTTACGATTTTAGGGGTTTTTCAAAATAGAAAAAAGGATATTAAATAGTTGTTAACTTCTTTGCTCTGACCCAATGTCATTAAGTTAAGAAAACGAATATCCAATATTCAACAACCCTTAACTTAATGACATGGTACTCTGGCAAGGTATCAATTTGAACTTCGATGATCAAATAAAACTTCTTTCAGTTTTGTAGTAAACTCTATTTTTTTAATTCAAATTACTCTTCCCCTTCAATTCATGATAGAGATTATTCACATTCACAAATTTGGTTTTAAACTCCTCAATTTTCTTCATCATATTTTCTTTTTGAATTTGTGCACCTTTGAATCTTAGCACTAATTCTTCTCGTTCGCTTTTTATAGTTTCAATTTCTTTTACTGTGGTAGCCAATTCATGATTAGTCTCAAATTGTTTTTGTTCCCAATAAGCAAGGTCTTTATTCAGTTTACGATTTTCGGATTTCATGATCCTAAATTCCTTGGCAAACTTGCTGACTTCCTGCATCTTCTCTACTTGAGCATCGATCTTTTTTTGGAGTACTTTGGTTTCATTCATGGAAGCCAATAACCTTTCTTTTAGATTAGCTATTTCGTTATCGAGGCTAACCTTTCGATTTGCCCAACCTTTACTAGCTTTAAGATCGGTAGCGTATTTATCATTGAGTCGACTTTTTTCTTTTTTTTGTTTTCTTTGTTGGTGAGTGAGGTAAGTATGATCTGAGGTAAGTTTGTCAAAACTATTTTGAAGAGTAAGTAATTCAGTTTGAGCAGTTTGAAGTTGTTCGGAAAGCGATTCATTGAGTGGAATATATTTTTCTTCGACCGCTTGTATTTTTTCTTGAGAGTTTAATTGATTTCTTTCTAGTTGTTGATTCTTCTTCTGTTCCTTATGGTGCTTTTTGGTGATTGATTTTAGCTCTCTGCTGGATTCATTAAATTGACTTTTCCAGTTTTGATCACTTTTCGTTTTTAAGTTTTTTCCAATAACAAAACCGATAAGTCCGGTAATAATGGCTATAGCAATAGTGGTGTACATGCTTTGATATGTTTTATACTAAATAAGTAAATATGAATTGGCTCTGCAAATGTAACGAGGATTTTTGGAAGTAGTTTAAAAAAATTATTTCATTGATTAAAAAAGGAACCTTTTAGTCAAATTTACTGTCGCAACAAGCTCTAATACCTTTGCAAGAATAAATCACCTTGGTATTTTTTTGAAACTCCATTAGCGAATTCAACTTCAATATAAAAAATATAAACCCCCGTTTGCATTTGTTTACCTTTAAATTTTCCATCCCACCATTGTTGAGTAGAAGAAATTGGAAAATCATTCGCTTCAAAAAGTAACTCGCCCCATCGGCTAAAAATTAAATACCTATTGATCTTTGCTTCAATATTTTCATTTGTGTAAACTCGGAAATCATCATTATTCCCATCATTGTTTGGAGAAAAAGTATTAGGGATAAATACTTCTATTGTTTCCACACAATTTTGATTAAAGGTAGGATCAGTTGGAAGCAAACAAACGCCACAGGAATCTATCACAGATAATCCATTGAGTTCTCCTGCACAGTCGACACAACTTTGATTAAAGGTAGGATCAGTTGGAAGCAAACAAACGCCACAGGAATCCAAAACTGCATTTCCATTAATGACTCCCGCGCAATCAGTACAATTTTGGTTGAAATTCGGATCGGTCGGAAGCAAACAAACGCCACAGGAATCCAAAATAGAATTTCCATTAATGACTCCCGCACAGTCTGTACAATTTTGATTAAAGGTCGGATCGGTTGGAATTAAACAAACGCCACAGGAATCTAAGATAGAACTTCCATTAATGACTCCCGCGCAATCAGTACAATTTTGATTGAAGTTCGGATCGGTCGGAACTAAACAAACGCCACACGAATCCAAGATAGAATTTCCATTAATGACTCCCGCGCAATCAGTACAGTTTTGGTTGAAGTTCGGATCGGTTGTAACTAAACAAACGCCACAGGAATCCAAGATAGAATTTCCATTAATGACTCCCGCGCAATCAGTACAATTTTGGTTGAAGTTCGGATCGGTCGGAACTAAACAAACGCCACAGGAATCCAAAACTGCATTTCCATTAATGACTCCCGCGCAATCAGTACAATTTTGGTTGAAATTCGGATCGGTTGGAACTAAACAAACGCCACACGAATCCAAAATTG
>JBGCCY010000276.1:0-12645 GCA_045104975.1 Saprospiraceae bacterium
CTGCCTTTGCTTTATTGATCAAAAAATCTTCCAACCAAATCACCGATTCGATATCAATATGATTCGTCGGCTCATCCAACAAAATCAAATCAGGTTTTTGCAAAAGGATTTTCGCCAACTCAATTCTCATTCTCCAACCACCACTAAATTCAGATGTTGGACGATGAAAATCTTCTCTTTTAAAACCAAGCCCTTGCAACGTTTTTTCTACCTCGGCATCATAATTTACATCTTCCAGTTGGTAGTAAACATCTCCCAATTCCGTCACTTTATCAATGATTTTCATGTAGGCATCTGATTCGTAATCAGTTCGTGTTTCGAGTTCTTTATTCAGTCGTTCCATCTCATCTCGCATCTCAAAAACCTTCCCAAACGCTTTAGAAGTTTCTTCGAAAACGGTACAATCATCATCCGTCAACAAGTGCTGCGGAAGGTAAGCGATAACAGCTTCTTTTGGTCTTTGAATATTCCCATGAGTAGGTTTATCGACACCTGCAATGATCTTCATCATGGTGGATTTACCCGCTCCATTTTTTCCCATCAAAGCAATCTTGTCATCTGGATTGATGACAAAATTCACATCTTTAAACAAAGTATGTCCACTAAATTCTACCGCTATATTTTCTACTAAAATCATATATATTTTTTTTAGGCGGCAAAAGTACAAAGAAATATTTCAATAATAAATAGAAAGGATTCTGGAATAATAACACTAATTTATTAGCAACGATTTTCTTTCAAAATCTCCGCCTATCAATATTAGTTCATTATATTCTCCTCCAGGAGAATTTCCATACCTTGAATCAATATATTCATCATAAGAATTAAAGTTTTCATAATTATAACTATCAATCGACTTCAATCTAAAATCAGATCTTGAAAACCAATTTTGATTAGGTAAAATACAGGTTGGAATTTTCGGTAGTTTTAAAAAATCGGGATCCTCCGCTTTTTGAAAAACCTTCCATTCTATATTTCCCTGTGGATTATTAACTATCCAAGTGACAGAAAGAAAATCTGGATCAGAAACAGCTGATTTTGCTCTAAAAGAATTCACTCCAGATCCTTCAATTTTCAACTCTGGTAAAGTAGGTGAATAATCATAAACTGCTTGGCCTTTATGCTCTTTGTACAAATAAAATGAATCCCTAAAAACTTCTAAGGCCACATAGAAAGATTCAAAAACACCTTCAGGATACCAGACTTTTCCTGTAGGAAAACGGTAATTATTGATCGTTCCATTTTGGCTAAATATGCCACTTGAATTATTGAAGTTTAAATTATTATTTAGCCCAGTCAAATTTCTCACTCTGATACTATCAGCTTGATTAGAAATTAAATTTTCTAAAAAACCAATAGGATAATTTTGAATATCTAATTGAATGGTATCGTTATCTGATAGGTTGTTAAATTCAATATATCGATATTGATCCTCCCCTATTAATTTTAATCGAAGAAAAATATAGCCTTCCGTTATCCAGAATTTAGCAAGGGCAAATCCTTCATCTTTTAAATTTGCAAAAGAAGTGATAACGGAATTACTGCCATTTATTATTCCATATTCGATATTATCAACTAAGTCATCAGCCAAGAAAACAACTTGTCCAACAGGCTCAGAATTATTGGAAGAGAGATTTAATTTATATCGCCATTTATCAGTTTGAACATTCGGGTAAGTTTCGATTTTAATGGAATTATTTGAATTACTCTTGTAGGTCAAAATATTTAAATCGAAATAATCATCAGTCATTGGAATTCTATTTCGAAGCTCAATTGGATCACTAGAATCAAACATTTTGCAAACAAGTGTTTCTCCATTTTTATCACTCAAAAAAACGCCATCTCCTAGAAGTGGATAAAATAATTCTCCTTCAATGGTCAATATTACATCTCCTTCGAACGCAGGTTCATCATCTGGTTTGCAACTAAAAAATAAAATAATGGTAAAAAGTAGAATTGAAATTGTTCTCATGACTTTAGCTAATTTTTTGTTTTCAGAACTGAATTAAAATCGAAATATTTCTTTTGTTATTATTTTAAATTTACTCTATCGAATTTCTGCTTTGGGTAAATACCATTCTAAAAATTTCCTCAATCTCATTCGACCTTCTTTTTTATAAAAATAGACTTTGAAATCACTCGTTTGATCGTTTGTAAAAATCCTAATATTCTTTTCTTGAATTTCTATTTTTTGGATTTCATAAAATTTAAAATCAACACATTTCCCATTAAAATCATTGATAAATTGAATCTGCTCGTCTTCAATTATTTTCACCTGAACAAGCGGAACATAAAATAATCCTTTTAGAAAATACAACACACAAACTAAACTGTAACCTAATAATAGCTGCTCATTTTCAACGCTAGAATAAACCAAAATACCAATCAAAAATAAAATAGAACTAAAAATAAAATACCTTAAAATCGTAGCTGCATCTTGCTTAGTTTTAAGCCAAACTATTCCATGAGAAATGGCATTTTCAATTTTAGAAATTCTTCTAAAAACAAAATTCTTCTGCGCTAATATTAAGATGAGTATTACTTCAATGATTATAACAATTAAAATAAAATTCCGAATACCTAACCAAAGCCAATAGGGAGTGGAATATATTGACATTCCTGCTATGAAAAATAAAATCCCCTGAATCGTTTCAGGCAACATTCTACATCCATCGACTAATGTATCAAGAATTGGAATTCTTTTTCTTTCGTTCATTTAAATTAATTTCATTCAGTAAAATTAAATATTCTAATACCAGAATAAACATTATCTACAGAATAATTATTTATGCGAATCAAGCAATTAGTAGTCTCTCTTTTTTTGGGGTATAAAATCAACTTATTGGAATACTTATTGCAAATTCAACCGTAGAACAATTGAAATTCACTTAAGCCTCATGTAACATTATATCCCCATCTTTTTTCTACAATCTACTGCACTACGCCTTTTTAAAATAAAAATCCATATAACTCTATTTTAAAAATGAAAAATAAAATTTGGTTAATATTAGTTTTTCAAACAATAGCAATAGTAACATTATTTGGTCAAGAAAATAATTTCTCTGATTCAATTCTTGAGGATACTCCAGATTCTACTATGTTCAACATGCACTTAGATTCTATCTATAAATATTGTTATGAAGATCATCAAAAATTAACTTTCCATATTGAGGAGTCCAAAAAACTCTTATCTAAAGGTCTCGAATTATCTAAGAATACCCAGTTATCTTTTTCCATCAAAATGATTGATTATGAATTAAGTCAACTTAATTATATCAAAGCTTATCAGTTGTTAAAAGACACTAAACATCTAATCGAGATAAAGGATATTTCTCAAAAATTAAAGAATGAGTATTATTATACGGAAGGTTATATTTTAATGCATCTTGGAGATCTTGAATTCGCTCAAAAATCTTACTATAAATTACTAGAAAAGGCAGAAGAACAAAAAGATACGTTTCTTTCAATTCAAGCACTTTATTCTTTGGGGCAGCTTTTTGTAGGTGAAAAAGATTATGAAAATAGTGAAAAATATTTTTTAAAAACTAATAAAATAGAACAGGATTTTTTCAAAGATAAAAAAGATTTAGCCTACACGTATTTGGAATTATCTAATCTTTACATTCAGAAAAAAGATTATGAAAAAGCAAGTTTCTACAATGACATGGGGCTTAATTCTATTGACGAATATCAGAAATCAATTAAAATTTCTTTTACCCTAAATCAAGGTGAAATTGCTCTCAAAAGAGATAAAATTTTTGCTGCTCAAAATGCTTATAATTCAGCCTTTCAGGTCGCTACCGAATTACAAAGTAAAACGGAGTTAGACTTCTGTAAGGAATTTGAAGCCTCTATTTTAAATGCACAAGGAGAACATGAAAAGGCCTTAACTATCTACGAAGGGTTTATTGCTGAAGATCATAAAGAGTCATTGCTAAATACTTTAGAATGGTATAAAGAAGCTCACGAAACATCTGAAAAATTAGGAGATTTTAAAAAAGCATATCAATATATGGTCGAGGCAAATACTATTAAAGATAGTATGGCAAATGAAAAGAAAATGCAACAAACAGCATTTTTAAAAATAAAATTTGACTCAGACCAAAAAGAAAAAGAAAACCATGTCCTAGCAGTTCAAGTATCTCAAAAAAATTCTCAAAATAAATTTCTATATGCGATCGCCACCTTATTTCTATTTGGATTGCTTGTAGTGTTTGGAGCATTTTTCCAAAAAAGAAAATATAATTTAAGACTTAAAGAAGAGGTAGAAAAAAGAACCAAAGATTTAGAAAATGCTAATAATCTGTTGAGCAAATCTTATGAGGAATTAGATCAATTTAATAAAATCCTTTCCCATGATTTAAAAGAACCGCTCAGAAGTATAGTTGGATTTAGCACCTTGGCAAAAAAGAAAATTAGTGCGGAATCCAAGATTGGTGAATACTTAAATATTATTGGAAATAGTGGAAAACAATTACATCAATTAATTGAAGATGTTTCGGTATTTCAAAAAATTGGGAACGATGCTAAAAAACCAGCAGAAGATGCTAACATTCAGGGGATGATGAATGACATTGTAGAATCTGTTTCCATCTTACTGATGGAAAAAAAAGGCAAAGTAACTTTCCATAATTTGCCTACCGTAAAAACCCATAAATTATTTCTATTCTTAGTTTTCAAAAACTTAATTGAGAATGGATTAAAATATAATGAAAGCCTTTTTCCTTTGATTAAGGTTACTTACTTCGAACAGAATAAAACTCATTTCTTTCAATTCAAAGACAATGGAATTGGAATCGCTCCACAGTTTCAAGATCGAGTTTTTGGAATGTTTAAAAGACTTAATGACCGAGGTACTTATTCTGGTTCAGGATTAGGATTAAGTATTTGTAAAAAAATGATTGGGAAATTGAATGGAGACATTTGTATCATTCAATCTGAAGAAGGACAAGGAAGTACTTTCCAAGTAAGTTTTCCTTTTATGGAACAACAAATTGATCAGGACAAATTATTTATGGAATTGAGTATTCCTGATAGTAATTAACCTTATTTGGGAAGAATCGAATTATGGTTTTGAAATTTTGGCGAGTATTAAAATTACTTTACGAATTCTAGCATTTCCATGTTTAATGAAATTTTCATCAAAAAAAACTCCATTTCAAAGAACAAAATGGATCAACTATTCACTATGTAAGTATATTGTTACATAAAAACATCCATTTACAAATCAATGTAAATGGATGTTTTTTTTAGTTGACGATGGACGAAAAAATCCCCTACCCTTTTATTCTCGACTTCTCATCTTCCGTAGCGGAGGATCTTCTTCGAACACCTTTCAATTTATTATTTCCAAATTTATATTTAAAACTTGCCTTCACTCTTCGAGTATCATTCCTTTGAAAAACATCCAAAATAATATCATCCTGTCTCACAAAAACTTCATTTCTTCGAGTATAAAAAATGTCATCTACTCCAATTTTGACACTTCCATTTCCTTTTAAAATTTCTTTTGAAAAACCAAGGTCAAGACCATATTGAGGTTTTATATCAAACATCCCAAAAGTTACATTCGATTGATAAGTTCCACTCAATTCAAAAACAATATCTGCTGGTAAATTAAATTCATTCCCAATGTAAATATGGTAGGCAACATTTTGATTATCCAAAGTTCCAGATGGAATACTCGATTGGAAATCATTATAAAAACTAGTCAAATTAATTCGGGTCACGCCAATTTCTTTCCATGGAATACTTTTAGAAAGCGTCAAACTTGCTGAATTATAATTATCCAAATTTATAGTTGTTTGGAAAGTTTTATTTTCAGATGAAAACTGTTCTATTACTTCGGTAATCGCATCTTTGGTACGACTATAATTTGCAGATACAAAAAACGAATTTCCAAAACCATAATTTACTCCAAACGAATTGGAGTACTGAGGATTCAATAATGGATTTCCGATACTAAAAGTATAGTCATCCAAATATCCGATAAATGGATTCAAGTCTTGATAGCTTGGTCGATTTATTCTTCTAGAATAATTATAACTAAGACTATGTTTTTCTCCTATGGTATGTGATAAACTTAAGCTTGGAAAAAAATCGGTGTACTCTCTCGGAACAGAACTTTCGAGCGTCACAGAGTTTCCTTCGCTATTGGTATGTTCCATTCGAAGACCTGCTTGAATATTTATTTTACCAAAAGATTTAGAAACATTAGCATAGGCCGCCATAACATTTTCATCATATACAAAATTGTTACTTCGATTGGTTTGGTTCTCCCAGTTTCCATTTTCTAAGGCTTCAAATTTGGTATCATTATCTGTGGTTACCATAGATAACTTTGCCCCTAATTCTAGATTGTAACCTGCTTCAAATGATTTGGTGAAATCAAGTCGAGTTGCAAAAATATCAATATCCGATTGCTCAAAGTTTCTCAACATAAACGGAGCCAAAACCATTTCATTATTTTCATCCAAGTAATCATTATCGTAAGTATTCTCAAAGTCACTTTGGTATAATGAATAATCCGCATCAAAAGTCAAACTTGTCCCCTTGTCATCGAAATTATGTACCGCATTAAAATTAATAGAATGCTGATTCCAAAATCCTTCATTCTTTCCAATCACATTTAGAATATTAAATCCTGGAGTGTTCGTTCCAGTAATTTCAGTTCGGTTATCATTATTCCAAACATTATTTTCTTCATTGAAATTATATAAAACTCCAATCGTAGTTTTATCTGAAAGATTATAGTCTATTCCCAATCTCGTATTGTAACTTCTTTCATTATCAGTCATATCAGAGTTTTGGTCAAACGTAGTTTCCCCTTCATTAAATGGGATCACTTTTTTAATCACCAAATCCTGAAATCCAGCCCATTCATTCATACTTCCTGATCCATAAATATTGATTTTATTAGACCGGTAATTAAAATTCAATCCAGTATTATAACTTAATTTTTGTCCTTTTCGAATTCCTGCATTCACCGCACCATTGAAACCTATATTATTATTTTTCTTCAATCTAATATTGATGATTCCAGCATTTCCTTCTGCATCATATTTTGCGGAAGGGTTAGTAATGATCTCTATGCTTTGAATATTTTCAGCTGGCATCGATTCTAATAATCGAGTTAACTCCTCGCCTGTTAGATATTGGTTTTTACCATTTATCATCACAAGCACGCCTTGCTTTCCACGCAAGCTAATCTGGTTGTCTTTGTCAATAATTACCCCAGGAGATTTTTGTAAAATTTCGATCGCAGAGTTTCCTGAGTTGACGGTACTATTCTCGACATTTACTACAATTTTATCAGCTTTCATTTCGATAAAAGGCTTTTTGATAGTAACCGTAACTTCTGACAACTCCAATCCCTGTGTCAATATTAAAGGATTAATCGAAATTTCATCACCATTGGAATTAATCAATTCTGAATAGCTTTCATTAAAACCAACTGAAGAAGCAGAAACTAAATAACTTCCTTTTTCCACCTCCTCGAAAATAAATCCTCCATCTAAATTAGTTACTACTCCTTTAATTAAGGTAGAATCCAAAGGATTCAATAACAATACATTTGCATATTCTAAGACAGTACCTTTTTCATCAGCAAGCTGCCCTTTGATGATTCCGTTTTGCGCATTTATGATAAAAAAAGAGAAAAGAAACGAGATGGTTAAAAGGATGTTTTTCATTTTCGATTTTATTTTAATGATGGAAAATAACTCGAAGTATAATTTTTAATTCAAAATTTGACATAGAAATTTCTGTTGCGACAAAACCGTGTTCTGAAGACAAATAAAAATCTATTTGACAAATTCTGGATGAAACTTAAACTAAGGTTATTACATTTTTAAATTCAATTAGGTGACGATTTGATTTTTCGAAATGTTACAATCTTGTTAATTCTTTATTTGGTTAAAATAAAATACAAGAGTTAAATACCATATTTCTAAATGGCTCGAGAGAGATACTTTATTGAAAAAAACAAGATTTTCATAGGATTATTTCTATTCTACCTTCCATCAGCAATCTTTCACAAAACGACAAAATAATCCATACATCCAATTCTCAACTTTTAGGAAATGACTAAATATTTTATTATTTTTGATATGAAACTTTTAAAACCATATCAAAATGAAAACAAACTCCTCCAAAAAAAATGAGGCAGTAAACACTTCAACTACAAAACCATTTTTCCAAAAAAATGGAAATTATTTTTCATCTGAACCAACCCATCAATCTTCTTTTTTTTCCAAACCAACCATCCAGCCCAAACTATCCATCGGTCAACCTAATGATAGTTTGGAACAAGAAGCTGACGCTGTTGCTGACTCAGTTATGCAATCACCCAATAGTAAAATAAAACAAGAAGCTAACTCAAAAGTAAAACAACAAAGTGCTCCCGTCCAACCACAAATCATGAAATCTGGGAAAAAAGGTGATACCTCAGCAAGTCCTACCTTGACGAATCAATTAGCTCAATCCAAAGGAACAGGAACGTCTCTTTCTGCCGATTCGAATAGCATGATGAGTAAAAAAATAGGTTATGATTTTAGCAAAGTAAAAGTGCATACAGGAAATCAAGCCAACCAAATGAATCAAAGTTTAAATGCAAAAGCATTTACTCATGGGTCTGATATTTATTTTAATAAAGGTCAATACAATCCGAATTCTTTTGCAGGACAACATTTGTTAGCTCATGAGTTAACACACGTTGTACAGCAGAGCGACGGTCATCAAAAAATTCAACGACAGGCAGCAGCAGCTCCACCCGCGACTGCTCCTACTCCTGCTCCACGGCAAGATGTAGTTTATATTATGGGAACTGATAATGGAGATTTTTTTGAAGGAGCAACAAGGTTTTATCGGGCAAGGTTTCCAAATGCAACTTTTGTAAATGATGTCGATATCCGAAACTTAAGAAATATCTTAACTCATTTAACTACAACTTTTACCGAACCTTTGGGGAATATTATTATTGTTTCTCATGCCAACGAAGATGGAAGATTATCATCTCTCCAATTGGATTCAGCTGATACCACTCCAGGAATGGATGTCACAGAATTAAGAGATGCACTAAATCCTGACTCAGGATCTTCTTCTCTTCCTACTGTTACAACTCAAGTTGATGATCAAACAAGAATTAAAATTAAAGGATGTGACCTAGGACGAAATCGGGAAATTGTGGAATTAATTGATCAAGCATTCAATGGACAGGGAACGGTTAGTGCGCCAACTCACGAACAAAATTATAATTTTGATCTTGATGAAATAGAACAAGGTACTTCCCAAGCGATGAATGAACATATCGCAGAATTTGAGCAAAACCTACCTGAATTACCTCCTATCCCTTCACCTTTAAATCCTCAATTACAAGGAGATGAAAGAGACACTGCGTTGGAGAAAATTAGAGAAGCAAGAAGAATTCGTCAAGTTGCCGTGGAAAATAGAGCAGCAGCAATCGAGGCTGAAAGAACGAGATACACTCCTACCGCAGCAATGCAAGGTGAAATTGCTGGCACTTATGAATTTATGACTGGGCCCATGTTTCAACATACTGGAACGGCACTTTTTACGGCAGGAGATTTAAGGCCTGAAGTAGATACACTTTATGATCATTTATCTGATACTCAAAGAGAAGAAATGGTAGATGCATTAATTGCACTTGATCCTAGAACACCTGAAGAAGCTCTAAGAGATGGAGTAATAAATCAACAAGGACAACGGCTTTATCGATTCGAACAATCAATTTCTTTAGATGTTCCTCAAAATCTTGCGCAAGCGGAAATAGCCCTTGCTGAATTTTTTGCTGAAAATAATTTTGAACCTACAAGTATTTCTATTTCTCGAAATACATCTGATGAAGAAACTATTCTAACTTATGAAATTACAGGAACTATTAATGGAGTAGAAACAATAATTGACCATGAATCTGACCCAATTCCATCTGACCAATCACTCATCGATGAAATAAAAGCAACTGTAAACAATCCAGATAAATTTGCTTGGAGAGTTGAAGAAAATCAAAATTCGAATGGTCAGTTGGTAAAAACTGTGATTAGAGAAAGGGTACTTGCTTACTTGCATCATGGAAACTTAAATGCTGCTCCTGGTGATTATTTTTTACCTCCTGAGACAGATCGAGATTTTTTTGTAGAATCTACCTCAACTCCTCCTCTTTCTGGATCATGATTCAAAAAAGAAAATCGAATACTACCTCTAGTATTCGATTTTCTTTTTCCAATATTTATCCGCAACTTCCCTTTTTAAATACTGTCTTTAAAAATCTAAATACTTCTTCTTAGAAAATTTTAAATCAAAAAAATAATGACGAAAAACTTAATCATTTTTAGTTGCTTAATCTTCTTTCCTATTTTTATTTTTTCCCAAAAACCAGAAGATAAGCGTTGGCTTTCTATCGATCGAATTTATGAATCTGGAGATTTCCAAATGGATTATTTTGGGCAGGCTCGCTGGATGGAAGATGGAAAAGCTTACACCACTTTGGAAAAATCAGAAAAGTACAAAAAAGGTCGAGACATCGTTTCCTATGAAACTAAAACGGGAAATCGAACAGTTTTGGTAGAAGCGGAAAAATTAATTCCTACAGGAGAAAAAAGACCGCTCAGCATCTCCAATTATATTTGGTCGCATGACAAAAAACAATTAATGATTTTCACGAACACTACAAGAGTTTGGCGATATCATACTAAAGGTGATTATTGGGTCTTGAATTTAAAAAGTGGACGGTTGCACCAATTAGGCAAGAATTTAAAATCTTCTTCTTTGATGTTCGCAAAATTTTCTCCAAATGATAATCAAGTTGCTTATGTCAGCGAGCACAATGTTTATGTCGAAGAGATTTCATCTGGTGCAGTTAAGCAGTTAACTTTTGATGGTTCGACCACTTTAATAAATGGAACTTTTGATTGGGCTTATGAAGAAGAATTTAGTTGTCGAGATGGTTTTCGTTGGAGTCCTGATGGAAAAAATATTGCCTACTGGCAAGTCGATGCAAAGAATATCAGAAACTTTTTGATGATAAATAATACTGATTCGATTTATTCTCAAACCATTCCTGTACAATATCCAAAAGTGGGAGAAGATCCTTCTTCTTGCAAAATTGGAGTAGTGGCTACCACAGGTGGTAAAACCAAATGGATGGATATTCCAGGCGATCAAATCCAAAATTATTTACCTCGAATGATGTGGGGAGAAGACAGCAAACATCTCCTGTCTCAACAAATAAATCGTAAACAAAATACTTTAAAACTTTGGTGGTCAAATATCAAAACTGGCATTTCTAACAATATACATACGGAGATCGAAACTGCTTGGATTGATGCGGTAGAACCTGACGATTGGTTATGGTTAGATCAAGGGAAATCTTTCACGTGGACAAGCCAAAAGGATGGTTGGCAAAATCTTTATTCCATTTCAAAAGATGGTAAAAAAGAGACCCTGCTTTCTCCTGGCAACTACGATGTAATTTCGATTCAAGAAATTGACATCAAAGGTGGTTGGGTTTATTTTATTGCCTCACCAGACAATCCAACACAAAGATATTTGTATCGTTCTTCTTTAAAGAAACAAGGGAAAGCAGAACGCTTAAGTCCTGATAATCAAGTAGGTACGCATAGCTATCAAATTGCACCTGGTGGGAAATTTGCCTTCCACACTTTCTCCAATGCGAATACACCTCCGATGAAAGAGTTAATTAGTTTGCCCCATCATCGACGTATAAAATTATTGTACGACAATGAAAAATATAAAAAAGTATTCGATGCTTTGGCGACTAAACCTAAAGAATTTTTCAGAGTAAAAACCGAAGATGGCGTTGAAATGGATGGCTATATGATGAAGCCTCATGACTTTGATCCAAGTAAAAAATATCCAGTTATTTTTTATGTTTACGGAGAACCTTGGGGACAGACCGCAAAAGATGAATGGGATGGAAATTTATATCATCAAATGCTTACCCAAAAAGGTTATATCGTGATGACTTTGGATAATCGAGGAACACCTTCTCCCCGAGGTCGAGAGTGGCGAAAAAGTATTTATCAAAAAATTGGGGTGATCAATTCTAGAGATCAAGCCATGGCTGCAAAGGAAATTCAAAAATGGGATTTTGTTGATGCAGATCGTTTAGGTGTATGGGGCTGGAGCGGTGGTGGTTCTATGACTTTAAATTTATTATTTCGGTATCCAGAAATTTACAAAACTGGAATTTCGGTTGCACCAGTTGCCAACCAATTATTGTATGATAATATTTACCAGGAAAGATACATGGGAGTGCCTTGGGAAAACAAAGAAGATTTTGTGGAAGGTTCACCATTAACTTATGCTAAGAATCTGGAAGGAAATTTATTGTTAGTTCATGGAACTGCTGACGATAATGTTCACTATCAAAATGCAGAAGTGCTGATGAATGAACTTATCAAACACAATAAATTATTTCAAGTGATGCCTTATCCAAATCGATCGCATGGAATCTATGAAGGAGATAATACACGTCGTCATTTATACTTGATGATGATGGATTATTTTATGAAAAATTTGGAGAAGGGTGGAAAAACGGCTCTAATAAAACCATAGTTTTTTAAGATTAACATTCCCGTATAAGTAGAGACAAGGCATGCCTTGTCT
>JBGCCY010000277.1:0-36697 GCA_045104975.1 Saprospiraceae bacterium
AAATCTTAAAAAAATGAAAACTTCCCGCAACAGAATTCACTATTTATTTTTGATCATTTTGACGATTGGAGTAGGATTATTTTCGAGATCAAGATTTATTCCAATGTTGATTTATCCCTACTTGGGTGATCTCTTATATTGTTTGATGTATTACTGGATTATTGGTTTTTTATTTCCAAAAATGAGTTATGTAAAAGTATTGTTAGGTGCGATGGCGATTTGTTTTGCCATTGAAATCAGTCAGTTGGTTCGGGTAGATTGGTTAAATGAAATAAGGAATACGACTTTTGGGAAATTAGTTTTAGGAAACGGTTTTTTATGGAGTGATTTGGTGTGTTATACTTTGGGGGGATTGCTTGGAGTTGGATTGGAAAAAAAGTTTATTGACCGTAGAGACAAGATATGACTTGCCTCTACGGACATTGGTAGGGCAAAAAAAATCCCTTAAGATTCAAATTGATACCCATTCAAGAAATCCTTAATTGACATTCGTTTCTTTCCTTGCAATTGTAATTCTTCCACCTCAATAAATCCGTCGAGCGTAAAAAATCGCAAATACTTTCTTCCATCGGTCGTAAAATTCCCAGGTTCATTCAAAGGTGCATCCACTCCTTTTTTTACTTTATAAATTTTTAATTTTTTCCCATCCAGGGTTGTCCATGGACTAGGGAAGGGATTCATGCCTCGAATGAAATTATAAACTTTATCATTGGATTGATCGAAATTGATCTCGCAAGTTTCAGAATGAATTTTTGGCGCTTTGCTGACCTTGGAATTATCTTGAGGTTGCAATTCATAATCTTTACTTTCTATTTTTTTGACAGAAGCTAAAACCACTTTTGCTCCTAATTCCATCATTCGATCATGTACCTCACCAGTTGTATCGTCTGCTCCGATCGGCATCTTTTCTTGCATCAACATATCCCCTGTGTCAATTTCATGTTGCAAGAAAAATGTAGTTACACCAGTTTCCTTTTCACCGTTGATAACTGCCCAATGAATCGGTGCAGCACCTCGATAAGCAGGCAAAAGTGAACCATGCAAATTAATAGTACCAATCGGTGGCATATCCCAAACAACGACTGGCAACATTCTAAATGCGACCACCACTTGCAAATCTGCTTGAAGACTTTTCAACTCTTCAATAAATTCAGGTGCTTTCAAATTTTTAGGTTGCAAAACTTTCAGTCCCTTTTCAACCGCATATTTTTTAACAGCTGATTCGATGATTTTTTTTCCACCTCTTCCACCTTTTTTATCAGTAGAGGTGATGACACCTACGATGTCGTAACCATTCTTTACTAAGATATCTAAACACGGTACAGCAAAATCGGGCGTACCCATAAAAACTATTTTCATTGAATTATTTTTTTCTAACTAAACAAAGGCTTCTTTTTATAGATTTAAATTGGTTTTTTAAAACTGAAAAATATATACCTCTAAAAACACGAAAGTATCGTCTTTTTTCTATAAAAAAAACAAAAACCCCTAATTTAAAGAGGTTTTCTTCCTACTAAAAAGTCTTTATTTTTCGTTTCAAAAGGATAACTTTGCAAAATAAAAATTAGAAACATACAAACACATTCCAAACAAGAGAGTTTATTCAAAATGAAGTTGTATCAGCGACCGTAAAACGTTTAACGTAAAACGTCTAACATTCAACATCAACGAATAAATCTAATACAGAAATTATTATTTAAAATATTAACATCATGAGGAAAGTAATTTTAATTCTAACCAATTTATTCCTATTTAGTTCTTTTCTTTTTTCCCAAAATGCGATTATAGAAGGCTATGTTTTTGAAACTGGCAATAGAGGATTTTTGAATGAGGTGAAAATTATGATTTTGGAAAAAAACTCACGAGCGGTTCGAGCAGAATCGTTTACTGATATTGAAGGATTTTTCACTTTAGAATTACCTATAGGATATGATTATGTGATTCAAGCAAGTAAAAAAGTTTTTAAATCGACAGAGGTAGAATTTTCAACTAAAGGAATTACCTCAGGTAAAAAAGTATTTACAAAAGTCGAGATGGATCGAAAACCAGGTTACCTTTTTGATGTGACTTTGGCGGAGCGAAGATTAGAAAATGAAGTGGTGGATGCCATCCAAGGTTCAAGAATTGAAGTGTATAATAATACCAAAAAAGAGGAAACATTGGTTTTGCAAGATTATCAATATCCTAATTTTAATGTAACTTTTGAGCAAGGGAATCACTACACCGTGATGGTGCGAAAGAAAGGTTTTTTTACCAAAAGAATGGAAGCATATGTTAATGTCAAAGGTTGTATTCTATGTTTTGATGGAGTAGGAGATGTTCGACCAGGAGTGTCAGATGTGATGACTCGAAATAATACTATGGGAACCTTATTGGCGAATGTGGAATTGGATCGAGCGGAATTGGATAAGAGTATTGAAATCGAAAATATTTATTATGACTTGGCAAAATGGAATATCCGAAAAGATGCTGCCGAAGAATTAGATAAATTATTATTGACTTTAAAAGATAATCCAAGCATCATTGTGGAATTGGGATCGCATACAGATTCACGTGGTAAAGATAAATACAATTTAGATTTGTCTCAAAAAAGGGCAGAGTCTGCGGTGGAATATTTAGTGGAAAATGGAATTGATGCTTCTCGTATTTCGGCCAAAGGATATGGAGAAACTCAACTTGTCAATAAGTGCACAAACGGAGTGAAATGTAGCGAAAGACGACATCAAATGAATCGGAGGACTGAATTGAAAATTACTGGATTTTTGGCTAATGATCCTTACGCAAAATTGAGTTTAAGAGAAATTATTGAAGAGGAAGCCTTCCAAAAAATGTTGGAAGAAGTTCAAAATCAAGAAGTAGTAGAAATTAAAGCAGGCGAAGAAATTCCTGAAGAAATAAAAAAAGCCAATCAGCAAAAACGGGAAGAGGTCAAGAAGGATAAAAAGGTAATTGATAAATTGTCTCAATCAGAGTTAAAAAAAGAGGAACCTAAAATGGATAAAAAGAGAACTTTACCTTTCACCGAAAGCGATGTTCCAAAATCAAAAAAATCCAATTCTATGGAACAACCAACAGAAACTATGATCGCTGGAGAACCTCAAAAGGGAACAAGCAAAGTAGTTTCAGGAAGTGATATTGAAGAAATGATGAATGGAGAAGAGATTAAATCTGAAGTTAAAATTATTGAAGAAGAAAAGGTAGCAACGAGTGCTATTTCCACGAAATTAAGACATGTTGCCTCAAACTTTAATGGCTATAGTGTTGAAATTATTTCAACAGTTTCAAAACTTCCGAGTAGTCATGCTTTGTTTTCTCAGTATGGAAATTTGATTCTGGAAGAAAGAAAGGATGGAAAATTTGCGTATTTAATTGGTGAATTTGAAAGTACAAAAGAAGCGAAACTATTTTTGCAAAATATAATAAAACCGAATTATCCGAAAGCAAGTATTGTTAGATACCTGAAGGGAAGGAGAGTAGCGAATTAAAAAAAATAAAATTAAAATCAAAAATGGCAAACCAAAACGAATTCAGTTGGAAGACAAAAGGAAACAATAAAATTTATGCATACCGTTGGGATGTAGAAGATGCAAAAGCAGTAATTTGTTTGGTGCATGGATTGGGAGAGCATTTGCATAGATATGATCACATGGTCGACTATTATAATGAACGTGGCTTTTCTGTAATGTCATTTGACAATATTGGTCATGGAAAATCGGAAGGAAAAAGAGGTCATTTACCAAGTTTTCAAGTTTATATGGATAATGTAAATGAATTGTTAGAAACTGCGGAAAAAGCTTATCCTTTGTTACCCAAATTTTTATATGGGCACAGTATGGGAGGGAATATTGTATTGAATTATGCTTTGAGAACTAACCCTTCGATTGCTGGGTTAGTTTCATCTGGTGCATGGATTACTTTGGACAAAGCTCCTCCAGCCTTGCTAGTTGCGATAGGAAATGTATTGAAATATATTGTCCCAGCTTTGGAACAATCGAGTGATTTAGATCCAACTGGAATTTCGAGAGATGAAGCAGAGGTGAAAAAATATATGGACGATCCTCTTGTTCATGGAAAAATAACTATCAACTTTGGCGCAGAAATGTTGCCTGCTGCGAAGTGGTTGGAAACCTATCAAGGACCAGCAAAAGTTCCATTTTTATTGATGCATGGTTCTGATGATAAGTTGACCTCGCCTAAAGGAAGTGCCTTATTGTCAGGGAATTTAACTGGTGATGTTACTCATAAATCATGGGAAGGTTTATACCATGAAATTCATAATGAACCTGAGCAAAAAGAAGTGTTTGATTATACGATTAATTGGTTGGAAGAGAAAATAGCCAAGTGGTCGAATGATACAAAGGAAGCTTAATTGGAAAAAGGCCTGAATAGCTTTTGGTGAAAATTTAATCATCACCATTTAGAATGGTAAAGTATTTTTTCAGTTGAAAAGGATAATTTTTAAACATTACATTGCTTCGTTTAAAAATTATCCTTTTCTATTTACCACTTCAATAATTGAATTGAATCATTCTTTTTTTACGATGAAAGTTTCCCATCCATCATAATCTCCATTATATTTTTTTGCTAAAAGTCTAAGGTGTGTAGTTAACTCATAAACACTATCTAGGTCTATATTGCTTTCTTTTTTAAATTGAAGCTGGAAAGGTAATTCTCCCTCATCTAATTTATTGATACCCACCACTTGAAAACCCTCTGTTTTTATTTCTTTAATAAATTCTTTTCCATCCGCCTCAGTTGCAAAGTAAACCCAATGATCAAGTTGTCGAGGTGTAGTCATGTCGTCACCAACACTTTCTAGGTGCTCTAAAACTGCTTGATCACCCATGTAATTTTGAATATCTTCATTTGGATATAGAAATGTAAGATAAGCTCCCCATTCCTTATCATCCTCAATTCTAAGCGGCGGATATTTTATATTTGGAAAATCAGAAAGATATTTCTTTTCTAAAAGTGATCTAATTTCAAAAGTATCTTTCACATAAAAATAACTCAATCGTTCACCTTGATGAGTAAACGCTCCAGCAAGAATAGCTTCTTTGGTGGAAAGTGCTGAGGTTAAAGAATCTTCAATTAGGTGTAAATCATCCATTGGTTTTAAGGGGAATCCATGTTCGTCAGGTTCATATTTTACTCCCGCAATAATAATAAAAGGGTAACCTTTTAAAGGAGCTACATTGATTAAATCCATTCTTACAGTTGTAGCTCCTGGCCCTTCATCATAGGTTGCCAAATAAACATCCCAATCCTCTTCATCTTGAGAAAAAAGAAAAGAAGGAGCAAAGAGGAAAAAAAGAAGGAGTAATCTTGACAAGTTTTTCATATTTTATTTTTTGTAAAAATAACTCATAACATGATAATTACAAATAAAAAAAGCCTCCAATCAAATTTGATTGAAGGCTTAATATTTTTAGAAAAAAGAAATTCTAATTCAACAATTCATAAATTCCGGCGATTCCTTGACCACCACCTACACAAGCGGTAACCATTCCATATTTCTGATTTCTTCTTCTCATCTCATTAAATAATTGAGTTGATAATTTTGCACCTGTACATCCAAGTGGATGCCCTAAAGCAATCGCTCCACCATTAGGATTAATGATATCAGGATTCAAACCAGCTTCTTGAATTACTGCCAAAGATTGCGCAGCGAAAGCCTCGTTCAATTCAATTTGTTCGATGTCTTGTAATTTTAAACCAGCTTGCGCCAATGCTTTTGGTATAGCAGCACAAGGACCGATTCCCATATGAATAGGTTCTACTCCAGCAACAGAACAAGAAACCATTCTTGCGATTGGTTCTAAGTTAAATTGCTTCACCATTGCTTCACTCATCACCATCACGAAGGCAGCTCCGTCAGAAGTTTGAGAAGAGTTTCCAGCAGTTACGATTCCACCGTTTTTGAAAACAGCACGTAATTTTCCTAAACCTTCCACCGTAGTTGATCGACGAATTCCTTCATCTTGGTTTACTACGTGTTCGCTGGTTACTCGCTTGTTGTCTTTTACAAAAACTTCTTCCACCGTTACAGGAACGATCTCACTTTCAAATTTTCCACTATCAATTGCATCAATCGCTTTCATGTGAGAGTTAAATGAAAACTCATCAGCTTGCTCGCGAGTGATACCCCATTTTTCCGCAACTGCTTCTGCTGTTGCACCCATTCCTGTTAAGTAATTCGGAGTAGTACTCGCTACTTTATAACTAGGTGCCAACTTGTAACCAGTCATCGGAATCATACTCATACTTTCTGTTCCACCTGCGATGTAACATTGTCCCATGCCCGCTTTAATTTTAGCGACAGCGATAGAAATTGTTTCTAATCCAGATGCGCAATAGCGATTCACCGTCATGCCTGGAACTTCTTTTCCCAAAGCTCGCAAAGAGATCTGACGACCAATTTGGAATCCTTGTTCTCCCTCAGGATTAGCGCAACCAACGATAACATCGTCTACTAGTTTCCCATCAAAGTTGGGCATTTGTTCCATCATGTATTTTACTACATCAACAGCCAAATCATCTGATCTATAAAATTTAAATCCGCCTTTGCCAGCCTTGCCGACTGCGGAACGATATGCTTTTACAATATATGCTTCCATAAATATAAACCCCCAGCCCCTAGAGGGTAGCCTTTTCCGAATATGCCTTTGGCATTCGGAAAAGTTAACCGCTTTTTTGAGCCTTTGCGGGGTGATTTTTTTTATTAAAAAAATATTATTTCAAAATCAATTTAGGACAAGTAACTTTTCACCTATCCATTTTTATAAACCCTTAATAACTAACTCGTCAAAACTAATATCGTCAAACAAGTAGTGTTTAACTTTTCCGAATGCCAAAGGCATATTCGGAAAAGGCTCCCCTTTAGGGGCTGGGGGTTAGTTTCTGAGTGGCTTATTCGTCTGCAACATGTGCTGAATTCTCGCCATCGTTTTCGGCTCACTTGCCAAACTCAAGAAAGCTTCTCTTTCTACGTCCAACAAGTATTGCTCAGAAACCATAGGGTTACCACTCAAGTCACCACCACAAAGTACATAAGCGATTTTCTTTGCAATCAAGATGTCATGCTCAGAAGCATATTTCCCTAATTGTAATTCATTCGCAGCTGTGTATAATGCAGCTAAACCAGTTTGTCCTAAAACTTTAATATTGTTACGGGCAGCAGGTTGAACATAGTTTGGAGATAAATCCAATACTTTTCTTTTTGCTTCACCGATGTTACGTTGAACATTCATCACTACTTCATCTCTACCTTTTAATAAGTAGCCATGCGTATATGCTTCATGTGCAGAAGTAGAAACTCCAGCCATCGCAACTGTTTTGAATTTTTCAATCAACGTAGGAATCATCACATCTCCTTCTACCATTCCATCAGATAATCGAAGGGCAAATTCTTTTGTTCCACCACCGCCAGGCAATAGACCAATTCCTGCTTCCACTAATCCAACATAAGATTCAGCTGCTACCACTCCTGCATCACAATGCATCAAGATTTCGCAACCTCCACCAAACACAAATCCTTGCGTCGCCGCAACAACTGGAATAGAAGAGTATCGACAACGCATCGTAGTTTGTTGAAAAATGTTAACCGCTTGATTCAATTGTTCCCATTCTTGTTGGAACGCAAACATTCCGATCATCATCACATTGGCTCCGACAGAAAAGTTCTTATCGTTATTTCCAATTACCAATCCTCTCCATCCATCATCTTCTGCAATTCGAATCGCTTCATTGATTCCAGTCAAAACACCTTCACCAATAGAGTTCGCTTTACTCGTAAATTCTAAACACAAAACACCGTCGCCAATGTCATGCAATACTACTTCTGTATTTTTATAAACAGGCGCTTTATCTCTTAAATTATCCAAGATGATAAAGTCTTCAATTCCTGTTACAGACTCGTATGATTTTGACTGTTGATTGTAAAAATGTGGAACGCCGTTTTCCATTTTGTAAAAACTATCATGTCCAGCGGCAGCCATTTCTTTTACCCAATCAGAGATTTTTTCTCCTTGTGCTTCAGCGAGTTCAATTCCTTTTTTCACACCAACCATATCCCAATATTGGAATGGTCCAACATCCCAACCAAATCCTGCCCGTACCGCATCGTCGATTGCGAAAGTTGTATCTGAAATTTCAGGAACTCGATTTGAAACATAAGCAAATAATCCAAGCAAAGATCTTCTGACTAATTCTCCACCTTTATCATCAGCTTCAAAGAAGTGCATAATTTTTTTAGGTAAAGATTCAATCTCTTTTGCTTTTTTCACACTTGCCAAATTTGGTCTTTGCGAAGGAGCATATTCCAAAGTTTGCAAATTCAATGCATTGATTATTTTTCTTCCTTTATCGTCTTTCTCTTTTGTTTTTTGGTAAAAACCTTTACGTGATTTGTCTCCGTAAAATTTATTTTCCAAAAGGAAATTCATGTAAGCAGGAACATCCATTGTGTGGACTTGCTCATCATCAGGACAGTTATCTTTAATGCCTTGCACTACTTTTGCACTTGTATCATGTCCTACTAAATCACCCAAACGGAACGTACCCGTTTTTGGACGACCAATCGCTGGACCAGTTAATGCATCCGCTTCTTCAATCGACAATCCTAAATCCAAAGTCAACTGTTGTACTTTTCCCATCGCATAAACACCAATTCGATTGGCAATAAATGCAGGCGTATCTTTACAAAGTACTGTTTGCTTTCCAATGAAACGATCTCCATAATTCATAAAGAAATCAACTACACTTTGATCAGTATCAGGCGTAGGAATGATTTCCAATAAACGCATATATCTTGCAGGATTGAAAAAGTGAGTTCCACAGAAGTGAGCTTTGAAATCATCACTTCGACCTTCCGCCATCATATGAATTGGAATACCAGAAGTATTAGAAGTCACCAAAGAACCTTTCTTTCTGAACTGTTCTACTTTTTCAAAAATCTGTTGCTTAATATCCAATCGCTCGATGACCACTTCGATGATCCAATCGCAATCGGTGATTTTTGAAAAATCATCGGTGAAGTTTCCCGTGGTAATTCGACTCGCAAATTTTTTATCATGAAAAGCAGCTGGTCTAGATTTGAGCGCAGCTTTGAGCGCACCATTGACGATGCTGTTTCTTACGGTTGGGTTGTTTTTGTCTTCGTCCTTAATATCAAAAGGAACGATGTCTAACAAAAGAACCTCCAAACCAATTCCTGCTAAATGAGCAGCAATTCCAGAACCCATCAATCCAGAACCGAGCACGGCAACTTTGGAAATATGACGTGATTTGGTTTTTGTAGCACCAGCGGTTGTGGGTGCTGTAGTTGTGGTGTGATCCATTTTAAAATTTATTTTAATTGTTTCTAAGTCTATATATATGTGTAAACGCGAATTTCGGGAATGTGTTTGATAAAATGAACTGTTCTTGCTAAGATGTTTTAATCAAGACAATCTGCGAATATTCGCTATTTGCAAAAATAGATTATTTGGAGGGGAATGGAATTAAACGGGTTTTATAATTCTTTCTCAAAAAGATGATTTTGAATATCATGTTTGAATGTTTTATCCCTACAAAAAGGAAAAATCTTCCTATTATTAGCTAAAATAAATAGCTAATGAATAAAATCTTTTACCTGTCGATAATCTTCTGTTTTATTATTGCTGGAAAAATCTTCTCTCAATCAGACTCCATTCCTGATTTGAAATTAGATAGTTTACTTACCCTTGTCGAAAATGTTGAAAGTAAAGACACCACTTATATTGATAATTTGATGGAGGTAGGTAGCTACTACCAAAAAAAATATGATTATGGAAATGCTAAACTTTATTTTTTAGAAGCCGAAGAACTTGCCTCGAAAATGGAGGAGGATGCTAGGTTGATTCACATTTATTTTTTACTAACTAGATCAAAATTAGAAACCAATAAGTACAATCAGGTTATTCGCTCTTTACAATCATATACTAAAGATCTTTCTAATTTTAACGATAAGACTTTATATGATTTTATGAATGTTGGAATTGAATTAAATTGGAGGAAAAGATATAGTGAAGCGCTAGATTTAATTTTTCATATTGAAAATGAATATAAGAAAAGACCTAATTCTGAAAAACATGTGTCTAAATTACTTGCCGTTAAACGAGAAGTTTTTGTGGAAATGAAAGACTTTGAAATGGCTAAAGTGACCTCGGATGAAGCGCTTAAATACGCTGAAATTTCTGGTGATATGGAGTCAATAGCTATAGCTGAAATAGCAAGTTGTTGGCAGTTCATGGATCTAAAAAAATATGATAAAGCTACCGAAGGTTATCTTAGACTTTTACAAGATTCCTCTAAAACCGAAATACTTAGCAAGGAGAGTTTATATGCAGGTTTAAATGAAGCAGCATTTTTAGATGAAAAATTTGAAGCTTCAATTAACTATGCAAATGAAGCTATTAAGCATTCAACTAACCCAGCACATCGTACTTTTTTGAAATTAGGAACAATCAAAGCAAAGTTGAGATTAGGGAACCATTTTAATTTGATTAATGAATTTAACAACTTAGAAAAGAAAGTAGTAGAAATAAAACATGAATCACTTTTAAGTGAATTTTATTATCAAAAAGGAGAGTTTTTATCTGAATACAAAAGATATGATGAAGCTATTATTGAATTAAATAAATCACTATTTCATATTCAATCCTTGAAAGCAGTAGGCTACCAAACAGAGGATTTAGTAAGATTAATTGAATCACTAATTAAAACTAATGTTGCTCTGGGAAATTATGAACAAGCCTTTGAACATCAGCAAAGTTTGTTAACGGAGAAACAGAAAATTATTGATGAAGAGTCTGCTTTAAAAGGAATGAGATTTGCCGCTAAGCAGGTTTTAGAAAAAAGCCAAAACGAACAGGTCTTATTACAAAAGCAAAATCAAATTCAGCAAAAATTACTTTGGGGTGCAGGGATTGCTGCATTTCTATTCTTAATATTTGGAGCTGTCATTTGGAATCAATCAAAACAACTCTCCAAGGAAAAGAAAAAATCAGAAGACCTTTTGTTTAATATGTTGCCTGTTTCGATTGCTCATAGAATGCAAAAAGGAGAATTGTCCATTGCTGATAAATATAAAGAGGCAACGGTCATTTTTATTGACATGGCAAACTTCACCAAAATATCTGCTTCTCAACCAGCTGAGGAGATCCTTCAATTATTGAATATTGTTTTTTCAAAAATTGATCAATTAACGGAGCAATTTCATTTAGAAAAAATCAAAACGATTGGAGATTGCTACATGGCAGTTTCTGGAATTCCTGAATTTTCGGATGATCATTTGACTAATGCGGTTGAGTTTTGTTTTGCAATACTCGAAGAGTTTAAAGGAATGAAATATCAAGGTTATCCAATTGATTTTAGAATAGGAGTGGAGACTGGTCCAGTCGTAGCAGGTGTAATTGGTGAAAAGAGATTCCTATTTGATCTTTGGGGCGATACTGTAAATACTGCTAGTCGAATGGAAGCACATGGGGTTTTAGGGAAAATACAAACGACTAGAAATGTCTATAATAAGATTAAAAGTAAATATAATTTTGATTCAAGAGGATTAGTCAAGATCAAAGGTAAGGGGCAAATGGAGGTTTTTGTTTTAGAAAATAAAAAGTAGATGTAGGTGTTTGTGTTAGTTTTTTACAAATTTCTTTATGGTAATTTTTTGACCAATCGCCACTTTACAAAAGTAAATACCAGCCCCCAAATGATTAGTTGAAAATTCGATTAGATTACTTCCTTGCTCCCTACTTCCATTAAACGGGATTCTTATCATTCTTCTACCCATTACATCGTAAATTTCAATATTTACTTTTTCATTTGTAGATAAATCTATAGCAATCGTTGCTGTTTCCAGAACAGGATTTGGATATAATGAAATTGAGTTGTTATTATCTAAATCAATAGTTGGAGTTATTTGATCATTCGATGAAAGTATATATAGTCCAGATTGAATTGTATTGATCCAAACATTATTATCAAAATCTACAAAAGTATTATAAACAGGACTAGAGAAAGGAGAATTAAACATATCAAAAATAGTCGACCCTGAATCTTCATTATGTTTATATAATCCATTAGATGAAGCAATCCAAATATTTCCAAAGTCATCTTTTTCCATATTTCTAAAAATGGCTTGATTTAAAGTTGGATCAATAATATTTTCAATATCAATAATCACTTCATAGGTTTGATTTTCATCTAAAGAAACAAAGCGATAATCAGATAAAAAGTAATACTTCTCATCATTGAGTTGAAGCATATCCTTTACTTTGGCTTGTGGTTCAAAAATTTGAAAATAATTATCTTGATCAATTATCTCTTCAAATTCATTGTTATCACTATTAAATTTTGCAATCTGCGAAGATGCCCTCACCCAGATCTCTCCTGAATCATCTTGACCAATTGGGTCAAGATAACCATTGGTTAAAACTGAATTAGTTGAATTAAATTTAGTAAAAGAAGTCCCATCGTATTTATACAAACCCCCGGAAAAAACTCCCTTTGAGATAATCCATAAATTTCCAAAACCATCAAATGAAAGACTGCCTATGGGATCTTCATAAAATAATTCATTTTGAATATCAAATTGCTTCCAAGTATTATTTTCAAAATAGAAGATTCCTTGGTTGTCACTATAAGAACCATCTCCTACCCAAATTCTATCTTGGTTATCTATAACAGGTGTGGTTAAATTGTAAAAATCTGGAAGGTCTAATTGATTATTCCAATTACTAAAATTAAAGGTGCCTAGGAGTTTATTAATTACGGAATAAGTATATACATCACCTTGTTGGTTTTCTGCTATTGTGATTGAAAGGTCACTATCAATTTCTGAATTTCCATTTTCCAAAAACGTAAACTCATTGTCTTGGAAAAGAAGAGGTTCATGATTTTGCCCTCCCATAAAGATCATTCCATCAGATGCAGCATGAATTATTTTACGAAAATTTGGAATAGGTTCGGCAAGATTATAAATGGAATATTCGTTTTGGAGATTTAGTTTACCTAATCCTACTTGACCTTCATCGGGATTGGAAATAGTAAACCAAACAACACCATCTGGTCCTAAACTAATGCTACCCACTTTATCTCCTCCAGACAAATTAGGATTTGGAAAACTTTCCCAATTATTGGGTTCCGTAAATTTTACAAAACCATTAGCTTCAGAGTAAGACCAAATATGATCATTTATATCTATTCCTATAGTCCCTCCCATATCAAGAACATTTGAAGCTAGTGGAATAATAGACCACCCTCCACTAATTTTATCCCATTTTAAATATCCATCTAAATAGTTTACACTAGACCATAAGTTGCCTACTGAATCAAATCCTTGGAATCGGACATTACTTATCGAAACATTACTAGGTATGAATTGGGATTGATCTATCCAATTCCCATTATCAAATTTCAATATTTTTTTATCACTAGGTGTTAGGTCTCTTAACCAAAGATCGCCATTTGGGGCAGTTATTAAATTTACGTCCCAGTTATATTCATAATTTACGGTCCATTCATCATTGAAAAAAGATAACACTCGAAAATTATTTAACATCCAAATTCGATTTTCACTATCTACTTCTAGGTAAACATTACCAGGATAATTACCTTCTAAAATTGAATTAGATGTTGTAAAATGAGTCCATTCATTACCATCATATTTTGAGACACTCAACCATGTTCTTACCCAAATATTTCCGTCAAGGTCTTCTGTAATTTTTACAATGTAGGAATTAGGTAAGTCAGAATTAAAAGAATTAAACATGGTCTTTTCACCTGTTACCTTATCTATTTTTGTTAATCCAACAGTTGTACCGATCCAAATATCTGTTTCGGTTTCATGAATATCTCTAGTGTGATCGCCTTTATAAAAATGATACCAATGTTCTTGTTGAGCGATTATTGTAGACGTAATAAGAGATAATAATAAAAATAGGATGATTAGTCTTTTCATAATTAGAGGTTCTTTATATTTTAATCAAAAAAATCCTCACCAAATTATAATAAAACATCGCATTCGTAAAACCCAATGATTGAACGAGTACTTTGAGAAGGCGAATTGAGTATCTCACTTATTGAGTAAGACTATTTGCAAAGAATTTCTTTAAAGAATTTTCAAATAAAACATTGGCTATATTTAATTTACCCTAGATTTGAGAGGAATTGGAAGTTATATCCCAATAAAAAAATTATCTAATCACTTCAAACCCAAACATTTAAAATAATTTTAACTAAAAAACTATAAAATATGAACCTCAATTGATAATTTGGGGCTTTTAAAAGCGTTTAAGATTTTTACATTTTGAGAAAGCTAGTTTTTATGTTGATTTTTCATGAAAAACAAAACCTAGCCAACCAACTAATAACGTATTTTTTACAAACAAAAGTAATTGACTAAAAAACCTGTCTTATGATTCAAAATCCAATTTTATTATTCTTTTTCCGTCAAGAAACTGAAGACGACGGAGTTGCTTCTCAAAGTTTCTTTGACATCATTATTCAAAGCGGACCAATGGGGATTGGTATTTTTGCCATTATGTTAGTCCTTTCATTTATTGGTTTATATATTTTCATCGAACGATATTTGTCGATCAAAAAGGCAGCTCAAGTAGATGAGAGTTTTATGAATAATATTAGAGCAAATGTATCTTCTGGAAGTATTGCCGCTGCCAAAGCACTTTGTCAAAACACAGATTCTCCTGTTGCGAGAATGGTAGAAAAAGGATTGCAACGAATAGGGAAACCGCTTCGTGATATTGATACTGCCATTGAAAATGTAGGTAACCTAGAACTTTTCAAATTAGAGAAAAATTTATCGACACTAGCAACGATTGCAGGTGCTGCTCCCATGTTAGGTTTCTTCGGAACAGTAACGGGGATGATCTCCGCATTCTACGAAATGTCAACAGCTGAAAATGTAACCCCAACGGTTTTGGCTGGAGGTATTTACCAAGCACTTTTGACAACTGCTGTTGGATTGTTTATCGGAATCTTAGCTTACTTAGGTTATAATATTTTGGTTGCGAACGTAGAGAAAGTAGTTTTCAAAATGGAGCGATCGACTGTTGAGTTTATGGATTTGTTGCAGGAACCTTCGTAGATAGTAATCAGGGAATTGGTTTATCAGGGCATTGGGAAATCAGAAATTTTAAATAATGGTTTCACATCTAGCCTGATTACCCAATCAACTAATTCACTAATCAACTAAACAATTATGAAGAAAAGAAATAAAGTAAGTGCGGAATTTAGTATGTCGTCATTGACCGACATTATCTTCTTATTGCTGATCTTTTTTATGTTGACTTCGACGTTGGTAAAATTAGATAATGTAGAGTTACCTGAATCTGATTCACAAACGGTAGCGCCTACTTCTATTGCCGTCACGATTCCACGAGATGGAAAAATGATGGTCAATAATAAACCAATGTCTTCACTTTCAAAAGTAAAAAGTGCTGTGCGTACTTTGTACAATGCACAAGAAGATAAAAAGGGAGCAACCATCACTATCGTAGCAGAAACAGGAACTCCTTGGGACAAGGTAGAAGATGTGATGGGGATTGCCAGCAACTTAAGAATGCGAGCGATTCTCGCCACGCAACCAAAGAAAAAGTAATTAATGGTTAATTGTGAATGGTTAATGGTTAATACCATAGTGTATTTTACTCATGGTATTCATTTTTAGCGGTTCGCCATTGTCTATTAAAAAATAGCGGTAACTGTAATTTAGTGGTGAATTTCGCCAGCGGTATTAACCATTAATCATTCACAATTAACCATTAAAAAAAATGGCTTTAAAGAAAAAAAGTAAAGTAAGTGCAGAATTTAGTATGTCGTCTTTGACGGATATTATTTTTCTATTGTTGATATTTTTTATGTTGACTTCATCTGTAGTCACTCCTAATGCCTTGAATTTGAAAATGCCAGGGAGCAGTAGTAGTTCGGTCACGGTGAGCGAAAAACCAGATGACGTAACTATTACAAAAAAAGGAACATTACAAGTCAATGGAACAACTACTTCCAAAGGACAGTTGGATAGAAAACTTAATGATCTCCGAAGAAAAAAAGGAAAAAAGATGAGCATGACCATTTCTCCCAAAAAAGGTGCACCAACCGAAGCAGTAGTATTAGTAATGGATGCGATGCGAAGACTAGGGATCAATGGGATCTTAGCAATGGAGGACGATTAATTTAATGGTTAACTGAGAATGTTTAATGGTAAACACCAAGTATTAATTCCATTATGTTATTAACCTTTCATTATAAAGAATTAACCATTATCTTAATATGATTGGTGTGAATTTTGATACTTTTTTTAAGAAAACTTTAATAGTTTTTTTGAAAGTATCAACCACCAAAAGTCATCTAAAGTTAATCTTACAAGAAAAGAATTTAAAGAAAATCTAAATCGTTTATAAAATACAGATTGGATTTTTTAAAAGAAAAAACCACAGATTATGGATCAATTACTCAGTCCAGCAGAAGAAAGAAATCAAAAAGCAGGAAAAATTACCAGTACGATTTTTCACATAGTAATTATTGCTTTGTTGTTCCTTCCATTTTTTACTTACCCAGATCCACCTCCTGGTCAAGAAGGTGTTTTGGTCAGCTTAGGTCAGCCTGAAGTGGGCATGAATGACACTCCAGCTGATGCAGCGGCAGAACCTGAAGTAGCTGAAGAAGTGGCAGAAGAACCTGTGGAAGAAACGGTAACCGAACCAGTTGAGGAAGAAGTAGAAGAGGAACAACCGGTGGTGGAAGAGCCTAAAGAGGAACCTAAAAAAGAGGATACCAAAGCTGCAGATGCTGCAAAAATAAAAGCAGATAAAGCTTCTAAAGAATTGGCACTCCAACGTGATAAAGAAAAAAAGAAAAGAGAAAAAGCTGCTTCCGAAGCAAAGAAAAAAGCAGATGCGGAAGCTCGAGTAAAAAAAGAAGCGGCTCGTAAAGCAAAGTTAGCGGATGAAGCTCGAAAAAAAGCAGCGAAAGAAAAAGCAGATCGAGAAGCGGCTGAAGCTAAACGTGCTGCCGATGCAAAAAAGAAAGCTTCTGGATTATTTAACACCGGAGGCAATGGTTCTGGAACAGGAAATGGAGGAAGTCCAGGTAACCAAGGACAAACGGATGGTGATCCGAATGGAACTGCTTTAGATGGTTTGGGAGTAGGAACAGTTGGTGGGAACTTAAGAGGACGTGGTGGAAAAGGACCTAGTTTCGATCCAGCGGCTCAAGTGTCTGGAAGAATTACGATTAAGGTTTGTGTAGATGGAAGTGGTCGAGTGAAATCTGCTAAAAGAACACTTTCTAACACTACAATTACAAATTCTACCGTTCTTCGACAAGCCGAAAAAGCTGCGTTGAAATGGAGATTTAAGGCAGGAGATGAGGCATGTGGAACAGTAACTTATGTGATTAAATTAAAATAATAATCCACCTAAAAAGGATTTAATAATCAGATTATTGCTGATTTTAACTGAGTATCAAATTAAATTGGTACTCAGTTTTTTTTTTCAATTGTATTGAAATAAAACTATCTTTAAAAGGTTGATGTAAAATTATTAGAAATTAATAATCGTTCTAATTTCAATCCTCATCAAAATACCAAAATATGAAACATCCAATCAGCACAGAAGAAACGAAAAATAAAAATGTAGGGAAAATAACAACTACTGTTGTTCACCTAATTTTAGTCGCATTGTTATTTCTTAATTTTTTCACTTACCCTGATCCGCCTCCTGGTCAAGATGGAATTGAAGTTTTAACGAGTCCATTAGCATTTATCTCTTCTCCTGAAAACGATGAATCAGGGAAAGATGAAATTGATGAAGAAAAAGAAGTGATTGTACCCAAAGAAATAGAACCTGAAGAAAAACCCAAAAAACAAACACCGAAGACAGTTGATAAAAAGGTAATAGTGGATCAAAGTTCAGAAGAGATCGCTTTGGCAAAAAAGATAAAAGAACAAAAGGATGCTGAAAAAAAAGCCCAAGAAATAGAAGCAGCTAGAATTCAAGAAGAGAAAGAAGCAGAGGCAAGAGCGAATGATGCAAAAAATAAAAACAAAGATTTATTTGATAAATCTAAAAATGGAAAACCTGGAGGAGCAGGCGATGTAGGAGAAGATCCCAATGAAGGCATTTTAGAAAAATTGGGAGATGGAATGTCGCTAGGTGGTGGACTAGGAAATCGAGGTGTAGTAACAGCACCAACTTTTGATCCTGTCGAACAGGTAAAAGGAAAAGTGACGATCAATGTTTGTGTGGATATCAATGGAAAAATTTTGACTGCGGAGCGAACTTTAAAAAATACTACGATTACAAGTCAAGCAGTTATTCAACAAGCGGAGCGGACTGCCAAAAAATGGAAATTCGAAAAAGGAAAAAGGGCTTGTGGGACGATTACTTATATTCTTAAATTGAAATAAAATTATTTTAAAAATAAACTTGATGGGTGAGCATTTATTTGTTCACCCTTTTTTTATTTTTGGGCGATGAAAAAAGAAAATATTTATACTCGATTTAATTCTACTTTGAATTATATGTATACTCAGTTGCCGATGTTTCAGCGAGTGGGGAGTCAAGCTTTTAAAAAAGACTTAACTAATATAAAATTGTTGTGTGAACATTTGGGAAATCCTTTTGAAAAATATCCATGTATTCATATCGCAGGAACGAATGGAAAGGGTTCAACAGCTCATTTGATAAGTGCGATTTTGCAAGAACATGGTTACAAAGTTGGATTATACACTTCGCCTCATTATCGAGATTTTCGAGAACGAATAAAAAATGATGGGAAATATATTTCGAGAAAATATGTGGTAGGTTTTGTAAATAACCACAAAGCAATTTTTGAAGAAATAAAACCTTCCTTTTTTGAAATTACTGTCGCAATGGCATTTGATTTTTTTGCCAAAGAAAAAGTCGATATAGCGGTGATCGAAACAGGCCTGGGAGGTCGGTTAGATTCTACAAATATAATTACGCCAATTTTGAGTGTCGTTACTAATATTAGTTTTGATCATCAACAGTTTTTGGGGAATACGTTGAAAAAAATCGCAGGAGAAAAAGCTGGAATTATTAAAAAGAATATTCCAGTTGTAATTGGAGAAATGCAAGAAGAAACTATTGGTGTTTTTGAGAAAAAAGCAAAAGCTAAAAAGTCATCCATCACTTTTGCCGATCAAAATTATCAAGTGGTAAAGAAGTCTGAGAACTTAACTCATACGAAATTTGATATTTTTAAAAACGGGCAACCTCTTTTTTCCAATCAAAAAATAAATCTTCACGGAGCTTACCAAGCTAAAAATATTGCGACTGCTCTTCAAGCGATGGATTCACTTCCTAATAATTTCTTGATTAAAAAAACTAAAATAGCAACGGCTTTTTTCAACTTGAAAACCTTGACTAATTTCAAGGGGCGTTGGCAAGTTTTGCAAAAAGACCCAATTGTACTTTGCGATAGCGCGCATAACGAAGCGGGTTTAAGTTTGGCGATGAGTCAACTTAAGTTGTTGAAAGCCAATGAGTTACATTTTGTTTTAGGAATGGTGAATGATAAGTCGATTGAAAAAATGTTGAATTTTTTTCCTAAGGATGCGAATTTCTATTTTTGTAAGCCCAACATTCCACGAGGATTAGAGGTGGATCTTTTAGTTGAAAAAGCAACTGAATTAGGATTGAAAGGGAAAGCATATTCCTCTGTGAAAAATGCTTTGCGAGCAGCGAAAAAGAAAGCAGGGAAAAAGGATTTAGTTTATGTGGGAGGAAGTACCTTTGTGGTCGCAGAAGTCATTTAAAATACACGATTTATATTTCACCACAGATTATGCAGATTTTCATAGATAGAAATAATCTGATAAGTCTGTGAAATAATCTGATAAGTCTGTAGTGAAAAAAACAAACTTCATGAAGATTTTTAACTCCCATCTTGTTATTTTATTATTGCTTGCCGTCACTCTTGAGATTGGTTTGCAAACTTGGTGGAACAAGCAATGGGGCGATTATGCCAGTCCATCTATCATGTTCCTTGCAGGACTAGCAACCTGTTGGTTGGCGTATAAATTAATTGCTTTTGAAAACCAGCCGATTCCCTTGGCTAAAATCGATGAGAATAATGTACGTAAAGGCATTGTTATAATTACTGTTTTTTTTGTTGGAGCAATTCTGATAGCAGGGGAGTATTATGAAGTTCAACTGCAATTTCCAAGTCAAGGAGATGGAACACAATCCGATGTGATCCCTTCCTTAAAACTTTATGTGCAAAGATTTTTGTCTGGAGGATATCCTTATCAACCATTGGTTTTTGATGGATGGACGGTGATGCCAACCTACTTTCCAATGATGTGGTTGCCTTATTGTTTTTCAGAAATTTTAGAAATTGATTACCGTTGGACAGCCTACTTAGTTTTTTTGATACCACTTTTTTTATTGCAATGGCAATTGCGAAAACAAGATATTTCGCTTTTTGAAATTGGATTAAAAGTAGCCATTCCCTTTATTTTCCTTTATTTATATATTGTTCATTTCCCTGATGTATTAGGGTACGGAGTTGAATTAATGCCAGTAGGATTGTACTTTTTTTTAGTGATGTCTTTGAAATGGAAAAGATCATTTTGGTTAGCCTTTCCCATTGTTTTAGTTTTGATGTCGAGGTATGCATTTACGTTTTGGTTGCCTATTTATTTGTTAACGATTTGGATAGAACGAGGATTTAAGGATATTTTTAAAGTTTCACTTTGGGTACTCGGAGGAGTTTTGGCGATTTATGTAATACCATTTTTATCAAAAGATTGGGAATTGTTTTTTGAAGGATTAGCCTATTATGGAAAAACAGCAGAGACTGCCTGGCAATGGCAACGTGCAGATGGAAGACCATTGATTTTGATCAATGGCTTGAGTCATGCGATTTATTTTTATGATTTTGTGGAAGGTGAGTTATTGGATCGGTTAAAAATAAATCGACTGTTTCATTTGATAATGTGTTCGATTACAGCGGGTGGTATTTTTTATGTTTATTGGAAGAATCGAAAACGTGGATTGAATATTTCGATTTATTTGTTGATTGGATTGAAATTATATTTAGTTGTTTTTTATAGTCTCTTCTATGTTCCGTTTTCGTATTTATTTATGTTGCCGATGTTTTTATCTATTCCAATACTTTATCAAATTCCATTCTTTTTCAAAAAAAAATAAAAAAAAAGAGTTAACCCGATTGGACTAACTCTTTTTTTTTAAATGTAGATATCTTTAGAACTTCACAATTTTAAAAAATGCTTTTTCTCTCTTTTCGGCATTTTTGATTCTCAAGAAATAAAAACCTTTTTCGAATCTGTCTAAATTTATTTCTTGTGAAAATTTATCTTCAACGTGATAAGTCGCCAGTACTTGTCCCATAGATGAAAGTACTTGAAGCTTAGTTCGTTCAGGAAGTTTTTCACCAAAACGAACGATAGCTCTATCATTTACAGGATTGGGAATAACGGAAGAAATTACAGAACCAGTAGAAATCTTTACAGAAACAATATTAGAATAAGTCTGTGTTCCATCAAAATCAACTTGCTTAAGTCTATAATAATTTACTCCAGGAACTGGGTTTTTATCAACAAAAGAATAAGTATGAAATTGATTTGAATTTCCTTGACCTACAATCACATTTAAGTAATCAAATCGACTTCCATCTAAGCTTCTTTGCAATTCGAAGTGACTATTATTTAATTCAGATGCTGTAGTCCATTTTAAAGTAACTTCCTCTTTAGGTTCATTCAACAATGCTTCAAATGAAACCAGTTCGACCGGTAAAGCATTTATTGCTTCTATGGTAATTTCTTCAAAAGTGGTAACGGAACATGATCCATTATCTACTGTTAGAGAAATGGTAAAGGTTCCAGGAGAACTGAACGTATGGGAACAATCTTGCCCTACACAATCAATAATTCCATCTTCATCAAAATCCCAAGAGAAGGTTGAATTAAAAGAAGTTGAGGCAGAAAAATCTATAGTAGAACCTACTAAAGATGTTCCTGGGTTATCATTAATATTAGCAGTTGGATTAGTCTTGACGAATACAGAAACAATACCTGACTCACCAGTATAATTGGTGAATCCCTCACGACGTGCACACCTAATATAGTAGGTAGTTATTCCTGTTGGAGGAGGAGAATATGATTCTTCGTCATTGGTTCCTGGTGCAATATTCCAATTTGTAAAAGACAGACTTGGATTAGTTGTAGTCATCCACAAGTATTCAATTGGATCGGAATTACCACCAGAAGGGTAAGTTAAATTAACAATTTCAGGAGGAGTTTCACCGGGGCAAATAGAAGCATTATAGCCAATGGTTCCTCCACTAGTCAGATTTTGTCCATAAGTGTTGAGGTTGAAAATTAGGAAAAAGATAAATAGGAATTTTACTTTTGAATTGGCATTCAAAAAGTTTACGGTTTTGAAAATGTTCATATTATTAAGGATTAATTAAAAAAAAAATGTTTGCTTTTAAGAATTATTTATTTTTGATATGTTCAATTAATATGTTTTTTTATACGGTATTCAAAAGGGTTAATCCTATTGAAAATTACTTACTTGACTAAATATTTAATGGCTGTTCTGAGATTTAAAGATATGGTTGTTACTATGAATGATGTTTGTTTAACACTATTAAACTTTAATACGATAAGTTAGTTTCGTTTTATATGTTAAAATTAAATATGTAGAATGAAAAAAGAAAAGCAGTAGTAAAATTTAATTTACTACTGCTTTTTTATGTTTAATTTAGAAATCTAATCTGACTATTTGGGACAGAAAAAGAAATGATTTCCACATGTTTTCATAAAGTGAATATCACAACCATTGGCTGCTTTAATTTTAAATGCTTCGAGATCTTTACCCTTTGCATTTAATTTTGCGAAAACAGTTTGATGATTAGTACTGTATCCCATATTTCCATCAGTACCGCTCGAAAGTCTGGTTTCACTAAACAAATTTGCATCTGCTCCAGCAAATCCATTTTCGTAACCCATTGCTTTGAAAAGATTATCTAAGAACCGTTTGTCTCGATTATTAGTAGCATGAGCATTTTTAAGTTTATTGTAAAAACCTACTGCATCAAGACTATGCGAATTTCCAAATTCAGGATTTGTTCCCAATCGAGTTAAAACTTTAGGCGTTCCATTCGAAGGAATATTGAAAATATTATTGCTTGACCCTGTGCAATTACACGATACTTCTTGAGGTACAGGAGGCTCTGGATCAGGAATAGGATCATTTTTAATAGTATCAACTGGAACCGGAGTAGGCTCAGGAGTAGGAGTTGGTTCTGTAACTGCAGGTGGAGGAGGTACTGCTGTATTACCACATCCGTTACATCCTTTCCAAAACAAAAATGCAAGCAGCAAAGGAAGCAACAACAATAACCATTTCCAATTAAATCCACCAGCACCACTCTCCGCCGCTGCCGCTGCTGCTACAACAGGTGGAGCTTTTGCCACTACTACAGGAGCAACAGGTGTGATAACTTCTTCTTCCACTACAATTACAGGATCTGGAATCACCGCCGCAACTGCCGCTGCTGCTGCCGCCGCACCTAAGACTAAAGGAATTGCAAGTGGGTTAGATTCGGTCTCCAAACAACTTCGTCCAACTTCACGACCCGTTTCATCTTTTAATATATGGAGTGAATATTTACCTCTCGTAACTGTTTCATACATGTCAGCATTTTCGAGGTTTCTTAATGCACCTGATAATTCACTATCTCTTTCTCTGGCATTTCTAAAACCTTCACTTCTTAATCGAACGGTGCCGTCAGATTTGTAAATGACGAAATACAATTGACCATCGGAGTGTTTGAAGAAAGCGACATTATTTTTCTTATCACTAACCTTTTTGTTTTCGTATTCCTCGCAAGGGAGGTAATCATCCTCTTTGTCAGGTTCGCCAGGAATTACTATTTCTGGTTCAGTCGCAGCAGCAATAGCGGTAGCGATTGCAGTTGCCGCAGCAGCTTCCACCACAGGAGGAGCAACAACTTTTTCTTCCATCGTTTCTAGACAACTCCGACCAACTTCCCTTCCAGTTGCATCACTTAAAATATGAATGCTATATTTACCTTTCGAAAGCGTATTATACATTTCAGGATTATCCAAATTCTTAAGAACACCTGATAATTCAACATCTCTGGTTTTTGCTTTTTCAAATCCTTCACTTCGTAGTCGAACACTTCCATCTTCTTTGTAAATCACAAAGTAGAATTGTCCATTTTCATGTTTGAAAAAAGCGACATTATTTACGGTATCATTTACCTCATGTCCTTGATATTCTTTACAAGCTAAATAGTCATCCTCTTTTTCCTGTGTTACTTCTGGTGCAACTTCAGTAGTAACTGCAGCAGCTACGGCTGTGGCAGCAATTGCTTCCGCAACAGGAATGGCTGCAACTTTTTCTTCCTCTTTTTCTAAGCAAGATCTTCCAACTTCACGACCCGTTTTATCTCTTAAAATATACATGGAATATTTTCCACGAGTAACAGTTTCATACATTTCTTCATTGTCCAAATTTTTCAAAACTCCAGACAATTCTTCATCCCTACCTTTTGCTGTTTCAAATCCTTCACTACGTAATCGGACATTTCCATCTGATTTGTAAACTACAAAGTAGAACTGACCATCTTCATGTTTGAAAAATGCAACATTATTTATAGTGTCATTTACTTCATGTCCTTCATAATCCTTACATGGTAGATAATCATCTTCTACTTCAACTGATTTTTCAATTACTTTCTCAACAGCAGGAGTAGTCGCAGCAAGATTAATTGCTGAAGCACCTGCTATACCACCTGCCAATAACCAATTGACTCCTCTATCTCGATCCTCAGCAGAAGAGTACCATTTACTTCGAGCGATCTCTTGATGATTTCCAGCTCTGATGGTATAATAATATCTTCCTCCTGGAGTTTGATGATGTTTATATCTTTTATTAATCGACCAATTTTTCTCCACCGAAGCAATACCATTTTCACGAGAAGCTTCTGTGGTATATCCTTCACTAATCAAAACAGGTTCGCCATCTACTTTGTAACTAAAGTAATATTCATTATTTTTTTCTGAATAAAACCTATCCCAACCATTTTCTACATTTGTGCCTGAATCTTTGTAAAATCCAAAAGTTCTATAATCATCCATTCCATCTTTAGAAGATTTAGCAGTTGCTTTATCCATCGCAGGTTCTATCATCATTCCTCCGCCATTCATCAAAATAGCTATGCCTTTTTTCATTTCAGCTAATGAATCAAAAACACAACTTCTAGCAATCTCTTGATGATTTCCAGCTTTTAAGGTGAAAAATAATTTGCCTTCATCAAGCGTATGATGAGCATATCTTTTTTCAATTTTTCCATTTTTCTCCACCGAGGCAATTCCATTTTCTCTACCTGCGTCGGCTTTGTATCCTTGACTTATTAAAATAACTTTCCCATCATCAGATTTAAAAGAGAAGTAATAATAATTTTCATTTCCTTTTTGGAAGCGGTCAAAACCACTATTTGTATCTGTTCCCGAATCTTCATAAAAAGATAAATCTTGATAATCGTCTAGTGCTTTTTCAGTATTGCTTCCGCTATTTTTATCTATAGAATCTGGAGAGGCGGCAAGATTTTGAGCTTCCGGATTTGTACTTTCATTTCCGCCTGCGGAAGTAGCATAGGCAATAATTTCAGCAATGACTGATTCTCTTTTTTCTTCAGAATCAAGCATTAAACTAGTGGCGACGATTTGATGGTTAGCAGCTTTTACATTGAAATAAAACTTTCCATCTTTAGAAGTTAATCGCTCGTACCTTTCAGGAATGGAAGCGTTCTTTTTAAATGAATTGATTCCATTGTCTCGTCCAACTTTAGCTTCATATGCTTCGCTTTTTAAGACTTGTTCGTCAATTGAATTAAAAACTTTAAAATAGTATTGGTTTTGTTTCTCATTTCGAAATGATCTAATTCTCATGGTATTTGAATATCATTTTAGTGAAAGAATAAAAATTGTAGTTTGTTTTATCTTTCCAAATATAATAAATAGTTACACAATAAAAATCCAAATTTTAATGAAATTCTAATACTTAATTTGTTGAAAATGGTTTTTCAATAGAATGAAAATTAATTGGGTGATAACAGGTGGAAATCTGTAGATGAAAAGAATGAATGAGAGCTTATTATTTTAATATTAAATTTGTACATTTGATAGAACATAAAGTATATGATAAAAAAGGAAAATAATTAAACTTGTTTTTTTTTCACTCCACAACTAACCACGCCTTTAGCAATTTTGAATTGTTAAAAAATACTTTACCAATAATTTTTTTAATTTAAAATTTAGGTTTGTTAAAAGGCGATAATTACTTATATCCAAACGCAGTTGTTGATTTCAATTTGAAAATTTTAGACTCAAATTCTTTCTTTAATGATTTTTTTAAAAATCAGAAGAATTGGGGGAAATTTTCTGTTAAAATTACTGACCTCATTGAATTCGATAACTTGAACGAATTCAAAAAATCTATCTATTCCATTCACTCATCAGAAAATGCTAACTCTACTTTCAAAGGAAAAATTAGAGTAGGTAATAAATTTGAATCTATAAAGGTTACCATTAATCATCTTCAAAAGAAAAATAAGGAATGGTCTAACCAAGCAGTAGAATTGACTTGCCAAAAAGACGAAGACCTCCCAGTTGAAGTTGGAATTCCAGAACAGATATTTAAAAATTCTCCCATCAAAATATTTAGTGTTGATCGCAATTATTGCCTTACTTTTTTTAGCAAGACAGTAATTGATTTATTAGAAGTTTTGTTAAAAGAAAAACCAGTTATTGGGAAATCTTTCTTTACAAGTGAAATACAAAAGGCAGAATGGAAAAATTATTTTGATATTATTTTTTCTGGGGAAAAGATTTTTCTAGAAAAAAATTATAAAAATGGAGAAGAAGAATTTTATGATTTACTTTGCTTGTCTCCTTTGAAAAATGATAATCATGATATAGAAAGATGTATTGTTTATGTGAACGACATATTACAATTTAAAAAAGAAGAAGTACATGGATATCAAAATCGAAAAAAATATCAACACCTTTTTGAAAATAACTTTTTAGGGATTGGTGTTGTAGATAAAAACAATATTCTAACTCAAGCCAATGATTCTTTTTGTAATTTATTAGGAATCGAAAATAAAAATTTAGAAAAAGTTAGAGCTTTTGATTTTGTTTCTGGTGATGAACTAAAATTATTTACGCAAAAGATAAAAGAAATATATAGGAATGAAGTTCGATATTTTACAAATGAATTAAAATTTAAAAATATCAAAGGTATAGTCAAATATGTTCAAATAAGTTTGAATGGGCTATACAAAAATGATGAATTTGGAGGATGCCTAATTACAGTCATGGATATTTCAAATCAAAAAGAAATCCAGATAAAGGAACAAGAATTAAAGGAATTAAAATCTAAAGAGAAAATTAATTTGCAGCATCAATTATTACTTCAGCAAGACCTTGATTCTCGAACTAGAGAATTAGCCACCAACCAAATGTTGATTACTCAAAAAAATAATTTTATAAAAGAGTTGAGTCGGAAATTGGAGCAAGCAGTTAATAAATCAGAGAATTTTGTTAAACCTGAAATTAGGAAAATCATTAATTCAATTAAGCGGCAGAATGTATTTGATGATGATTGGGAGAAGTTGAAAATTCATTTCGTTAAAATGCATCCTAGTTTTTTCAAAAAAATAATTAATAAATCTCCTAAAATCTCAGAGAAAGATTTAAGACATTGTGCATATATTAAACTTGGTTTTTCTGCAAAAGAAACCTCAGATTTGTTGGGCACCTTACCTCGTTCTATTGAGCAAGCAAGGTTTAGAATTAAGAAGAAACTGAATTTGCCTATTGATCAAAAACTAAAAGATTTTTTGCGAAATATCTAGGTCTTATTTGACCATTCTTTAGGAAAGGTTTAATAACAAGTACTTTAGTGTGATAAATTTATGAGTGCAAAAAAAAAACTGGATATCGAATATTGAGCAGGGAACGAAACGCTAAGGGGTTGAGAAGTTTGACGATGCTCCTTAAGTCCCCAATTATATTACATTGTCTAACTTTCAAAATTCGCCCAACTAGGGACTATTTCATTTCTATTTTTTTCTAAAAAAAGTATAATCCGTTTTGCTTCGTTAATTGATATACTTTCATCCGTTGGTAAATTCAATATATGATAACCAATTTTTTCTGCTATCGGAAAACTTCCTTGGTGATAATCCCACCGTTCTAAATTTTCTCGGATGGGGTGGATAGGACTATTTAACCAATCACCCAATTGAATCTGATTCTGCTGTGCTAACTTTAAAAATTTATTTTGGTCCTTTACTAAAAAAGGGTACTTGATATAAGTATGCGTAGCGTATTCGGGACAGAAGATAGGTTCAATATCTAACTTCGTAAAAGCATTGTTATAAAGTGTAGCAATCTCTTGTCGGTGTGCTAAGTTTTTATCAAAGTATTGAAGTGCTTCAAGGCCTTTTTTTGCTTGAATATTAGCTCCTGCTTTCAAATAGGATGAGGGCATCTTAGCATTCTCTAATTCTCCTGCATCAGAACTTCCAGAAATAAATCCTCTTTGACTTGCCCATCGGTATATTTTCAATGCAGCCCAATAAATAGATGGTCTTAAAATGTTTTGCCTAATAAAGATTTGCAGAGCCAACATAGTTTCATCTTTGAAAGAAGGTCTTTCGAATGATGCTTGAATGAGTTGAATTTTTTTTGCTATCTCTAGATCATTGCACAAAACAATACCACCGATTCCAGTTGAAAAAGGTTTGTTCCATTGGCTTGAGAAAAAAGCAGCAGTTGCTGAAGTCCCATTTTTTCTTCCACGATAAGTACCTCCAAAACCATGAGCACAATCTTCTATAACTCTAATTCCATGTTTCTTGGCAATAGCTAAAATAGGGTCTAAATCTGAACTTAAGCCGAAAGTGTTTTGTGCTAAAATGACCTTGGTTTTTGAAGTGATTTTTTTCTCCAATTTTTCAATGTCAATATTATAAGTGGCAGGATGAATAGCAGTATAAATAGGTTTTGCTCCTAAATATTTTATTGCACTTGGAACTACGACACAAGTGAAAGCTGGTAAAATGACTTCATCACCAGGTTGTATATCCATTGCTTTTAAAATACAATACAGACCTACTCGACCTCTCCAAAAAAGAGAAATTTGAGTCGAATCGACATTTAAATATTCAGCAATTGCTTGTTTATATTTTTTTTGAATCAAAAGAAAATTATATTTACATAGATTTTATATGTGTTATTAATTTTTTTTAAAAAAAATATTAACACAATTTCCCCAAATTAATCAAAATGCTTTTGCGAAAAAAACATCTTTTTATTGTTTTATTTTCATGCTTTATCATTTTATGTATTTCCATTGGAAGTTGCAAAGATGGTGAAAATATTGAATTAGACAGAGAAGAATTAATCGAAAAAGTAGGAGTAATTTCTAAGTCACTAGATGGCAAAATGCCACATAATTTTTTTGATTCTATTTTGACCAAAATTTCTCTAGATACATTTGATAGTTTGCCTCCTATCAATCAAGAGTTAGCAGAAGGATTAAAACATCAACTCAAATTATTAAAATATCAAAAAGGGTTAAAGGAAGAATATTCAGGATTAAAAATAACCAAAGAACAGTTAAATGAAACGATAAAAATCTTATTATCTGCTCAATTTAATAATTCATTTGGAATGCTGCAAAGTTTGGAAGCTCACCAAATTTGGGGAGAAGATCAGCGAGGAAATGTAAAATTTACAGGTTATTTTACACCTGTTTTAAAGGTCAGAAAAAGACCCAACTCTCATTATAAATATCCAATTTATCAATATCCTAAGAAATGGAAAGGACGATTACCTTCTCGTAAAGCCATTGAAGGAGAGGGAGCCTTGGATAGTTTTAATCTTGAAATTGCATATGCGAAAAGTAAATTAGATATTTATTTTATGCAAGTTCAAGGATCAGGATATATTGAATTTCCCAATGGTGAAAGAAAATTATTGGCGCATGAAGGAACCAACAAGCATCCCTACCGAAGCATTGGAAAGTATATGGTTAAAAATGGATTTACAACACCTGAATATGTTTCTTTAAAAAGTATAAAAAGTTATTTTAGAAAAAATCCTGATCTCGTTGACTCTATTTTATTTCAGAATCCTTCCTACGTTTTTTTTCGACCGGTGACTACTCAGCCAAGAGGAGCGGGACATGTTCCACTTACACCTAATTATTCCATTGCAATTGATAGAAAAATATTGCCTTTAGGAAGTTGCCTTTTGGCAACTGTCCCAATTCTTGATGCCAATAGGAATTTCTCTCATCATGAATTTCGAATTTTAATTGCACAAGATATAGGTGGAGTGATTAAGGGAGAAGGGCATATTGATTTGTATAAAGGAATTGGCGCGCAGGCTGAAATAGAAGCAAGTAATTTACATCAGTACGGTCACCTTTGGTTGTTGTTACCTAAAGATTCAACAAAGCTTATTCAAAAATTAGATATTTAATAAAAAACATATTGATTATTTCTTTATTTGTAAAAAGAATTTTATCTTTGTTCTACTCTTCGGTAAAAAAAAAAAGAAAAGTGATTTTAAAAAAGATAACTATTCTTTTCTCACACTACTTATTTATTTTCAATTATATATTTACAGAAATATATAAATAACTGGTTTATAGTTATTTATATACCATTTTTTACAAAATACATCTTGTATGGTGCAATTTTTGTATATGAAAATCAGTCTATATTAATTTTTTTCACACACGCTAGATAGATAAAATTAAATTCCTGTTTGACAAGCTAGGATTTCTTTTAAATTAATTTTCGCCTTATTTATTCACATAAAATCAAATAATAGAATATTATTAGAATTCGAAAATAATCACGATTTAATCTAAAATTTGTTCAAATAAATACTTTTTCTTTTCCAAGTAGAATTTATTTATCGCCTAAAACCCGTTTTCCCATGAGTAAAAATTACAACTTAAAACAAGAAACATTTCAAAATTCTGATCAAAAAATCGAACAACTCTCTGAATTACAAATGACACATAAACACAATCGGCGTAAAAATGAGATCCTTAATGGATTTGTTTTTATGATTGGAATTGCTGGATTTATTGTGGTGTTTATGATGCCTCGAGATGGTGTTTTTAACAATGGTAATCTCGAAAAATCATTTTCAAATTCAAGTCCATTGGCATCTAGTTCATTTGTTGTTACTCAAAATAATGAAGCAGCAGCAGAATTAGAAGAAGTTAGCGAAAATCCTATTGAGATTAGAGGATTTTATGAAGCAGGAGAAGTATTAGAATTTGAATTAAAAAGCTACAAATCTGATAGTAAGGTTGAGTATATGATTCATTTTGGTAATGGAGAATCTCGAGCTATTTCAGATAATATTACCTTCTATAAATATCCAAATGCTGGAAACTTTGAAGTAAAAGTTACAGCAAAATATCAAAAAGATAATAAGCAAATCTTTAGTGAAAGAGTTGCGATCGATGATGCAATTGTGGTTAATAGTGAAGCATTTGTAGAAGCAAATTAATTCGAAGTAACAGCAACAAAAAATGGTTCAGAATTGTAAAATTCTGAACCATTTTTTATTGTATTAAGGTATACTTCAAAGTTTTTAAACCGATTTATTTACCGCTCAATCAATTCATCTTTTAGTTGTAAAGTACACCCAGCTAATATATTATGTAATCTTTTTACTTGGGTTGCGGAATAATTTTTTACTTGGATTGAACTCCCTCCAAACTCCGCTTTCTTTTGATACGCCACAAATCCTTGTTGGCAATTTTCCAAATGTATATTTTCAATAAATACTTTTGACAAATCTTTTGAGGCAACTCCAATATTGGAATTTTTAACCGTTGCTGCTAAAATTGTTGCTTGCGATTGTTCCCCAACGCTGATTCCTTTATCACCACAATTATCCATTTCACAATCAACCACGTAAACATTACTTCCTGAGATATCTAAACCATCATTTGCCGTATTTAAAAAATAAGATTGATTAATTGAGCCATTGCAAAAATCTAAATCTAAGCCATCTGAAAACGCTTGATTGAAAACACTTCGATTAATTTCAAAATTACTGCGGATTAAATTCAGTCCATCTTCACAATGATTTTTTAAAAAAGCACAATCATTTATAGTCACTTCAGATTCATAAAAAGTAACTGCTCCTGTCAAGTTCCAATTTTCTTTTCGATGAGTATTTAGGTTTTCAAAAATGACGTATTCCAAAGTTGAATTACTTGCTGCTTGCAAAACGGTAAAGCCATTTGCCGAAAGATCACTTGAAGTAATTTTGATCGGACTATCTTTTTTTCCATTCATCTGAATAGGAGAGTAGGAAAGGAATTTAGCTTGGTTGATTAAATCAATTTCGGTACCTTCTGAAAAGTAAACATCATAATTTTTAGGAATGATAATGTCTTCTTTTATCGTGAATTTCCCTGAGTGAAAAACTACTTTTTGATCAGTAACGGTATATAAATTATTACTGGAAATAGTTAAGTTTTTGGAGGCAATTGGAGGTGTCGAATTGGCTTGTGGAAATTGCCAATTTAATATTTCTGAATGGAAGATTTTATCATATCCAAGTACTTTGTAAAAAACGTATTTTGAATTGTTTGGAACTGTAATAGGTTGATATTCAATTTGATAGCGAATTAAACTTATAATACTAGGAGCTTCTTTTTTCCTCTTTCTTGATTGGTCTTGATAAAATGGAGAGGTGATAAACGCAGGTAATATTACTGACGATTTAAAATAATTATTTACTTTTTTATTTTGAAAACCTGTTCCAATTACTTCAATTGGAAGGCTATGAATATTCCCTAGTTGAATTACATTTTTGCCGTTAGATTCTTTTTGGAAATAAGCTTTTAAAGATAAATTATTGAAAGGGAATATGTTGGATTGGATGCCGGATATTCGTTTGGAAATTACATCTTTACTGAAACGATATAACTGAAATTCTCTAGTTAAAAATTCGGAACGGGAAGCAATTCCATTTTCTAATTCGTCCAGAAATTGATTCAAATATTCTTTTTCTGAAAAAGAAAATAAATTGTAAATGTATTGTTTTAAAAAAGTTGTATCAGAGAATAAATACTGAATCGGTTCTTGATCTTCTTTAAAATGTTTGCTCAAGGCACCTTCACTCATCAACAAAAATGGATAATGATGAGTTGGAAAACCATCAAAAGCAACAGGTTCCAATTTATTTAAAACAGGATTAAAATAGAATCGCATATTGTGCCATGCTGCGCTGTGTTGCGCTTGCATCAAATCCACAATCGCAAAATATTTAGCCATTTTCTTTAAATCAAAAATTTCTGAAACTGGTCTTTTTTGTGCTAAAAAATCAACCAATAAATTTTGCGCAGTTTCCAATTGTTGTTTTAAAACAGGATTATTGAGTAATTGATTCTCCCTGAATCCTCGTACTTCTGAACTCGAATAATGAGCAGAATTATTAACATGCGCAATCGGGTTTCCTTCCAAATCGCCCAACCGTTTTTTGACATCAGCCCAAAATCCTTCTTCTGAAAAGCGAACGATAACACCCTCTCTTCTTGCATTTGACTCGGGAAGTTGTTTTTCAAAATGTTCTTCATAAGCATACACTCCCAAGGATTTTCCATTTAATTTTAATTCTACAAAATCGTATCGAGGAGTGAGCACATCTTCTTTTTTCCACCATTGATGTAAAATCCACTCTTGAAGAAATTCGCGAGTTTCGGGTGATTGTAAGGAGAAAGTTTTCATCTGATTCCAAGCGAAAGGATCTTTTACTTTTACTCGAAATGACCATTTGTTCTTTTTCAAATGATCCAACCAATCTCCTTTTAATCGTAATTCAACGTCCATCGTTTCAGCATTATCTGATGATGTCAAAGTTCCATTGACCCAATCATTTTCGGCACTTTCGAGGACACCAATTTGTAGAGCATCTTTTCGTTTTTGATTTAATTTTTGGAAACTTTTTTCAGAAAGATTTAACTCAATGGTTTCCCGTTTAAAACTTCCCAAAGCAGTAGCGTCATAATTTTCTTTTTCAATAATTTTTAATTCATCAAAATAGAAAATACCTTTTCCGTCCGAGCGAGCATAAATTTTTAACTCTTCAATTTCTTTTTGAAAAGGAATAGTGAATCTTTTTTCCAGCAATTCCCATCCATTTTTTTCTTTGACGGATTCGAAGATTTCAAGGTTGATGATTTTGTTTTTGTCCATGATGACCAAAGCACTTTTGCCTTCATGGTATTCCATTTTTCTCCAAACACTTGCGAGGTAAGTTTTACCTTCTTCGAAGTTTTTAAAATCAATCCCAAAACCATATTGGAACCCTTCGCCCATGTCTAATTTAGAAGAAAAATCTCCTTCAAAAGCTGCTTCTTTACTTTGGGTTTTGGCATTGAAAAATTGATTGCCATGAGAAATAAAATTGCCTCCTCGAACTAATTCTGCATCACCATGAATGACACCTTCTGTTTTCCAAGAATTTAAAAATGGCAAAGCATACCATAAGCTGTAAAGTCCGCCAATACTACATAACAATATAATTGCGGTTTTAAGATAAGAAGACTTTGGAGTGTCGTTTTTGACAATCATACAATCAAGTCAGGTTGGTCAATGATGGAAAGTTTAGTGTTTGGCGAAAGGGCAGAAAGGTTGTTTTTGAGTTGGTCAAGTTGGTCAATCGATTCGGTTTTACAAATGTAAGATAAATCTAATCCTTGCTCGATCATATCCATTCTTTTTAGTTCCACATAAGGTAAAATATCAGTTAGGATTTTGGTTATTTTTTTTAAATCATTTTCATCTGTTTGGATATTGACGTACATTTTATTTTCATTTTTAAATGCGATTTTGTTCGTCATAATTTTATTGAGAAATAACAAACTGATAATTACTAAAAATGAAACAACTGCTAAAATTGGTTGATTCGCACCTCCTGCCAAACCAATTCCAATTACAAAAAATAGATAAGTTAACTCTTCAGGATCTTTGATCGCCGCTCGAAATCTAACAATCGAAAGTGCTCCAACTAATCCTAACGAAAGTGCGATGGAAGATTTGACAATCATTATCACCAATAAAGTAGCTAAAGCTAAAGGCAAAAAATTAGCAGCAAATTTCTTACGATTAGAATGCGAATTTCCATATCGAATATAAAAAATGCGGAGCAAGGAAACCAAAATGGCTACCACAAAAATATTCAGCAGGAATTCATCCAGCGGAATATTAGCGTTAAACTCGTTGACGTATTGCTCTTGTAATTTTTGAAGGATATTCATATTAAAATTTAGTCAAAAAAAATATTAGAGATGCAAATCAAATAAATTCTGAAACTATTTAGTTCGCATTCCTTAGGAAGCAAAGATAATAAGTTCATAGACAAAATTAATTATGAAATTAGGAATGAAGGAGAAAACGGTAGTAAGTATGAACAAAAAAAAGAAGAGGGTCGAAAATATCGAACCTCTTCAAATTTATTAACAAACAAAAAACTGACAATTAGTTAATTTAATTTTACAACAACAAATCATTAATTCTGTTCAAGGAATAGTGCAAAACTTTGTTGAAGAGTATTTAACTTTACACAAAAAGTAATTTTATACATATGAAAAACAATGATTCAGGTTTTAATCCAATTCATTTAGTTTATGTTTTTTTTGGAGTTTTGGTTTTAGGGTTTATTTTTCGTCAAGTGGCTTTCATTTTTTTTATGGGATTGATGCTTGCTATGTTTCTAGGAAGTATATTTTTTATAGTTAAACATTTTCGAGATGCGAAGAAGGAAGAATATTTTAAAAGTTCTATGGAGGGTTCTATTCGGCAAAATTTAGCATTATGTGAAGAACAGATTATCAAGAATAATCAAGAAGTCCTAGAAATAAAAGACAATATATATGATCTCAAAGAAAAGTTGGAAGTGAAATCGATGATCAATGAAAATACGATTATAGAAAGTGAATTGTTGATTAGCGGGTTTGAAAGAGAGTTAGATTTGAGAAATGCGAAATTGGATTTTTACAAAATATGTAAAGATAAAATTCAAAATATTCATTTCAATCAAACCTTGGCTGATGATGTTGCTCAAAAAAAAGAACGACTTAAGCAACTTCAAGAAGATCATTTTGAGGATTTGGCTGATATGGAAAAATTGCGATCAGATGTAAATTATACTAAAACTTATATTGAGACGATTAGTAACTTATCTATCAGAATGTCTCAAAGTACCTCTTTAAGTACAGCACAAGAGCTACACGAAGAATTGAAATTAATTACAAAGGAACTGAGAGATTTATAAAAAAATGCCAAATTATATTTTGGAAAAAGTTCCAATGATCTTAAAATGTGGATAACTTTTGAGTCTTAAATGGCTAAAATCCTTGAAAACAAAGGGAATTTTATAAAAGATATTTTAATGAAAAACTACCTTTTATTTAAAAAAGAATCTATCTTTGCAGTCCTTTTTAAAAATTAGTAAATAAATTTAAAATTTCAATATCATGGAAGCCATCAAATATGTTCATGAGCAATTAAAGACAGGGAATGATATTCCGGA
>JBGCCY010000278.1:0-4705 GCA_045104975.1 Saprospiraceae bacterium
TATCAGAAAAGTAAAACAACTTACAGGAAAACGCCCTATCGACCTACTCAAAACCTTTCGGATGAAAAGAGCAAAGGATTTGTTATCTCAAAATAAAATGACGATTTCGGAAGTAGCTTATAGCGTTGGTTTTGAAATGCCCAGTTCTTTTAGTAGGGCTTTTAAAAAGGAATTTGGAAAAAGTCCAACAGCGTTTTTGGAAGAGGGTTAGAAGTGGAAAAGGATGCTTTTGGGAAGAAATGGTAGGAGCTACTTTCTTTTAAAATTGTCCCATTCTGAAATTCTGATTTTCTAACTCCCTAAAGAATGATGCAATGGATATCTTCAACAATTAACTTTAATCATCAAAGTATATTAATTCGCCAAAATAAGTTCTCTTAAATTAGAAATAACTTTTTATATTAAGACAAATGAAATTTCTCCAATTTCTATTTTATTCAATATCATTCACTACTTCTTTCACTAGGAATTTAAGAAAAGATTAGAATAAAAATTAGAAGGCCTAACCGAAAGAATAGAAGATAAATATGTGTCCCTTGCTCTTTAATTAAACAAGGGTAAAGTTGCAGGAATTATTCAAAAAAAATCAATTGTTTTCCCATTGTTTTACCACATAAAAATAAAAATGCGCAACAAGTTGATTACCAACAAGTTACGCATTTAAGAGTACCCGAGGCGGTAATTAATCATTAATATGGTGACACGTCTATTTTTACTTAAAAAACTGATAATCAGCTATTTACATTATTAAATACGCAAATTAAAGAAATAAAAAGTATAATTGTAATCAAAAAGTTGTACCTTTTGTTGTACCTTTAGAGTAGCAAAAACATCAGAAAATGGTAACAATAAAAGTAATACTTCGAAAACAAAAGACCAATAAGGCAGGTCTTGCTCCACTATGGTTACGTGTAACCAAAAACAGGAAAACTAAATTTATTTCTCTCAATATCAGATTAGAACCAAAATATTGGGATGAAGGAAATCAACGAGTAAGAGGCTCCTACTCCAACTCTACCAGAATAAATTCATTGATAAAAGTAAAACTTGCAGAGGCTCAAGCTGCCTTCGTTGACCTTGAATTAGAACATCCTATTGTAAGAACTCAGGATATTCTAAATCGAGTATCTTCTAAGCGAAGTCCTGACTTTTTTGAATACGCTTATAAGTTTGCTCAGGATTATCGAGATAAAGGAAAAGAACGAACTTTCAAAAGATTCAGAACTGCACTTAATAAAATGAAAGAATATGTTGGTGAGCAAAAACTCTTCATGGAAGATATCGATATCCCCTTCCTTAAAAAATATGAAAAGTATCTTTTCGAGAAACATGGGAATTGTAATAACACTAGACATACAGATTTAAAATCAGTAAGAAGAGTAATCAACGAAGCCGTTGATGAACAACTTTTTCCTTTTGAAAAAAATCCGTTTAATCGTTACAAGTTAAAATGGGAAAAGACCAACAAATCTTATTTGACTGAAACTGAATTAAAAGCATTTGAAGAATTTAATGTGGTAAAAGGTTCTATGCGAGAAGTCCACCATGATGCTTTTGTATTTTCCTGTTATGCTGGAGGGCTTCGAGTTTCTGATATTTGTACTTTAAAGTGGCTACATTTTAATGGAACACATATTACTATGAGAACGAAAAAAACAAATAGTCAAGTCGCAATAAAACTACCTCAAAAAGCTTTGGAGATTATTCTAAAATATAAAAAGAAAAATCAAAAACTAAGCGATAGAATTTTTCCTATCCTTGATGACCGAGATTATAAAACAAAGAATGAATTATCTGATGCTATCAATAGTAAGAATGTTTCCGCAAATAAAAGCCTATTACTTATTGCAAAAAAAGTTGGAATTGAAAAACGAGTTAGTTTCCATACAAGTCGCCATACTTGGGCTACAAGAGCATTGAGCAAAGGCATGAAAATACATCATGTAAGTAAACTGTTAGGGCATGCTTCGGTTCGGACTACTGAGGTCTATGCTAAGATAATAAATAAGGATTTGGATGATGCAATGGATGTATTTGATAACTAAAAACTAAATTTTAAAAAAATGAAAGAGTATTGTTATTTTATAGACTTCAATTTATTTTTCCCAATTAATGATAATAGTTCAAGTGATTTCATCTCAACTTATGTTGGTTCTATTCTTCAAATAAATCCAGAGGATGAAAATGAAATTCAAACAGGAAAAATAGTATTGAAATTTATCCATATTGGGGAAGCCTTGAATCAGCAAAAAAACATTCATGAGATTTTTGATTCAGAAGAGTATGTTGTACGGATAGGAAATAGGATTTTTGATTTTGATGAAAATGATTTCAATGAAGACATTCAGGATTATTACAATTTTACTTTTAATAACCTTGACCTTTGCATCATTCAAAGAATTGAAATTCTAGAAGAATTTAGAAGCAAAAAAATTGGTGAAATGGTTCTTAAAAATGTTTGCTTAAAGTTTGCATCAAGTTGCGGTATATTTGTTGTTCAAACTTTTCCAATTCAATTTGAATCTCAAAAGTATTCTATTCCTAATACTAAATGGGAGAATCAGATGAATCTTAAAACCTTAGATAAAGATTTTGAAAAGTCCTTTTATAAATTGAAAGCATTTTATAAAAGCATTGGCTTTAATCATATTGAAGGTTATGATGATTTGATGTTTTTGAATCCAGCCATTGTATAAATGAAAAATCCTAAACCGAATTTTTACTGATAACAGATGTACCTCCCCCTATCTCTATTTTACTCAATATCACTAACAACTTCAAACTCCACAAAATCCTGACTAGCAGCATGTGCTCCAATCCACAATTTAAAACCTCCTACTTCCGTCATAAATTCTAAATCTGCATTGTAGAAATTCAAATGCTTAGCTGAAACCTCAAATTGAACGGTTTGAGTTTCACCTGCTTTCAATTCTATTTTTTGAAAACCTTTTAACTCCTTTATTGGACGAGTAACACTTCCAAATAAGTCTTGAATATAAAGTTGTACGATTTCTTTTCCTTTATATTTTCCAGTATTTGTTACTTCCACTTCTGCAAGGATAGATTTAGAGGTGGTCATTTTATTTTTATTAACCCTTAAATTTTTATACTCAAAAGATGAATAAGATAACCCATAACCAAATGGAAAAAGTGGCGTAAATCCTTCATCTAAATAATGTGAGGTATTTCCTAAAGACGTCTGCCATGCTTCAACAGGTATTTTATCAATGGACACCCAATTGGATTCATTGGCTGGTCTACCAGTATTTTTATGAGCATGGTACATTGGAATTTGACCAACTGCTTTGGGGAATGTAATGGGTAATTTTCCTGAAGGATTTGCATGCCCTATTAAGAGGTCAGCAATTGCAGGACCTGCCATTGTTCCTCCATGCCATGCATATAGAACTGCATCTACTTTTGGCAACAAATTGGTCAAAATTAATGGACGACCTGCCATCACAACCAACACTATTTTTTTTCCTGTTTTTGATAATTCATCCAACAAGGCTTCTTGCGCTCCTGGCAAATTCAAATGAGCACGGCAATGTGCTTCTCCTGACAAAATGGATTCCTCTCCCACGAAATACAAAACAACATCTGACTGATTAGCTGCTGCAAGTGCTGCTGCAAATCCATCATGATTTTTGGTTCGACTTATTTCTAAACCTGATGCAAAGTTTACTTTCACCTTGTCTTTAAAAATATTTTGAATGGCTTTTAATGGCGTTTGTGAATCTGCTTTTTTTCCATCAAAAGCCCAAGTTCCCATTTGTTCATGTGGAGCATTTGCTAAAGGTCCGATTACTGCTACTGATTTATATTTTTTCGAAAGAGGCAAAATTTCATTTTCATTTTTTAGTAATACCATACTTTCGGTAGCCGCTTTTTTGGCAGCAGCTAGATGTTCTTTACTTAAAATACTACCTGCATTTTTCTTAATAGGATAAGGATTTTTAAATAATCCTAATCGGATTTTCATCCATAAAATACGGCGAACTGCTTCATCAATTTGGCTAATATTTATTTTGTTTTCATTCATCAATTCTTCTAAATAATTATTATAAGAAGTACTGACCATTTCCATATCAACACCTGCTCGCATCGCTTTATAACCTGCCTCCTTTAAATCTTTACAATAACCATGTGCAATCATTTCTTTAATAGACTCCCAATCGCTTACCACCATTCCTTTGTATTTCCATTCTTCTCGCAACACTTGCTTTAAGAGAAATTGATTTCCCGATGCAGGGACATCATTGACTTCATTAAATGAAGTCATAAAACTCATTACATCATTCTCAATCGCAGCCTGAAACGGTCGTAGGTAAGTTTCTCTCAATTGTCGTTCTCCTATTATTGCAGTTGCATAATCTCTTCCACCTTCTGCCAAACCATAAGCTGCAAAATGTTTTACACAGGCAGCCATATTTCCATTTTCATAATTTCCATCTCCTTGAAATCCTCTAATCATTGCTGCACCAACTTTACTAGTCAAAAAAGCATCTTCCCCTGGAGACTCTGCTACTCTACCCCAACGAGGGTCTCTGCTAATATCTATCATCGGAGCAAACGTCCAATTTATTCCAATGGCACTTGCCTCTTTTGCAGCAATTCTTGAACCTTCTTCGATGATATCCATATTCCAACTGGCACTTTGTGCTAATGGAATTGGAAACATAGTTCGAAAACCATGAATAACATC
>JBGCCY010000279.1:0-4934 GCA_045104975.1 Saprospiraceae bacterium
GTATCTCCTATTTTTAATTCTATCTCAGGGAGTTCATTAATGGTATATCGATGAGGTAACATCAGATTTCTCCCGCTACAACTAACGAAATAAACTTTATCGTCTTCTTGATAGCAATTCATAAAAAGTTGATCAAGTCTCTTTTTACAAGATTCAGGGTTTTTATTTTCTGTAATTATTAGGTTAGAATCGCTAATTGGAAATATGTTAAAATCATTGAATGTAGTCATATCAGAATCGCCACAGGCAAAAAATATTAAGGAGAAAAAAATGGAAGTAAGTTTTAGTTTATGTCTCATTATGCTTTTACTTTTTGAACTAAGTTAAGAAATAAATCCTCTTATTATTCTAACCTTTTTCTCAAAAAAATAAAGATGAGTCATCTCGATTTTCACATTTCGCATCTGACCGCACGAAGTGACTACGCAACTCTGCGAGATAATTAGTTTCAACATATACGTCGACTTGGATTACCTTCTTAACAGAAAAAATACATTCACTCAAAATAAAAACCAACTTAACTCTTCTTCTGATTCAATCGATACCCAAATGATAATCTAACACTACGACTTCTCCATCGGAACTCATCACTTCGATTAATTCTATCTGTAACTAATGTCCCTCGACTACGAAAAGAATTGAACACATCTGAAATACTCAAAGTCATCGTCCCTTTCTTTTTTAAAAACTTTCTACTCATTCCTATATTTAAAAACGAAATAGATTTTCTCGTTCCTTGTGGTTTGTTTTGAGGGGCACGATAATTAAGTCGCATTTGCAAATCTATTTTTTTGAAAAAAGTAAGACGAGAAGTCAGTCTTCCAATAGCGATGTAGGTATCCGCAGAAAAATCTTCATCCAAATTACTTCCATCAGTAATTGCTCGGAAAAAATAAGCATCGCCATTTATTTTCCACCACTTCAAAGGCTGGAATGAAAAATTAAATTCAAAACCAAAGTCATCTTTACTAGCAAAATTTTCGGGTCGTCGAAAAGCTACGGGAATGGAATCTATCACTTCTACTTTGTAAAAAACACCTTCAATCGAGCTAACTGTATTACGGTAAAAAATAGAAGATCCCAAAGAACCTTTTTCCCAAAATCTAATATGCCCGACTTCGTAGGAGTTGGTGTATTCAGGATTCAGGTCTGGGTTTCCTAAAAATCGATTTCGAGTATCACTAAAACTAAAGGATGGATTCAAATCTCCAAATCTTGGTCTTTTCAATCTGCGACTATAGCTAAGTTGAATGGCATTTTTTTCAGAAAAATTATAAGTCAAATGTGTACTTGGGAAAAAATTAAAGTAGCTGCGAGGATTCAATTTATTTGATTCTAACAATTCAGTTATCACATCAGTATATTCCAACCTTAATCCAAATTGAAAAGAGAATTTATTAATTTTATTTGCATAGCTAGAATAGAAGGCATGAATGTTTTCTTTGTATTTAAATCTACTTTTCACATCATGATACAATTCCCAATCTTGATTATTTAGTTCTTCGACTAAATAATTGTTATTAATTTTTCGAAAAGAACTCTGGTAACCGGCCTCAATTTTTTGATTCTTACCCAAAGGAAGGGTGTAATCAATTTTTGAAATAAACCGCTGCTCCCCTCCTTGGTTTGAAGAGCGTTGTTTTAATTCTGGTTTTGCAAATACTAAATTATTACCTTCAAAAAACTGTTCAAGAATTTCAGAATCCTCCTCTTCTTCATTTTTCTGAATTCGAATATCTGCCACTATTTGATGTCCTTTTTTTCCTAACATTCTTTTATAACTCAAAACATATTCTAGATTTCTATCTTCTTCCTGTTCTTGATCAGTTCTAAAACTTTCACCAATTTCATTATTAAGGTTATTTATAAAATTGAAATATTCTAATTCATTTAAATTATCTTCTTGGCTTCTTGGATATGAAAAAGAAGGGGTGAAAATGGTGTTTTTATTAAAATGATAATCAGCGCCAAACCTAAAACTTTTAGAAATAGCGGTATGCTTATGTTGGCGTTCACTTGTAAATATTTCTGTTGTATCGTTATCTCCAAAGAACTCTTGGTAAACATTACCTCCTCCAATATTACTCCAATGGTCATAAGAAAGATTAGTGAAAAAATTGAATTGGTTTTTTCTAAAATTCAAGTTAATAGCTGATCCATAAACCGATGGATGCCCAATCAGAAGATCTAAAGATCCATTCAATCCTCCTTTTTTTTCTTTTTTTAAAATAATATTAAGGATACCTGCCGTTCCTTCTGCCTCGAATTTACTTGACGGATTTGTGATCACTTCCACCTTATCTATCAAATGGGCAGGAAGGTTTTTTAAACCATTTGAATTATTTAAACCTACCAATCCAGAGGGTTTTCCATCTACCAAAATTTGCACACTTTCATTCCCTCTCAAACTTACCGTTCCATCTACGTCCACCGCTACACTCGGCACATCATTCAATATATCAGCAGCTGTTCCTCCTGCATTGGCAATATCTTTTCCAACATTAAATACTCGTTTGTCTAATGACAATTGATAGGTACTTTTATCAGCACGCACTTCTACTTCTGATAAGTTTTCACTATTTATTTCTAATTGAATAGTTCCTAATACCAATTTAGAATTCTCTTGACCGATAAAAATGTCATTGATTATCTTAGGTTTAAAACCTATAAATTCGACTTTCGCAAAATGATTTCCAAATGGAACTTGAAAAGAAAAACGCCCATCTTTCTTAGAAAGATCTCCAGTAACTAAAGAGCTATCTCCTTGAGAAAAAATAGTAATCGTTGCATAATCTAATGGATTTTGAGAATCCATATCAACTATTTTCCCACTTATTAATCCATTAAAATTATTCCCTTCTTGTTGTGAAAAAAAAATAAAAGGAAAACTCACCATAAAAAAAACAACCAAAGACAACTGGTATTTTTCCATCATCATTCTTTAAAATTGAAGTTATAAAAAAATAAACTTTAGAATTACATGGCAAATATACCTAAGTATATTATGTATAATAATTTATACCTAAGAAATTTAGGTATAAATTAATATCATAGAAAAAAATGATGCAAGTTCTCAAAATAAAAAAAGCCAAGATCTTCTTTTTGATCTTGACTTTTCTTCTTCTTAAATAAATCTCAATCAATTATTAATTGATTTTACTTGACTATTTTGATTCAACAAACCTTGGAAAACATTAGGATTTACTCCTGAAGGAAGAACTGCAATCTCTACCTTGGAAGCCAATTCTTTATTGATTAAAAATGTAGCGAAGGTTGGATTATCAGCGCATAACTTTGCTAAATCAATTTGTTGTTCAAAAGCGACTTTATCCATTTGACGTTGCTTGTCGATTTGGATTTGTTCTAAATCTCTTTGCTTTTGAATATCCAAATTTTTAAGATCTCGCTTTTTTTCTAATTCAGCCTTGGCGATTAATTTTAGTTTTTCAGCATCTGCTTGAGCTTGCATTTTTTGAACTTGCTTGGAAGTTTCTGCTTTTGCCAATTCAATTTTTCTTCGTTGCTTTTCGGTTTCCGCTTGAATCTTTTGGAGTTTGCCTTGAGCTTCTGCTTGAGCAATTTGAACTTGTCCATCTGCTTCTGCTTTTTTCTTATTTGCTGTTGCACGTTCTAATTCAACAACATTCATTTGGCGAATTCTTTCAATTTCTTTTCGTTGCAAACCAACTTCCTCCATGGCTTTGGTATAGCTTGTAGGGAAAATAATATCAGACACAATAATCCCATCGATAATAATTCCTGGTTCTCCAAGTTTGGCTAAAAGTTCATCTTTGATCGAATTAATATATAACTGCCGGTTGGAAGAAAAAACTGAATCGACGCTTGAAAATTCATTGGAAAGATTTTTCACTAATTCTAAAGAACGTGGTTTTAAAATCACTTGATTAAAAGAATCCATAGTGACGAATTGATTATTGAAATTTTGAACATCTTCCAATTCCCATCGAACAGAAACAGTTAATTGAAGTGGAACGCCATCGCCTAATCGAACATCAGATAAATAATTTTGATGTACAAAGTTTTGGTTGACCGTTTTTTTGTTTTCGCAATTAGAAAACATAAACGCAAGGAAAACAAGTAGGAATAAATAGTAGAATTTAAGTGGTTTCATCTTGACAGAATTTTTAAAAGTGAAAAAGTTGATTTGAAATTCGATTGCAAGATGGGTTGATTACACCTAATATATAAGACAAAACTATTATGCGCAGGAAGGTAAAGATTATGTGTATCGAGTGGGTGATAATTTGATTTTGGGAAAACAGGAATTTAACTTGGCAAATATTATAACAATACATTCACAAAATGAAAAAAGTAAAGTAAAGTAAAAAATTCAATTCTTCTTTAACCAAATTCACTTAAATGGATCAGAATATTTTGAGTCTATCAAAAGTGTTTCATCTGTCATAGTTTCCAAAAAATCTATTAGAGCAATTTTTTCTTCCTCCGTAAAATTAAACTGCTTAGGATTTCCATCAACATCTTTTAACTCTTCATTCAGATTGAGATGAGCCTGAATGCCTGAATTATAAAATTCAATAACTTCTTGTAAGGTTTCAAAACATCCATCATGCATATAAGGAGCAGTCATTTTTATATTGCGCAGAGAAGGTATTTTGAATTTCCCATTATCATTTTCATCAAATGTTATAGCTCCAATTCCTTTGTCCAAATAATCTTCTTCCAAACCATTATTTGCTGAGGTAAATAAAATATCAGCCGATTCGAAAATAGACTTACCATGGCAACTCATACAATTTTCAACAAATAATTCCCTTCCTAATTCTTGACTTAGATTAAGCATATCCAAATCTTGATCAATGGTAGAATTCGTGCCCATCTGAATCAAAGCTTGATCTAAGAGTGAATTTTGAGAATGAATAGATCCTAAAAATGTAGCTAGCGCAGTCAAGATT
>JBGCCY010000280.1:0-3433 GCA_045104975.1 Saprospiraceae bacterium
GACATCATCTGAAGTTGGTTGCGATCTTGATGAGATTTGAGCATCTGAGTTAGTTTTTTGATACTCTTAAAGATACGGAATTTTAGTTTTGTAAATGTATTGTTAGGGAAGTTTTTTCACAGTTTGACGTCCTCGCATACACGCAGGTGAGGCGCATAGCCTCACTTGCCGTTGTATGCATTGTTGTCGGCTGTGTTTATTCTTTACTTTTTATTTCTATTGGACCTGAGATATAGAATTGAATAATTTCCTTATTTAAATTTATAGGAATCCAATCAAGATTATTATCTCTTTTTTCGTTGTTTACGTGTTTTGAATAGTCTTTAGACCAATACTCATCGGAATGTGATGATGGAAGAATAAAAACGTTAAGATTGTTTTTATCAACTAAAAAATTTCCATATCCAAATGCCTTTGTTGTTGGATTTTTGGTTTCAATGAAAAGATTAGTTTGATATTTTATTATATAACATGAATCAAATTTAATTGTATCATTTTTTTTTACTTGAAGGAAAAGTTCTCTTTCGACATATTTGTCTGGTTCAATTAAAGCATATATTTCATCATAAACTATTTCAAACCTTTCGACTTCTTTTTCCATTTCTTTGACTTTAGAAATTTTATCTTTCTTTTCGTAAATAGGATAAAGAACAGTTGAATGAAAATATTCTTTATTTATTAGATTTAAATATTCTTCAATTTTATTTTCTGCGACCAATCTTTTTGATTCAGGTTTCATTTTTATTTTTTTCATTGCCGACAACGTCAAACTGTGAAAAAACCTACCTAACAATACAATAACAAAACCAAATTTTCGTATCTTTAAGAGTATCAAAAAAAACCTTCAGATGCTCAAAACTCATCAAGATCGCAACCAATTGCAGATGATGTCCTACGAAGCCGCTGTCGACAAAAACAGCATCGTTCGAGTCATCGATGTCTTTGTCGACCTACTAGACTTAAAAGAAATCGGCTTCATCATCAAAGGACAAATCAAAAATGGCGCACCCGCTTTTCATGCCGCCGACCTACTCAAATTATATTACTACGGATATTCCAATCGTGTCCGATCTTCTCGAAGACTCCAACGAGAAACCATCACCAACCTCGAAGCCATTTGGTTAATCAAAGGTTGCCGACCAAGCTATAAAACCATTGCTGATTTTCGAAAAAACAATCCTAAAGCATTAGAAAAAGTCTTTAAGATTTTCAATCGGTTTTTATTGGAACAAGATCTTTTTGATACCAAGGCAGTTGCGATCGACGGTTCCAAATTTCAAGGACAAAACAGCACCAAAAATAACTACAATGAAAAAAAAGTAAAACAACACCTCGACCACATCGAAAAGAAAACACAACAATATTTAAATGAAATGGATCGCCTCGATCAAGTCGAAAAGGAAACCGAAATCGAGTTGGAACAAAGAATTGAAATTTCTCAAAAACTCGATCACCTCCAAAGAAGAAAAACCAAATACGATGATTTGGAACAAAAAGTAAAAGCTGCACGAGAAGAAGGACAGACTCAATTTAGTGCCATCGACCCTGATGCACGAGCATTACCCAAACGTATGAATGTAGTGCAGGTAGGTTATAATATCGTCACGGCAGCAGATTTAAAAAACAAACTCATCACCAATTTTAAAGTAGCTAACCAACTCGACACTTACCTTTTAGCCGACTTAGCAAAAGATGCAAGAGTAGTGTTACAAAAAAAGGAAGACGAAAAGTTAACCGTTTTAGCAGACAAAGGTTTTGATACTGGAAGCGAATTAAAAGCCTGCGCCGAAAATAATATCACCACCATCGTCGCCGTCAAAAAAAGATTAAGTAATAAAAAAAACAAAGCATTTGCAAAAAATAAATTCTACTTCGACGAAGACAGAAACGAATATCGTTGTCCCGAAAATCATCCTTTAAAAACTAATGGTACTTGGTACAAAAGAAAAGCTTACAATCAACACCGAGCGGAATATAAATTTCAACGGTACACTTGTTCTCACACCATTTGCGGTGCATGTCCGTACAAAATAGATTGCGTCGGCGCACCTCTCAAACAACGAAGAGGACGCTTTATCGACCGCTCCGAATCCGAATCTTACGTCGAAGAAAATACCGAACGCTATCACCTCAACAAAGCATTATATCAAAAGCGTCAAGCAACGGTCGAACATCAATTTGGTATCATTAAAAGGCAATGGGGATTTGATTACACGCTGCTCAAAACGAAGAAAAAAGTGACTGGAGAGTTCGCAATTATTTTTACTTGTTTTAACCTGAGGAGAAGTATGTCTATACTTGGAATTGCGGAGTTGGTCAAGCGACTAAAGGCTGCTTTTTTGTTTGTAAATGTAATGTTATGGCAAATTTTAAAGAATTCTAAGCCATCTTTTCAAATTATAAAAAACAATCATTTTACATTTTCGAAAAATTAACGCTTTGCACAATTAAGTTATCATGATTTAGATGTATATTTCGATTAACTAAATCAAGGGCGGGTGGTTTTTTCACAAACTGACGGTTTCGCATACCCGCAGTCGCCAGCTTTTGCTGGCGATTGACGGGTATGCATTGTTCTCAGCTGGCTTTTTTCTTTTTGCTTAACATATAAATCCAAGGCGGAAGACAAGATTTGTAATGTTCCCAAGTACCAGGTTTATTTTCATATGAAGATCCTACTTCTTCTTTGTAGCTAATTATTTCTAATCCTCTACTTGTCAAACCATTTATTATTGTTGACATCGTATGACGATATTCTTGGGGACTTTCTATTTGTATTTTTTCATTTTTAGAATTCGTAAAATTCCAATTTGCATCACTTGTTCTTATTGCGTAACCGTCTTTATATGGTTGCCAGATTGGATAACCTTTGCCTTCCCACAATTCTTCGGTTTTCCATTCTTTTTCCCAACAACCATCTTTCCATGAACCATGAACATAGGGATTGTGAAACATAATATCATAAAGTCCTTCTGGTTTTAAAATCCTGCCAATTTCATTAAAAATCTTCTCGACACTTGGAATATAATTAATGGAATATGGTTGATATACAATGTCGAATTCTTCGTTTTTGCAAAACGATAAATCCCTCATATCTGATTTTACAATTCTTATTTGTTGATTGTATTTTTGAGATACTAATCTATCTTTTTCAAGCTGTTTTTTACTAAAATCGACTACAGTTACATTACCACCTAATAAAGCAAAAGCAATACTTTGTTGACCGCCTCCGGATGCCAAGCATAGAACATTTTTTCCTTCAATACTATCTTTATAAAAACCATTTCTATTAATATATTCTATAGCTTTTTCTGGAGTTAACTCAAGTTTAGGTTGTGAACATAATACTCCATTTTGAGCTAATTCATCCCATTTCTTTTCGTTTTCTTTACTCATCTTTTTTGTTTTTTTCTGCTTGCTGAGAACGTCCCCG
>JBGCCY010000281.1:0-7127 GCA_045104975.1 Saprospiraceae bacterium
GGCATTTCAAAACCAACGCTATAAGCTACTTCCGAAATCGTCATTTTATTTTGAGATAACAAATCCTTTGCTCTTTTCATCCGAAAGGTTTTGAGTAGGTCGATAGGGCGTTTTCCTGTAAGTTGTTTTACTTTTCTGATAAGATGCATGTGGCTTAAATTGATGCTCTCACACATGGTATTGACATTGAATGAAGAATTATCTACATTTTTTTCCATCAGTTCGACCAGCTTTTTTAGCATCAATTCATCAGGAGAAGTGAGCTTAATTTCCTTTGGCGCAATTTGAAATTCCCGATTGATTTTTAATTGAAAAGCTTGTTTTTGATTTAAAATATTTCTGATTTTTAATTCTAAAATTTGTGGGTTGAAAGGTTTGGTAATGTAATCCTCGGCGCCTACTTCATACCCTTCCAGTTGATGGTCTTCCAATGATTTTGCTGTTAACAAAATGATGGGAATGTGGCTTGTGGCAAAGTTGTTTTTTATTTTATTGCAAAATTCTAACCCATCCATTTCAGGCATCATCACATCGCTGAGGATAAGGTCTAAAGTATGATTTTGGCAAATGGTTAAAGCTTCTTGTCCGTTTTTAGCGGTGATGACCTGATATTCTTTTTGTAGTAAACCTTGTAGAAATGTAACCATGTCCACATTATCTTCCACAATTAAAATTCTGGGACGGTCATTTTCTGTAGTATTTTTCGAATGAGCAATGGTAGCTAATTCTTCATTTATTTCTGCCAATGCAGATTGAATTTCCTGCTGTACATATTCGTATTCCAAATCAGAATAATGGTCTTGCAACAATACTTCCTCTTCCGTTTGGAGTGGTAAAAATATTTTGAACTGACTCCCTTTTCCTACCTCGCTTTCTACTTTGATGATGCCTTGATGAATTTCCACGAGGTCTTTGATATATGACAATCCAATACCTGAGCTATCATGATTTTTATCTAAACTTTTTTTGTGAAAATATCTTTCAAAAATATGCTCCATCACATCTGGCGAAATTCCTTTGCCTGTATCTTTTACTTTTATCAGAAAATACTCCTCATGAGTGGAAGGCAATTCATGATTTTTTCCATTTACTTTTTCCAAGCTCAAATGTATGGTACCGTGGTCGTAGGTATGCTTGAAAGCATTGGCTAATAAGTTCACTACAATTTTTTCTACTTTATCTGTATCGAGCAGGGTAGAAGAATTTTCTACAGAAGAATTAAAATAAAGTGGGATGTTCCTTTTTTTCGAGAGATTTTGAAAAAACTCGGTGATGTTAAAAAGAAAATGACTTAAATCAATTTTTTTTAGATTTAAAGACATCGAACTATTTTCAATTCTTCGAATTTCCAACAATTGATTGATGAGTTTTAGTAAACGCGAAGCATTCCGTTCTACTATTTCGTATAATTTTTTTCTTTCTACTTCGGGGAGTAAACTTTGAGGATTTCTTAATTGATTGATTGGACCCAAAATCAAACTTAAAGGCGTTCTCAGTTCATGCGAAATATTAGTAAAAAAACTTAATTTTGCCTTGGACAATTCTTCCACCTGATTGACCATCTTTTCTAGTTTGTCCCGTTGGATTTGTATTTCATGATTTTGTTTTTCCAAATTTTTATTACTTGATTCCAGAGATTTTGTTTGCTCCAAAATCAATTCCTGTTGTTTTAAAATTTCGGTATTTTGAGAGCGAATTTTGTTTCCTTTAGATTTTAACTTCTCATTCACTTTCTGCAAACTGGAATTGAGTTTTTCCAATGTTTTATTTTTTGTAAATATCTTATATCCAAAAAATAAAATGATGGTCAAAAATGTACTCACTAGGGAGATAAACCAGACTTGTTTCCATACTGGCGGTTTCACTAAAAACTCAACAACGGCGGGAGTTTCATCAATGTTAAACCCCAAATCCATAGCCCTAACTTCAAGCTTATATTGACCGTTAGAAAGACTCAAAAAAGTATGGTGTTGTTCTGTGGAAAAATCCGACCATTCTCCATTGTTCAGGCGGAAAGAGTAAGATAATTTTTCATTGGGCGTTTCTTCAAAAAAATCTTTTCCTTCCCATTGAATCATCGTATTTCCATCTGTAGAAACTTCATTGGTGAAAAAAGTAATTTGGGTCTCTGGTGGAATATTATCCAGCGTGTATTTATAAGTAATAAAATTATTGTAAATGTTTTGTTGAGATTTGCTGTGACTAAATGCTCTTCGCTTCCAACCTCTATCAGAACGATTAATCCAGACTGAGCCATCAGAAGAATGTTGGATATCTCCACCTTCAAAATCCATATTCATCTCACTTGGAAATATATTGTTTTGCCAGCGCTTGCCATCAAAATGACATATGTCATTTTCGGTAGCGACCCAAATATTATCATTTGAAATGGCATCAATACTAATGATAGTATTATTAGTCAATCCCGATTCGGTCGTGTAATTTTTCCAATTTTTTCCATCAAAAACAAAAACACCATAATAGCGCGAGCCGACTATCAATTGGTCTTGCGTGCTCGCTACAATATTTACAAATTGGCGAAGTCTATCATTTTTTAGTCTATCCCACATTGTGCCATCAAAAAAAAACAAACTACTTCCACCTATCCATATTTTTCCATCAGGAGTTTGTCCGATGCCGTATGAGTTGGATTGCTGCAAACCGTTTTCATTATATTTATAATGTATCCAATTGAAAGGAGTTGATTGTGGATTGGTCAATTGGATGACCCCACTCAACTGCCCTTTTTCACTTTCGGCATCCACACTTCCGCCAAACCAAATTGAACCATCTACTGCCTCAAATACTGCCCGATAATCTATACCCCATGAGAGCGTTGGATGCAATTGTTTATGCCATTTTTCATTTTTTAAATAAGCAGTTGCTGCCACTCCACGGTGCGAACCTGCTGCCCAAATCTGACCTTTTTTGGTAACGATAATTTTCACAGGCGCATCAATAAACCCATCCTCGATACCCCAGGCAATCCAGCGATTTCCATTTTTTGAAATAGCATTTCCGTGAACATCCAAAAACCATTGCTCCTGGAGTGGAGCTTCACATTGAAAATTCAAACCAGTATAAGTAACCCATCGGTCAGGCGAATAATCCAAAAGGTAAACCTTCGACATCAATCCCGAAATCCAAAGTTTATTTTCTTTACTTTTATACAATTTAAGTTTGTTGGCCGGAATTTTATAGTTGGGGGCATCGTAAATTGCCCATTTTTCATTTTTATAGGCATACAATTTTCCGAGTGCTCCAATCCAAATGGTACCATCGTTAGTCTGAACAATGTCATTGGTATATTCATCACCCCCAAATTTTTCGCTCAAATGTAACGACTCCCATTTTTCATTTGAAAAAATGTTAATGGGTGATTTAAAAGAGGAATTAATCACCCAAATTTGGTTTTCATCTGTTTCTATTAATTTTTGATCTTCTCCGAATTCCTGAGATTTATTCGAAGAAAAATATTCATAATCCGTAATATATGGTGAGGTCTTTGCCAGGGGATAAAATCGCAGTAATTTTCCTTTTTCACCAAAGGTGAAAGCCATCCAAATCTTACCCGATTTTTCTTCCAAAATATCTGAAACATTCAAAAAATCTTCGCCAGCTAAAAGGATTTCAGGAATTCGTATCCATTCAAAATCTAATTGCTGGGATTTCAAATCTTCGATTCGATTAGATGATGTGTAGAAAAATTTCCTATCTGAATTTTGTAAATGCAAAACCCCCGCCTCCGAACTCAACATGATACTTTCGTCTGATAGCTGTATTATTTTTGAAAAGCTGAAATTATAATTCTGAGGAGAATGAAGAAGGGATTGCCACGACGAACCATCGTATTGAAAAATTTGTCGGGCAGAAACTGCATATACTGACCCATTTTTGGAAATAAAGACTTGCTCAATCGGTGCATCATTTAATCCATTTTCTTTGTTTTTATGTAATTTCCATTCATAACCATTATATTCAAAAATGCCATCGTCCACACCAATCCAAACTGTTCCGTCTCTTCCTTCTGCAATATCCCGTACACCTTTTCCTTCCAATTCTGGAAAATGTTTCCATCTCCAAGACTCGGAGAGTGGGTTGACAACCTTGGGAATATACGGTTTCATTGCATTCAATTGAGTGCAACAAACTCCGAAGAATATCAACCCAATTAAGAAATGATGTATGTGGAATTTGAAGTTCATATCTATATCTATAAAACTATGGAAGGATGAAAAAATAAAAAATCCTTTAAGTCAAATATAGACACTCAAGCACAAGAAAAAAAGTAAATCACTAGTGTTTTTCACCTAATGTTAATTCCTGCTAAGGAAATGATGATTTGAGAGAAGGGAGTTCTGTGCTTCAAAGTTACATTAGCGGGTAGGTTAACTAGGTGAAAATATCCACGGTAGCGTTTGAATTCTCAAACCATATTATAGTTTATAAAATTGGAATAAATGAAATGTCTCCCAAAAGTAATTTTCACAAGTTTGTTTATTTTTTGTGGATGGTTTACTGTTCTTGCACAAGTCCATGATGTCAAATGGAGAGATATTATTAACAAAGAAGAAGGAGCTTGGTATGCTTCATCTGAAGCCAAAGAGATGGCAGAAAATGTTTTGCTATTTCAACGGAATATTGGAGGATGGGGGAAAAATATTCAAATGCACCAACCACTTTCAAAAGATGAAAAACTGCATTTGATTGCTCTTAAAGACAATCTTGAAGGTATTACTATTGATAATGGTGCGACCACTCAAGAAATGCTTTTTCTTTCTAAAATGTACAGGCAAGTCCCTGATGAAAGGTATAGAAAGGCATTCCTTCTTGGGCTAGAATATTTATTGAATGCACAATATGATAACGGAGGGTTTCCTCAATATTATCCTAGTCCAAAAGGATATGGAAAGCACATTACTTTTAATGACAATGCAATGGTCAACGCTTTAAAGGTTTTAAAAAACTGTATTGATGAAGGTAATTTTTATTCTATAAGACCACCAGATGCAACGATTGAAAGAGCAAGAAAGGCATTCGACAAGGGGATTGAATGTATTTTAAAAACGCAATACAAACAAAATGCAATCCTAACCAGTTGGTGTGCTCAGCATGATAAAATTACTTTAGAACCAGCAAAGGCTAGGTCGTATGAACTTCCATCTTTGAGTGGAAGTGAATCAGCTCAAATTGTCTTGTTACTAATGTCTATAGAAAATCCATCAAAGGATGTTATCACAGCGGTGGATAGTGTAGTTGAATGGTTTAAAAAAGTAAAAATAACTGGATTGAGAGAAATAAGAACTTATAATGAGGAAGGTAAATTGATGGAAAAGAAAATGATACCAGATGCTAATGCCTCCTTTTTATGGGCTCGTTTTATGGAGCTTGATAGTAATATTCCTTTTTTCTGTGACCGTGATGGAATAAAAAAATATGCCATCACAGAAATTAAAAAAGAACGGAGAAATGGATATCGATGGTACACTAATGCACCTCAGAAGGTTTTAGAAAAATATAAGGAATGGAAAAGAAAATACAGAAATTAGAAAAAAATGAGGATTTATTAATAATAAAACTAAACATCTATGAAGGATTATTTTTCCTTAAAAAATAAAATTGCGCTCGTAACTGGGGCAAGTAGAGGACTTGGACAAGCTTTGGCAGTTGCCTTAGCTGATGCAGGCGCAACGGTAATTTGTAGCAGTTCTCGTCCAAATGGGACGCAACAAACACTTCAAAAAATCGCTGACTCAGGGGGAACTGCATACGAAATTTCTGCTGACCTTTCGGATAGAGTTGCAGTAAAAAAACTGTATGAATCAGCTTGTGAAAAATTTGGAAGAATTGATATCCTTGTCAATAACGGTGGAACGATTGCACGTTTTCCAGCTACAGATTTTCCTTTGGATGAATGGGATAGAGTAATAGAAGTGAACTTGACCGCTACTTTTTATTTATCACAAATGGTTGGGAAAAAAATGATAGAACAAGGGCATGGAAAAATAATAAATATAGCTTCAATGCTTTCGTATTCAGGAGGAATCACCGTCCCTGCTTACACCGCAAGTAAACATGGGGTAGCAGGTGTGACTAAAGCACTTGCCAATGAATGGGCGCATCATAATGTTCAAATCAATGCCATTGCTCCTGGATATTTTCGTACAGATAATACTCAAAAACTTCAAGACAATCCTACTCGTTCTGAAGCTATTCAAAATCGAATTCCCGCCAATCGCTGGGGAAATCCTGAAGACTTAGGTGGAGCGATTATCTTCCTAGCATCGGACGCTAGTAATTATGTCAATGGTACTATCATCAATGTTGATGGTGGTTGGATGGCTAGATAAATTCAATTTTATATCAATATTTAATTAATAAAAATCAACGATAAATGGTTACACCGAAAACAATTGGAATCGAAAAAAATGGTGGTTCTATTCCTTTGGAAAAAAGAAGACATGACCTTCATGTGATGGTTCCTGTAAAAAATGAAATCAGAAAAGTGGAAGCTTTTGACGCTACACCAGTTTTAAATAAAGCCGAAGAAATTATAGGGGAATCCAATTCTACCTTTGAGTTTCTTAGACTTGCAAGAGTATTGTTAGAAGGAAATAATTCAGTCGTTCGGACTTTGGAAAAAGAAGAAGCATTGTATTATGTCAATCGAGGAAGGGCATTAATAACTATTGGTAATGATATTTATCCATTAGGAAAAGGAGATGTTATTTATGTTGGGATTGATTCTTCTGTAGAAATTTCAACTGGAAAAGGTTGCGATGTCAGCGAGTTCAAAGCAGTAAAATGCCATACCAAATATCCAGTTCAATTAGTGAAACATACGGACATCGAAGGAACAGAATTAGCAGCAGATTTAGGAAATAAAAGACCAACCTCTAAGCGTACCGTTTTTAAATTAGTTGATAAAAATGTTCAATGCAATCGATTATTATTTGGGGACACTTATATGGCTAGTCGAGGTGGAGTAGGGAGCTACCCACCTCATTTTCATGGGCCTGATGGACCACATGGTTTGGGTAAAAATGCCAAGGAAGAAATTTATCATTTTAGATGTGAGTCTGATATCGAAGGAGACATCCCTTATGTTTTACAAAACTGTGCTTTGC
>JBGCCY010000282.1:0-32683 GCA_045104975.1 Saprospiraceae bacterium
AAAAAAGGAATAGTATTTTTTGAAAAAACAAATTATACAATTAGTTATCTTTGCACCAAAATCAAAAAAATATTTCACTAAAAAAACATTTTACCAAAAAATGAAATACCGTAAAGAAAAAGACAGCATCGGAATCGTCAAAGTCCCTGCCGACAAATATTGGGCAGCACAAACGCAACGTTCCATCGAGAATTTTAAAATAGGTGGTCAAAAAATGCCAATCGAAATAGTTCGAGCATTTGGTATTTTGAAAAAAGCCGCAGCAAATACCAATGCAACATTAGGTGTTTTGCCGAAGGCTAAGGCAAAATTGATCGGTAAAGTTTGTGATGAAATTTTAGCTGGAAAATTAGATGACCAATTTCCGTTAGTCGTTTGGCAAACTGGTTCTGGAACACAATCAAATATGAATGTGAACGAAGTAGTAGCCAATCGAGGACATGTTTTAAATGGCGGAAAATTAATGGATGAAAAAAAATATTTGCACCCAAATGATGATGTCAACAAATCTCAATCTTCCAACGACACTTTCCCAACTGCTATGCATATCGCAGCATATAAGGCATTAGTTGAAAATACAATTCCTGGAATCGAAGCTTTGCGAAATACTTTAAATGCCAAAGCAAAAGAATATAAAAATGTAGTAAAAATTGGTCGAACACATTTCATGGATGCGACACCTGTAACAGTTGGACAAGAACTGTCAGGTTATGTTTCGCAACTCGATCATGGAATTGCTGCGATCAAAAATACTTTAAAACATTTATCAGAATTAGCATTGGGTGGAACTGCAGTTGGAACTGGATTGAATACGCCAAAAGGTTATTCAAAACATGTGGCTGGAGAAATTGCCAAATTAACTGGACTTCCATTCGTAACTGCAAAAAATAAATTTGAGGCATTAGCTGCTCATGATGCAATCGTAGAATCACATGGCGCTTTGAAAACAGTTGCCGTTTCTTTGATGAAAATTGGAAACGATATTCGAATGTTGGCTTCTGGTCCACGATGTGGAATTGGTGAATTAATCATTCCTGCGAATGAACCTGGTTCGTCAATCATGCCTGGAAAAGTAAATCCAACTCAGTCAGAAGCACTCACGATGGCAATGGCTCAAGTGATCGGAAATGACGTAGCCATAAATGTAGGAGGTATGACTGGACATTTTGAATTAAATGTTTTTAAGCCGATGATGATTTTTAATTTCCTTTTTTCTGCTAGATTAATTGGAGATGCTTGCCGAAGTTTTGATGAAAATTGTGCACAAGGTATCGTTCCAAATTATCAACGAATTGAAGAAAATTTACATAATTCATTGATGCTTGTAACTGCCTTGAATACTCACATTGGTTATGACAAAGCTTCCACCATTGCCAAAAAAGCGTACAAAGAAGGATCTACTTTGAAAGCTGCCGCTTTGAAATTAGGTTACTTGACAGAGAAAGATTTTGATGCATGGGTTCGACCTGAGAACATGATTTAGAAAACGATTCTTAGAATCGTTTCATCATAAAATAACGAGAGTTGTTTCATTAATTTGGAACAACTCTTTTTTTTATTTCCCACACAAATATGATAACTGTAGAGACAAGGTATCCCTTGTCTCTACACACATAACAAAAAAAATATCCCAGCAGACAAAACTGAAAAGAGTAAAAAATTTTCCACTCATATCTATAAAACGAATAAAAATTCTCCTATTTTTGGCGGACTGACATGAAAAAACTTTCTTAATAAAATCAATTAAAAAAAATGAACTTACCTGAGAATTTAAAATACACCAAAGAACATGAGTGGATTCGATTGGAAGATGACGGTACTGCATACATAGGTATCACCGATTACGCACAAGGCGAATTAGGCGAAATCGTTTATGTTGAAGTAGATACTGTAGGAGATAATGTGGATATGGATGGTATTTTTGGAACAGTTGAAGCAGTAAAAACAACTTCTGAATTATTCATGCCACTTAGCGGTGAAGTTTTAGAATTCAACACAGAGTTAGATGAATCTGAAGGAGATAATCCTGGATTATTAAATTCTGATCCTTACGGAGATGGTTGGATTGTAAAAATTAAAATTGCAGATCCAAAAGAAGTTAAGGCACTTTTGAGTGCAGCAGATTACAAAGGATTAATTAGCTAGTTTTTTTTAGTGATGAATTAGGAGTGATGAATAACATGATTCATCACTCTTGCTATTCACCACTCCTAACTTATAACGGTTTATTTTTTTTTGAAAAAAAATAAACCTCATGCACCAAAAATATTTTTAATTACATCTAAGTAAGTAAATCAACCAAAAGAGGATTGAATGTTTAAAAAATTAATTCCAGCTATACTTTGGTCATTTCTGATTTTATACTTTTCTACAAAAGGAACAATCAATTTACCAGAATCATGGTGGGATTTTTTTTCGATGGATAAAATTGGACACTTTGGGATTTATGGAATCTTCACTTTTTTATTATTGTTAGGATTTCTTTCTCCGTCTTCCAAATGGAAACAAAAAGGAGTTCAAATGGCGCTAGGTATCAGCATTTTTTATGGAATCAGTATGGAAGTGATACAATATGCCTTTTTCCCTGGAAGATATTTTGAATACTTAGATATAATTGCTAATATTATCGGTTCATTTACTGGACTACTTTTTTTTAATTTTTTAATAAAAAAATATGACTAACTTTTTGCTATTCGTTGACCTTTCAATACCGGGACTTACACTTACGTATCTTCTCTTGGGGTTGGTTGCGGTCCTAATTGTAGCTATTGTGCTGGTAAAAAACCAGATGTCAAAAAATGCTACGTCAGGAGAGTTGACTGCAAAATTTGCAGACAAACCTAAAAAATCTCCACTTGATGGAAGAAATAAGTATGCGCCTGTAGATGTTCTACGAAAAAGCGGTACTATTTTTAATATCGGCTTAATTACTTCACTTGCACTAACTGTTTTGGCATTTAGTTGGACGAGTTTCCCTGATGAAATTTTCATTCCAGATGATGCAATGGAAATAGATGAAGATATTGAGCAAGAACCACCTCGGACGGCGGAACCACCACCACCACCACCGCCGCCACCACCACCAGTAATTGAAGAGGTTCCTGAAGAGGAGATCTTGGAGGAAGAAGAACCTGTTTTTCTAGATCAAGATATTAATGAAGATGAAGTAGTAGAAGTTCTAGATGAAGAGCCAGTTGAAGAAGAAGAACCTGAAGTGGAGGAAGTTGTTGAAGAGCCTGAAGAAGAAAAAATCTTTAAGGTAGTAGAAGACATGCCTCGTTTTCCTGGCTGTGAAGGTCAAGGAAAAAGTAAAAAAGAATTGAAAGAATGTTCTGATGCTGAGATGTTGAAATTCATCTATAGTAATATTAAATATCCTGCTGTTGCTCGTGAAAACGGAATCGAAGGTAGAGCTATTCTAAAATTCATGGTTGATCAACAAGGTAATGTGAGTAAAGTACAAGTTCTTAGAGATCCAGGTGGAGGGACAGGAAAAGAAGCGGAACGTGTAGTTAACATGATGAACAGTATGGGACAAAAATGGGTTCCAGGAAAACAAAGAGGAAAGCCTGTAAAAGTTTGGTTTACTCTTCCAGTAAGTTTCAAATTACAAGGATAAATTCCCTGTAAATAAAATAAAAAAAGCGGTTGCTTCGAATATTTCGGAGCAACCGTTTTTCGTTTATTTTGTACTTACTAAGTATAGAAAACTAAATCTTGTTTTAATCTCTAAAAAGACCCATCTTACGAAAACGCAACTATGGCAACTTTTCAGCAACCAAAGCGTTTTTAATTATAGATTTGTACTAAAAAAATTACTGAAATGCGGATATTACTAATTATACTTTTAGCTTTTTCTTCCCCTTTGTTTGCTCAAGGGCAACCAGGGAATAATGATTCCAAATTAGCACAGCAATATTTTGTAGATGGAGAATTTGAAAAAGCAAGTGTTTTGTATGAAAAACTATTTAACAAAAATAATAGAAACGATTATTATCTCAATCGATACATGGATTGCATGTTGGCTCTTGAAAGATATTCAGAAGCTGAAAAGGTTATCAAAAAACAGCTAAAAAAAGATCCAAAACAAGTTCAGCTCTATGTGACTTATGGAAATCTTTACGAGCGACAATATAAAGATGACGAAGCAGTCAAACAATATGAAAAAGCAATCAAGAAAATGCCTGCCGATCGATTTACTGTTACTCGCCTCGCTAATGCTTTTATCAATTTAACAAAATACGAACTTGCGATTCAAACCTATGAAAAGGGTTCTAATATTTTAAAAGATCAAAATATTTTTGCCTATAACTTAGGTGACCTATATCGTCGAAAAGGAGATACTGAAAAAATGATTACGAGTTACCTTAATAGTTTAGCTCATAATCCAAGTCGATTAAATTCGATGAAAACACTTTTTCAACGGTATTTGAGCGATGATGATTTTGTGGAATTACAAACTCAACTATACACTCGAATTCAAGATAGTGATGATGTTGTTGCCTATCCTGAATTATTGATTTGGGTTTTTATCCAAAAGAAAGATTACAAAAATGCCTTCCGCCAAGTAAAAGCTTTAGATCGAAGACTAAAAGAAAACGGAGGACGAATTTATCGCTTAGCAGAAATCGCAGCAAATGATAAAGACTACGATTCAGCTATCACAGCTTACGATTATATCGTTGCTGAAAAAGGACACATGTCAAGTTATTATATTGAATCAAAAAGAGAATCCTTGACTTGCAAACGAAAAAAATTAGTCGAAGGATTTGACTACACTTACGAAGATTTAAAAGTTTTAGAAGCAGAATATGAATCCTTTTTAGAGGAGTTCGGAAAAAGAAAATCGACAGCTACTATTGTTGCTGAGCTAGCCGATTTGGAAGCTTTCTATCTGAATGACTTAGACAAAGCAATTTCTTTATTACAAGGAATGATTGAATACAAAGGATTGAACAGATATATTTTGGCTAAAGGAAAATTGAGTTTAGCTGATTTTTATTTGATGAAAGGAGAAGTGTGGGAATCTACTTTATTGTACTCTCAAGTGGACAAAGAATTTAAAGATGACATCTTAGGTCACGAAGCACGATTCCGAAATGCCAAACTTTCTTACTATGCTGGTGATTATCAATGGGCACAAGCACAGTTCGATATTTTAAAGGCATCTACTTCAAAGTTGATCGCCAATGATGCTCTAGATTTGTCAATTTTCATCATGGATAATTTAGGCCTAGATACGATTGCAACTCCAATTACGATGTACTCGCAAGCAGAATTATTGGTTTTCCAAAATCGTTTTGACGATGCATTTGTAAAATTAGATTCTTTGAAAACTATGTTTCCAGGACATACTTTGCAGGATGACATGCTTTATTTAGAAGCTAACATTTTAGTTAAAAAACGAGAGTATCAAAAAGCAGAGGTTATTTACCAAAAAATAATTGATGAACATCTCGAAGAGATTCGAGCAGATAATGCCATGTTTAAATTAGCTAGTCTTTATGAAAATCAATTAAATAATTTGGAAAAAGCACAAGCTCTATACGAACGAATTTTTATTGATTTTTCAGGAAGTACCTTTGCTGTGGAATCTCGAAAAAGATTTAGAAAGTTGAGGGGAGATACTATTCAGTAATTCTTTTATTATCACCCTTGAGAGTTGTTCGCGCTTGAAGCACTAATACCTCTTTTTACTTAAAGTCACATTTAAATAATGGCGCAAAAGTTGGTACTTTTGCGCCATTATTTTTTGATAAAATTGAATCATGAAAAAAATATTTTATAACGTAACAGTAGTAATCGAGCACGCCTCCCACGATGATTGGCTCCAATGGATGACCGAAGTTCATGTCCCAGATGTGATGAAGACAGGAATGTTTTTGGAAAGTAAAATTTGTCAATTGTTGGGAAGCGACGAAACGGATGGCAAAACTTATTCTTTTCAATATATCGCTCCCAATATGGAAACCTTTCAAAAATACCAAGAGCAATTTTCTCCAGCGCTGCAAAAAGATCACACAGATCGGTATCAAGGAAAGTATGTTGCTTTTCGTTCTCTGATGGAAATCAATGAGGAGTTTTGAAAGAGGTCGCTACGTTGCCAGATACTATTTATGAGATTTATAACAACCTTCATTCTTAATTGAGTGAAGGCTTTTTTTTTAGAATTTAGGAACACTCAACTCCCTAAAATAATTATGCTCCTCATAAATGAGGAGATTTATACAACCCTCAAAAAGGACGAGGTATCGAGGAAGGAATGATTACATCTTTGTAATGTAATTATTTAATAACTTTTAAAACCTTTAATTATGAAAAATCGAAATTTAAGATTCATCGCTCAATTGGCATTAACTGTTTTTGGAATACTATTTTCTTTCTCAACCGTTTCTGCTAGTGCTATTTTCACAAACGGCTCTTGCTTACAAGCCCACACAATTGCCCTTGAAACTGGTAACCTTAATTCACTTCCTCCTGCTACAAAAAATATCAATCGTGCAGTAAAAGCCTTTTTGACTGGCCCGACTGTAAAAGGACTTAACGTGCTAGGTTACAAATGGAATTTTTGGAAAACTGTGAAAGTATCTACAAAGCGAACCTCTTCGCGAATATTATTGTATCGCACAACTGTAACAGGACGGTTTTCTTACGATAGAAAATGGAAATCAAATCACAAATTCTTCTTTACAGCTACCATCATTCATGGGCCCAATTCTAAATCCAGAGTAGAAAAGATTACATATCGAATCCAAAAAAATGCGTCCTGGTCAAAGTATTATAAGTATATCACGTCTACTGCCAATGCTGGTATAACCTACTTTACAGGAACCGATATACTTAAAATTAAGGATAACCATCTCAATTATTTTTTGGAAAAAACTTATGACAAAGTAAAAAAGGATAAAAGAGGAAAAACTTCCTGGGTAGATGCAGCAAAACAAATCAGCGTAATGCTAGCTATTTCAGCTGCTAAAAAATAAAAAACTGTTTGCTAGAGATGCGTGGACGCAAAGTTTTTAGTCTTTGTTTTGCGAAGACAATACAAATTAATGAAAAAAATTATATTTAGGGAATGGAGTAACAGCTCTGTTCCCTTTTTTATGGTCAAGTTTAATACCCCATTTTGTTGAATCCATGAAGCATCTATATGATAGTTTCCTACATTCCGAAACTAAATATTAAGTGAAACATGCTCCTCATTTATTTCATTTTGACCTATGTAATTAATCTGATATAGATTAGAATCTGAAAAGGTCTTATCGTGGATTTTCACACAAATGTTTGTGACACACTTAAAATAAAATGACTGATAAAAATCTCCTCCCTAATTTTAAATTCTAAGACACAATTATTCTAAATTAGATCATAGTGATCAGCCCATTTCCATTCCAATATGGAATAATAATTTTGATCCAAAATATTGACGCACCTTTTATTTATCTCCGTACAAATTTGAAAGGCAAATCATACCCCTCAATCTGTCCTCTGACAATGCAACGGTCTCTTTACGCTCTAAACATCCACTTTCCTAATTCTTTGAAAGTTACTTTCTTCCCATACATCAAAATTCCAACTCGATATATTCTGGCAGAAAGCCAAACAAAAAATACACATGTCGCAATTAAGACCACTACCGATAATGCAATTTGCCAAGCTGGTGGAGAAAAAGCTAACCTTGATGGCATCACAATCGGAGAGAATAATGGAAAGATTGAAGCCCAAACTGCTAAGCTACTATTCGGTGATTTTACTGCCACCATCATAATATATAAAGCCAGTACAACTGGAATCGTAATCGGAATAGTCAACGCTTGACCTTCTCCTAAATCATCTCCCATCGCCGAACCAACTGCTGCAAACATGGACGCATACAAAAAGTATCCTCCTAAAAAGTAAAGAATAAAAAGTGGGGCAATCAACCACCAATTTTGAGATTGTAACTCAGCAATTACTTGGGCAGCATATACTTGCATATCATCTGGATCCATACCGCCGCCGCCTGACATTCCAGCTGCTCCTTCATTCATCGCCTCTGGATCAAAACCAAAAATCAACTGAACAGAAATACTAATGATCGGAATCAAGATGGCCCAAATCGCTACCTGCGTCAACCCTACTCCGCCCACTCCAATAATTTTTCCCATCATCAATTGAAAAGGTTTTACGGAAGAGATCATCACCTCCACAATTCGATTTACTTTCTCTTCCATCACCGAACGCATCACCATCATTCCATATATAAATACAGTTATATACATGATGAACCCCATAAATCCACCTAGCGCAGCACCTACACCAGCCTTCATCGAAGTATCTTTTTCTTCATTCAAAAGAGATCGTGGACTTAAATTTATCTCCCCTTCTAAAGCTTCCAGATCCTTTTTATTTAAACCTAATTCTTTGATTTTATATTCTCTAAAAAACCGACCTAAGCTTTTTTCTATCTTCAATTTGGAATCGATATCCAATTCATTTTCCGCATAAAAATAATTGATTTCAATATTCTTATCCTGCAAGTTTTTCACCACAGGAATTGCAATTACACCTGAATATTTTTCATCTTCTACATCTTTTTTCAATTCCTCCAACTCCTTTTGAGGCTTGGTAAAAGTGATTGATTTTGTATTGGGAATTTTTGAGACACTTAGTACATTGCCTGGATCACTAATCGCAATTTGTTTTACATCTCCATCTTCGTAGGAAAAAATAAAACCAACCACAATAAAAAATAATCCAAATGCCAAAGGAGTAAGTATCGTTGCAAGAATAAATGATCTCTTTTTTACTCGAGTCAAATATTCGCGTTGTATAATGAGCCAAAGTTTATCCATGCTTAACTAGTTGTTTTTTCGAGATTAGAAGATGCTACTTTTCTAATGAAAATTTCATTCAAAGTAGGTAGGATTTCATTGAAAGAATGGATGTGAACATTCTTTTGAATCAAGTGTCGCAGCAAAGCATTAGAGTCATCACCTTCTTTTAATTGAACAGTTATTGACTGATCTTTTTGAGTGATGATATTGGTTTGCTCCAAAGCATCTGGAGGAATTTCTCCATCAAAATCTATTTTAAATAAATTTTCTTTGTATTGATTTTTCACATCCTTGACCGAACCTTCCAATACATTTTTCCCTTGATTAATCAAGACCATAAATTCACAAACCTCTTCTACCTGTTCCATTCTATGAGTCGAAAAAATAATACTCGTTCCATTCCGATGCAACTCATCAATTTCATCTTTAATCAAATTAGTATTGATCGGATCCAACCCAGAAAATGGCTCATCCAAAATCAACAAACCTGGTCGATGAACAACAGTAGAAATAAATTGAATTTTCTGCTGCATCCCTTTCGAAAGCTCTTCTACTTTTTTGTCCCACCAATCTTCTATGCCAAATTTTTCAAACCAAGATTTGATTTCTCGCAACGCATCTGATTTCGACAAACCTTTGAGACGAGCTAGATAAATGAGGTGGTCGCCCACTTTCATTTTTTTATACAAACCACGTTCCTCAGGCATGTATCCAATTTTAGAAGGATGATTTTGGTTTAATTTCTCACCATTGTAAAGTACCACTCCGCTGTCAGCTTGAGTGATGGTAGTGATAATTCTGATAAGGGAAGTCTTGCCTGCTCCATTTGGGCCAAGCATTCCAAACACACAACCTTTGGGCATATTAAAACTCACCCCGTCGACGGCAACATGTTTGTCGTAAGTTTTCCTTACGTTTTCTAAACTAAGAATATTCATAATATTTTGATCAGTTGGTTCTTAAACAAGTTCGTTTTTGAGTAAACGAATTTCGTTTAAAAGTGAAAATATTTTTTGAGCTAATAGTTTTCTTTCTAAAGTCCAATGATATAGATTTTAACTCGAAAATTAGAATAAAAATCTATGAGTGATTTCTTTTTTCGGATTAAAAAATAGAATTTCAATTATTTCTCGTAGATCATTTCATTCAAATTGGAAGATAAACATATAATCTAACACAATATACCTTGTCAAAAAAAATAACAAATCAATGGTTTATTATTGTCAATCCAAATGCTAATGGAAGCCGATTGGAGAAGCAATGGGAAAATATCCAACAAATTTTAAATGATAACCATATTGATTTTTTTGTAAAAAAAACGACTCACCCAAATCATGCAACTGAAATTGCCAAAGAAGTTATCAAGCAAGGATATAGAAAAATAATCGCAGTCGGCGGAGATGGAACTGGAAACGAAGTTGCCAATGGAATTTTGCAACAAGAAATCATCCCTTCAGCTGAAATTACTTTTGCTCTTTTACCTGTTGGGACTGGAAATGATTGGATCAAAACCCACAAAATCCCCACGCATTTAGAGACATGGATTAAGGTGTTGAAAAATGAAAAAACTACTTTTCAAGATGCAGGTTTTGTCAGTTGTTCTTTTCAGGAAAAAAAAGTAGATCGTTACTTTATCAATGTAGCAGGAATGGCTTATGATGCTTTTGGTGTTCAACGTTCAGAAGGTAAAAATTGGCGCTTTCCAAAAATACAATATTTATTGAACGCACTTCTTGGATTATTTAAATATAAAATTCATCGAGCAAAATTGATTTTTAATGAGCAGGAAGTTATCGATTTTTTTTACATCATTAATGTTGGTATTTGTAAATATTCAGGCGGTGGAATGCAATTAGTTCCACATGCTATTCCTAATGATGGAAAATTTGCACTCACTTTTGTTAGGAAAATTTCTAAACTGGCCATCATTTTAAATACCTATCGTTTTTATAATGCTTCTCTTTTACAACACTCCAAAGTAGAGGGTTTTTTAACCAAAAAAATTAGAGTGGAAACCATGGATAACCAACCAACTGGCGTAGAAGTGGACGGCGAATACATAGGAGAAACACCAGTAGAATTTTCGATTTTACAAAAAGCATTGAAAATTGTAATTCCGTAGGGGCAATCCCTTGTGGTTGTTCTCACCTTGCGAACTTCATATTAATATGCATTGAACCCGTCCTGTAGCCAACCACAAGGGATTACCTCTTCGCGAATATTCGCACTTTTATCTTTATTTTTCCCATATTTTAAAAATTCAAAAATAAAGATTTAACTCCATCTAAAAATCCTTATATTTGCGCCGCTTTTTTAACCTGCCTACAAAATTTAATTGTTGGCAAAAAATTAAAATTAGATGGCAAATACATCAGAAATCAGAAACGGATTATGTATCGAACACAGTAATGACATTTATACTGTAGTTGAGTTTCTTCATGTAAAACCGGGGAAAGGGCCTGCGTTTGTTCGTACAAAATTAAAAAGTTTGACAAATGGAAAGGTGGTAGATAATACATGGCCTTCAAGTCATAAAATTACTATCGTTAGAGTAGAAAGACGACACTACCAATTTTTATATAAAGATGAGATGGGTTATAATTTCATGGATAATGAAACTTATGAACAAATTAGTATCCAAGAAGAAATGTTAGATAATCCATTATTATTAAAAGAGGGAAGTTCAGTTGAGATGCTTTTTCATGCTGAAAAAGAAATTGCATTGACTATCGAAATGCCTCAATATATTGTATTGGAAGTAACTCATACAGAACCAGGACTTAAAGGAAATACAGCAACCAATGCAACTAAGCCTGCAACTGTAGAAACAGGAGCAGAAATTAGAGTACCTCTTTTTATCAGCGAAGGCGAAAAGATTAAAATAGATACACGTACGGCAAGTTACGTAGAGAGAGCGAAGTCATAAATGGATTTCTATCTTTTAAATTTTCAATTTTAAATAATTTGGCTAACTTTAATCGCTACTTAATTTGCATTTTTTTTTCTTAGGATTAAACATATCTTGAACTTAAGTAGTTATAAAAGAAACATCAACACGAACGTATAAATAACCAAAGAGCAATATGAAATTTAGTGAAATTCAAGAGCTAGTTAAGCTCATCAATAAATCAAATCTTACAGAATTCAAATTAAAAGAAGGTGATTTTGAAATTTCTATCCGTACTAAAAATTATGGAAAAGTACGAGCTAAGGATATTCAAGCTTTACAATCATCAGTTCCTCAAGTAGTTTCAGTTCCAGCTTCTATGCCTGCTATGGCCGCGCCACCTGCACCTGCTCCAGTTGCTGCTGCACCTGCACCTGCTCCTGCTGAAGCTCCAGCAAGCGAAAATAAAAATACACTTTTGATTAAGTCTCCAATCGTAGGTACTTTTTATCGATCCGCAGGACCGGACAAAGAGAATTACATTGGAATTGGATCAATCGTAGAAGTAGGAACAGTAGTATGCATAGTTGAAGCTATGAAACTATTCAACGAAATTGAATCAGAAGTAAGTGGTAAAGTTGTCAACATTTTAGTGGACAACGAATCACCTGTTCAATACGATCAACCCTTATTTGAAGTAGAACCTATTTAGTCTAATCAATGATTTTTTGGTAATGTGATATCAAGTAAATTAATCTACCAATTTACTTAACCAATCATTTTACAATTGATCATCTTATCCAAGAATAGTATGTTTAAAAAAATACTCATCGCTAATCGGGGAGAAATTGCCTTGCGAGTTATTAGAACTTGCAAAGAAATGGGAATCAAAACCGTCGCAGTTTACTCTACCGCAGATAAAGATAGTCTTCATGTAAGGTTTGCTGATGAAGCAGTTTGTATCGGGCCTCCATCTTCCGCTGAATCTTACTTAAGCATTCCTAGAATTATGGCTGCCGTAGAAATTACCAATGCCGATGCATTACATCCTGGCTATGGTTTTTTGGCAGAAAATGCTGACTTTGCCGAAGTTTGTGCAGAATATGGTATCAAATTTATCGGCCCAACTCCTGAGCACATTAGGAAAATGGGAGATAAAATCACCGCTAAAGAAACCATGATCAAGGCAGGTGTTCCTGTCGTTCCCGGTTCTGGTGGTTTATTAAAAGATTTGAAATCAGGATTAAAACTAGGAGCAGAAATTGGCTATCCTATCATCTTAAAAGCAACTGCTGGAGGTGGTGGAAAAGGTATGAGAATCGTTTGGAAACCAGATGATTTTCAGGAAGCTTGGGATCAAGCCAAAAAAGAAGCTAAAGCATCATTCAGTAATGATGGAATTTATATCGAAAAATTTATTGAAGAACCGCGACATATCGAAATTCAAGTCGCTTCTGATCAAACGGGCAAAGCTTGCCACTTGTCAGAGAGAGATTGTTCGATTCAACGACGTCATCAAAAATTAGTCGAAGAGGCTCCTTCTCCTTTTATGACCAAAGCACTTCGTAAAAAAATGGGTGACGCAGCAATCTTAGCCGCAGAATCCATTGGATATGAAGGTGTGGGAACAGTAGAGTTTTTAGTGGACAAACACAAAAACTTTTACTTCATGGAAATGAATACTCGTATTCAAGTAGAACATACTGTTACCGAAGAAGTAATTGATCACGACCTGATCAAAGAGCAAATCAAAATTGCTGCAGGTGAGCCAATTTCTGGAAAAAATTATATTCCTTCTATGCATGCCATAGAATGTCGAATCAATGCAGAAGATGTCTTCAAAAACTTCCGTCCTTCTCCAGGAAAGATTACTTCTTTTCATAGTGCAAAAGGCCATGGAGTCCGAGTAGACACACATGTTTATGCAGGTTATGAAATTCCACCTTATTATGATTCGATGATTGCAAAATTGATTTGTCGAGCACAAACAAGAGAGGAATGTATCAAAAAAATGAAAAGAGCCTTAGATGAATTTATTGTAGAAGGTGTCAAAACAACGATTCCATTCCACCAACAATTGATGGAAGATGAGTCATTTAAATCTGGTAATTTTCATACTGGATTTTTAGATACTTTTGAATTAAAAGAACCAAAATAAAAGATTCTATATATCTTATAAATAAAAAAGTGGAGTTATCGACAAGTGCGGTAATTCCACATTTTATTTTATTACCTACCCCCTTTTCTCTAATTACTTTTACACTCCACTATTGAAATTTAGAATCAATTAGAAAATAAGTTTTCCAAAAACAGGTTTAAATAAAAATAACAAACGAAAATATTTTTTAGACTAACAAAAAATCAATGTGCAAGAAATTATTATTTATAGCCTTATTATTATTTTCCAAAACACTCACTTTTAGTCAATTGTCTCTCACCGGAATTATAATTGATGAAAAAAACGAACCACTCCCCTTTGTTAATATTTTAATTAATAAAAATCAAACCGATGGTGTTAGTTCAGATATTGATGGAAATTTTACTATCAATTCGAAAGAATCTATCCAAACCTTGACCCTTAGTTTTGTTGGTTTTGAACAATTAGTTTACTCAGTTCAGCAAAAAGATTTTGGAAAAAAATTAGTCTTGTCCATGAAATCAACTTCTTTCGATTTGCAAGAAGCAGTTGTCATCGCAGGCGAAAATCCAGCTCATCGAATCATCCGAAAAGTTGTAAAAAATCGAGACCAAAACAATCCTGAAAAGATGGAATCTTTCCAATGTCTCACCTACAATAAGATGATTGTTGAGTTAATTCCCAATGCAACCAAAATTCAAGAATTTCAAAAAGAACATCAAGACTCAGAAAAGAAAATTCGAAAAAAGCAATCCCAAAACTTTGAAAAGATGTTAGGAAATACAAAACGCTCTCACCTCTTCATTATGGAATCTGTTAGCGAACGAAGTTTTTTATTTCCCGAAAAAAACAAAGAACACGTTTTACATAATCAGGTTTCTGGTTTTCAAGATCCATCTTTTGTGGCCTTGGCAAACGACTTTCAGCCCTTCTCATTTTATGGCGACCACATCGAAATATTAGATAAAGCCTTCCTCAATCCGATAAGTCCTAACAGCACCAAAAAATATTTTTTCAATATTGTAGATACATTGTTACAAAAAACAGATTCAGTTTTTATTATATCATACCATCCTAAAAAAGGAAAAAACTTCGAAGGTTTAAAAGGTCTTTTATACATCAATACAAATGGTTACGCTTTGCAAAATGTCATCGCCGAACCCAATGATAAATCTTTGATCAAAATGAAAATTGAGCAAAGGTATCTACAAGTCGAAGGTAAACAATGGTTTCCTGAGCAACTCAATTTTGTCATCGAAGCTTCCAAATATCCACACAAATATGTTGGCACTCGTTTAAGTGGAAAAAGTTATATCTCAGACGTACAACTCAATCCGAAATTGAATAAAAAGGATTTTAAAATCCAAGGCTACACCACCTCCAAAGATGCCAATGAAAGAGTTGATTCTATTTGGCAAAAACATCGTCCACAAGTGTTGCATCCAAAAGAAGAAAAGACCTATGTCGTCATGGATTCAATTGGCAAAAAAAATAAATTTGACCAAATCTTAAAAGCAAATGAAGCATTAGTAAGTGGTCGTTTTCCAATAAAAAAATTTGACATTCTGCTACCTAACATCCTGTCTTTCAATGACTTCGAGGGAACTCGACTTGGTTTAGGCTTAAGTACAAATGATCAACTAAGTAACCACTTTGAACTAAGTGGCTATGGCGGTTTTGGTTTAAAAGATAAAAAATGGAAATACGGAGGAGCATTGTTGTTAAATTTTTTACCTGATAAAAAACTTCAATTAAAGTTCAATTATCAACAAGACTTACGAGAACCTGCTGCTCTCGCATTAAGTACCGAGCCACAACTTTTTTCTAGACAATTATACGCTAGTAGAATGGACAGTTGGGAGAATAAATCAATTCATTTGAAAGGTAAATTAAAACATACTGTCCAGTTTAATTTATCCTTTGGACAAAGCACTTGGCAACCACAATATGAATATCAATTTGAAGGAAGTGATCTAAATTTTGAAAAATTTACTTTTACTGAAATTGGGGTTAACCTGCGTTTCGCCTTTGCTGAAAAAATAGTTCGAGTGATGGGAACTGAGATTTCCACTTCTCGTTTTCCACTTATTTATTTGTCTTACAAAAAAGGATTAAAAGATATTTGGCAAGGAGAATTTGACTTTCAAAAAATCGCATTTTCGGTAGAAGATAATTTTAGAATTAGAGGTTTTGGAGAAACTTCCATTCGAGTCGAAGCAGGAATTGTTGATGGTAAATTACCTTACAATCGACTTTATGCTGCAAGTGGAATTGGTCGAGGTTTTCAATTTTTAGAAATTGAAAGTACTTTTCAAACGATGGATATTTACGAATTTTTATCTGATCGATTTGTCCATTTATTTTTTGAGCATAACTTCAAAACACTCCTTTTTAAATATAAAAACTTTAAACCTGAATTTTCTATCGTGCAAAATATTGGTTTTGGATCTCTCAAAAATCCAGAACTTCACCAAGGCTTAGAATTTAAAACCATGGAAAAAGGATTTTTTGAAAGTGGTTTCCGAGTGGATAATTTATTGCGATTTAATTATTTTAATTTAATGTATGTTGGTGTTGGAGGAGGAATTTATTATCGATATGGAGATTATGCCTTTTCGGCTTTGGAAGATAATTTAGCTTATCGGTTACGGCTGAAGTTTTCTTTCTAACACGTGGTGGTCTGCTTTAGCTAACCTAAAAAAAAGAGCTCATCAATTTTTTTTTGTAAAGCATAAAGGTTCTACGTGTAAAATCGCTCCTTTCTCTCGGTCAGCTAAAGCAGACCTCCACATTACAATCTATCTATTTTAAACCTTTTTTCCATTGAATCCTTTTTATATTTGTCCTTCAAATAAAATGTAAAAAGAATTAATGATGAAGAAAAGTTTAAATATCGCATTGCTATTTTTCCTAACTATTTTTTTAGTGAAAAATGTAACTGCTCAATCGCCTAAAAAACTCACTTCAGGCGACATCCACGAAAAAATTCAAAAACTTCAAGTCCTTGGAACGGTACTTTATGTCGCAGCTCATCCCGACGATGAGAATACTCGAATGATCGCTTATCTTTCCAACGAACTCAAAATGAATACTGCTTACCTTTCCTTGACTAGAGGTGATGGTGGACAAAATTTGATTGGACCTGAGATTAGAGAATTGCTTGGAGTCATTCGAACGGAGGAACTTTTGGCAGCTCGACGAGTTGACGGTGGAAAACAAATGTTTAGTCGCGCCAATGATTTTGGTTATTCAAAAAAACCAGATGAGACCTTAGAAATTTGGGAACAAGATGAAGTTCTAGCTGATGTAGTTTGGGCTATTCGTAAATTTCAACCAGATGTGGTTATCAATCGTTTTTCACATGATTCAGGAAGAAGAACTCATGGACATCATACTTCTTCAGCAGTTCTTTCACACAAAGCATGGGATCTAATCGGAGATAAAACTAAATTTCCAGAGCAATTAAAATACGTCAATCCCTGGCAACCTCAACGATTATTTATGAATACTTCGTGGTGGTTTTATGGCAGTCGGGAAAAATTTGCAGCAGCAGATAAATCAAGAATGGTCGGTGTTGATGCAGGTGTTTATTATCCAATCAAAGGAAAATCAAATAATGAAATTGCTGCAGAAAGTCGAAGCATGCACAAATGTCAAGGGATGGGTTCCACTCCTTCTCGTGGTGCCCAAATGGAATATTTAGAATTGCTCAAAGGTGATATGCCTAAAAACAAAGAAGATATCTTTGATGGTATCAATACCACTTGGACTCGACTAAAAGGTGGTGCAGCCATTGGAAAATTATTAAAGCAAATAGATAGTGATTTTAATTATGGAAATCCTGCAGCAAGTTTACCACAATTAACAAAGGCTCATAAAATGATTTCTAAATTACCAGATAGTTATTATAAAAAAATAAAACTCGAAGAATTAGAGGACATTATTATTGGTTCAATGGGTTTATTTGCTGAAGCAAAAGCAAATGATTACTCCGCTACCCCAGGCGAGCAAGTAGAATTATCAATGGAAATAATCAATCGTTCTTCTGCTAATGTAGAATTATTGAGCGTCAATTATTTGCCCACTAAAATGGATTCGACTTTAAATTTAAAGTTAGATGGCAACCAAACTTTTCAATTTTCTAAAAAATTAAATCTACCAAATGATATGCCTTTAACTGGCCCATATTGGTTGACTCAAAAGGCAAGTTTGGGAATGTATTCCGTTGCAGATCAAGAACTTAGAGGTTTACCGAATACTCCTCGCAACTTTAAAGTTCAATTTAATTTGAATGTTGAAGGACTTCCACTTTCAATTGAAAGAGAAGTAATTTATAAAAAAACAGATCCTGTAAAAGGAGAAGTTTACCGACCTTTCGAGGTAACGATTCCAATCTTTGCTAACTTAACTGAAAAGGTTTTTGTCTTCTCTGACGACCAACCAAAGGATGTAACCATTCTATTAAAATCAGGAAAAGAAAATGTAAAAGGAACCTTGGAATTATGTTCTGATAAAAATTGGAAAGTAGAACCTGCTCGAGTTGATTTTGAATTAAATATGAAAGGCGAAGAGCAATCTTTTACCTTCAAATTATTTCCTCCTAAAAACCAGGAAGTAAAATTTATTTCTCCTTTGGTTAAAATCGGAGAAGAAGTTTATACCCAAGAATTAGTTTCTATTGAGTACGATCATATTCCAACTCAAACTGTAGTAAAAAATTCTGAAGCGAAGGTGGTGAAAATTGATTTGAAAAAAGAAGGTCAAAACATCGGTTACATCATGGGCGCTGGCGATGAAATTCCAATCAACTTAGAACAAATTGGCTACAATGTCACTTTGCTCGAAGACAAAGATATCGCACCTGACAACTTGAAAAAATTCGATGCAGTCATTTTAGGAATCAGAGCTTACAATACCATTGAACGAATCAAATTTTATCAAGACAAATTATTTGAATACGTCGAGCAAGGAGGAACTATGATTGTGCAATACAACACAGGTCATCGTTTAAAATTACCAAAGGAAAAAGTGGCTCCATATCCTATGAGTATTTCTAGAGGTCGAGTAGCGGTGGAAGAAGCAGAGATTCGAATCTTAAAACCAGAACATCATGTGATGAATTATCCTAACAAAATTACAACTAAGGATTTTGATGGTTGGGTGCAAGAGCGTGGATTATATTTCCCAGATGAATGGGATGAGAACTTTGAAGCAATTCTATCTTCCAATGATCCAAATGAACCAGCATTGGATGGAGGATTGTTGATTGCAAAATATGGAAAAGGATATTATGTGTACACTGGTTATTCTTGGTTTAGAGAATTACCAGCCGGAGTTCCAGGAGCCTATCGAATTTTCACCAATATGATTTCTTTGGGAAAAAGACCTTAAGATTTAATAAAAATTGTAGAGACAAGGCATACCTTGTCTCTACTTTAGGTGTTGTTAAAAGTCGGAAATATAAGAGAATTAATTTTCTTTTTTAAATACATGCCTGAGCATAAAAAAAACAAAAGCTACTAATTTTCATTAGTAGCTTTTTTTAATGAAGAATAAATTCTTCATACACACGCCTTAGATAAATTCTTACATTTTGTTCTCATTCCGTATTCCATCTTGAATGTTAAAAATAGGCGGTGCATAAATGTTCGGCAAATTCGCACCGCCAGAAATTCAAGATAGAGATACAATATCTACCTTATGTTGGCATCATAAGGCAGATCAAAAAATGTTTCCGAACAAAACAATGTCGTTTGATGCTCTGTAGTTTTTGTCCTTGTTTCAAGAGTAATTGCCGAACTGTTTCTTTTTAGGAAAATAACTTTTTAGATTCCTCCAAGGTCAACATTAGTAATGCCTCCCTTAATTTTTTTGTTTTCAATTTTTGATAAAGCTTTTACATTCTTTGTAAAATTTTTGATTGAATTTTTTACTACTTTTTTCATTTTTAATGATTTTAAGTAGCTATCCCAACACTATATATAGTGCAGAACCGATAATCTTGGATTCTCTCCATCTATTCAACTTTATCTGACCATGCCGAAATGATTAAATAAAGTTTGAATTGAAAATCCTCATTCTTTTGAATTTCTAGTTTTCAAAAAAAATTGCTGAGATAACGCCGAAATCACCCGCAGCAAGAATAAGGTGCCGAAATAACTAATGCCAACAAATAATAGATAATGTTTAAAAATATTTAAAAGCAATTATTACTAATTGTTCTTAAATGCCGATATACAAATATACATGGCAAACCACCTTAAATCTTAGTCAGTAATTTAAATTTTATACCTTAGATTTAAGGCATTTAGAAGTAAATTTAAAACCATAAACAATTGACTATCAATTATTTAAATAATAACAACTATTATGTATTTTTAATTATATATATTTGATGAAAATAAAAAAATGGAATATTTAAAAGATATAATATCTGTTATTGATAAAAATAAAATAAAAAATATAGAGATAATAGGGAATGGAATACCTAAAGATCAAAAACTGTATAGGTTATACGAAGGCATCTTAAAAGAAAAGTTCAGTTCAGATAGCCACGCTTGTAGAGAATTATACGGAACCAATAACTTAGACAAAGGATATCGGAATATTAAATCAAGATTAGAAAAACGAGCATTGAATACCATATTCTTTATCGATTTAAATGCTGCTGCTTATACTGATTTACAAAAGGCCTATTTTAATTGTTATAAAAATTTAGCTGCAACCAAAATTTTGACAGGGCGAGGAGCCAGAAAAGCAGGTCTGAAACTTTCTGAAAAAACATTGAAAATTGCATTAAAATTTGAGCTTTATGATATTGCAATTGACCTATTGAAAGACCTACGAACTTACTATGGAACACTTTTAGGTGATCAAAAAAAATTAAAAAAATATAATCATATCTTCAAACGTCTAAAAAAAGATCGAGACTATGAAGAACAAGCAAGAGAAATGTATGATAACTTAGCCAGTCATTTTGTTCACACTAAAGCCATAAAACCTTTCCATGTCAAAATGGCTAAAGTATATGCTCAAGAACTAGAACCGCTTTTAGAAAAATCAACTTACCGCCAATTTCGTTTATTTGCACACACTATTTTGGTTTTGCGATATCAAATTGAAAATGATCATAAAGGTACTATTAAAGCATGTAATCAGGCTCTCCACTTTTTTCAAAATCAACCCCATCAATCAAAAACTCAAATCTTTAATTTCATTTTTAAAAGATTAAACAGCTATACTCAACTAAAAGAATATGAGGCTGCTGATTTGGATGCCAAACATTGTTTAAGTCTAGTCGGAGAAGGAAGTGTAAATTGGTTTATTGTTAGTCAATTTTATATTCTCCTTTTATTCCATTCAGAAAAAATACAAGAAGGATTTAGCTTTTATCGAAAAGTAAGATTTATTCGAAATAAGAAAAAATCAAGATTAGAAATTGGAAAAGAATTTTGGAATCTTATCGAAGCGTTTATCGATTATTTTATTCGAATTGGAAAAATAGAAATCCCAATTAATAAACGAAAACCAAGATTTGATTCTAAATCATTTGTCAAAAGTTTACCTGCTTTTTCGAGAGATAAACGTGGGATGAATATCATGATTTTAGTTTTGCAAATTTTATTTTTATTAGGTGAAAAAAAAGAGGAAGAAGTTGGTGAAAGAATGGAAGCATTGAGAAATTATTCCTCTCGTTATCTCCGAAAAAATGATGATTTTAGAAGCAATTGCTTTATCAAAATGTTTTTAAAAATTCCGGATTCAGGTTACAAGCGAATTGCATTAGAAAGAAACACTAAAGATTTATTTAAAAAACTAAAAACAAAACCACTTGATGTAGCCAGTAAACCTATCGAAATGGAAATCATCCCTTTTGAAATGCTTTGGGAAATGGTGTTAGAATCCTTAGATAGAAAATTGAGAAGAAGGAGAAGAAAAGGGACGAGATAATTTTCCTGAAATATATACTCGCAAAAGACTAGTAATCAATCTTTTGCGATTTTTATTTATTTTTAAAAAATAGAAATCTTTTCTACATGGCTCCAATCACCATCTGTAAATTTTAAAAAATAAATTCCCTGTTTGAGGTGACTTAAATCTAACTCACAAGTATTTTCAAAAGTCTCTTTTTCCAAAAATAATTGCCCACCCGAATTGTAAACAGTCAAATGACTTGATCTAAAAGATTCATTTTTGATATTTATATTAATCAATCCATTGCTAGGATTTGGAAAAATTAATATTTCCTCATCTGGAATATTTTTCTTTTTGCAAGCGATAAAATTATCAGGATTTAAAATTGAAATTCCATTTTCATGGATAATCCAAAGTCTATTTGAAGGAGAAAAACGGAAAGGTGCTTTTCCTAATTTTGGAGTTATATTCATATATTCATTCTTAAACACATGAATGGTATCAGGATTAACGCAGGTTGTGAGATCAGTTGATTCATAATAAATAGCGTTATGAATAATAAAACTTCCTCCCCACCAATAATCTCGAATATTAAATTGATAAATTGCTCCTCCAATATCTCTACCAAAACTAAAACCTATTTTTTTAGTCGGATTATGTATATATAATTCGTAATGGTTTTCATTATTATTAACTCTAATACTACCGTCAAAGTCAGTTGATATATATCCTATCTCAGATTCTATAGTATTTTGAGTACTTGTTGTACCGCCTGAACTCCACCATGTGTAAGGTGGAAATGTATACTTCTCAATCGTCTCAGAAAATTTAATCAAATTATTCGGAAACGCCGCCCAAACAATATCATCAGCATCCACCTCCATATTAATAAAAGTACTGTCTGGAAAAAAACTAACATTGCTCGCATCGAATAATTCCCAGGTATCATTTTGAAAATCAAACGATTGAATCGCATGGTCAAAACCAATCCATATTTTTCCACTTTTTGTTATTTGAATATCTTTCACATCATTAGAAAATAGGTTGCTATTTTCTTCATTCAAAATAGTCCATATTTTCCCCTCAGAAAAAGCAATCCCTGCATCTGTTCCAATCCAGATTTCATCTTCCTCATTTTTTTCAATTGCTCTCACTTTATTACTTGGCAATCCATCTAACATATCTATTTTATGATAGAAATCTCCACCATAGCAGTAGAGTTCTATCCCTACACTATCCGTAGAAATCCAAACATGATCTTCTGCAAAAACTAAATCTGTAAATTGATAATCTTTTAAAATATTCTCCCAATTCCCTTGAGCAGAAAGGATAGAGTTATTGAGCAGGAAAAATAAAATAGTCATGAATAGAATAGCAGGGTAATTGTTTTTCATCAGAAAAGAGGTTTTAATTTTGAACTGTTTTGTATTAAAATAAGGAAAACATGCTGCACTTATTTCCGCATTTGTAAAAATTAACAATTGTCCATTTTATTTTTTATTGAGAAAACTAACTAATCACCTCTCTTCAGATAAATTTATTTTCTCCGTTTCATATTTATTCCACAAAATAATTTTACGCCAAACATCCTTGTCTTTAATGAATTATTAGAATCTTTATTTACATTTTTCAATCCTAAAACATAGTATGCTGCCAGATATATTTTACTTAATTTCCAAGAATACAAAGGTTGTTTTATTTCCAAATTGAGTCCGTAATTCCAATCTGTAAGTTCAATTTCAGCAAAAGGAACAGAGAGAGTCGGAATGGAAAATTCATGTAAATTCAAGAGTCTCCAACTATTTTTTTCTGCAAAAGAAAAAGATACCCCAGTAGTCAACAGTGTATTCGTTCGAGGAAAAATCAAAAAATTTGAATTTACTTGAATCGTATTAGAAAGGGAACGAATTCGATAATCCAACTCTACCATTTCTCCAATAAAATTAATGGAGGGAACAGAATAATTAGAGGTTAATAATTCTAATCGATAATCAAATTCTAAAGAAACATCATTTGAAATAGCAAATTGAATTCCAAAGTTCGGACTTGGTATTTGTATTTCTTTTGTAAATAAAATGTCTAAATCTTTTTTTCCATTTACCCATGTTGTATTAGATGAAAATCCTATTTGTATTTCCCAAGGTGATCTTTGACCTTGGGAATAAATACAGAAAGTCAGGGAAATTAGAAAGAAGAAGATTTTCATATTTATTATTTCGTTGTTGTTATTAATGTAAAATGAAATCAATAAAAATATATTCTATTTTGAATGTTTTTAACACCCTCTAAATTTCCCAAAAAAATACTTTTCCACACCTCCGAAAAATAGCTTAATCAACACCGCTAAGTTTTTCCATTTTGACTATCTTGTGAAAAACCTATAACAATACTCACACGTATTTTACTTTCATAAAAAAGGGAAACTATGTCAGAATTCGTTCACCTCCATTGCCATACTCAATATTCTCTACTTGACGGAGCTTCCTCCATTGCAGGGATGATGGACAAAGCTGCTGCTGATGGTCAAAAAGCAGTTGCCTTGACCGATCACGGAAATATGTTTGGGGCATTTAAGTTTGTAGCAGAAGCTGCCAAGCGAAATATCAAACCAATCATCGGTTGCGAATTTTACCTCGTAGAAGATCGACATAAAAAATCTTTCTCCCGAGCAAAAGGAGAAAAAGATAAACGATATCACCAATTACTTTTAGCTAAAAATAGAACGGGTTACGAGAACCTTTGTAAGCTCTGTTCATTGGGCTATATGGAAGGTTTGTACAGTAAATATCCTCGGATTGACAAAGAGCTTTTGGAAAAATATTCCGAAGGATTAATAGCCACAAGTTGTTGTATTGGAGCTGAATTACCACAGGCTGTTTTAAGAGGGAAAGATGGAGAAGCAGAAAAATTATTGAAGTGGTGGCTCGAACTCTTTGGCGAAGATTACTATATCGAATTTCAGAGACATGGAGGTTTGGAAAATATTGACGGACTTGGCGTTAGTCAAGAAGACATCAACCAAACCTTACTCAAGCTCGCAAAAAAATATAATGTAAAAACGATTTGCACCAATGATTCTCACTATGTGGAAGAAGAAGATTGGGCACCACATGATATACTTTTATGTATCAATACAGCGAGTAGTGTCGCAAGTGAATCTCGTTTTAAGTTTCCAAGTACTGACTTTTATTTTAAGACACAAGATCAGATGAAAGTCTTATTTAAAGACTTACCTGAGTCGGTGGACAACACGATGGAAATTTATGATAAAGTCGAAACACTAGAATTAGCGCGAGATGTACTCTTACCTAATTTCCCAATTCCAGAAGGATATACTTCACAAGATGATTTCCTCCGTGGGTTGACTTATCAAGGAGCGAAAAAAAGATGGGGTGACATCACGCCTGAGATCAAGGAACGATTGGACTTTGAGTTGAGCGTCATCAAAGCTTCGGGTTATCCTGGATACTTTTTGATTGTACAGGATTTCACCACGACTGCTCGTCAGATGGGCGTGAGTGTTGGACCTGGTCGGGGATCGGCAGCTGGATCAGCCGTTGCCTATTGTGTTGGGATTACAAATGTTGACCCGATTAAGTACGATTTACTTTTTGAGCGTTTCTTGAATCCTGAGCGGGTTTCGATGCCCGATATTGATATTGATTTTGATGATGTAGGACGACAAAAGGTTATCGATTATGTAATTGATAAATATGGTCGAAACCAAGTTGCCCAAATTATCACCTACGGTTCGATGGCTGCCAAAAGTAGTATTCGAGATGTTGGTCGAGTGTTAGATGTACCACTTTCGGAAGTAGATAAAGTCGCTAAAACTTTTCCACTTCAGTTAGGTGCGACACTAAAAGATGTCTTGGAAGAAGGAGACATCAATAAGAAGTTGAAAGGTAAAATGAATTCGGAGGATGTAGAAAAAGCATACGCATTCCGAAAACTAGCAGAGCAACCTGACCACATCGGAAAGATGTTACAGACTGCTCGAAAGCTCGAAGGTTCGATCCGAAATACTGGTATCCATGCCTGCGGTGTAGTAATTACTCCTGATGAAATCACGAACTATATTCCTGTTACCGTTGCCAAAGATTCTGACATGTTGGTCAGTCAATTTGATAATAGTGTAGCGGAAGATGCAGGACTTTTGAAGATGGATTTCTTAGGTCTAAAAACTTTGACCATCATCAAGGATGCAATTAAAATGGTCAAGGAAAATAAAGACCTTGACATTGACCCTGATGAAATTCCGCTCGAAGATGAGCTGACTTATAAACTTTTCCAACGAGGAGATACGATTGGGGTTTTCCAATACGAGTCCACGGGAATGCAAAAATATTTACGTGACTTAGTCCCTACAAAATTCGAGGATTTGATTGCGATGAATGCATTATATCGTCCTGGTCCATTAGCGTATATTCCTTCTTTCGTTTTGCGAAAGCATGGAAAAGAACCGATCAAATATGATCTTGCTGACATGAAGGAATATTTGGAGGAGACTTATGGAATTACCGTCTACCAGGAGCAAGTGATGTTGCTTTCGCAAAAGCTCGCCAACTTTACCAAGGGGGAAGCCGATATGTTGCGGAAGGCGATGGGTAAGAAAAAGAAGAAATTGATTGATGAGATGTGGCCTAAGTTTTTGGAAGGTTGTCAAAAAAATGGACACGATGAGACTATTGTAAAAAAAGTTTGGACAGATTGGGAAGCCTTCGCCTCCTACGCATTTAACAAATCTCACTCGACCTGTTATGCCTTGGTTGCCTTCCAAACTGCTTACCTAAAAGCGCATCACCCTGCCGAGTTTATGGCTTCGGTTTTGACGCATAATAAAAATGATATTTCGAAATTAACTTTCTTTTTGCGAGAATGTAAAAGAATGGGAATGGATGTACTTAGTCCAGATGTGAATGAAAGTGCAGCTGATTTTTCTGTTAATAAAAAAGGGCAAATTCGTTTTGGTTTGACTGCATTGAAAGGAGTTGGTTCTGGACCAGTAGAGGCCGTTTTGAACCAACGGGCAACGGGTGTTCCATTTAAAGATGTTTTTGATATGATGCGCCGTTTGGACTTGAGTTCCTTTAATAAAAGATGTTTGGACAGCTTAGTTTTAGGTGGTGGATTGGATTGTTTTACTGAAATGAAACGCTGGCATTATTATGCTCCTTCGGAAAAATATGATACGTTTATCGAGCACCTTTTGCGATATGGAAATGCTTATCAAGCTCAAAAAGCGCAATCAGTCAATTCGCTTTTTGGAGATTCTGAAGATATTTTGAGCCCTGAGCCAAAAGTACCACAAGCACGCGAATGGAGTTTGATTGAAAAATTGACAAAGGAAAAAGAAGTAACTGGAATATATATATCAGGTCACCCTTTGGATGATTATAAATTGGAAATCGAAAACTATACGACTTGTACTTTAGATGATTTGGAAAATCACAAAGGTGGAAATATAAATGTTGCAGGCGTAGTTATCGCAGCTAACAATCGAATTGATAAAAAAGGGAATGGCTATGGATTTTTTACTGTCCAAGATTATAATGGATCGATGGAATTAGCTTTGTGGCGAGATGATTATAATGATTATGCTGCTCGAATGAAGCCAGGGGAAGTTGTATTTATCAAAGGAAAATACGAGTTCAATAATTATCGGGAAGAATATCAATTCAAAGTTCAAGAGATTCAACAGTTGGCTGCCATTGGTTTAAAAATGACGGAGTCGATTACTTTGAAATTACATGTTCAAAAAGTCACGGATGATTTAATTGATGAGATCGAAGATATTTGCAAACACAGCAAAGGAAAACTTCCGCTCAAAATCGAGGTCATCGATCCTGATAATCAAATCAAGTTAAAATTCCGTTCCATCAGTCGAAAGGTGAATGTGGATGGCGAGATGATTGCGAAATTAGAACGCATTGGAGTGAAGTATAAGTTGAATGCGTAAAACTCCCCGTGGCACGGCTCAAAGCCGTGCCACGGATATTCGGAAGCAAAAAATTCACTAAAAACACCTCTCCAATTTTTCCTAAAAAAGTAATATCTTCACACAGAAGGTATTACTTTTTTTTATGCGAGTTACGAGTGTGTTAGCTTTCAATTTGAATTTAGTAATTCCTTCATCCGTGACACGGCTTCGAGTCGTGCCACGGTACATTCTCTTTTGTAATTAAAAATGAAAACCAAATGTACTTTGAGAAAGAAAAAATTTACCACATTTACAATCGTGGTAACAATCACCAACGAATATTTTTCAAGCATGAAAACTATCTTTACTTTTTAAGAAAAGTTAGAAAACACATCTCACCTGTTGCAGATGTTCTAGGATATTGTCTAATGCCCAATCATTTTCATTTCATGATTTATGCTAATGATAAAACTATCGAATCAAAAATTGTAAATAAGCAAGAACGGAATCTTTTAAGTGAAGCATTGCGAAATGTTTTGAGTTCATACACTCACGGAATCAACCGACAAGAAAATCGAAGTGGTTCTCTCTTTTCTCAAAACACAAAAGCAAAAGCCGTTTTTGATTCCTTCCATAATTTCTATTATGTCGAAACTTGTTTTTACTACATTCACCAAAATCCAACTAAAGATCATTTAGTAGAAAGACTAGAAGATTGGCCTTATTCTTCTTTCTTGGATTTTGCAAAATTGAGAAATGGCACACTTTGCAATCAAGATTTAGTCAAAAAATTAGTCCATGCTGATTGGGATGATTTTTATAATTCCATGCACAATTATCAATTCAACCAAAGCGATCTCTCCAAAATATTCTAGCACTCCCTCCGTGGCACGGCTCAAAGCCGTGTCACGGATATTCGGAAGTAAACACTTTCCTAAATCCCCATTTCCAATCCTCCTAAAAAAGGAATATTCTCTCAAGCCAAGTAATTCTTTTTCTTAATCTGACTTCTAATTTGAAGGTGTGTTATCTTCATCCGTGGCACGGCTTAGAACCGTGCCACGGGCATTCTTTTTATCATAAAAAAACTTTCCTAAATAAAAGTCTCCACTTTCTTCGAATAATCAAAACCACAAGTTTCAAATAAAAACAGCATCTAATTTGAACATACCTTTGAAAGGCAACTTTCCCCATGTAAAATTGTTTTTTAAATATCATTCGGAAGACTTCTTCCATGAAGTCATCACCTAGCTCTCCCTCTATTTTCGTATTTTCAACCTCATTATTTTTATTTCAAAAAACATAACTTATCAATTATGAAACAATTAATATTAATTTTTGCTGCTTTTTTAATTATTGCAGGGTTCACTTTTCCAACCAAAAATACTTTTAAGACCGTATCCGAAAAAAGTATAGGATATCAAGTAGGCGATGTCGCTGCTGATTTTAACTTGAAAAACATAGATGACAAAATGGTTTCCTTGGAAAGCATCAAAGATGTCAAAGGATACATTGTTGTGTTTACCTGCAACAGTTGCCCCGTGTCGATTGCTTACGAAGACCGAATCATTGACCTGCATAAAAAATATGCGCCAATGGGATATCCAGTTATCGCAATTAATCCAAACGATCCTGATTTGAAACCAGACGATAGTTTTGAAGAGATGAAAGTTAGAGCAGCAGAAAAAGAATTTCCGTTTATGTATTTGTTTGATGAAGGTCAAAAAGTATATCCTCAATTTGGAGCAACTCGAACCCCTCATGTTTTTATTTTAGATAAAGATAGAAAGGTCAAATACATCGGAGCAATTGATGATAGCAGAGATGACACCGCCATAAAAAGTAAATATGTAGAAGTTGCCATTACTCAAATGGAAAAAGGAGAAAGTCCTAATCCTCCATTTACCAAAGCAATGGGGTGTTCGATTAAGGACAAAAAAGCAACAATGAAAAGATCGAAAAGATCGAAAAGAAAACAGACAAATTTGAGAAGTCCTCAACGATCTCCTAAAAATGGAAATGGCTAAACGAAGGAAGTATTTATTTTTTTAAAATGATTTTAAGGCAAAAAAATGGACACATTAAAATATAAATTTCCTCTTATTCTTTTTTTTGTATTTGTACTTATGCAAACTTTTCTAAGTTGTGGTGAAAAGCAAACCGCTACTAAAGTTAAAGAACCTGTGACTATGGATGAAGCTCCAATAGTGAAAAAAACAGAACCAATACTTTCAGCTGTTTACGACTCTTATGATGATTTAGCTTATATGTTTAATCATCAAAATGACACTACTTATGTAATCAATTTTTGGGCAACATGGTGCTCCCCTTGCATCGCTGAACTCCCCTATTTTGAGACCATGAATGAAAGATACAAAGACAAAAAACTGAAAGTTGTTTTGATCAGTTTGGATTCAAAGAAAGTAATTGATTCCAAACTTCGACCTTTTATTCAAAAGGAAAAACTAATGTCTCATGTTGTTGCTTTGACCGATACCGATTACAATACCTGGATTGATAAAGTTAATCCAGATTGGGATGGAGCAATACCGGTTACAATAATTTATAATAAAGAAGAATACGAAATCATCAAAGGTGAATTCGATAATTACGAAGAATTAAACACTATTGTTAAATCATATTTAAAAATCTAATCATGAAAAATTTAATTAAAATCTCTTTCCTATTTTTTGCCATAGGAATTTTTATGGCTTCTTGTGGAGAAGCAACAGAAGCTGCAAACACAACTGCTGACGCCGTAAAAGATGCTACAGAAAAAACAACTGAAGCGATCAAAGATGGTGCATCTAAAATGATGAACGATGAAGTTTCCAAAGGATTAAATATTGGCGACGTAGCAGCAGATTTCAATTTAAAAAATGTAAATGGCGATTTAGTTTCGCTCAGCGGCATCGAAGGAGCTAAAGGTTACATCGTAACTTTCACTTGCAATACTTGTCCTTATGCTGTTGAATACGAAGATCGAATTATTGCTTTGCATAAAAAATATGCACCAATGGGTTACCCAGTTGTAGCAATTAATCCAAATGATCCGGAAGTAAAAAAAGGAGACAGTTTTAAAGCAATGCAAGTTCGTGCAGAAGAAAAATCATTCCCTTTCGAATATGTTTTCGATGAAGGTCAAAAAATTTTTCCAAAATATGGAGCAACAAAAACACCTCATGTATTTTTACTAGACAAAGAAATGGTCGTAAAATACATCGGTGCAATCGACGACAATCACGAAGATGCTAACTTGGTAAAAGTGAAATATGTGGAAGATGCGATTAGCGCATTGGAAGCTGGAAATGATCCTGATCCTGCGACGACGAAAGCTGTTGGTTGTGGAATTAAGTCTAAGAAGAAAATGATGTAATTTTTATTAATTGAAAATGATAAATGGTGAGCGGTTATTTTTTAACTGTTCACTATTTTTTTTTGCTGTTTTGGAAAATTGATTTGAGTAAGTTTCTTTTAGTGATTAGTCTTCCTCTTGTTCAGCTAATTTTGTACAAAAATAAGAATAAGACTTATTATTACAATAGTACGGTAAAAAATTAAGCGGCAATCTTGCCAAAATCTAATAGTCTATTAATGACTTGTTTATTTTTGATCAACTCTGGGTTAATCTGAAAGTTGAATAAAAATAAATTGAGCATAAGTTCATTGAAATACGAGGTTTTTATATCAGCCATTGAAAAAGATTTTTTTTCTTTTTCGTTGTTTAAATGATGTGCTACTTTAGCTACCCCAACAGCGGTTAAAGACATATTAAAGTGAAAATATAATTTACTTTCACTTCTAGCTTGACAATGAGTAAGCCCAGTGTACTGTTTAGCATCTCTAAATAAAAATTCAATTTGGAATCGGGCTTTATAAAATTTATAAATCAAAATTCCATCTAATTCTAAATCGGTAGAAAAAAACAAAGCATATCGTTTTGTTGGTTTTCCATTATCCAAAAAATTAGCATAAACTACATTGACTTTCCTTTTCAATCCTACTGACCAAACTGTTGCTTGAAATAAGATGACATCTTCATTTTTATGAATTTGCTTAAATCTTCGCTTGTCAATTTTATTGGTGTTTACTTTTCCATCATACTTTTTAGGACGTCCTGGAGTTTTACTTTTTGAGCCATGATACAAATATTTTAAATTTGCATCTTGTCGAAGTTTACAAATCAAGTCTAAATCTGTTGCCTTTTTGATTTGATCTACAAAGGATGTTTTAGCAAAATATCCATCTACAGCTAAGTAGTTAGAGATGCCTTGGATGGCTTCTTTTCTATCTATTATAAGAGCAGCATAATGGTCAATCAAACTTTTCCCTTCTGACTTCAACACCTTAGGATTTGGGGTTTGAATCGTTTCCAAATTAAATGCCGTTTGGTGATCTAGATCAACGATTCCAAGACTTCCAATTTCAAGACCACCTGTGGCTTTACCTAAACACCCACTATAAAAAATTCCCTTATGTGGAGTGTGTTTCCCACTTTTGGGAAGATACGAAGGATCAAAGACGACAATGCAATTTTTTGACAAATGATGTTTATGCACAAGCGCATTGAATTTTAAAAAATCAAAATCTTTTTCGAAATGAAGCCGACAACTCTTTTCACATCGTTGACCATAACGTTCCATTCCTTTAAAATTATAACGACCTCGCATTGATAAATATAAAATCAATATAGAAATGATAAATTTTTTGCGTGGCTTTGATAAGCCTCCCATTTTCTTTACTATATTGTCCACGAGAGCTTTGCTCTTATTGGAAACATCTTTTGTGTGTAGTTGCATACTTACAAAGTTGATGTTTCCTTTTTTTTTTCGAATTAAAAAGTTACCGTACTATTGAATTAAGCTGAGGCATCATTTTGCTTCAAATGTGTATCTTTATATTTTTAAATGAATTATAGTCTTCACTCTAAATTTAAAAAAGAAGTTCATTCTTGTTGAGAAAGGAGAAATACTTATTTAGTTATTTTTTTTGCAAAATGAATTTCAACC
>JBGCCY010000283.1:0-9132 GCA_045104975.1 Saprospiraceae bacterium
ACCTTATTTAGTGAGGTGTCTTTTTCTATTAATGAAAATGATAAGATTGCCCTCATGGGCAAAAATGGTGCTGGAAAATCCACGATGATGAAAATCATTGCTGGTGTTCAAAAGGCTAATCGAGGCGGAGTACGCTGTCCCAAGGACGCAGTTATTGCGTATCTACCACAACATCTCTTGACAGATGACAATTGTACGGTTATGGAAGAAGCGTCCAAAGCATTTGCTCATATCTTTACAATGAAAGATACGATGGATCGTCTCAATACCGAATTGGAAACGCGTACTGATTATGAGAGTGATGCTTATATGAATATTATTACGCAGGTTTCTGATCTAGGAGAACAATTTTACGCGCTCGAAGAGATTAATTATGAAGCCGAAGTAGAAAAAGCGCTAGCAGGACTTGGATTTAAGCGCAGTGATTTACAAAGGCAGACCTCAGAATTTAGTGGTGGTTGGCGTATGCGTATAGAATTGGCCAAGATTCTATTACAAAAGCCAGACCTTATCCTTTTGGATGAGCCTACCAATCACGTAGATATTGAATCGGTGATTTGGTTGGAAGATTTTTTGATCAATAAAGCAAAGGCAGTACTCGTAATTTCGCATGATAAAGCATTTATCGATAACATTACAAATCGAACAATTGAAGTGACGATGGGTCGAATTTATGATTATAAAGCTAACTATTCGCACTATTTAGAATTACGAAAAGATCGTCGAGTACATCAGTTAAAAGCTTACAATGAGCAGAAAAAACAGATAGAAACGCACAAGCGATTTATCGAAAGATTCAAAGGAACTTATTCTAAAACCAACCAAGTCAATTCGGTCGAACGGATGTTGGAAAAAATGGAAATTATTGAAGTGGACGAGGTGGATAAATCTGCTTTGAAATTAAGGTTTCCAGCTTGTCGTCGTTCAGGGGATTATCCAGTTATTGCAAAAGATTTGTCGAAAAAATATGAAGACCATGTGGTGTTTAAAGATGCGAACATGACGATCGAACGAGGGGAAAAAGTTTCTTTTGTTGGTCGAAATGGAGAAGGGAAATCAACGATGATCAAAGCGATTATGGGGGAGATAGAATTTGAGGGAGAATGTAAATTAGGACATAATATCGAGGTTGGATATTTTGCTCAAAACCAAGCTTCCTTGCTTGATCCACAATTGACGGTTTTCCAAACCGTTGATGAAATTGCGAAAGGAGAAATTAGAACTCAACTCAAAAGTATTTTAGGTGGGTTTATGTTTAGCGGAGATGATATTGATAAAAAAGTATCGGTGCTTTCAGGAGGAGAGCGAACTCGATTGGCAATGGTGAAATTACTTTTGGAACCTGTTAATTTTTTAATTCTTGATGAGCCGACTAATCACTTGGATATCAAATCAAAAGATATTTTGAAGGAAGCATTATTGGCGTTTGATGGAACGTTGATTTTGGTTTCTCACGATCGTGATTTCTTGCAAGGTTTATCGCAAAAGGTTTTTGAATTTAAAGATAAGCGAGTCATTGAGCATTTCGAATCAATTGATGATTTCTTGGTGAGAAATAGAATTGAAAATTTGAAAGAAATTGATTTGTTGAAATAAAATTTTATGTAGCGGGACTTTCCTAAGTCTCGTATCACTATTTCACTAGCGATACGGGACTTAGGAAAGTCCCACTACATTTTATCTATTATCTAATTCTGCTCGAATTTCCTCATACCTTTTTTTATCAATCGTATAAATGGTGATAAAAAGAATCGAGAATAAATACATACCCAATAAAATTGGCCCGCCGATTATACCTAGCCCATCAATCGCTTCTTGAGGAATAACTTCTACATCTTTTTTACTTGGAAATGCAATTACCTTAAACAGTAAACCAGAAATAAAATAACCAACTCCTACGGTCATTTTATACGCAAATGAAAGTGCAGCAAAAAATAAACCTTCATCTCTTTTTTGAAACCTCATTTCATATTCATCGATTACATCAGCCATCATCGAATTGACCAAACTGAAGGCAACCCATAAAAAAGCATAACCGCCCATAACAGATAAGAAATAATATTTGATCAAATTAGGATCTCCATTTTCTGGAAATATTCCTAAAATTCGAAAATTATAGGGTAGACTAAATATGACGGCAAATAAGAAAGTAGAATAAATGACTGTTCTCTTTTTACCTAATTTTTTTCCAATCCTTGGTGCTAAAATCAACGCTAAAATTCCTCCAAGTCCAGAAGCAATTGGTAGAGCAATCATTTTCGTTTCACTTAATCTAAAATAATATTCCATGAAGTAAGTCGAAAAAACGGTACCTACGCCTAAGCCAATATATACCATCATGTTAAAACTCACGATAGAATTAAATGATTTGAGTTGAATCATTTTTTCTAAAGTCTCTCGAAAATTTTGGAAAGAAAAAGGAGGGCGACCGATTGGATTTGCAGCTTGAATTTTAAGTATTTCTTTTCGAGTTCCCCAAGTACTCATGAGGACACAAATGATAATTAATATTCCACAAAACAGCGCAAAGGCTGGGTAAGCATTTTTATTTTCCAATCCTCTGGCATACTCTTCGGTCGGTACAAAAAATAGAATGAATCCTAAGATAATAGTCATCGTAGAAATTAATGCTCCAAACGTAATTCGAATACTTGTAATCGAAGTTCGTTCTTCAAAATCTGAGGACATCTCTGCCCCCAAAGACATTGCTGGAACTATAAATAGCGTCAATGAAAATCGAACTAGAATAGTGAAAATGGTCATCCACCAAAACAGTCCAGCTTGCCCCAAAGTCTCAGGAGGTAAAAATAAAAGCCAAATTGTGATACCTAATGGAAGTGCAGATAGAAACATAAATGGATGCCGACGACCCCATTTTTTAGATGTCCAATTATCAGAAATCACTCCTACCAAGGGATCAGAAATTGCATCAAAAACCAAAGCAACCACCGTAGCTGTTCCCGTCAAAACAGGATCTAATCCCAAAACTTGATTGTAAAAAATAAATAGGAAAACTTGGAAGAGTCCATCCTTAATTCCTTGGGAAGCGAATCCAAGTCCATATAACATTTTAGTTCCTGTATTTACCTGCATGGTTTTTTATTTTGCATAAAACTAATTCATTGGTGTCAAAAAATATAATTTATTAGTGTTCCAATTTCTGTTTTTGGTTCCGTTTCGGCTATTCAAAATATTGTTTTTTTTATAAGGCATTTTCCACTTTGTAAGAAATTGGCAAATTTCACAAACAGACTTCTCACCTTTTTTTTATATTTAAAAACAAGGTTATCTTTAGTTCTTATTATTAATATTTTTTTCTTAAAATTTTGTACTCTGTTAACTAATCAATTTTTATTTTTGATGGAATTTAATTTTCAGCGTACTAGCATTACCTAAGATTTATAAAATAAAACAAAATGAAAAAAACTCTACTTCTTCCTTTAATTTTTATGACTGGATTTTACCATTCCTTTCAGGCACAATCTAATTTGTTTATCGATAATAGTTATACTGTTGAACAAATGGTGATGGATTTTTTTGATGATCCATCAATCGTAATTTCCAATGTGACCACTACGGGCAGCAACTCCAATATTGCATTTTTTGATGCAGGAGGAACGGATTTGGGATTGGATGCTGGAATTGTTTTTTGCAATGGAGATGTTGGTAATATTGCAGCAGCAGCAAGTTCATTTACTAGTAGTTCAATTGGAATAGATGGTGATGTAGATATTGATTTGATGTCTTCCATGTCAGGAAGTCTAGCTTCTCAAGATGCGGTTGCTATTGAATTTGATTTTACGGTTATGGTTAGCGATACACTTGATTTTAATTATGTGTTTGGATCAGAGGAATATCCAGAGTTTGTTAATTCTTCCTTTAATGATGCCTTTGCATTTTTTATATCAGGACCGGGAAGCGCTGGGCCATTTAGTAATAATGCAGATAACATTTCAACTATTCCTGGGACTACCACAGAAGTAGCGATCAATAGTGTTAGCGATATGGCGAATAGTCAATATTATGTCAATAATGAAAATGGGGAGCATGTTGTATATGATGGATTTACCACTTCATTACCAGCTTCCTTTTTGACTGTTGCGAATGAGACTTACCATGTGAAAATGGTCATTGCAGATCGTGGAGACTCTGCATTTGATAGTGGAATTTTTCTTTCCTTTAATTCTTTAGCGCAAGATAGTTTTTTAGTTCCGCCAGCTGAATTTAGCATTTCAGTTAATAATAATATGTTGGAAGTGGTGAACGAATCAAAATATGCTAGAACTTATGATTGGAATTTTGGAAATGGAGAAACATCCTCGGAACGAAATCCTCCAGCTGTAATGTATGCTACTCCAGGAGATTACACCGTTACTTTGACTACCCAAAATTATTGCTGCACCGATACTTACACGACAACCGTTACGATTATGGAAACGGTTCAACCAGTAGTTATAACAACTACCACGACTAACAATCCGCTCTCATGTTTCGGAGATGAAAATGCAAGTATTGATTTGTCGGTAACAGGAGGAACTCCTCCATACACATATAGTTGGACACCAAATGTTCCTGACTTAGAAAATTTAGGAGCAGGTGTTTATAATTTTACAATTACAGATGCTAATGGAGTCGTAACTGAAACTCAAGTCGAAATTACTCAACCAACTGCCTTAGAATTAACATTGGCTAGTTCACCAGAAACGGATGGGAGTATGAATGGGATTGCGGAAATTTCAACTTTATTAGGTGGATCTTTTGGTTACCAATACTTATGGTCAAATGGTTCGACAGAATACACTTTGGAGAATTTAGCAGCTGGAGATTATACGGTTACGGTAACCGATGCGAACGGTTGTACCATTACAGAAACAGTTACGGTAGAATCCATCACAGGTGTTTTTGATAAAAATGATTTTCCAATAACGTTATTTCCAAATCCAGTTTCTGAAAAATTATTTTTGAAATGGAAGGAAACATCGACAGTTGAAGATTTAATTATTGTCAATGTTCTGGGAAAAATAATTCCTGTGACTTATGAAATTGGAGGTGATTTTATTACAATCAATTTTGAAAATGATTTACCGATTGGGACTTACTTTCTTCAACTCAATTTAGAAGATGGAAGAAAAGCAACTTCTAGGTTTATAGCTAATTAAGCTATTTTTATTTAATAAAAAACGCACTCAGAAGAAAATCTGAGTGCGTTTTTTTTTAGAAAAAACTTGAAATCAAAACAGCGAATTTCCACTTTCATAACTCTTATTGATGTTCTATTTATTCAATTAAAAACTAACACGATGAAGACATTTATCAAATATCTAACAATTTCTATTTTCCTTTTTTTTCAAAATCAAAATATTCAAGCTCAAGTTTTTGTGGGTGGAGATGCTGCTTATTTTCTGACAACTATTGTCAATCAAAATAATTATGGCTTTTCAGAATTGGATTATGAATTTACTGGGAAAACTGCTTTTGGATTTTCTATTGGCTATGCAGGGTTTAATAAACATCATGTTCAGACTGGGATAAAATTTCTAAAACTTGGACAAAAATATTCTTCAGAATTAGATAATCTCACTCACTCTCGAGATGTAGAACTTAATTATATTATGATTCCCTTGAGTTACAAAATGGTATTTGGGGATACTGAACTTAACTCGTATGCCACTCGTGCATTCTTTTCCATAGGAGGCTATGTGGCTATATTAAATCGGGCAGAAACAACTTGGACTTTGGGTAGAGAGGAAGCTTCGTTGGTTGATTTTCACTCAAGCCAAAGTCGAAATGGCAATATCTTAGGCATTGCTCAATTAGCGAATGGTAGTGATTTGGAGGATGGTAAAGATCAATTTGAATCAGTTGATTTTGGGGTGACTTTGAGTTTAGGAGTTCGAACTTTTTTGACAGAAGGTTTAGCTTTGAATTTAGAATTATTAGGGGGCTATGGTTTAGGAGATATGAATGCAGAAGAATGGCGGTTAAATAATTCCTCTGGAGTTTATGATGCTTCAAATAATGCTTTTGGTGGTGTGCAAATGGGGCTGCATTATTATTTTGGATTGTGATTTTTAAAATTAGAATAAATTAATTGTTAAATCTCTCCATGAGCTTAGTCATTTACTTTTAGTGAATTAATGACATAGGTTATAAAGGAAGAAATTATCTTTGCATTTTTTTTACTAAGATTTTTTAACAATTTGAATTTATGAAAAAAAATATTGTTTTACTTATTACAGTTTTTGTAACTACGCTAGTCTCTGCTCAACAATTAAATTTGCAAACCGATTTTCCAGGAACGCCGACTTGGCCTTTCCTTTGGGAGTTAGAACAAGATGATCAAGGAAACTTATACGTATGCAACGAAGAGGGTGTTTTGCATATCAAATCCAATAATACATGGACTTCCATTAATCTTAACCCTTCTTCTTCAGCCGATGCTCGTGGAATTGCAATAGATGCAGATGGAGTGGTATGGATAGGCGTTACAGATGCTTTATATTCGTATGATAATGGGACGATTACTAGTTTTGATACTGCGAATAGTGACTTACCTTCTGATAATGTTCGCATAGTTAGAGCCCATCAAAATGAGGTTTGGCTAGTATTATTGAATAATGGTTTGGTTAAAAAAGTGGGAAATACTTTTACTCATTATACTTCGGGTAATTCTCAGTTGCCTGATGATGGTATTGACGAAATGCAAATTATGGATGATGGAACAGTTGTGGTAGCTTCTGATGAGAAAGTTACTTTTATTCAAGGAAGCACTTGGACGACGTATGATTTTTCTGTGGACTTTGGTTTTGGAAAAAGAGTGAAATCTACCTACATCGATCACAATCAAGACATTTGGTTTGGCTTACAGTCAGGAGTAATTCGATATAAAAATGCCACTCAAGAATTTGAGGATTTAACTTCAATATATGGACAGCATCATTTTCAAGCGATAATAAATACACCCAATAATGAATTATGGCTAGGTGAATTATTTGAAGGAATGCATTATCATGATCCTATTGGAAATAATTTTTTCTTTGATGGAACTGTTTCTGGACAACCTACTCAAGTATTTGATTTTATTTATTATAATGATACCGTCAGGGTTGTTGGTAATATTGGAGGAACGGTAACCGGATTGACGATTACTTATTTAGATCAAGATATGGATGGATTTTTTGCTGATGTAGATTGCAATGACAACGATGCTAATATCTATCCTGGAGCTGATGATATTCCAAATAACGGGATTGATGAAGATTGTGATGGCAGCGATAATGTGATGTCTTCCACTTTTGATTTGGGAGAAGGGATGATTAATATTTATCCAAATCCTTCGAGTGAAGGAGTTATTTATATTGATAATAAAAATAATCTTTCTTTAGAAAATAGTCTCTATGACTTGACTGGGAAATTGATGATGCAAGGCAGAAATAATCTGCTTATTGTGAAAGATTTACCAAGTGGAATTTATCTATTAAAAATAGAAGACCTAGATTCTAAAAATGTGATTACGGATAAATTAATCATTCGTAATTAATTTTTTTTAAATTAGGTATTAACAAGAGTCATCCCGAATTTTTGAAAATAAAAAATTCGGGATTCTTTTTTACGTTTCATATTGAAATCGTTTTATTCTTTTGAATGGTGAAATTGGTTTTTTAAGAATTTTTTTTTTTATTAATTTAGGCATTGAAATAAACCATTGAATTTTCGTGTAGTCTAATATCTAAAAAATATGAAATACCTAATTGTAATTTTTATTTTATGTTTGTCTTTTTCTTCATTTGCCCAAACACTTCATTTAGTAAAACCTAGCGATACCGATTCCAATATCACCACCGATGATCAAAATCATTGGGTATATATCAATCCAGATGTCACGCCTAAAAATAAATTATTTGTATTTTTGCCAGGGACATTTGCGTTTCCAGCACTTTATTCTCGCGTACTAAAAACAGCAGCCAATTTAGGATATCATACCGTTGGATTAAATTATCCTAATCCACTTCCAATCAATGTCATTTGTGGAATATCATCAGATACTACTTGTCATGCTAGAGCTCGACAGGAAGTGATTGATGGAATTGATCGACATCTTGCGGTCAATGTTTCCCAACCGAATAGTATTGAAAACCGCTTGATTAAAGTTTTGCAACATCTCGATAATGAATTTCCTACTGAAAATTGGAATCAATATTGGGCAGAGGATAGCACAATTATATGGGGAAATATTGTGATGTCTGGTCATTCTCAAGGAGGTGGGCATGCTGCGATTTTGGGAAAATTAAAATCATTGGAGCGAGTTGTAATTTTTGCTTCACTAGATTGGATGAATACTATAGATCGATTACCAGCTTGGGTAACGATGGACGGAGCAACATCTTCTGAAAAATATTTTGCCTTTACTCATGATGAAGATGAAGCATTAGACTTTGATCAACAACTTATTTTTTGGGAAGGATTAGGAATGAATCCTACAGGTAATTTAATTTCGGTAGATGATACTTCTGCTCCATTTCAAAATGCTCAAACCTTATTTACCCAAATTACTCCAGCGGTAGATTCTCAATTTCACTCTAGTGTGGTAGTCGATGTTGCAACTCCAAAAGATGTAAACGGAGTGCCAATTTTGGAACCTGTTTGGGAATACTTAATTGATTTTCCCATTTCAACTTCGATAGCCAATACGGTTGAGGAAGCATTTAAATTTAATGTTTTTCCAAATCCTGCAACAGAACAAATTTGGATTAATTCAACAACAGAAAGAGTGGAGGAGACTCAAATTGAAATGTACAATTCCTACGGTCAACTAGTTAATTCCTTTTTTATTACTGGAAATGAGATGTCTTTTTCTTTGAGAGATTTCTCATCTGGAATGTATTTTTTAGTTTTTAAAAATGGAAAGGGGAGTAGGGTTATAAAATTTGTAAAACAATAAATATCTGATTCTAAGAGTATTTTTTTATTTAAAAACGATGTTAACGCTTGAAGCTAGTCGTGTATAAAATCATTTTTTGTTAATATGTTTTTAGTAGAAAAAACATAAAAGTTCATTGAAAAAACGGTAAAAAAGTATCATTTTCGATAAAAAGTGAAAATGAAAAATCTAGAGAAGGTAAATGTATCTGA
>JBGCCY010000284.1:0-7780 GCA_045104975.1 Saprospiraceae bacterium
AATGGATCTCCTCCCGATGCGGTATGATTGGATCCTGCATCATTAAATACTCCCCAAATCAAATGTGCAGGATAATGATCTTTATGAACCGAACTAGGTAAAGGATAATCTCCATTATCAGGATTGTAATTTCCATCTCCATCATTATCCCAAAATGGAGCTAGCCCTTGAGGAGAATTCAGCAAAGGAAATCCATGGATGTCTTCAAAAAAAGGATTTTGATGAGCAGGGTAGGAGTAAATATTTGATTGCTTATTGGCAACGATTCCATCATCCTCAAAATCTTCAATATGTTGTTTTATTTCAGTCCCAAATACTTCCCAAAGTTTATCATAATTAGTACAAGTGTCGAATTCAATTGTTCCAAAACCTGATAAAGGTCCAGGAGAATAATCATTGCTGGTTGGAGAATTATATTTTGCAGCAGTTACTCTTAATACTGGATTATCAGGCAAACCCGTAAATGCACCCATCCATAAGCCAGCAGTAAAAACAGAAGAAACGGGATCTGGATCATCTGGATTAGATTGGAAAAAAGCATTGCTCCTGTCCCAAAATAAATCACCTCCGTTTAGAATGTTGACGGAAAGGTTATTTGCGTTTAGCACTTTTTGGGCTTGAGGTAAAGTGCAATCTTGCGCCTCGGTTTTTTTTCCAAAAGAAATTAAAATTAGAAAGAGTAAAATTATTTTTGTTCGATTATTCATATTAATATATTTTAGTTGAAGGTGATAATACAATCATTAGGTTATTTAAATTTTGATAAATTTCTTTACCAATTCTTTTCCGTCCATTTCTATTTTTAAAAAATAAACACCTGATGAAAAATTCGAAGTAGATATCTGAATTTCATTTTGATTGACCTCCATTCTTTCTAAAACCTTTTTTCCATAAATATCAAAAATGGAGAAGTTAGCCTTGGAAGGATTTTCCATTTTTACATTTAAAATATCGGAAGTTGGATTGGGAGAGATTTGAATGTTCGCTTCCTCCAGATTTTCATTGGATAAGACTTGACCCATGCCATCTGGGTTATTGATATTGACTAAAAAATCTTGAGCGCCATAATCTAAAATATCACCATTATTTAAAATGGCTCGGATATTTTTAATTCGAAGATAAGTTTGTACTAATTCGAAATCAGTAGAAATAGCAGAGAAGCGAATGTCTGCAAGCTCATCAATCATCGTGGTACTATTTTGCTGATCCGTTTTTACATGAGCATAATTCAATTCTCCATCTTCATCATTTGTATGTAGGTAGGAAAAAGTATTGGTGACTTGAGTTCCCCAAGGTGAGAATTGTTGGTCAAGAATAACCTTTAAGTATTCCGGATCAAATTCTAGAGTGAACGCCAAACCGTAAATATCTTCTGCTTGATTTAATTCAATCTTGGCTCGACCAATAATACCGACCTGCATATCGTCCATCGGATTGTTTCCTAAAGTGGTAATGCTCAATTCATTACCTGTTGGATATTCGTCAATGACATTACTTAGTTTGTATGATTTTCCATAATAAGTTTCTACCCAATCAAAATCAGTTTCGACTATGGAACCACTAGAATTACAATCCGCATGTTTTATATCAATGCCATTAAAATCTTCTCCCCAGGATTGTCCAGGAAATGGTTGAAAAACTAGAGGTGTATTTCTAGCTTGTCCAGATTCATTAAAAGCTAAGCCAATTTGTAAAATATCAAAATTAGAAACGATACTATCTCGATTAGCATCACCTGTCCAAACACAGTCATCCACGCAAGCATCAATAATGCAATCTTCAAAATTATTATCATACAATTGTTGCAGAATCGGGGTGTGATCATAAATCAAATTAACTGATTGAATATGGTTTAAATTTTCATCTCGATAAAAAGTATAAGCCATATCAACTTTGATAAAATCATTGGTAGCGAGTGAATTATCAATTTCTACATTGGCAATGCATCTACGATCCATGTAAGGTAAGTTAGTGGTAGTCATGGCCCAACCATTTGGATCATTTGGATTATCAGGGAATATAAATGATGTCGGTTGAGTTCCTCCATATCCATTTCCCCCTTGAGTAATTGGAGTACCATCTTCCCATTTTCCTTGCATGAGATAATAATTTTGTGCTGGTGTAGGATTTGATGATATTCCACCAACATTAAATGAAGACATTTCTTGATTTAATATAGTGACCGCTTGTACAGGAGGATTCGATCCATATCCAATTCCACCTTGTACTGCTGGACAATCTAAACCATCTGGACCTCCATCATCTTGATCTTCATTGTAAACATAAAAAGTATTCAGGTTAGGAATACAACCTATGAAATCATCTATGTAGCATCCCAAATCAAAATCGACCCATTTGGTAAAAATCAGGGAGTCTAGTGTTTCATTTCCTCGGTTGATAACTTTGTGAGAAGTAAATATGGTATTATTTAAAAGATCATCATCAGTACAATAAAATGAATAAGCGGTTAATTGCACTTCCACATTTAAAGGGACTCCTTGTGATTCTGTGTGAAGTCCACCTCCGTCATTAAAAACTCCCCAGATAATATGTTGAGGAATTTTTTCGACAGATACATTTTCTGGAAGTGGAAAATCTCCGTCATCCGGATTATAAATTCCATCATTATTTTTATCATGAAATGGAGCTAGTCCTTCGGTGGTATTCGGTAAAGCGAATCCATGAATATTTTCAAAATGAGGATTTTGATGAGCAGGGTAGGCATAGATATTTTCTAAAGGGGAATTAATAACGCCATTATCATTAAAATCAGAAATGTGATGGGAAATTTCATAACCAAAGACTTCCCAAATTCTGTCATAATTATCACATTGAAAGGAAAGTTGTCCATTGTCATTATTAATAGGTCCTGAAAAATAATCGTGATTATTGACACCTTGGTATGCAGCAACCGCAATTTTTAAGTCATTATCAGCATTTTTTCCAGCTAGCCATAGTCCTGTGGTAAAGAATGTATTTGGAATTACTTGAACAGCAGGAGGATTCACTACTTGAAACAAAGGATCTTCATCTATCGTCCAAAATAAATTACCATTCATAGGAATGCTAGTCCTAATATTATTACCATTCAGCACCCCAAAGGATTTGGGGAGTTGACAATCTTGAGCAAAAGTATTTTTTCCAAAAATGAAAAATAAGAAGAATAGAAAGGGAATGAAAATTTTGTTAGAATTTTGCATAATATTTTTTTTTGTTGTGAAATAAAAAATTAACTCAAAAGATATTTTCAAAAATAAAGTAATATGTTAGCCTATCTCAACCAAGATTGATGAATTAGTCAGGTTTGAAAATTCTAAAGAAATGTCAATCAATCATTCAAAAGGATTTTTTTAAGGTTTTAAGTAAAAGAGGAGTGGTGATTATAATTTCTCAACAAGCACTAAAATTTTATACTAAATACTACTCTTTTACTTACCTTTGCACTCCTAAAAAATGAATTATGAGTGATCAATATAAATATGATTTACGTGGCGTTTCGGCGACCAAAGATGATGTACATGCTGCCATCAAAGGAATGGACAAAGGTTTGTACCCTAATGCTTTTTGCAAAATTCTTCCAGATTTTACTGCTGGTGATGATGACTATGTCAATTTAATGCATGCAGATACAGCTGGAACTAAAACTAGTTTGGCGTATTTGTACTGGAAAGAAACGGGCGATCTTTCTGTATGGAAAGGGATTGCTCAGGATGCATTGATTATGAATTTGGATGATATGGCTTGCGTCGGTTGTGTGGATAATATTGTCATTTCATCGACAATAGGTCGTAATCGAAATAAGATATCAGGTGAGGTGATTGGAGCATTGATTAATGCTTCCAATGAGTTGGCGGCCATGCTAAAATCGCATGGAGTGAACATTCATTTGGCAGGTGGTGAGACGGCAGATGTAGGAGATATCGTTCGAACGATTGATGTTGGAATTACTGCTTTTGCTAGAATGAAAAAATCAGATTTGATTGTCAATGATATTCAGCCAGGCGATGTGATTGTTGGTTTGTCTTCTTCGGGTCAAGCAACTTATGAAGATGAATACAATGGAGGAATGGGAAGCAATGGATTGACAAGTGCTCGTCATGATATTTTGAATTATGAATATGCTGAAAAATATCCTGAGAGTTTTGACTCTGCAACTCCGAAAGAGGCGGTTTATATTGGAAATAAAAAATTGACCGATGAGGTGATGATTGATGGAAAGCCAATTCATGTTGGAAAATTAATCTTGTCTCCAACTCGAACGTATTTACCTGTTTTACAAAAAATCATTCCTGAGTTAAAAGAGCAAATCAATGGTTTGATTCATGCGACTGGAGGAGGACAAGTAAAAGTAAATCACTTCATCAACGATCGACATATTATTAAAGATAATCCATTTCCAATTTCTCCACTTTTTGACTTGATCAAAAAAGAAGGTGGTTCATCTTGGAAGGAAATGTACCAAGTATTCAACATGGGACATCGATTGGAATTTTACTTGCCAGAAGAACATGCGCAACGGATTATTGAAATTTCAAAATCATTTAATATTGATGCTCAAATTGTAGGTAGAGTAGAAGCGCATGAAGGAAATAAAGTTTCTATTAAAACGCCAGAAGGCTGGGTAGAATACTAAAAGATGGTCAGTAACTTTTACCACCAAGGCATTTAGAAAAAGTTATGTTTTCTAAATGTCTTGGTGGTAAAAAAAAATACAACATCAAACCAATGAAATTCCTAAGTTTCAAAACAAACAAATAAACGAAAGCCAATTATTTTTTAGCAACTTCAGATTAACAAACATTTTGATTATTTTTAGAAATAATCAATTACTGAGAATAACCGTTTTCTAAGAACCTTTGTAACAAAACCTTTACAAAAGTCCTTGGAGAAAAAGAAATAAAAAATAATAATGGGAAAAGCTATTGAGGTCAGCTCCATTTTGAAAATATTTTTGTGCGTAAGTATATTGTTATTTTTTTTTAAAATTAACGCACAAGTCGAAGTCAAAGAAGATGGAATTACTAAAATTTCAGGACAAATCAATTCTGCTATTACAAATACCGTAGGTGTAAAATTCTATAGCGATTTCATTTCTAGAGGCGAAGAAGTTTTTGATATTCCGTTGGTAGATAACCGATTTACAGTCACCTTTCAACTTAATTATTCCTCTCCAGTTTTCTTAATTTATAATGGCGAAGAAATTCCACTCTACCTTGATCCGGGCGATGAATTATACCTTAATGCTCAACATGATAATTTTACTAAGTCCATCACTTTCGCAGGCAAGGGCGCAGGAAAAAGTCGGTATCTAAAAAATGTAAATGATGTTTTTTTAGAAAGAAATGCTGATTTTGTTTTTTATGAATTAGTAGAACGAAATCCTATGGAGTTTAGAAAATTCATGGATCGTTTGCACCAAAAGATGAATGGATTTTATCGGAGTTTAAATGCTGAATTAAAGAAAGATTTTTCTCCCGAATTTGAGCAGTATGCTAAAGCAGATATTGATTATTGGTATGCCTATAATTTACTTCGATACCGAGTCGAGAATCCACTTTCAAATGGTATTTATGAACCAATAGAGTTGCCATTGGAATACTATTCTTTTTTAGATAACTTGTTGATTTCCAATGAGAAAGCACTCACCAATCCAAATTATTTATTTTTTATTGATCAATATGTGGCCTTCCGAAATCACTTGTTAGAATCTAAAAGTGAATTGTCATTTTTTAAGAAATCATTGGTAGTCAAAGCACCAAGTATGTTGATTTTTAAGGAGCCGAATATGCCTCCGATTTTGCAAGAAGCAAAGCAAGGAACTACCCTGAAGTTTTTAGATAAAAAAACAGATTATAAATCTGATATTCAAATCAAAGATGAAATTAAGGAAGACTTTTGGTACCAAGTAAAAACTACATTGGGGGAAATTGGCTGGGTGCATGGTGGAGGAATGGAAATGGAGTTCTTCGAAAATAAATCATTCCATTCTCGTTTACCTTTTTCGGAAAATTCGAAGTATCGAAATGCTTACGAATTGTTCTCAGGGAAAACACTTTTTCATATTTTGGCGAATGATTTATTTTGGAATTCATCGAATGTTTCGCAAGAAAAATTAGAACAAAAAATGATGGATTATATAGATATTAATCCATACCAGAACTATGATAGTATTCTTTATTACACGATTCAAGAAGACTTGATTTTACCAGCTTCAGCAAAACCTTTTGTAAAAATTGCTCAAGATGTTAAATTCAAACCGACTATTGATTCAGTTGAAATATTAGCAACTAGTTCAAGGAATTCAACAGTTGAATTATCTGTTCCTAATATTGTAATTACAAAGGATGGTGAGGAAGAAAAATCAACACCTAAAGCAAAAGAAGCGACTCCGAAAACAAAGTTTGAAACTCCAACTGACTACGTAAATATAGATCCAAGGCCTGCTGCACGTACTACTACTTTGTCTTCCATTTCTGGAAAGATTAATTTTCCTACTGGAGCAAAAATTTCCCTATTGATATATTCTGATCCCATCACTTTTCAAGAAATAATTCATGAGTTAGAAGTTAATGCCCAAAATAATTTTGAGTTGTCATTGAACTTATCAGAATCTGTCATTGGCATATTTAATTATGGAAAAGAAAAAATCAATGTTTATCTCGAACCAGGAGATTTGGTGGAAATCAAATTTTCGGGCAATAATTTCATGCAAAGTTTGCAGTTTGAGGGGAAAGGTGCAGCGCATAATAATTATTTAAAAGATCGGGATTTAAAGTTTCTTCAAATGGAAAAAGATGCGAGGAAGCAAGCAGAATTCATGAAAGGAAATCACTACTCTACACTTTTGGAAAAAATAAAAATGGAGAAAAATGACTTTCTAAAGTCATCAAAATTTACGAGTCAATTTTCTGAGAAATTTAAAATTTTTGCGCAAGTAGATATTGATTATTGGTATGCTTTTATGAGTTTGAATTATCCGTGGGAATTTGGTTTTGCGAATGATATGGATGGAGCGATGAAGATGCCAAAATCGTATTTTAATTTCCTTCAACTTTTGCCAATTTCGGTAGAAGGAGCCTTGCCGAATGCTAATTATGTTTATTTCCTTGATCAATTTTTTGAGTATCAAACTGATCAAACTGAAAACGAAGGATTAACTTCTGATCAATTAATTGAAAAGTATTTAAAAGGCGAACCTGCTGCTTATTTCAAATCCAAGAAATTATCTATCGCTTGCAAAAGAGGAAAAGCTAAAAAGGAAGGAGCAAACATCAAATCTTTTATTGAAAATAATTCTTACGAAAAGTATAATGACGTTTTGCGCCTAGTCTATAATGAAGCGAAAGGATTGCAAGTAGGAATGGATGCCCCCAATTTCACTTTGTCGGATATTGAAGGGAAGGAGGTGAAGTTGAGTGAATTAAAAGGAAAAGTAGTCTATTTAGATTTTTGGGCGACTTGGTGTTCTCCTTGCTTGATGCAAATGAAAAATAGTAAAAGTTGGAAAGCGAAATTTAAAAATAAGGAAGTCGTATTTCTATATCTTTCTCTGGATAAAAATAAAACAGCTTGGGAAAGTTTTGTGAAAATAAATAAAGACCAAGGTATTCATTTGATCGCTGCAGGAGGAGATGTGTACAAATCTCAAATTGCAAAACTGTACAAAGTCAAAAAGTTGCCTGCCTATTTTTTGATTGATAAAAATGGAAAAATCGCTTTCAAACCTGAGGGAGGGAATAATATCACTAGAGTGGAGGATAAAATTGTGGAATTGTTGAGA
>JBGCCY010000285.1:0-3030 GCA_045104975.1 Saprospiraceae bacterium
CTTTCGAAATTTTGAAAATTGAAAAAACTACACTTTAATTATTTCCATTTTCAAAGTCTCCAATTGTTCAGTTTTTTAATTTTACCCTTAAAAAAAAACATATTGAGCGAAATTATTTTGACCGTAGATGGCGTTGATTTGTTAGAATTATATGGAGAAAAAAATTCCAAACTCAACCTTTTAAGAAAAGCTTACCCTGACGTAACAATTACTTCTCGAGGAAATAGTCTAAAACTTGCTGGCGAAAAAAAAGATACCCAAAATGCAAAAAGTAAATTGGAGCAAATGGTTCGTATGCTTAGAGATCATAAAGAATTGAGCACACAAACTGTCGAAGATTTGATGGCAGGTGGACGTCCTTTCGAAAGCAAACTGGGAACAGGCGAATCCAATACGACTATCGTTCATGGACGATCCGGCAAAGTCATCAAAGCTAAAACTCGCAATCAAAGAACGTTTGTAGAGTCTTCTGAAAATAATGATATTGTCTTCGCAATCGGCCCAGCAGGAACGGGTAAAACTTACATGGCAGTTGCCTTGGCTGTTCGAGCATTACGAAATCGTATTGTTAAAAAAATCATTTTGACTCGTCCTGCTGTCGAAGCTGGAGAGAGTTTAGGTTTTTTACCTGGAGATTTGAAAGATAAAGTTGATCCATATTTAAGACCGCTTTATGATGCATTGGATGATATGATTCCTGCAGAAAAATTGGCTAAGTTTATGACTGACCGAACGATCGAAGTTGCGCCTCTGGCATTTATGCGAGGTCGAACTTTGGACAATGCTTTTATCATTTTGGATGAAGCGCAAAATACAACTCCGATGCAGTTGAAAATGTTTTTGACTAGAATCGGGCCTTCTGCCAAAGCAATCATCAATGGAGATTTATCACAAATTGATTTGCCTCGAAATCAAGTTTCAGGATTGTATCAAGCCTTGGATATTTTGACTGGTTTGGATGGAATTGGTTTGGTAAAATTAGATGAAGAAGATGTGGTGCGTCACCGACTGGTAAAATCAATCATCAAAGCTTACAACAAATCTGACGAAGAGAATCAAAAACATTGGGAAGAAAAACGTCGCCAAAAAAGAGAAGAAAGAGAGCAACGAGATGCTCGAAACAAAGACCATGGTGCACTTCCAAGAAACGATTCTTCGGAATAAAAAAAATATTAATTTATTTTATTTGTTCACACTAGAGCTGTTAGCGCTTCGAGCGCTAATAGCTCTTTTTTATAATTTTTTGTACAATAAAAAACCGTAGTTTTGCGATTCAATTTTCTAGTCAAAAAAAATTGGTCTACATCCGAAATATTATTCATTTTCAATCTTCATTTTAATTATCATGACTTATTTCATTTCCAAATCAGACAAAATCATCAAAGGCGAAATCACTTTAAATGGTTCGAAAAGCATTAGTAATCGTGCTTTAATTCTTCGGGCATTGAGTGGTCAAGATTTTTCCATCGAAAGAATTTCTACTTCAAAAGATACCATCACTTTGGAAAAATTATTAGCGGAATTTGCTAGTCAAAATGAAGGAAAGAAAGTGGAATTAAACACGGGACATGCGGGAACAACTTTTCGTTTTTTGACTGGTTATTTAGCCACACAAAAAGGAACTCAAATCCTTACTGGTTCCGATCGAATGAAACAACGCCCTATTGGAATTTTGGTGGAAGCACTTCGCGAGTTAGGTGCTGATATTCAATATTTGGAAAACGAAGGTTACCCTCCTTTACAAATTGGAGAACGAAAAAAAGACTTTTCCAACAATGCTCTTACAATTTCTGCCAACACAAGTAGTCAATATATTTCTTCTCTTTTGATGCTCGCTCCTACTCTTCCCAATGGTTTGGAATTAACTTTGGATGGAAAAATAGTTTCCGTTCCATACATTCAAATGACGTTAAAATTGATGGAAGAATTTGGCGTTCAACACAACTGGGAAGACAATAAAATTTCTATCGCTCCGCAAAAATATGAAGGGAAGAATTTTATCGTTGAAGCAGATTGGTCGGCAGCATCTTATCATTTTTCCTTAGCTGTTTTAGCAGATGAAGTGGATTTGCAATTGAATGGTTTATTTGAAAAAAGTACGCAAGGCGATGCTGCGATAGTAAAAATGGCAGAGCAATTTGGAGTCACTTCTACTTTTAATGAGAATGGAATTCATTTAAAAAAATCAGTAAATGAGTCTACTCAAATGTTTGAATATGACTTTTTAGAATGTCCTGACATTGCTCAAACCTTGGCGGTGATTTGTGGAGGTTTGGGAACGACGGGACTTTTTACTGGACTTGATACTTTGAGTATTAAAGAGACTGATCGAATTGCTGCGCTACAAAATGAATTGCAAAAAGTGCAAGTTTTCTTTTCCAAATTACCTCCTAAGTTTTCGAAAAAATCAGACAAAATTTTTCACATGATAGAAGGAAAAGCGGTCGTTGATGATCCTACCTTTGAAACTTACGAAGATCATCGCATGGCGATGGCTTTTGCTCCTTTAGCGTTGTTAGGAAAAATAAAAATTAAAAAACCGATGGTAGTGGTGAAGTCGTATCCTGACTTTTATAAAGATTTAGAGCAATTGGGATTTTTGATTGAAGAGGGGAAATAAGATTTATATGTTTATATCTTTTGATATTCTTACTCATTCTCTTCCCAATTCTATTTCTTTATTTTTCAAAAACATACCAGAGTAGTTTTTTTAAACCCCCATCCATCGAAATAATATTTTTTAAAAAATAAATATAACTTGCATTTTATTCTTTATTTTTACTACAATACAGAATTGTAAACTGTAGTTCTCCCCTCTGAATACTATATTTAATTTTTAAACTCATTTTTTTTATTCATCCCTCCTGCTTAATTATTTCAAGTAAAAAAAAAAAAAACTACCATGAAAATACTTCATTTCAAGGCAGTAGGAATATGTCTATTCCTACTAGGATTAATTTCACCTAATTTTTCAACACTTCAAGTTCAAGGTGAAAAAGCAGAAAAAGAAAATCCAATCGTGGTTTTCTC
>JBGCCY010000286.1:0-4594 GCA_045104975.1 Saprospiraceae bacterium
ATTATACTAATAATGAAAATGGGACTTGCCTCGTCATGGGAACTGTTTCACCAACCCAATCTGGTAGTGCAGATATTTGTGGTGGGTCAGTTTCTTTCAATTGGGATTTTACTGATGGATGTGGAAACAATATTTCACATACTCAAAATATTACGGTGACTCCTCCTGCTCCGCCTGCTTTTATTAATCCGCCTGCTGACTTAGTCGTCACTTGTGATAATATTCCTACAGGTGCTCCTGACTTAGATTATACTAATAATGAAAATGGGACTTGCCTCGTCATGGGAACTGTTTCACCAACCCAATCTGGTAGTGCAGATATTTGTGGTGGGTCAGTTTCTTTCAATTGGGATTTTACTGATGCTTGTGGAAACAATATTTCACATACTCAAAATATTACGGTGACTCCTCCTGCTCCGCCTGCATTTATTAATCCACCTGTGAATTTAGTCGTCACTTGTGATAATATTCCTACAGGCGCTCCTGACTTAGATTATACTAATAATGAAAATGGAAATTGCCTCGTCATGGGAACTGTTTCACCAACTGAATCAGGAAGTGCAGACATTTGCGGAGGTATGGTTTCTTATACTTGGGATTTTACTGATGTATGTGGAAACAATATTTCACATACCCAAAACATTACGGTGACTCCTGCTGCTGCTCCTGCTTTTTTAAATCCACCAACTGATCAAACCGTTTCTTGTGCTAATATTCCTACAGGTGCTCCTGGCCTAGATTATACTAATAATGAAAATGGAACTTGCCTAGTCATGGGAACTGTTTCGCCAACTGAATCAGGAAGTGCCGATGAATGTGGTGGTACGATTACTTACACTTGGACTTTTACAGATATTTGTAACAATATAATTACACATGTGCAAAACTATACCGTTGACCCTGCACCACCAGCCTCTTTTGTTGGAAGTCTACCGCAAGATTTAACTGTAGATTGTGATAATGTTCCAGGAACCCCTAGCCCATTACCATACAACAATAATGAAAATGGAATCTGTGCAATAGATGGACTTGCTCAAGCAAGTCAGTCAGGAGGTTATAGTGAATGCGGTGGATTAATCGTTTTTCTTTGGCAATTTACAGATGTTTGTGGACGAACAATTTCTCATGTTCAAAATATTACCGTTGCCCCTGCGCCACCTGCAGCTTTTATAAATCCACCTAGCCCTACAACTTTAGATTGCTCTTCGGTTCCTAATATTTTGCCAACCTTAAGTTATACTAATAGTCAAAGTGGAGCATGTTCCATAAATGGATTTGTAACAGCAATTCAATCTGGTTTTTATGATGCTTGTGGAGGGAGCATTACTTACACTTGGACATTTACAGATGATTGTAATCGAAGTATTTCCCATTCTCAAAATGTGACTATTACTCCTCCAAGCGATCCTATGTTTACCAGTTTACCAACTGATATTACGATCAATTGTGGCGAACCTTTTCCTACTCCCATCAATCTTCCTTATACCAATAATGAATCTGGAAGTTGTGCGATTACTGGAACTGTTCCTGCGACGGTAACCAACAATGGAAATGGAGGAATGAATTATACTTGGACATTTATAAATCCTTGTAATAATTTTACGATCACACACACTCAAGTTGTTGATCAAACCCCTTCGCCTGACATTACTATTAATCCAACTCAAGTCATTTTTTGCGAAGGAGAAGTATTTGATTTATCGACGATTACAGTTACTGATTTGAATAATACGAATCCGAATATTACTTTTCATTCGAGTACTCCCGCAACTATTGCAAACCAATTGCCTTCGTCGATGGTGAGTCCTCTCATATCTACCACTTATTATATTTTAGCCTCCAACAGTTTTGGTTGTTCGGATGAAATTAGTTTTGACATAGTGGTGGAAGAACCTCCATTTGCGGGGTTTGATGGGATGGGAGAAATTTGTTTTGACTCTCCAAACAATATTAATTTATTCAGCTACTTATCTGGAGCATATACTCCAACAGGTACTTGGGTGGATACTTATGGTTATGGTGTCAATCTTTCCAATCCAAATAATGTGAGTTTGGTTGGACTTCCTGCAGGGAGTTATACTTTCGATTATTTCGTTGCTTCTGGAGGAGTCTGTCCTGATGATATGGCATCGGTTACTTTAGAATATTTACCTGAAGTTTTTATTACTGCTTTTGATATTTTATGTGCTGCTGATCCTGACTTTTACGAAGTGTCTATCAATAACTATGGGTTTGATATTATTGTTTTGGCTGGAACTTATGTTGACCTGGGGAATGATATGGGAATCGTTACAGATATTCCAATTAGCCAATCTTTAATTATCATCGCAACTAATCCTTCTAATCTACTCTGTACATTCACCTTAAATATTTCACCACCAGATTGTGATTGTCCAAATGTCGATCCACCGGTGAACAATGGAGATGCCATTATTTGTGAAGGCTCTCCTACTCCTCAATTATCTGTTTCTGTTGGAACTGGCGAAACAGCCAATTGGTACGATGCTCCTTCCGGAGGAGTATTGTTACAAAGTGAAAACACTACATTTACGCCTACTGAAACAGCGGTGGGAATTTACACCTATTATGTGGAAACTGAAGATTTGGTAAACGGTTGTGTGAGTTCTATTCTTACTCCCATCCAATTTGAAATTTCTGAAAATCCTATGGGAGTAAATGCACAATTGGAGGAATGTGATTTGGATGGAGATGGTTTTACGGAATTTGATTTGACGGAAGCCAATATTTTGATTAGTTCCAATTTAACTTATTCTTACACTTACTATGAAACGATTACTGCTGCTCAAAGTGGGACAGGTTCATTATCCAATCCTTACACCAATACTGATTCGCCGACTCAAACTTTATTTGTTGTCATTTCTAATTCTGCCAATTGTAGTTCTATTGTTGAGTTAGTTTTGAATGTAAATCCTCCTCCATCCTTCACACTTCAGATAAATGATGAAACTTGTCTTGGAGATGAAAATGGTTCGGTCACGATTGATGCTCCAACTGGAGTAAATTATAGTTTAGACAATTCGAATTGGACAACTAATAATATTTTTGATAATTTACCTTCGGGAAGTTACACCGCTTATGTCGAAGATGGAAATGGTTGTCTCGCTTCGCAAAATTTTAACATTAATCCCGGTTTAGAAATAACGACGAGTAATTTTGAAGTCAATTGTGATGATAATGGAACTGCAAGTGATGCAACTGATGACTTTTACAACATTACATTTACATTAACAAACAACAATGGAAACGCTGGTACTTTCTCAGTATTTGATGGAAATTTAACTATTACTTCTTTAAATTATAATCAATCCAATACCATTTCACTTCCTGCTCAAGGTCAATCATTGACGTTGACATTTACCGATGAATTGACCAATTGTTTGATCACTCAAGCAGTAGGCCCGTTGAATTCTTGTTCAACTGATTGTTCTATTTCAATAGATCAATTAGACATCGTTTGTTCAGACAATGGAACAAGCAATGATTTAACTGATGATTTTTATACAGTTACTATCAATGCTTCAGCAATAAATGGTGCTGCGAATAATTCCTACAATGTTTTAATCGACGGCGTTTTAAATTTCAACTACACTTATAACAATGTTTCTACATTTACAATTCCTGCCGATGGAAATTCGCCAATTATTGCTGTCGTAGATAATCAAGATCCGCAATGCCAAGCGACTCAAACAATTGGACCACTTGTTCCTTGCTCTGATCCTTGTATAATTAATTTCGAATTAGTCGATGTGGTTTGTAATGACAATGGAACCATCACCGATCCAAATGATGATTTTTATGAAATAAATATTCAAGCATCTGCCATCAACTCTGGCATTTCAAATAGCTTTGAAATTTTTGCCAATAATATTTCGCAAGGTACTTTTGATTATGCAACAGGTGGAATTTTTAATTTACCTGCTGATGGATCTTCTGTGCAAATTTTAATTCAAGATGCAGACGAACCGCTTTGCTCCGCTGAACAAAGTATCGGTCCCCTTGAACCTTGCAACGAAGATTGTTCGATCAATGCAATGGTTTCAAATATCGTTTGTGATGACAATGGAACAGGCAATGATGATACTGACGATACTTTTACTTTTGACCTTTTAGTAAGTGGTCAAAATATTGGTGCGAGTTGGCAATCAACTGACGGAACACTTTCTGGAGGCTATGGAACTGCTCAAAACTTTGGGCCGTTTAATATTGCCAATGGTGATTTGAATTTTGATTTACAAGACTTGACAACTTTGACTTGTATCACTTCGGTTTCGATAAATGCTCCTGCGACTTGCTCTGATCCTTGTGTGATTAATTTCGAATTAGTCGAAGTCAATTGCAATGACAATGGAACTATCACCGATCCAAATGATGATTTTTATGACATAAATATTCAAGCATCTGCCATCAACTCTGGCATTTCAAATAGCTTTGAAATTTTTGCTAATAATATTTCGCAAGGTACTTTTGATTATGCAACAGGTGGAATTTTTAATTTACCTGCTGATGGATCTTCTGTCCAAATTTTAATTCAAGATGCAGACGAACCGCTTTGCTCCGCTGAACAAAGTATCGG
>JBGCCY010000287.1:0-20797 GCA_045104975.1 Saprospiraceae bacterium
TCCAATCAAAGAGAAAAAAAAAACCAATCATTACATTTATCAAATATAAAATGATCACTAGTTAAACTGCTCTTTTTAAAATTGGAATATTTTCTCTTTTAATAAAGTTATCGAGGATCATAATTTCAAAACAAAAGATCACCGTGTACAGCACAGATGTCAATTTAATGGTTTGGATATTAAAGGCATTGACACCTAACATATATAAAAGCAGAATCAATAATGATACTACTATTTCTCTATTAATCTTATGTGCATAGAAGAGTCCAATACCTATCAATATTCCCATCATCAAATGATAAGGAGTCAATAGAGCTTTCCCGATTTTGGCAACACTAATCCCGGTAAAGGATAAACAGATGATAGCTGCAATCGTTAATTTCTCTCTCCAGTCTAATTGATAATCGAGTTTAGGCAATATCTAATTCTAATTGATTTTGGACTACGTTTAAAAATGCTTGACTAAGATTTTCTATATTTTCTTCTTCCATTACACTTGGCATTGAAACAGGATCGACTAATACTCCTTCAAAAGAATTCGCCATCAAATAGGACGAAAATTTTGCTCTATTGTCAATTTGATTTCTTAACCTATCTGCCACTTCTTTAAGGGAAGCACATCTATCAAGATCGGTTAATCCTATTTGCTCGCAGTAATTAATTTGATTAAAAAAGGTTGGTGCAAAAGTCACCGCCGGAATTTTCATCAAGGCTGCTTCATAAGCAATTGTTCCAGTAATCGTAGCGACTAATTGAGCATTAGAAATTAAGCTGTATGAATCTGTAGACTCATGTACAAAGTAAATACCTGGCATCTCTTGCAACTTATTATAAAATGATAAATCACGATCTCCAATAGCATTGGTATGTTCCTTTACTATAATATTCCATCCAGTAGGAAGTGCTCTCCACAGGTTACAAATATTCAAATATTGATCTTCATAATATCGCCCAAATGCATCTACTGAAGCCTCAGGTTGTTTATGTAATCCAACAAAAATATAAGGAACATCTTTTATCACCTCAAAATCAATTCTTTTGACCATGCGATAAATTTCTTTATTAAATTCCTCTTGTGATTTTAATAATAGTCGGGTCTTTCCTCTGGTGATATGAGTAGGATCTTTTTTATCAATATTTTCATTAGTGATCCATCGCTTAATTCTATCCAAACGTCCTTTTAATGAATTAGACTTTTTGAGTCTTTTATCATTTACCTTTAGATAAAATGGTTTTTTAACCTCGATTGGTGAGACCTCTTCATATTCATCGGTCACATCATATACTTTAGACTGACGCTCATCTTTGAAGAAAGCCCACCTCTTATTTGGTAATCGAACCACATGAGGATTTAAAAATTTTGCATTCAATTCTGTTCGATTAGTTAACATTCTATGAATCAAAATTTCATGTGCCCAAGTGATTTCACCAAAGGCAAATCGTACATCATTAGATTTTAAAAAATCATAAATCGGCCGCTGGATATTCGTTAAAAATTGAATCCCATTTTGCAATTCATGTCGCAAAACTCGATCTCCATAAACTAGCTCATTGAGCTTAAATTCATCAACACTAGAATACTGTTCTTTTATATTATCTCTATTGATTAATAATACTTTTTCTTTTCCATATTCTTTGCAAAGGAAATTATACAAAGTTGTGTTGACGGTAATCCAGCAAACTTTTTCTCCTTTTTGAATTAAACTCTGAGCAATTTCATGAAAGAGATAAGTCTTAGAGTAATTAGCAATAAAGCAAATAGAATTTATCATTTCTGTTTTCATAAGATGAAATTATAGGTGACAAAAAATAAAATAAGTGCTAAGTAATTAATCAAATGAGTATTGGTGAAATGTATATTTCTTTCTTTTTTAAGTAGAAAAAACTGCCACTCAACTGCTGCTGCAATAGCTAGCATATTAATAATGGTTAGCCAAAAAATATTAAGAATTTCTAATTTTGAAAAAACGACCATAGTTCCAAGCATTAATAAAAGAACTACAAAAAATCCTCTGTTCATTTTAGAAGAAAGTTCTTCTCTATAGATAATATTTTCATTTAACGCTAGGATGATCCAAAACACTACTTGGAAAGAAAGCGTAAAATATAGCAGCTTGTAATCAGCATAGGAATTTTCTAAAAGTGTCAAAACATTGGAAAAAACCACAGGAACCAAAAAAGACAAACTGATGCTCATTAATAAAATTGCACCTACGAACAGCGAAAAATAATGATCTAAAGTATGGGTATCTGATTGGTACATTTTTTTGAAAAAAACGATATTAATAATCTGATGAATCATTACCGTAATTGCTGCTAGTCTAAAATAGAATCCATAATATCCTACCTCTTCTATCTCCAAAAAATAGTCAATAAAAATTCTAGCGCCTCCTGTCAAAAGGATAATTAGAAAGGATGAAACGACAAGGTGTTTTCCAAAATCAATCGTCTCTTTATATTTTTCAAAAGAAAATTGTTTTTTTATAACATTATATTTACGAAAATAAATAATCCATAACACCCCCAGGTAAATCATTAGTCCAGTTTCCAATAATTCCAAACTAAAAGTCAAGACTCCGAAATAAATTAGAATATTATAAATATTTACTGAGATAAATAATCCTCCATCTAGCAATACAGCTGGAATCAAAATCTCATGCGATTTTAATATCGTAGAATATAAAACTTGCATACCAATCACACTTGCCATAACTCCCATTAAAGAGAATTTGATCGGTATCCAATATCCAGTAATTTTATTGAGAAAAATGAGACCTAATATTAATCCTGAAACTAATAATCCATGAAAGAAAAAAATAGCTCGATAGCTATTCTTTTTTTCTCGAATAATAAAAAAAGGATATGCTCCTTGCAATCCTAAATTGAGTATTACCGCCAAAATTAATCCACCTGAAAGTGCATATTCGAATAATCCGAATTCAGCAACACTAACCATATTTGACAACCATAAAGCTGCCGCAAAAGCTGAACCTTTCACTAAAAAGAAAACAAAAGAAAATACAGAGACTCTTTGGAAATCTTTTTTGAATGCTACCAATAAATCATTAATCCTAAGTGGTAACTTGCTCATACGCTTTTATTTTTTCCACTTTTCGAGGCGAAGGTTTTTTTTCATATACTTCGTCTATAAGTGATTCTTCTTCAACTTTATTCAACGCATCTCTAATTGAGTCAATTTCTTTTTCAATAAATCTTAATGGTTGAGCAACATACATACCTGGTCGCTTTATAGATCTTGATACGCACACATTACTTCCTATACTTATCCCGTCTCCAACTTCTACCCCAGGATTAAACGTGGCATTAGTTCCTACATAAACATTATTGCCGATAATAATTTCCCCATCTATTCTAATCCTTTCTTTCCCTATTGGTCCGTGAAAATAGCCATGGGTCCAAAATTGAGATCCAAGCCCACCGATCGTGGTGTTCTCTCCAATAGTAATGGACCGGGTGCAATCTAAATGATGTTTAGAAACAAGCATTCCAAATCGCCCAATTTTTAAAGTTCCGCTTCCATAGGTAACTGGAGACGATGCTCGAAAGATACTATTTGAATTGGCTATAACAGATTCAGCCGCCATGATCACATTCATTGCTCCTCTAATTCTGTTCATTTTTTTAATAAATGATTTTTCTCTCATCAAAATTTTATTCACTTGGATGATATTGAAATGGCCAATTCGAGCATCAGCATCCATATAAATTTTGCGAGAAGGGATCAATGAAAATCCTATATAACTTTTCGGGTGTATTTTATGTCCTAGTATATTTAATAGGAATTGTGTAATTCTATTTGGGAAAAATAAAATACTTATTACTGTTAAAAATCTGTGCATGTGATTATCCTTATTTTTTTGTGCTATTTATTGAGAAGAAAATACTTCTACGTTGTGTTCCATTTTTTTTCCTGTCTTAATGTGGTTTTTTAAAATCACTCGATAATGATAAATACAGATAGCGGCGATATAATAAATAGTGCCGAGGTAGTCATCTTCTTTAAAACCCCATTCGGAAGTATTTATATATCGTTCTACATATTTTTCTAAATGAAAATTTTTGATGAATGAATTTGGTAATGATAAATCTCTTTTTATTACTTCTTTGATTTTTCGCCCCATCACACCATTGTTCATTTGGTGGGTTGTTTCTGATACTGCTTTAGCACGGTAAAAACACATATCGGTTAATTTATCTCGGAAAGCATGTCGTAGCACATATTTATAAATGATTGCCTTAGTTTCTCCAAATCGAGATCTTCCTATCATTTTCTTAGTCGATAAATCAAAAGGAATGGAGGAAGAAAAACTCGCAATTTTTGGATTATAAAATGGCATCGCAATATAAGTGTTGTTCATTCTAGCAACATCTTGTAAGTAGCGTATATCAAATATGTATTGCTCTTTCCATTTCTTTTCGACCAACTTGTTATATAATCCTCTTTTACTTTTTATTTTAGAAATATCAAAATCAAAATACTCTCGGAATGCATCATAATACTCCGTAGGAAGTCCTTTTTGAGCAATGGTATTTTTATCTAATTTCAAATAAAATTTGTCCACATAAGATTTTAAATCTGCAATGTGTAACCCTTTCCATAAATTTTTAATAATCCGATTCTTACTTTTATTCCAACCAATTAGTTTAAAAATAGATTGCCCTATTTTTGCCATTGGTTGCAAAAAGTATTTGATTAAAAAATTATTTTGATAGGGTAAAAGTTGGTATGCGATTTTATCTACTTCATTTAATGCTGGAGTATGCAGTCGGGTATCTTGTCCCGCATAAAACATTTCATAAGGTGTCCCTTCAAATTTTCCAAAAATCCAAGCACCGATATAAGGGTTGTTCATTTGAAGAAATGTTTGCTCAAAATTTTGGAAATTGCTTTCATCATTTGGATCAATCTCCTTAATCTTGATCGGTCGATTCACTTTCTTCGCAGCATCAATCGCATAGACTGTTTCATCTTGAGAAGTGTCTTTTACTTTAAATGAAATATTTGACAATCGTTTTATTTCAGGAAGATCGTCTAATGCAATTAACATGGCAATAGAATCTAATCCTCCTGAAAGTAAAACGGTGTTTTTTGTGGCTATTGCTCCTTGGTGAGCTTCTTGGGTTTTAATGCGAAGAGAACGTATATTCTCTTCAGCGGTTAATTTATTTTCCTCTAAAAAATCGACCTCATTTATCGCTGTATCAGTTTGTTGAAAATCAGCATTATACAATTGATGATAACCTGCTTTCAGTTCATGGATATTTTCATAATAAGTATATCCATCCAATAAATAGTGTGAGTATAAAATTTGATGGATGGCTTCTTTTGAAAATTTAACTTTATCCATAGACAAAGCGAGGTCGTGAACAAGTGTACTAATTTGAAATTCATCTGAAGAATCAGAATTAGTGTAGTAACCTGTTTTTACTCCTGACACATCTCGCAGTAAGTGTAATTCATTTTCAACTTTGTCAATAACGATTAGGAAAAAATTATCATTGAATAATTCTCCAATCTTTTGAGCATCTATTTCTTTAAGATTTCCTAATTTGAAGATGACTTCTTCCTTTCTGCATTGATCAATATTAGTGTCTAACAAAAACCAAAATCGCTGATTTTCATATTCATATTCCAATGCATTCAATTCATGCTTCACTTGGAATTTTCCTTTTCCGGAAAACCCTTTTTCAATTGCATTTTTTATTATTTTTATTCTAACCAGCATTAGTTACATTTTTGATTTACAATTCTTCCCAGCTTAGTGGTGTTCCTGCCTTAATATTTTTTCGTGCTGTTTTTCCCAAAACAATTTCAAAATGCTTAGGCTCTAATCCATCTCCTGGGCGTATTACTCTCAAGTTATTTGGAGAAAAAGTTTCTCCTTCTTGAATATCGTTTACTACATAAATTGATCGCTTGAATTTTCTACTATTTTCTTCAGAAGCTTGTATTCCATAGGAAACTTTTCCTTTAGCCAAGAATGCTCTTTCTGCCTCTATAACCAAAGATTTTAATTCATGTGGTTCCAAAGAAAATGCACTATCTACTCCCCCATCAGCTCTACTTAAAGTGAAATGTTTTTCTACTACACAAGCTCCTAAACCTATTGCAGCAAGAGGAACTCCAATTCCCATCGTATGATCTGACAAACCAACTGATACTCCTTCAAACATTTGTTCCATGTGCGGAATCGTATCAATATTGCAAGTTTCTGGAGTAGCTGGATATGTACTTGTACATTTTAGTAAAACCAAATCTTTACAACCATATTTGCGAAGCGTCCGAACTGACTCATCAATGTCTGAAAGGTTGGTCACCCCTGTTGACATGATAACTGGTTTACCCGTTTGAGCAATTTTTTGAAGAAGTGGCATATCTGTATTTTCAAAAGAAGCAACTTTATACACCGGTACATTTAGGCTTTCTAAGAAGTCAACTGAAGTCGAATCAAAGGGAGAACTAAATGCAATCATTCCATGTTCTTTTGCTCGGTCAAAAATCTTTGCATGCCAATCCCAAGGCGTATACGCCAGTTGATATAAATCATATAAATTATGCCCTTTCCATAAGGAGGAATCATCATCAATATTAAACAAACCATGTTTAGCATTAATAGTCATCGTGTCAGCTGTATATGTTTGCAGTTTGATTGCGTCAGCTCCAGCCTCCGCAGCCGCATCTACTATTGCCAAAGCTCGATCAAGAGATTGGTTATGATTACCAGACATCTCTGCAATAATAAATGGTTTATGATTTGGACCAATCCATCGATTAGCAATTTTAAATTCTTTCATTTCTTTGGATTTAATTTTTTGACACCTTTAATGCATCAATATTATTAATAGCGGGTTTAGTGTTTTGTAATTTTTGATTCATCGCAAATTTGAATTCAGCTATTTCCCAATCGTCTATAGTATCTATATCATGTGCTTGCATTTCCTTTAATACAATCGTACCTGTATTATCTGTCCAAACTTTTTTCATTGATTTAAGTACTTCTGCTTTCATCCAATAAAATTGTCCACTATCATGATAAGCCGGTTCCAAATCTTGAGATCGAGTATTTAAATGTTCTGGATGAATCATTTTCACTCTATCCTCTGAGATTTTCACGGCCCTTTGAATTGGAAAACTAAATGGAAGTACTGGAAAGACAGAATCAAATTGATGAGCAATTAATTTATCAAAAGCCATTTGTAATAATTTGCTAGACACAAATGGGGATGTTGGATAAATGCAACAAATATTGTCAAATTTTTGTCCTTGCATCTCGTACTTATTAACCACTTCTAACAATACATCAACGGTCGTCGCAAAATCATTAGCATTGGTCTCACTACGCATAAATGGAACACTCGCTCCAAATACTTCAGCTATTCTTGCTATTTCATTATCATCGGTAGAGACCATAATTTCATCAAAAATTTTGGAATTGATGGCCTCTTCGATTGGATATCCTATGATGGGTTTCCCTAAAAATTCTTTGATATTTTTCCTAGGAATTCTCTTGCTGCCACCACGGGCAGGTATTATCGCTAAATTTCGCATAGGCTAAATTCCTTTACTTTTTCAATCACATAATCTTGTTCCTCATCTGATAGTGTCGGGTACATTGGTAAGCTGATACACTTTTCATAGTAGGCTTCTGCCACAGGCATACTTCCTTTTTCGTAGCCTAAAGATTGATAATAAGGCATAGTATGAACAGGAATATAATGTATCTGTGCATAGATATTCTTTTCTTTTAAAGACTCATATAATTCCTTTCGATTATCAACTTTAATAATATAAAGATGATAGGCATGACCAACATTATCTTCTACTGGAAGTGTTTCGATAGGAGTATTTTTAAATGCTGCATCATATCTTCCTGCAATTTCTCTTCTTCGAATAACTCCGCTATCAGCTCTTTCCAATTGTGATATACCAAGAGCTGCTTGCATTTCTGTCATTCGATAATTAAATCCTAATACTTGCATTTCATAATACCATCCGCCATGATTTTCATGAAGTAAATCAGGCTCTCGAGTTATTCCATGACTTCGAAGTAACAATAGTTTTTCATACAACTCCTTATCATTGGTTGTAACCATTCCCCCTTCTCCACAAGCAATATGCTTGACTGGATGAAAGGAAAATATTGCAGCATTTGCAAATGAACCATCTCCACAATTGTGTTGACGGTCATTTTTTTCATCTATAAAATATCCTCCTGGAGCATGGCAAGCATCCTCCAAAATCCACATTCCATATTCATCTGCTAATTCTCTTAATGCTTTTAGATCGACAGGATAACCAGCAAAATCAACTGGGACAATTCCTGAGTAAGTTCCTTTTGGCGATTGCTCTAAAAGTGTTCTTACTTTTTCTATATCAATTAAAATATTGTGAGGATTAATGTCAACGAAAGTAATTTCTCCTTCACAATATCTAATGCAGTTCGCCGAAGCAGCAAAAGTAATAGGAGTGGTAATAACTTTTGTACCTTTTTCAACTCCCAGTCCCAATGCTGCGATATGCAATGCAGTAGTTCCATTAGAAACTGCTACAGCATATTTGCAACCAATGTATTCCGCAAATTTCTTCTCAAATTCTGCTACTCGCGGACCTTGAGTAATATAATCAGACTGTAAGGCATCACATACCGCTTTCATGTCGGCTTCAGTAATGTGGTGCCGTCCATAATTAAGAACTTTCATAAAATGACTTTTTAACTTAAGAAATAGTTTCTAATTCAGGAACTGTAAATGAAGCATCTACATGTTGTTTGATTAACTTTCGCATATCTTTAACGGTTAACCATTCGCTATTTTCGCCAGAGTTATAGCTAAACCCAACTGGCACAGACTTCCCGTCATAATGTCTCAAGAAATCTTCTTTATCGATCCCCACATAATTCAAATTAGTAGGACAAATTACAAAGTGATTAGTCAATTCAATCGTATTATGAGAATCCGCTGGAGTAATCATTTCTTCATGCAATTTTTCTCCTGGACGAATTCCAACTATTTTTTGTTTACAATTTGGAGCTACAGCTGTCGCAACATCTGTTATCTTATACGATGGAATTTTTGGAATATAAATCTCTCCACCTAAAGCATTCTCCATCGCAAAAAACACTAAATCAACTGCGCTTTCCAATGTAATATTGAACCGAGTCATTTCATCATGTGTAATTGGTAATGTTCCTTCAGGTCTCTTTTTCATAAAGAATGGAATAACTGAACCTCTTGATCCCATTACATTTCCATAACGAACAACTGAAAAACGTGTCTTACGACTACCTTTCGTATTATTCGCAGCTACGAACAATTTATCGGAGCAAAGTTTTGTTGCACCATAAAGGTTGACTGGAGCAGCTGCTTTATCAGTTGAAAGTGCTACTACTGATTCTACATTATTAGCAATCGCAGCTTCCACTACATTTTGAGCACCAAGTACATTTGTCTTGATACACTCAAAAGGATTATATTCCGCAGTTGTAACTTGCTTAAGTGCAGCAGCATGAATAATTATATCAACTCCCTCGCAAGCTTTCATAAATCGGTCTTTATCTCTGATATCTCCGATAAAATATCGAATGGACTTATGCTCATTAGGATCGAAAGTTTGAGCCATTTCGAATTGCTTCAACTCATCTCTAGAAAATATTACCAGCCTTTTAACTTTTGGGAAATTTTTCAAAACTGTTTTTACAAACTCTTTACCAAAGGAACCAGTTCCTCCAGTAAGTAAAATTGACTTACCATTTAGGTCTAACATAGGAATATATTGTATTTATTACGAAATAAGATTTCAAAACGTTGTGGACGTGTTTTTCTAAATCTTTAAATACAGGCGTGGGTAAAAATGTGTGTGTGTGTGTGAAATTAAAATTTTCCAACTACGAATAATTAGGAAAAAGTCAAATTAGTATTAAAATATATACAACTTATATGCCATGTATTGTTTTACATATTAAGAAAAAAATATACGTTTTTTTTTACTAATGTATTTTGTTCGTAAAACTATTCCCCTGTCTTCAAATTTTCCTTTTCTCTCCTTGTTTTATATAGGGAAATTCAGTTTTACACAATTTTATATTAGTTCTAATGTCATTATTTTATTCAAAAAAAAGTCTTGAATTAAATCTGCAAAAATTATTTCACTCAACCAATTCCTATTTTGGATATTTTTTTGTTTCCTCTTTTACGCAAAAGAGAATCTCCATTCTCAAAAAATCCACGCCTGTTTTTCAGAAAAATTTACTGCTGTTGTCGAGATATTTTATTGACACAGCTACTTTTCAAAACTTAAAAAATATTCAGGTGGGAAAAAATCGGTTTTTAATTAGCGCAATTTTTACTTTCTTTTTTATAATAAATAATATTAATGCTGCTCACATCATTGGAGGAGAATTAACTTATCAATGCATCGGCAATGGAGATTATTCCATAACTCTGAAAGTTTATAGAGATTGCCAGAATGGTGGAGCTGGCTTCGATGAAGATGGAACAATGTCTATCTATAGAAGTGATGATTTGAATAATGAATTTGCCATGGCCATGATGCCATTACCTACCGTAACTTTAATTGATCCTTCTGTTGGTAATCCATGTTTACTTTCTCCACCAGAAGTATGTGTCCAAGAAGGCATTTATAATTTTAAATTAAGTGAGCTAGGAATTAATCTTCCAAATTCTTCTTTTACTTATCATCTGGTTTATCAGCGATGTTGTAGGAATGGAACAATCAGTAATATTATAAACCCTGGAGATACAGGGGTAACTTACTCTATTGATATCTCTCCAGAAGCTCAGGGTTTTTGCAATAATTCTCCTTCATTTGAATCATTTCCTCCTATAATTATTTGTGTAAATAACCCATTAGAATTTATACATACGGCAACTGATATTGATGGGGATGAATTACGATATGAATTATGTAGCCCGCTAAAAGGTGCAGGAACAGATGGAGCCATCACTCCAGGAGATATATTTAGTTTTACTGGAGCAACTCCGAATCCAGATGCACCACCACCATTTGATCCTGTTAATTTTTATGCTCCAACTTACTCTTCCTATTCTCCTCTTGGTGAAGTTTCCAATCTAACAATTGACTCTCTGACAGGTGTATTAACAGGTACTCCAAACACCATTGGTCAATTTGTGGTAGGGATATGCGTTAAAGAATATCGAAATGGAATATTATTAAGCGAAGTTCAAAGGGATTTCCAATTTAATGTTGATTATTGTGAACCGGGTATTTTTGCTACAATGGGAGGCGACGAATTAATTACAGCACAAATTCAACAACCCCAATATATTTATTATTCATGTGGAGATCCTCAGGTATTTTTTGAAAATCAAAGTTACCCTAGTGAATTTATTGATAGTTATGAATGGAAGATTGCTCTTTCCAATGGAGATACTTTAATTTCCAATCAACCAAATTTAGATGTTACATTTCCTGATTTAGGAACTTATAATGGTGTATTAATCTTGAATCCTGGTTCAATTTGCACCGATTCTTCTTTTATAGAAATTCGAATTTATCCTAGTCTTGATGCAGATTTCAATATTGAATATGATGATATTTGTACCCCTTCACCGATCCAGTTCATCGACCAAAGTACGACAGAATCAAGTGATATTATTTCATGGTATTGGGATTTTGGTGATGGAAATACTTCTGATCAAGCTAATCCAATTCATCAATATGATTTACCTGCTATTTATTCTGTTTCGTTACAAATAATCGATTCAAATGGATGTATAAAAACTAGGACTCAAGAATTAACTTGGATGCCAGTCCCTCCTGAAATAATTGTTGCTAGTGATATTCAAGAAGGTTGTGCTCCAATAAATATTAATTTTACCAATCAATCTTTTCCAATAGCTGAAGTTTATGAGGTCAATTGGGATTTTGGAGATGGAGGTGCAAGTGATGAAATGAATACACAATATGAGTATTTCAATCATGGCCTTTTTTCTGTAAATGTTTCTATTTCTTCTCCCAATGGATGTTATATCGAAAGAGAGTTTGAAGATTGGATTAACGTTCTTCCAAATCCATTATCTGAATTTTCATATTCTCCTGATCCTGTCAATTATTTTAATCCTATTGTTCAGTTTAATAATCAATCTAGCTATTATGATAATCTCAATTGGGATTTTGGAGGCATGAGTATTTCTTATCAAGAAAACCCCGAGTTTACTTTTCCGGACTCTGGAATTTACATTGTCGAATTATCTACAATTAATGATTATGGATGTACTGATACTATTCAAAAAGTAATCGATATTGTTCCTGAAGTAACTTTATTTTTACCCAATGCTTTCACTCCAAATTCTGATGGTGTTAATGATTTGTACTATCCAATTGGTTACTTTGATTTTGTCAAAGACTATCAATTTTACATTTTCAATAGAATTGGAGAATTGATTTTTGAAACAGATGATCCCGCTCAAGGTTGGAATGGAGAGAATATAAATACCAATAAATTAGTTCCTTCTGGAATTTATAATTGTACGGTCAGTTATAAAGATACTCGTGGAAAGTATTATAAAAAAAATGAAGTTATTACTGTCATTAAATAGATTCTAAAAATTATATACTCTGGAATTTTCAACTAGAATTTTCCAGAGTATATAATTTATCAGTTACATAATTTTGCTCTTAATTGCACATTGGTTTTATACCTATGTTTCTTTACCGCATTCAAAGCTACCAAATGTGATGCTGCCATAATTGTAAAGGTCAATCCTTTAGCTGGTAGAAAATTAAACCCTGAAGCATCTCCTACATAGACATTTTTAGTTCCATGTAATCTACCTGAAGATGATAGTGTAAATGGTTTTGGAATTTTAGAAATAGGAAGCGTTCCTCCATAATGTTTACTAGATCCAGGGTTAACCATTTTTGAAAATAATGGCATACATCCTAAACTAAGCATCTTCCTTTTTAAAAAAGATAGATTTTCTTTTATTCTCTTGTGATCTTGTTTATAATCAATATTTAATTGAAAACCTGAATTATTATTACTATCTCTAACTAGTTGAACTCCATTTTCCTCTTGACGAAATTCAGGTAAATGAACTCCTCCAAAAACTAAAGCTTCTTTTAGTATATTAATTAATTGATAGGAAAATCGAAAATTAAAAGGAACCTCTCTAATCAATTTATGCAAGAGCAAAGATCTATAAGTATATAAATTCATTAAACTAAAATCTTCTCTCTCTCGTAATTTGAAATACAATGATAATTGGCTAAAGCTTGATCTCATGACACTATTCGATTGGCCTAACATAGATGTATTTATCCAACTCGTATAAAAAAATGGATTGGAAATAAATGGTAATTTATGATCGTAGGCTTCGTTCGATTTAAGTACTATTCTAGCTGTACCTAATACTGATGCGCAAATAATAATTTTTTTGCAGGTTAAAGTTTCTAACTCATTGGTTAGAGTATTGGTGAATCGCACTTCTACTGAATCTTCTTTTTCTATATAGGAATCTACTAGAGTATTTCCTTGGTAATGAAATTTTTTATATCCACGCAATTTTTTTAACGTCATGCCTGGATGATATCCTTGAGTATTTTCCAAAGACCAAAAATCCATATCATTATAATTATTGTTATCTCCAAATTCCTTTGGACAAATGGCTAAAGGTGTTCTTTCTAAAAATACACCTTTACTATTCCATTGCATTTTTTTGTTGTAAAATTTACTCCAAACTTTTGCCATACTTCTATCTAACGCTAAAGGATTTTCCAACCCATTCAATTCTCCAAGACTAATTTTGGATTTTCCAAAAACACCTACTCTAGAGGCAATTTTTTCATACCCTTGCTTCAATAGTTTAAAATCTATTCCTACTTTTTTTGCTTCATCGGGAGAAAAAGCGAATACTCCCCTACCCAAAGAATTACCTAATCCGCCTTGGGCATGGCTTTCCAAAAATGAATCCTTCCAAAGACCACCCAATGGGATATTTCCTGCAGCTGTTTTTTCTACAAATTTCAATAATGGAGTCAATCTATTTTTATTTTTTAACCAACTCCTTTCTACTCCACCTAAATGTTTTCCTAAAAAATATTCACTTTGATTTTCCTCATTCTCTCGAATAGAAATAAAATCTTTATTTGGAATAATTAATGAATTGGGATCTGCTTGAATCCCCACATCTAACATTAAAACTTTAGCTCCGTCTTCCAGTAGTGTTTGAGCTGATTGAACTCCACTACAACCTGAGCCCACAACGATAAAATCAAATTTTGTTAACATAGAATAATATATTGAGAACGTTAATTAAAATAACTCCCAACACCACACAAATGGCATACTTAATTATTCCGAAAAACATTATTCTAATGCTTTGCCATAATGTTAAAGGTGCTAAGAATTTACTTGAAAAATTAGGTTGTGTTTCAAGAATAGATAGGATAAGGAAAAAACGTTTTCTAATATTATTGTTAGGATCCCATATCGCAGAATAACTATCATATAAACTGCATAAAAAAGCCGATTTCTTTATTTTAGTTAAAATAAAAAACTCTTTTTCAGTTAGTGGATAATCTCCTACTTCAATAGCATCGAAATAAATTTTTGTCTCCCTTTCTGAAATATCTACATTTAGTAGGTATTTTGAAATACTATTAACTTGTTTCATTTGGATATCAATTTGCAATTAATAATGCAAAAATATATCCACTATGACGAGAAATATAATCTTACTTTATTTCATTAGTAGTCTTACTCTTTCTGGTTGTTCAACAACTAAGAATAATTCCTATTTTGAGAATGACAAGTCTAATATTGAGAAAATAGCTGTGCTTCCTTTTGAAATAATTTTTACAGGAAAAATTCCTAAAGCAGTTGATGAACAAATGCTTGAGCAAATAGAATTAGAAGAAAGTGTTACTTTTCAAAATTCTTTTTCCAAAATTCTAATTGACCAAAACGATGAAAATAGTTTCTCCATTCAGCCTGTTCAAAAAACGCTAGATATTCTTAATAATAAAAATATCCAGGTCAGAGAATCTTGGAAAATGCACCCTCAGCAATTAGCCAAAATACTTGGTGTAGACGCAGTAGTCAAATCAAGAATAAAGAGAAAAATAGAAATCCCTAACAAAAAAACTCAAAGACATAATACTGTCATCCAAATATTAAATATCACAGGAATATTTTCTGGTGTGCCTGCTCCCTTACCCCAAACTCAGAATCCGAATTTTCAAAATATTAAAGCTGACTATGTATTGGTTGAATCAAAGGAAGGCGATATCATTTGGAAAAAATCAACTTCATGGAGTGGCGATAAAAATATCGCTTTGCCACAAAAAGCTGATTTAATTAACCAAAACTCTTATTTCATTTTTCCATAACTATATATTGACTCACTTAATTTTATAAAAATTATTTAATACAACTGTTTCAGTAATATTCTTAAAACCCAAGTCTTCTGCAGGACTTGGGTTTTTTGTTTTACACCTAGATACCTTCCTATTAGAAATCCTCTCTAAAATTCTAAAAATGAGAATTTTTTCTCCGGATGAAAACATAGAAAAAAATAATTAACTCATAACTACCTGTAAATCAGTAAGTTAACCGTTGGTTCTTCTTTTGAAAATAAGTGGATATACTTAAACATTATACCATGAAATTTGAAAAAAAGAAACTCGCCATTATTGGCACAGTCGGAGTACCAGCCAGATATGGAGGTTTTGAAACTCTTGCTCATCAATTAGTTGAAAATTTAAATACTGAATATGATATAACAGTCTACAATAGTACAAAACATTATTGTGCAAAGGAACGCGTCAAAGAATGGAATGGTGCTAAAATTAAATACATCCCTTTATCTGCCAATGGAGCATATAGTATCATTTACGATATTTTGTCAATGATCCATGCAATCATCTTTTCTGAAGTTTTACTGATTCTAGGTGTATCTGGATGCTTATTTTTACCTTTCATAAAATTATTTTTTCCTAGTCGAAAGATTATTGTTAATGTAGATGGACTCGAATGGAGACGAGCCAAATGGAATGTTTATGCAAAAACATTTTTATCGTGGAGTGAAAGAGTTGCCGTCTGGTGTGCCAATGAAATTATTGCTGATAATGCTGCGATTCAAAAATACGTTTTAGATCGTTACGGCAAAAGAAGTAATCTAATTGAGTATGGTGCAGATCATAATCAAGTAGAAGATATCAAGCCTGAAACATTTCAAAAATATCCTTTTTTAAATCAAGAATATGCTTTTAAAGTAGCTCGAATTGAACCTGAAAATAATATTCATATTATATTAAAAGGGTTTGCAAAGCAAGATACTTTACCACTAGTCTTAATTGGAAATTGGAAAAATAGTGATTATGGCAAATCGCTTCAAAATGAATTTTCAGAGTATGATCATCTTCATTTATTAGATCCGATTTATGAAGCAAACCTACTAAATCAAATGCGATCAAATGCTAAAGTTTATATTCATGGTCATAGTGAAGGAGGAACTAATCCATCATTAGTCGAAGCCATGTACTTAGCTTTACCTATCATTTCATTTGATATAATTTACAATAAGGTAACTACTGAAAATCAAGCAGTTTATTTTGAAACTTCGAATGAACTTTGTCAATTGATTAAAGATATTGAATTGATAGATTTAGATAAATTATCAGTAAATCTATCAGAAGTAGCTAACCGTAGATATTTATGGTCTGTAATTGCAGATAAGTATAGTAACCTCGTTGCAGGAACTTCTACTGCTGAAATACCTACTTTTGATTTTGAACTTCCTAACCAATTGAAACAAGCAATTAGTTAATATAATTTGTGTTAAATTGGGCCACAATAATATATCAATTATTGTGGCCCATTAGTTTAATTTATTATTATACTAGAGTTTATTCTAAATAAAGTTATCTGGGAGAACGTAATAACGTTCAACGTCCATCAAATAACGTCTCCCATTCTCAAATTAGTTTCTTCTTCTTTGCCACGGATATTTCTTTTGATAAAACCATCGCAAACCTAATTTTACTTCCGTAGAATAATTAGTAATATCACTTCGTAAATCTATATTTACTCGTTTGCCTAAAGGAATACCTAATGATCCTGTTACTCCTACTCCAAATTTATTTAAATCTTGATTATTAAATAAATCTTGACTTCCAAAAGTAACTAATGGCCCTAGGAAAAATTTTATTTTTGAAGGCTTCTGACTATAGTCTGAAAAGTGCTGATTCATTTGATGTAAGTAACTTACAGAAAACATAAACCGATCATCAGCTTCAAAAGAACTCGGTGAATTTTGATCTGTATTAAACTCAAAGGAGTGAAAATTAAACCCATATTCGACTGCATCCTTTTTTAAATTTTTCCGAAAAAGTAAACTAAAACCAAGTGAAGTATTTATGTCAAAAATTTCTTTAACAGACAATTTTGGAGGTAGGATCGAATATGAGGTTCCAATAAAAACTTCATTAGATAAAAGAATTACACTACCCAAAAATGCACCAACAAAAGCATAAACTCCACCACCTTCGAACCACAAAAAATCTTCAAAAAAAACTTCTCTTCTCCTCTCTTCCTCTTCGTAATCATAAGTAGCATTGGGATTATCATTTTTGCAATCATCACCTGGATTGGTCCAACAAATACAACAGACTGCTCGATCATATTTTCGAATGGCTATTTCTTCTGAAAGTTCTTCTAACTCTTTTTCACACGTTTCCAAACCGATGCAATCTTCATAACTGTGAAATGTTTTACTTACTTCACTTAAACAAATAAATACATTAGCAATAGAATCTTTTTCAGAAAAATCATTTTGGGAAAAAGTAAGAGTAGGAAGGACTAAAAAAAGAAGAGTAAGATATCGAAATAATTTCATAGACTATTTTTTTGATAAAAATGTACCGTCAAAAAAACAACTAAATAGTGCTAGGTCAAAATCAAAAGGCTTGTTTAATTTATTTTTAACGTATGTTAGGAATTATAAAAAAGCACTAATCTTGTTCGATATTAGTCTTTACTTTTTGTAAAATATCTTTTGCTTGTTGATTGACGATGCCTTTGATTACGCCTGATGCCATTCTAAAAACACCTGTCAATTTAAAATTCAAATTGATTCTTAATTCGCAACCTTTTCCATTTTTTTCTAAAGATAAATCCGCTTGGATAGGGAAAATACTTTCAATGGTTTTTGCTGAAAGCCTTTTATTTTTTTCAAAGTTAATGACTTGATAAGTTGTTTCCAATCGTCTTCCTGCAATTTTAGCTACTTCAATATATCGACTTCCCAATTGAATTGGCAAAGGATCTAGCATCACTACTTTTTCTAAGGCGGGAATATAATCTTTCCGATTTTCGACATTGACCAAATAGTCAAAAACGCTATTGGTTGTTGCTTCAATCGAAATACTTTGCTGAGTAGTCATGGATTATTTTTTATAAAATTTTATGGTATCCAAGTAAAGTTGCTCCACTTCTGTTCTCGCCCAAGGTGTTTTTCTTAAAAACTTCAAACTGGATTTGACCGAAGGATCATTTTTAAAACACCGTATATTTATTTTTGTTCCAAGGTGATCCCATCCATATTTATCTACTAAATATTCTACGATGTCTTTTAGTTTTACGCCGTGCAAAGGATTGTTGGGTTGGGGGTTTATTGGTTTATCTTTTTTATCCATAAAAGTTATTATTAAAAGTAGTCACGTGGTGGTCTGCTTTAGCTAACCTAAAGAAAGTATTTAGTAAAAAAAATCAGAGGATTATCTGCTCATCTTTTTATAAAAAACAATTGCTACGTTCTTTTTTAGGTCAGCTAAAGCAGACCGCCAGGTAGAATTATGAAAATTTTGGTTTGTATTTTTTCTGTTTCAAATGTTTAACCACACTTTTTAACGACTCCAAATTATGTGCAGAGGTAAACACATCAATGTAAGGTAGACAAATTTCCATTCCCTTCGTCGAAGGTTTATATTCAGGATTTCCAGCTAGAGGATTTAGCCAAATGACTCGATCACTTTTTTTATGAATTGACTTCATCGCATTTTCCAACACCGCCAAATCACCTGTATCCCAACCATCACTCATAATAATTACAATGGAATTTTTGTTCAACATTCGACTCGCATATCTTTCATTAAATTGTTGCAACGACTCTCCTATCCGAGTTCCGCCGGACCAATATGGAACTTGATCTGAAAGGTTATTTAAAACTTTTTCATAATCGCCATCTTTCAAAACATTACTCAACGAAACTAAGCGAGTACTAAAAACAAAAGTTCGCAACTGATTCACCGCTTGTTGGAAACTATACATGAATTCAATTAAAAATTGACTATACAATTCCATCGATTTACTAACATCGCAAATCAAAACTAGATTAACTTTTCGTTGCTGTTGCTCTTTAAAGAAGAATTGATTGATTTCTGCATCTTTTCGAAGTGATTGGCGAATCGTCTTTTTTAGATCAATTTGCTTTTTGGATTTAGAACCAATATATCTTCGGCTATTTCTATTGGCGAGTCGTTGGGAAATGATTTTTATTATTTCCAATAATTGTTTTTGTTCGCCTGTCAAAAAAGTGGAAAAATCTTTATTACTAATTGCTTCGAATGCGCTGTAAGTAGACACTTCTTTTTCCTCATCTATGCGTCCACCGTGTAGCCATTTTTTTAAAACTTGCAAGGTGTTTTTTTGCTGTGCTGATTTTTGAGGTTGCTTTTTTTTCTCCTCATGATCTTTTGTTTTACTGTCTTCTGCTCGAGAAAGCTCGGTCCAATATTGTTGGTACAATTCATTAAAAAGGATGAATTGTTTTCGATTTTTCACTAAAATAGATTTGTATAAATTTTTCTGTTCGTCAAAACTGGTAGGAATAAATTGGTGATAAACTTCCAACAAATCACACTCCTCTCCTATCCCTACCACAAAATTATTATCTCGCAAAAAACGGCAAAATTGAATGACATGTGCAGGTAGGTTGGTTTGCCTTTTGATTAAATTTTTCGTTTTCATTAACCCATTTTTGAAGTAACGCCAACTTTCTCTAGCAACTCTGAAAGTGACATTTGAGCATCTCGGATATCTTGCCAATCTTTTAAGATTACGCCTAAAGTCGATTCGACAATTTCTTTTTCCAAATGATCAATATGCATCGAACTTAATGCCGTGGCCCAATCAATTGTTTCAGCGATACCCGGTAATTTTTCTAATTTCATTTCTCTAACTTCTTTCATGAAGTTACAAATTTGAACAGCTAGTTTTTCATTGATATCTGGTAATTTAGATTTTACAATTTCTAATTCTTTTTCAAAAGTCGGATAATCAATCCAAAGGTAAAGACATCTTCTCCGCAAGGCTTCTGACAACTCTCGCACTCGATTACTAGTGACAATAACGAAAGGAATTGACTTTGCTTTTTGAGTGCCGATTTCTGGAATCGTAATTTGCCAGTCTGATAATAATTCTAAAAAGAAACTTTCAAATTCTTCGTCTGCTCGGTCAATTTCATCAATCAATAAAACTTGAGATTCTTCCGCCATGATGGATTTTAGCAAAGGTCTCTCCATCAAAAATTCATTACTAAAAATGGTCTCTTCTTTTTCTTGGTAAGACAATTCGGATTGCTCATTCATTTTTAAATAGAGCAATTGTTTTTGATAATTCCATTCATAAATAGCTTGGTTAGCATCGAGTCCTTCATAGCATTGGAGGCGAATTAAATTGGTATTTAATGCTTTGCTCATCACTTTTGCAATCTCCGTTTTTCCAACTCCTGCTGG
>JBGCCY010000288.1:0-11989 GCA_045104975.1 Saprospiraceae bacterium
TCTTTCTCTAATTACTCGATACGTTGCTGAGGATTTTGTGGAGTTTTCTTCATTTTAGTGATCGGATTTTTCAAAAAAGTGATCATACCATATTCGCCATTTAGATACTAATTTAGAAGAAATATGGAATTTTGATTTGATCGTTTTCAAATCATATACTCCTGAAAGATAATACTGCACAACCCGTTTTTAAAAATTTTTAGCGTACTTTTTTTTAGATTTCGGATTGATTAATGAATTTTTTGAATTTCCCGAAGTTAAACGTAACTACTTGACTATCATTTATTTATGAGGGGCATGTTTCTAAGTTCGGACACCCAATGGTACTAAAGGTTTCCGCTTTCTTCGTCTGGGTTGAGAAAACGATGTCACATCATTGAGAATGAACTCAAAAATATCAGGAAATTCTTTCTGGAATAATCGCTCCGCAGGAGTTTTATCATCTATTCCTCGGATATCAAAATTATGAACCACGGTAAGAACATTAAGTCGTTTTTTTGTTAAGCCCCGATGAGCTTTATGAACAAAAGCCAAGTAACCATTTCTACCTTCTACTTGTGATGAAGCCCGTTGAAAAGAACGAACAATTCTTTCTGCCCATCGCTGGCAAACGAGTTGTTGTTCTTCGGTAAGTTGTCGTGTTATTAGATGACCCTGCCATTTGTGTATGGCTTGTTTTATTATTTTTTGGTAATGGATTCTCAGATTCTTATTCCCCTTTTTACTTGGAGTCCGATTAAGGATGATTTGCCAATACAGCATTGGTAATATGATTTGTAAAAGATAAATCCTTATTTCTTGTTTGCTTAATTGAGGGAATAATTCTGCTTCATAACATTGTGATAAGAAATTTTCTACTCGCTGTTTTGTCCATTCTTGCCAATGTTGCACACCTTTGAGTATATCAGGAATTTGACGGTATAATTGTTCTATAGTTTCTCCTTGCAATCCTTCATGCTGTAAATTTTGCTTTACTTCATAGAGTTCTTCAATATGTCTTTTTCCTTTTTTTTTGAGGGAGTTGCTTTTTATTAATTGTTTATCAATTGAGCGAATAGATTGTTTTATTTCCTTTTCAATTGTAACACTACTTTTCCAAGGTACTTGTTCATCCTCTATTTTTTCAGTAAAAGGATGTATGGCTCGATGAAGCATTCCTATACTTTTCTGATAACAAGATCGACAATTTTTCTGCCATAAGTATTGATATTCTAAGGGCTGACGTTGAGAATAATATGTTTTAGTTTCTTTTATTTCTAAATATGCTTTTAGTGTTTGCTTCCATTTTTTTCCAATTATTACTCCTGCTTTGCGGGCTAAGATTTGATTGAAATGAAATAAATCTGGCATGGAAGGAACGTTTAAATATTCCGTCTTTGAAAGTTGTAACAATGCACTTGCGCGGTCGCTAACTATCTGTTTAATTTTTAATCCAAAGTTAGTTGCGATAGCCTGGATTGGATGATACCAACTTTCTACATCTCGTCTTTCACTTGATTGCTCAAAAAAAGGTAACCACTTGTCAAGTCCTGACACACCAAAAGCATATCATTTAACCACGTCTCATCCAAGCCTAAGACCACCTCTAAATATTCTTTTTGATCTGATGCTTTTTCTATCAGTTCTTTTTCTTCAAATTCTTTATACCGTAAGATGGATGCTTCCACTTCTTTTATCATCCGATGGATCGAAGTTCTTGAGATGCCCATATAATTGCCTACTCGCATCTGCTCCATAAATTCTTCGATTCGACCTGCTCCAACTCCTCCTTTTATGGCAAACGTATAAATGCTACTTACTAGCATTCTCTTTAGAAAATTTTGTCCTGCTTCACTTTCTAAAAATTCATCTTCTGTTTTTATTTTCCTTTTTTTTAGTCGTTGATTATGCCCATGAATTGTGCTCTTGGGGATACCCAATTCTTTTGACGCTGAACGATAACTTTGATCGGGTTTTGATTTCCGGTGGGAAGTTATCTTATTCCATATTTTTGTAAACATGATTCTAAGTTAATTCTTTCTATTTTAAAACCTTATGATTTTGATGTCACATTTTCAAAACCACATTTCTATTTTTCAAGGAGCAACTGTCCGAGCTTAGAAACATGCCCCGCCTTGCTGAAAATCGTTACATTGTTCCCATCAAAAAAAACTTTGGCACCAAACCATTCAAGAAATAAAAGACGAATTTCCGAATGCAAGTCTGCAAATGCTTTGTGATTTTTTTGGGAAAACTCGACAAGTCTGGTACAAATCTCAACGAGAAAAAGAAATCTAAGAAATGAAAGATTTACTCATCGTAGATCATGTCAAACACATCCGAAAATATTTACCTCGTCTCGGCACTAGAAAACTTCACCACATGCTCGGTGGTTTTTTCAATAATCATAATATCAAAATGGGCCGTGACAAACTCTTCGACCTTCTTCGAGAGCATGACTTACTTATACGTAAAAAAAGACGCACAGCAAAGACAACAAACTCTAATCATCATTACAGAAAACACCCAAATCGAATCATTTCTATCTCCCCTACCCGAGCTAATCAAATTTGGGTCAGCGACATCACTTACATCAGAATTGGCAATTCTTTTAGCTACCTGAGTTTGATAACTGACGCTTACTCTCGAAAAATTGTTGGCTGGGATCTTTCCGAAAGTCTCCAAGCCGATGGTGCTATCCGTGCACTCAAAATGGCACTTAAACAACGAGATGATAAAGACCAAAATCTGACTCATCATTCTGATCGAGGAATCCAATATTGTTGCAAAACATATATCAAAATCCTCAACGAAAATAATGTCGAAGTTTCAATGACTCAAAATTCTGAGCCAACTGAAAATGCAATGGCTGAAAGAATCAATAGAACTTTAAAAGAAGAATTTCTTCAGTACTATAATTTTTTCAATCACCGACAAGCAACCAGAGCTACACGCAAAGCTGTCAAATATTATAATGAGCAAAGACCACATTCTAGCATTAACTTTTTAACGCCTTGCCAAGCTCATTTAAAAACTGGTGTTCTAAAAAAACGTTGGAAAATTTATTTAAATCAATATAAAAAATCCATAGATTTGAATAATAATATTTTTCCAAAGTCTCGTGCTTAATTTTTATTTCTTAATCTGTCAACTTTTTTTAGGACACTATAACCTATATCATAAGTAATCCAAGTGAATTAAACCTGGACAAGCTATGGAAACAAATTCCTCTGTTTAAATTATTCAACTAATGAAAAAAAGGTTCTGTAGTGTACACTACAGAACCTTTTTAGTTATTTTTATTTTCAACTGAAATTTATTTCATTGCTTCTAATCTAGCTTTATACTTGTTAGAAGTTTCAAAATCATCTTTTTTCGCATAAATTTCTTTCAATGCCAAAACTGTATTAAAGTCTTTTGAATTAATATCATCTGCTTTTAAGAAATATGGTAATGCTTTTTCGAAAGCATTCTGATACTCAGATTTTAATGCATCAGCATCTCTCTGGCTAGCAGTTAATGGAAGATCATTATACTTTAAAACTAAAGCTGCTGCACGATTATAATTCAACTCTCCAAGGCTATATAACGCTTCGAAGCTTGTATCATCGATTTCTAATGCTTGTTTATAGTAATCTTCAGCTTTAGAGAAATGTTCTTTTGCTTTTACAGGATCTTTCTCTTTTTTGTAAAAATCATTATAAACATTTCCCATTACAGCACGCAAACTAGCATTATTTGGTTCCTTATTCATTGCTTCTTTCAATTTCTCTTCAAGAACATCATATTGTCCTTTTTTCAAATAGTAATTAATCTCAGAGAATAAAAGGTTGATATTTTCAGGATCGATAGCCCTACCCTCTTCTAAATATTTAATTGCAGTTGCTTCGTCTTTTTCAATATTCGCTTTAAATAATGCATCATAAACTTCAATTTTCTTACTTCCCTGAGTATGCAATTTTTTAAAAACAACAATTGATTCATCAGTCATACCACCATATTGTGCAGCTAATCCTGCATAAAAGGTCATATTTTCGATTTTCTCTGCATCATCTAAAAGAGGTTTTCCTCCGTTAGATTGAACCATTTCATTAGAGGTAACTAAAGCATCAAAAAGCTTATAAGCACTTTTATAATCTTTGTTTTCGTATGAATATAATCCAATATCATTTAGTTGTCTTGAAACTATTTCTAGTTCCTTGATAATTTTTGATTGTCCACTTTTCTTTTCAGTTAATTCGAACGCTTTTGAAAGTGCTTCATAAGCTAATTTTGGTGCTTCAGGACTTTCAAATGTATACTCGATTGGTGCCATAGCAGCTTGGTCTCCTCCTGCAGCGAGTTGAGCTTCAACTTCCTTTTGCTGGCGAGTACTTAATTCATTTTGAGCTATAAATTGGTAAATTGAAGCTTTTGCAACCCAAGTTTCAGGCATCTTAGCTGCTCCGTCCATTGCCATTGCTTTTTCTATTGCTTGCTGAGCTTCTTCTAATTTAGAAGTATTAGCAGTATCTGTTTTATATTTTTTTAGTGCTTTTGACGAAGACTTAATTAATTTTTTAATTGCTTTCGTGTCTTGAGCTTGAATAGAACCTGCTCCGACGACTAAAAATGTAAGTAATAAAAGGAATGTTTTTTTCATTTCTTCAGTTTTAATAATTTATTGATAAAATATATTCACTTGTGCAAACGTGTGAAAAAGTTGGATTATTATTTTTTCAAATAACTATCTTTAAGACGTAGATAAAACGCCAAAAGACAATTTAAAAAAAGTTAAAAAAAAAAATTATTTGTTAAAATTTGTTAATTCTATTCTTCTTCCTCTTCACTCCCCTCCTCAATTGATTCTGTAGAAACGTTATTCGCTTCTTCATTTTCATTCTCAGTTACTTCTAATACCTCATCATCATCTGATTCAGTAATTACAGCAACATCAGCAATAGCATCATCATCATCCAACCTAATTACTCGAACTCCTTGAGTTGCTCTTCCCATTACTCTAATTTCATTTACTCCAATCCGAATCATAATTCCTTGCTTACTCGTGATAATTAAGTCATCTTCATCTTTAACTGCTTTTAGGGCGATTAAAGATCCAGTCTTATCAGTTACTTGAATTGTTTTTACTCCTTTTCCTCCTCGATTAGTAACTCGATAATCTTCAAGTTCTGTTCGTTTTCCATTTCCTTTTTCAGAAACAACCATTATTGTAGTTTCCTTATCTTCAAGATCAATGCAAATTAAACCAATCATTTCATCGTTGTCATCAGCTAACCTGATTCCTCTAACACCTGCCGCTGAACGTCCCATTGGACGCACATTAGTTTCATTAAACCTAATCGCACGTCCGCTTTTAATTGCCATCAAAATCTCTGAATTTCCATTGGTCAACCTTGCTTCTAATAAAGAATCTCCTTCATTAATTGTAATGGCATTAATTCCATTAGCTCTTGGTCTTGAAAATGCTTCTACTGAAGTTTTCTTAATGATTCCTTTTCTAGTACCAAAAACGATATAGTTATTTTTTATAAATTCTTCATCATTTAGATCGGTAATCTTGATGTATGCTTTTACTTTGTCATCTTTAGGAATGGAAAGTAGGTTTTGAATCACTCGTCCACTAGAAGTTTTATTCGCTTCTGGAATTTCATAAACCCTTAACCAATGACATCGTCCATTTTCTGTAAATAGCAACAAATAATTATGAGTAGTTGCTACAAACATATGTTCAATATAATCCTCATCTCTTGTTTTTGAACCTCTAGAGCCTCGTCCTCCTCGACCTTGCTTTCTATATTCAGAAGACTTAGTTCGCTTGATATAACCTAAATGAGAAATTGTAATAATCACTTCTTCATCTGCAATCAAATCCTCAATATTAATTTCACCATCACCTTGAAGATTGATTTCAGTTCTTCTTTCATCACCATATCTTTCTCTGATATCTTCTAATTCTTCTTTAACTATCCCTTTTTGCAAGTCAATACTTCCTAATATTTCTTTCAAATGAGTTATCGTTTTCATTAACTCATCATATTCAGCTCGTACTTTATCTCTTTCAAGACCAGTTAATTTCTGAAGACGCATTTCCAGTATGGCCTTCGCTTGAATTTCACTCAACTCAAATCTTTCCATCAAGCTATTCTTCGCTTCGTCAACAGTTTTTGAAGCTCGGATTAATTTGATTACTTCATCTAAATTATCAATTGCAATCAATAAACCTTCTAAAATGTGTGCTCTTTCCTCTGCCTTTCGTAGCTCATATTGAGTTCTTCTGACAATTACTTCAATCCTAAATTCAACGAATTCTCGAAGCATATCTTTAAGATTCAATAAAACAGGTCTGCCTTTTACAAGGGCAATATTATTGACACCAAAAGAAGATTGTAAAGGAGTGTATTTGAATAATTGACTTAATATAACATTAGCCATTGCATCACGCTTTACTTCAACGACGATTCGCATTCCAGTCCTGTCGGATTCATCTCGTACATCACTAATCCCAATAACCTTTTTATTATTGACCAAATCAGCAATTTTCATTACTAAATTTGCCTTATTAACTTGATAAGGAATTTCAGAAATAATAATTGTTTCTTTTCCAGATTTGTTAGTTTGAATGTCAGCCTTACCTCTTACGAGTACTCGCCCTCTTCCTGTATGAAATGCTTCTCTTACACCATTATATCCATAAATCATTCCTCCTGTTGGGAAATCAGGAGCTGTAATATATTCCATTAATTCGTCTATAGTAATATCGGGATTCTCCACGGTAGCAATTACTCCATTAACGACTTCGGTTAAGTTGTGAGGCAACATATTAGTAGCCATACCAACAGCAATTACTGATGCCCCATTAATTAATAGGTTCGGAACTTTGGTTGGCATAACCGTTGGCTCCTTAAGAGTATCATCAAAATTTAATTGAAAATCAACTGTATCTTTATTTAGGTCAGACAAAATTTCATCGCTAATTCTTTTTAAGCGAGCCTCAGTATATCTCATTGCCGCGGGACTATCTCCATCTACTGATCCAAAGTTTCCTTGACCATCTACTAATGGATATCTTAACGACCAACTTTGCGCCATCCTAACCATTGCGTCATAAACTGAAGTATCACCATGAGGGTGATATTTTCCTAAAACCTCTCCTACGATACGAGCAGATTTTTTATGTGCTTTATTATAGGAGAGTCCTAATTCTGTCATTCCAAAAAGTACCCTTCTGTGAACCGGTTTTAATCCATCTCTTACGTCAGGCAAGGCTCTTGAAACAATTACAGACATTGAATAATCAATATATGCTGATTTCATTTCATCCTCAATATTTACCGGAATAATTTTTCCATCATTTGCCATAAATCTTAAGTGTTTCTAATTATACGATTGGTTATAAAAAGTTTTTCTCAAAAGAGGGGCAAATATAGGAAAATTGAATGACGGAAAGGAATTTTGGAGGATCGAATTTTTAACTAAGAATGGATTAAATCATTTCATTTTGAGGAAAAAATAAAGTCAAAATGCTAAGGATCTAGCATAATAAAAAAAGTCAGAGTTCTTTGCAGAACGCTGACTTTAACCAATAGAATTATGCGCCATTAATTTTGATTTACCTTAATATCTTTAATAAATGTAAATCGTCATGAAACAAAAACTAATATTAAAAAGTAAGTAACCCTTCATGTTTGAAAAAAAGTGGGTGCAGGAAGACATCTCCTACTCATTTTCCTGCACCACTTTTAAATAATTAAAACTCATTTATTGTTTTAATGCTACTCTATACTCATTTGCATTGTGTTGGTTGTCGACCCAGAAATTGTAATCTCGAACCATGCGGTCTAAATTCTTGTATTCAAAATCCTTATTACCGATTTTGGATGTCATTGCTGTATAGTTTTTAAATAACTTACCAGCAATTTTTCTAAATTCTTTTTTCTCAATTTTGATTAATTTTCCTTCATCATTTTTAGCATAATAATGGTAACGATAAGGATTCTTTCTATCATTTCTAACTTCTACGTAATAACAAAAAAGGGTTAAAGCTCCTCCTTCTTCTCTTTGCATAAATACAGTAGTTGATGCAAAAGGTTTAGGAGGATAATCCACATTTTGCTGTTCGTAATGAATCCATCTTTTGTACTCTAATCCTAAATCGTCATCTTCAATGGACTCATAGCCGTAGCCTTTAAGCTGTTTTGCTTTGTAGGTTTTCTTTTTGTCTTCTCCCTCTTCAATAAATTGAATCTTCACTTCGTTGTCGGTAATATCTCCTGGTATTATTTCTCCATCAACTCTTTCATCATCAAGAGTAATAATGTAACCTGGAAATTTGTCGTTTTTTGCATGAACCTGGAAAGATAATAGGATAAACAGGAATAGAATAGCAGGCTGTTTAGTTAATCTCGCGGTTAATTGCATAAAGTTTTTTAAAATTGGTTTTGGTAATCGGTTAAGTAATATGGTTTATGAATAAAAAAGAAAATCGAGAATAAGACTTGCCAAAAGGTTGTTTAGAGATTCTTAAGAAAACGGTTTAGGAATAGTCCTACTAGTATTGTGTTTTTGACAAAGTCTTAATTCCTCGGTTTTAATGGAACGACCTAATCGCTTCTGGACACAATGTAATTTCAACATTGAAATTTGTTTCACCACATACGTCTGTTTTTGTGACAGCGTAAAAATTAAATTTTTAATTTTTTGAAATCCTACCAACTTTAATGTTTCCTACTTGTTAAACAGACATTATTTTATATTTTTTTTAGATCAAAAATATATTTAACAATGGGGTGATTGAATAAACAGACATTGGTTTTAACAAATGAATTGCTGTTTAACAAAAACTATTGTGACAGATTTACCTAATATATAGCCCTTGTTTTTTGAAAAAAAAATCTAAAACTTCCAAATTCTAATTTTTATCACGTTCAGAATAATATCTTTGCACGAAATTTCTGAATATAAAATATCCAAAGTAATGTCAGAACACATAAAACCTTACAGTCAAGAGGAAAATAAAAAAGGTCAAGTTTCAAAAATGTTTGATAATATTGCACCTTATTATGATTTCCTAAATCGATTTCTATCATTAGGAATTGATACCATCTGGAGGAAAAAGGCAATTAATGAGCTAAAAGATATTGATCCTAAAAATATTCTTGATGTTGCAACTGGTACTGGTGATGTAGCCATAGAAATGACTAAACGCCTCAATCCAACTCAAATTATTGGTTTAGATATTTCCAAAGAAATGTTGGAAGTCGGTAAGAAGAAGATTGAAAAGCGAAAATTGTCACATATTATTGAAATGGAAGTTGGGGATTCAGAGAATTTAAGATTTGAAGACAATACCTTTGATGCTATAACCGTTGCTTTTGGAGTACGTAATTTTGAGAATTTAGAAAAGGGAATAGCGGAGATGAATCGTGTTTTAAAAAAAGATGGCAAACTGATTGTACTAGAGTTCTCTAGACCTTCAATTTTTCCAATAAAACAAGCTTTTAATTTTTATTTTAAATACATTCTTCCTTTAATTGGAAGACTTACATCTAAAGATAAAAGAGCTTATAGTTATTTATACGAATCAGTTCAGGCATTTCCTGAAGGAAACAATTTTATAAAAGTTTTAGACAAAACTGGATTTAAATCAAATACATGCAAACGATTAAGTTTAGGAATCTGCTCCATTTATACGGGTATAAAATAGCCCTGATTGCACTTCTTTTTTGCTTATCAGCTCCAAGTGCCAATGCTCAAAAATATGCCCGAGGAAATTATAACTTCCTCGATTTTCAACAGAAAGCATATTATTTTGGAATCACCTTAGGATATAATACCTCAAGGTTTAGGGTTTTCCATTCTGATGATTTTATTTTAAACGACAGTATTGCAACTGCTCAGGCAGTTACAGGGCCAGGGTTTAATTTGGGGATTGTTAGTAATTTGAAAGTAGGTCAATATTTCGATTTTCGATTCTTGCCTACCCTATCTTTTGCGGAAAGAAATATTGGTTATACCGCTGCAAATAGTGATCGTCGACCTTACACTCGAAAAGTCGAATCTGTATTTGTAGAGTTGCCTTTCCATATTCGCTATAAATCTGCACCATTTAAAGATAAACGAGTTTTTGTTGTAGCTGGAGTTAAATATTCATTTGATGTTGCTAGTGATTCTAGAACTCGTCAAGCCAATGAATTAGTTCGAATTGCTCCAACTGATTTTGCTTTTGAAATAGGTGCAGGAGTTCAATTCTTTTTTCCTTTCTTTATTTTCTCTCCTGAATTTAAAGTCTCACAAGGTTTGGGAAATGTGTTGATTTATAATAACAATTTAGATCAATCAAGTGTAATCGAGAAAATAATATCAAGAACATTTACTGTTTCACTTCATTTCGAAGGATAAAATAAATTCATTTAGAATTCAAAAAACGCTTTAGGAGTAAAATTCTGAAGCGTTTTTTAGTTTTTAGTCTGTTTTTCCAAGAAAATCTAAGGAGGAAAATTACAAATGAGTAATAATATTGTTTACATTTAAAGTCTATAACTATTTGCTTAATTTTATGTTTATATATTTTAACCAAAACTCAAAACAATGAATTATAACATCAATAAAACTGAAGAAGAATGGAGAAAAAAATTAACTCCAGAAGAATATAGAATCCTAAGAGAAGCTGGAACCGAAAGACCTGGAAGTGGACAATATAATACCTTTGATGAGATAGGAACTTACACTTGTGCGGCATGCGATTTTGAACTTTTTGAAAGTGAGCATAAGTTTCATTCAGGATGTGGATGGCCAAGTTTCTGGGGGGAATTAGATTCAGCTAATATTGAGAAAAAAGAAGATAAATCCCATTTTATGGTTCGAACGGAATTGTTGTGTTCCAATTGTGGAGGACATTTAGGACATATCTTTAATGATGGACCTCCGCCTTCTGGCCAACGATATTGCATTAATTCAGTCAGCCTTAACTTCAAGTCAAAATCTGAAGAATAACTTTTAGAAAATTAAAAATCAAAAGAGGATAGTTCTATTAAAAGTGAAACTACCCTCTTTTGATATTGAAACAAATGTTGTTTCTTGTCGATCAAAATTATTTAAATATGATTCATACATTAGACTTAGGATTTTTAAATCAAGAAAGTACAATTGCGGCCTATTTAGCCGAAACAGATAATGGCCCGATTTTATTTGAAACTGGACCACACTCCACTTATCCAAAATTAAAATCAGAAATTGAAAGAGTTGGATTTCAAGTAGAAGATATTAAGCATGTTTTTTTAACTCATATTCATTTAGACCATGCGGGAGCAGCGTGGGTCTTTGGAGATATGGGAGCAAAAATTTATGTTCATCCATTAGGACTTCGTCATCTTGCGTCTCCTGAGAAATTGATGAGTTCTGCTAAGCGAATTTATCAGGATAAAATGGATGAACTTTGGGGACAGATGAATCCAATCAAAAATGAAAATTTAATTTCTTTTGACGATAAAATGGAAGTGGATTTTGGAAATGTGAAAGTGGTTGGTTGGCATACTCCAGGACATGCAGTACATCATATTGCATGGCAATTGGGAGATAAATTAATTTCAGGAGATGTTGCTGGAGTTAGAATTAATCAAGGTTTTATTGTTCCACCTTGCCCTCCACCAGATATTAATATTGAGGACTGGAAAAATTCGATCGAATTGATAAGAGGAATGAATTTATCTGAAATTTACTTAACTCATTTTGGAAAAATAACTGATATCGAATATCATTTAGGAAAATTGGAAGAGATTCTTTTAAATTGGGCAAATTGGATGAAACCACATTTCGATTCAAATACTGATGTGGCCACAATCACACCGCTCTTTGCTGATTATGCAGCACAACAATTAAGAGATTTTGGGGTTGATGAAAAAGGTATTGCTCAATATGAGGCTGCCAATCCTGCATGGATGAGTGTTGCAGGCTTAATGAGATATTGGAAGAAAAAGCAAGGATAAATTTTTTATAAAAGAATAAAAGAGCT
>JBGCCY010000289.1:0-11352 GCA_045104975.1 Saprospiraceae bacterium
TTGGATCGCCTAAGTACCATTGATATTGCAAACCTGCATTGGCATTATTGGCTGTCCCATAGACAGGCGTTCCACTATTATAGCTCGTGGCATTTTCAGCAGTTGCAGTAATTGCAAAACTTGCAGGATCACCCTCTGTAGTCGTTACATTTGAAGGAGGTGTTGAAATCGTAAGTTGATGGGCATCATATTCATTACCATTTGCGCCATCATATCCACCTGTTCCACCTGTGACTAATCCATCGCTATCAAAACCTGTTCCATCTAATATGCCATCATTATTACTATCTGTCCCTCCTGATTCTACGATGTCAAAACAGCCATCACCATCTGAATCTAGATCCCTAGAATTAGGAATACCATCATTATCTGTATCCAATAAACATTCATCATTTATGGATACTTGTGTTACTTTAGCGCCATCATTTAAATTTGAAGTAGGTCCTGTAGTAAAAAGTGATGCAGCTAATATGTTGGACACCATATCTACCCGATAAATTCCTCCAGTAAAATTATTACCTAAATACATGTAACCATCTAAGGTTGTATAAACAGCACCATAAACTCCTGAAGGCAAACCTGAAATTAACCCTTCAGAAGTTAAGGTTTCAGCAGTCATGTCCAGTTTTAGTAACCTATTACTGTAAGTGTGGACTCCATAGAAATTACCATCCATTTCATTATATCCAAGGTCTGCAATCTCATACACGGAATTCGGAGTAAAACGATTTACCTCTGTCCCATAAGTTGGAGATGCAGGATCACCATCAAAGACTAGAACGGTATGCCCAGTTCTACTGATAGTAATATATTGTTTTTTTATAGGATCATAAGATCCCGAATAAAAAGAACCATTATTTCCTGAAGAAAGACCGGTTGCTGAAATAGTCTGTACAATATTCCAATTATTTGAAGGGTCAAAAATCGCAAACACTTTAGTAGTTGATGCACTTGAGTTGTGTCTATATGCCCAAAAATAACCATCACTTTCATTTATTGCCCAACCATTGTAAAGCCCTGAAAGAGTCCTTACTACAGTAAATGTTCCATCAGATAAATCAAGTTCTCTAACAATAGTATTTGGAGAACCTAAAAAGAGGTATCCTTTTGTTGGATCAATTCCTGTTCCTATATTTGAGCAGCCTTCATTTACATCCAAAATCCCATCATTATCATCATCATTATCATCTTCATCTGGTATCCCATCACCATCTGTATCTGCAATTACTGGCGTAAAAAAAGTTGCTTCATAAACGTTACTAGTGTCTAACGAAGGATTATCATTCGATGGTAATTCTTTTATACAAAAAAATAATAGAGAGAGGGAAAGAAAAGCTATAGGTAATTGGGTTTTCAATTTAAATGGGATTAAGTGTTACAAAAAACCAAGCATAAAACAACTAATCACATTTAAATTCAAACAAGAATGTTTTCACACTCTTAATTCGAATTGATGAAAAAATACCAAAGACTTGAGATAATTTTTAAATAATTCAGGTCCTTGGCATAGTTTAATAAGGCTGTGTTAGTTATTATAATACATAGATAAGAACGGGTGTTGTTTTGCAGGAATCAATAATTAAATCTCAAATTTATTTTTTCGCACATTAGTAATGCTTATCTAAAAAGAGTAAGATTAGATAAACTCTAAAAAAAAATGTATGCGAAAACAAGCCATCATTTAGTAATGACTCTTCTACATAGTTCTTTCTTGGTCTATCCAATCTATCTCCACTCAAAACGTTTGGAATAGTTTTAATTTAGATGAAAACTATTTTGAAAGTTTAGTCATAAATATGTTTTGAGCACCAAAGTGTTTCTCTAGAGGCCAGTTTTTTATTGTTAATAATTCTTCAAAAAATCTTTCATCTCCAAAAAAATCAATTTTTGAATCGAGACTTAAGTACAAATAAATCATATATATTATTACAAAGATACTTCCAAGAGGGGGAGAAGGAAAGGACATTATGTATAAGTAAAATGCCATTTGAACAAAAGTTCCTATCAATTGTGAGGTAAAATTTAATTTTGCTTAACTGATGTAAGCATTGAGAACTCATTAGTATAATTGCCACATTCGTAATATAAATTTTAACTTGCCATTTTTGAATTTTAAACTATGACTAATGTTTTTTGATAAAATTCAGCGTATATTATTATAGATAATGTGATGATCTTTTATGTGTATCTTGATACATCCCAATTATCATCTTATGATTTATTGAAAAAACTGAAACAATGGAAAACCCACAACTCAGGTTAGCATTTCTTTTTCTTCTAATCACTTTGAGCATTCCCACCTTTGCCCAGAAGCATAGTATTTCACTTACGCCATTTAGACCTCTATTTAAAAAATTTAATCTCCGCTATGAATATGCAATCAAAAATAATTTGACCATCGCTTTAGAAGTTGAAGATTGGAATATCAAGAATAAACCAAAATTTACTTTGAGTGATAAAAAAACTGATGAAAGAACACATTTAGGAAATAGATTTAATCTAGGAATTAGAAAATATGATATTTCGAAAGTAAAAGAAAGAAGTACATCTTATTCATTTATTGGCATTGGCAGTTTTATCGGCAAACATGAAGTTGGGATGAATACTTTCACTAGATCAACAGCTATGGATGATTTCGTTATTCGTTCTGGAAATATTTCGTTGCTCACAACTGGTGTAAGAGCAGATGTCGGAATGAGAAAAATATATAAGAAAGGATTCTTTTTAGAGGTTGGAATATTTGGAGGATATGCATGGAATAACAAAAAACAAAGAAAATTATTATTGTATGATGAAAAACAAACTAGTGTCCCAGAGAGTAAAAAATTAATTAATAATGTTAATGGTTTATTCTTTAATGCATTATTTTTGATAGGATATAATTTTTAAAAAAGAAAATACTACAATCCCAACGAATCCATTTTACTCTCTTCATATCGACTATCCTCTGCAGGATAACGAAGTTGATTTTCATACTTCCCACTTTCTTTCGCTTGTGCCCAAATCAAACTTTCTCCTGCTGGAATATTTTTTGGCAGAGCATTATAAATAGCATCCTCAAATGCAATATCAGCATTGATTAAATTCCAATTATTTTCCTTAAAGTGATTTATTAAATCATTCAAAAATAAAGCAGAAGTCAAATTATGATGCAATAAAATGGTATGAGGAATATGCCTACCATGTATTTCAAAAGAAAGTTTCTCATAATAATTTGCTCGATCCAACAGATGATCCAAATAGAATTTTTTAAATTTTTCTAAATCAGTTGTAGGATCTTGTTTTAGTTTTTTTATCATTCGGCTATTGACATACCAATCTGATGCATCAATGGTGACGTAGCCATTTTTATGATTTTGAGTTTTGAGAAATTCTCTAAAGCTTGCGATCTTCAAGGAATCTTTTCCTTCTTTAAGATAAGGAAATCGAAAAAGAGGAATATGGTTTTCTAAGGAATTGATAATGGTATCTGTTTTTAAAAACTCCTCTTGGAAATCTTCTATCGAAACATTTTTACTATTATAATTTGGATGAGAAAAAGTATGGTTTGCAATTCTATGTCCTGCGTCATTCCAACTTTTTAATAAAAATTGTCCTCGCTTATCTAATTTATTTACCCCCGTTACAAAAAAGACTGCTGTCAAATTTTCCTCTTCTAAAGAATTCAAAATCATTTGATTCCAATCTTTAAAAGGATAATTTAAAATACCATAAGTAATACCATCATCGAAAGTAAAACTGATTGTTGGTTGTGATTCTACTATGGTTTCCTTTTCTGAATTGGTCGTTTCGTTACAGCTAAATAAGAATATGAGATAGAGGAAAATTATTTTTTTCATAAAATTTTTGATTTAAAAAAATCGTACCTATTAAGTATTGGTTTATGCTAATAATTTTTTGACCGCAGAGAATTATTCTTCAAAAATTTTTAAAACTCTGCGTCTCCACATCTCTGCGTTCAAAAATAGAAAATTTTAGCTTCGCTAAATAGTTGCAAAAATCATTTGATCAGACTTAAATCTCCTGAATAAAGTTGACTTCCGCCATCCAATAATTCCACTTCCATCACCCAAACAAAAACACCCGCATTCATTTTTTCTCCTTTATATTTTCCATCCCATAAGGTAATATCTAAACTTGGAAGTATATTGTTATTTTCAAAAACCAATGCTCCCCAACGATTAAATATTTTGACATTTTTCACATTAGTAATAAAATTATCAGGAGCAAAATGGATCGTAAAAAAATCATTTTCCCCATCATCATTTGGAGAAAAAGCATTGGGAACATAAAATAAATCTTTGATACAATCTGATGTATAGTTTTCTGGATTAGGCAGTTCAATCGTTTCTGTCACCAAACAATCATTGGCATCAGTCACACTAATATTATAAATTCCTGCCGCAAGATCAGTTGGGTTAATTTCATCATTGACTACTTTATCCCACAGAATATTGAAGGGTGGAACGCCGTCAGAAATATTTAAACTAATGGAACCATCATCTACACCTGGACAAATTGGCGAAGAAAAAGTATAAGTTAAATTCACTCCATTTGAATTTACCGTCCCAATCCCAACTGCAATTCCATCACAATATGCATCTTCAAAATTAATTAATTCATACGTTCCTTTTTCAAAAACTGGCAATGTAAAAGGATTGTTAGAAATATTTTGAATAGAAGGTTGTTCGATGCCATCAAGCAAATAAGTAATTGACCAAGGTGGGTTTCCTTCCATCTCAATATTCAAAAAAGCAGTTTCACCTTCACATATTTGTGCTTCACCACTAAGTGTACCCGTTGGTTGATTTTGAATTCCAACACCTGCGATGGCAAGCGTGGTATCTCCACAAACATCTGTAATTGTTACGGTGAAATGAGTGGGTTCGTTGACCGTTTCCGTTAATAGTTGAGTTGTAGCAGAAGTGTTCCAGATAAATTCATAAGGAGCTACACCGCCCGTCACCGTTGGCCCGATGATAAATTCTTGGTCAGGACAAACATAGATTTCTTCAAATGTTCCTTCCATTTCTACCAGATCTTCAATAAATAAATCTGCTTGCGAAGAAGCTAAACATTCACAATCAAAATCAATTTCTAAACGTAATCGTTCGGGCGTTTCTACCAACGCATCTGGAAGTATATTTACTGGAAGTATAAATGAATTTTGATTAGCAGGAATGGTGATAGAAGAGGGTAGTGCTTCAAAATCTACACCTTCAATCGCATCCGAAATTGGACTAATGGTAAAGTCAACCTGAAACGGTAAACTTATATTTGTGTTGGCTCCTCGGGTAAATACAAACTCTCCATTGCGGCAATTTTCATAAGCAATCGGTTCATTACTTCCTTCGGATTTAGCGATCACATTTACTTCTCCTCCTAAGTCAAAACTCTTTGATTCTAAAAAAACAGCAGAGTCTAATTTATCATCTCCCACATCACCAACCACTAATCGAATATGATAAGTCTCACATGGAATCACATCAATGGTTGCTTTGAGTGGAGTAGTAAATCCATCAAATTCAATTTCATCTAAGTAGTTGGGAGCGAAGGGAGTTCCGCATTGAGTAGCATCTGCTTCCAATTCATTTTTTATATAAAAGCTAGTATTTGAAATATGGTTAACCGTATTGATAGAAACATAATCGCCTGAATTGGGAAGGGTGGCAACGTTAATTGCATTGTTGAAAAAATCACCATTGATCCCTGGGCCACTAACAAAAAAACCAAAATTATCGTTGAAAATAGATCCTACAAATTCACAATATTCTTCTGATGCAAATGCATATTTAAAAGTTACTTGATTAGAAAAAGGAATAAAATCAAATTCAATTCCGGTGGCATCTAACACTACACTTGTTGAAAAAATATCCAAGTCCACATCGCCAACAACATTATTAAATGAAGTGGTCGTTTCAATATCATCGTTGGGGCCAACAGCATCTTCGATATTTCCTGTAGAAATAATGATACCTGTAGAAAATCCTAAAACATCTTGCGCATTAGAAAAATATCCTAGCCCTAATTCGTTTCCGATGGTTTGAATATTCTCAACATTTTGGCAACTGCCTTTGATAAAATGGTCTTTGACTAATTCTTCGGGAGTGAAGGTAAATGCGGTTTCGATGCTATCCATAGCGGTAGGTATTTTTGTAAAACCAATACTACAAAAACATAAAAGAAGTACGGATATGTATCGAGTTTTTTTCAATAAAAGATTTTAAATTAAGGATGTTATGAAAAAAATTAAACACGGAAAAGCAATGAGAATAATTTATCCACAGAGCGAACAGAGAAAGGACACAGGGAAAATAGAGCACTCCGTGATCTCTGTGTCCCTTCTCTGTTCGCTCTGTGGTTAATTAAATCATAATGATTAACAAGTATACTATTGTAAATGTTTATTCAACAATTATCTCATCGATAAACAACCAAGTATTTTTTCCTTCCCCAGGCATTCCTGCAGGAATTTTATCTTTTCGAGTTACCTTTATTTTTACAAATCGAGCATTGACTTTTTCAATTTTTTTATCAAAAAAAGAAATACCCTCAATCGGTGTTTTTTGAGAAATAGGCAAATCAATTGTACTCGTATTTTCAAAATTCTTTTTGTCATCCGAAAACGAAAATTCAATTCCTTCGGGAAAATAAATCCATGAATCAGGATTTTGATAACAATTAATTCCCAAATTTTGAATCGTCATTTTTTTTCCTAAATCCACGATAATTTCACCATCATTTTCATTGAAGCCTGTCCAGGTATCAAACGGCAAAGAAGTGTACTTGCTATACTGCCAGTGCTGACCGTCAGTCAAATTTGTAAAAGCATTGTTTTCGTAACGTTTATGGGGCTTTTGTACAAATTCATAGGTAGCGTTTAATGCCAAATGTTCTTTAGAAACTCGATTCAAATTTGGTAGAAAATTATCAGGTGTATCCTGATATTCTTCTTGCATTTCCTTCAACTGTTGCTTCATTTTTCCAATGACCTCTTTCGAACTTTCTGCTTCATAAATATTATTCATTTCTTGTGGATCATTTTCCAAATCAAATAATTCCCATTCATCGACATCATGATAATAATGAATCAATTTATAGCGATCGGTTCGTATGCCGTAATGTCTTTTCACCGCATGCACTCCAGGAAATTCAAAGTAATGATAGTAGGCAGCATCCCGCAATTTTCCTTTGCCAGAAGTAGCAATATTTTGAAAAGATTTTCCTTGCATATCAGCTGGAATCGGAAGTCCTGCAAAGGTCAACATCGTCGGTGCAAAATCTAAATTCATCAATAAAGCATCTGATGTAGTTCCAGCTTTTATTTGCTCAGGTAGTTGCATCAACATTGGCATTCGATAGGATTCTTCATACATAAATCGCTTATCATACCATCCATGTTCTCCCAGATAAAATCCTTGGTCCGAAGTGTATATGATTAAGGTGTTTTTATCCAAACCTTCTTTTTCCAAATAATTTAACACTCTACCTACATTGTCATCGACCGAGGCGATGCATCTTAAATAATCTTTGATGTAGCGTTGGTATTTCCATTTCACCAATTCTTTGCCTGAAAGATTCGCCTCTATAAAAGCTTGATTTTTTGGTTCATAAGCAGCGAGCCAAGCGGTTCGTTGTTCTTCCGTCATAGATTTTATACGACTAGGCATCCAATCTTTTTGCCAACCTTGATTGGCATTTTTACTCGTGTGAACTTTTAGATCATAGGACTCATCCATATGATTTGCGATCGTCATTTCTTGATTACTTGCTGCAGATGTTCTGCCTTGATAATCATCAAAAAGGGAAGCAGGTTCAGAAATTTCGACATCATCATACATCGTTAAATGATCTGGACTAGGCATCCAATTTCGATGAGGCGCTTTGTGCTGTAACATCAAAAAGAATGGTTTTTCTTCATCTCTTTTTTCCAACCAATCTAATGCAAAGTCAGTTGTCAAATTTGTAACGTATCCTGTATATTCTTTTCGCTCACCCATCTCTATAAAAATTGGATTGTAATATAATCCTTGCCCTGGCAATACATTCCAATAATCAAAACCTGTCGGATGAGACTTTAAATGCCACTTGCCGATCATAGCAGTTTGATAACCACCTTCTTTCATTAATTTTGGTAGCGTCCGTTGTGAACCATCAAAAGTTTGAGCATTATTGAGCACTCCATTAAAGTGACTGTGCTTGCCTGTGAGGATCACCGCTCGGCTTGGTGCGCAAATGGAATTAGTACAATAGGTTCTGTCAAAACGAATCCCGTTGTTAGCAATTCTGTCAAGATTGGGCGTTTTATTTATTCGACTTCCGTAGGCGCTCATCGCTTGAGTGGCATGGTCATCGGTCATGATAAAAATGATATTGGGACGTTTTTCCGGCTGAGTTACTTTGGTCTCTTTGGATTCTGAGCAACTATTGAAAAGGAATAAAATTGGAAGATAGGAGAGGAAGAGGATTTTTTTCATGGTTCTGGTTTTAATATTTTCTTTGATAAAATTTATATCGTAACGTACAGGCGAATTTATTCGCCTAATAAATCCTAGAAGCTTAACCTAATAGTGATTGGCGAATAAATTCGCCTGTACTTTATCCATGCTAAATAGTTAGTTTACAATTATCTCATCAGCAAATATCCAACAATCTTTCCCTGCTCCATCGTGACCTTCCGGACATTTCCCTTGGTTATATGCAATGACTTTTATGTACCGAGTTTTTCGTTCCGTTTTTTCTTTTGTCGAAAAATAAAATACACTACTCATTTTATCAACAAGGCTAGCATCAATTTCTTGTGTATCAATTTTTTCAAAATCCTTTCCATTCTGAGAAATCAAAAATTCAACTGTTTTTGGAAAAAAAATCCAACTGGGTTGATTTTGGAGAAAACCAATTTTTATTTCTTGAACTATTTTATCTTCTTCCAAATCAATAATCGCTTCAAGGTTGTTTCCTTCAAATCCCATCAAAGTCCGAAACCGATCTGCTCCTTCCGTAAACCCATCTGTCAATGTATTGGTATTAGAATAATTTGGGTGAGGAGGATTTTTTAAAGTTACTTTTTTCTCAAAAGCTAAATGTTCTTTTCGACTCGCCAATCTTTCTTTTTGGAAAAAATTAGGTTGTGCATTGATTTCATTTTTATGATTTTCGATTTCTTGTAACAATTCATTTACAATTTCGGGAAATTTCTCCGCTAAATCATATTTCTCAGAAGGGTCTTCATTGATATTAAAAAGCAAAGGAGTTTTTCCTTCAAAATATTCCAGATTGGTTTGACTAGAAGTCTGGACATGAAGTTTCCATTTTCCTTTCCGAATGGCATGCAATCTTTTCGAACCATAAAAGAAAAATGGTTCCTCTGCTAATATTTCAGACTCATTTCCCAAAAATAAGTTTGAAATATCTTTCCCATCATAAATCGTTTCTTTTGGAATTTCTTGCCCGACCAATTTTAATAAACTAGTGTACAAATCCAAAGTACTCGCAGGTTGAGTATTTAAAATAGCAGGAGAAATTTGTCCTTCCCAATGTGCAATCATCGGTACTCGCATTCCTCCTTCCCAAGTACTTCCTTTGCCATCTCGCAATAATCCTGATGAACCACCTTCTTCATTTTTGATAATCCAAGGACCATTATCACTTACAAAAATAACAAGTGTATTTTTTGATAAGTTATTGGTTTTCAATGATTTAAGAATACTTCCTACACTCCAATCTAACTCTTCTACAACATCGCCATAAGTTCCTCTTGATGATTTCCCAGCAAAATCTTCTCCTGGATGTAACGGCAAATGTGGCATAGCGTACGGCACATAAATAAAAAAAGGATCACGGGAATGTTTTGTTATAAAATCAATCGTTCGCTCGGTATATTGCTTGGTCAAGGTCCTTTGATCTGGGTTAACACTAATCGTATCGTTCCCTTCGAGGAGTGGAATATCGTTCCAAAGTGGCGGAATCATATCGTTGGAATAAGGCAATCCGAAGTATTCATCAAAACCATTTTGAAGTGGAAGGTATTCTTTTTTGGTTGTTCCCAAATGCCATTTTCCAAAACAAGCAGTTGCATAACCAGCATCTTTCATGCCTTCTGCCAAGGTATATTCATTAGCATGAATTCCTCGGGAAGAATTGGGATAAAGTACCCATTGAAAACCTGAACGAATAGGGTAGCGGCCCGTCAGCAAAGCGTATCGACTTGCCGTACAAGCAGGAGAACCAGAATAAAAATTAGTAAATTTCATTCCTTTGGCTGCCATTGCATCTAAATTCGGAGTGCGAATAGTAGGGTGTCCATAAACGCCTAGATCGCCATATCCTAAATCATCAGCAAATAAAATGATAATATTTGGAGAAGTATTTTCCGATTCATTTGAAATGTTACAACTTTGTAACAATACAATCACGGAAATAAAAATAATGCTTATTTTGGATTTCATTTCAACTTATTATTTTATTTTAAATGAAACTTCAACTTTCCTCCTTTCACCAACTCATGATGATTGATAAAATAACTTTTATGTTTTTTCTTATTCCAATTAATTTTATCGATCAAATAATTATCGTCTTTTTTATTAGATGTTTCGATAATAATATTTTCTCCAGGATAATAATCAGAATGTAATTGTATTGTTATTTTTTCAAAAATCGGAGAAGTTAACGTATAATCCATATTCCCAGGACAATCGGGATAAAGTCCCATCATACTAAAAAGTAACCAAGTCGAAAGTGTTCCAGTATCATCATTTCCAGGAATCCCGTTGGATGCTTGAAAATAATATTTTCTAATCAGTTCTCGAACTTTTTTCTGAGTTCGCCATTCTTCCCCTTTTACATAATTAAATAAATAGGGATATGTGATGTCAGGTTCATTCGCCATATCATAATTATCAGTATCAAAACATCTTTGTAATTCTTCGATAAATATTTTCTCTCCACCTAATAATGAAATCAAACCTTTGATGTCATGCGGAACATAAAAACGATATTGCCAAGCATTACCTTCGACAAAACCGATTACTGGTTCAAAATTTTTCCCAGCCTCAGGATTAAATGGATCAAGCCATTTTCCATCATCCATAATTGGACGCAACATTCCAGTTGATTTATCAAAATATTTTCGATAAGATTTCGAGCGTTCTTCAAAAAATATAGCATCTTCTTTTTTGCCTAAAGCTTTTGCAAACTGCGCTAAATTCCAATCGGATATATTATATTCCAATGTCGTCGAAACTGTTCCTCCCCAATTATCATCTCCTGTACTTTCGGGGATATAACCCATTTTATCATAATATTGAATACCCGGACGTAGTTTGTTATGTTCAATTTGAGTAGCAGATTTTC
>JBGCCY010000290.1:0-9751 GCA_045104975.1 Saprospiraceae bacterium
CTTGGGATTGGTGCTCAGGTTATAATTGGATATCCGATACGATTGTTGGATTTAGCCATACACATTTGAGTGGAACAGGGATTGGAGATTTGTATGATATTTCTATGATGCCGACACAAGAGGAGATTGATTTTTCAAAAAAAATGAATCCTAAAAAAAATGTGTACGCTGCTAAATTTTCTCACGAAAACGAAAACGCAAGTCCAGGTTTTTACCACGTAAGATTAGATAATGGCATTGAAGTAAACTTAACTACTTCCGAAAGAGTAGGCTTTCATCATTATAATTTCCCGAAAGGAAAAAATGCTACTCTCCTACTCGACTTAGGTTTTGCGATGAATTGGGATAGCCCAACTGAAACTTATCTAAATTTTGACTTAGAAAAAAATCTAATCACAGGCCACCGATTTTCTACTGGATGGGCCAAAAATCAACAAGTCTTTTTTGCTGCTGAATTTTCTCATCCTATTGAAAATTATAAAATTGCAGACAGCACTTCTACCCTAGCCAAAGCTAAAAACTATCAAGGGAAATATTTACGAACTCAGTTGGAGTTTGGAGCTATCGAAAACTTAAAAATAAAAGTTGGACTTTCTACAGCCAACGAAGCTGGAGCAATTGCTTCGCTAAAAGAAATTCCAAATTGGGATTTTGACCAAACAAAAAAAGCCGCCAATGATTTATGGGAAACAGAATTATCGAAAATCGTAATTCAAACTCCTGATGAAGATTTGAAAAAAATATTTTACACTTCTTTATATCGCACTTGCCTCGCTCCCGTAAAAATGTCCGATGCAAATGGAAATTATAAAGGAGTAGATAATAAAATTCACAACGCCAAAGGATATACGAAATATGGAATTTTTTCTCTGTGGGATACTTTCCGTGCAGCGAATCCTTTGTACACCATTACCCAAAAAGACAAAGTCAATGATTTTGTAAAGTCATTGTTATCACACTATGAAGAATATGGGTTATTACCCGTTTGGTCTTTATTGGGAAATGAAACGAATACGATGACGGGGTATCACGCAATCCCTGTCATTGTTGATGCTTATCTCAAAGGGTTTCGAGATTTCGATGCAGAATTGGCATTTGAAGCCATGAAAAAAAGTGCTGCGCAAAATATTCGAGGAACTAATTTTTACCGAGAATATGGTTATATCCCTTATGACAAAGCAGGGCAATCGGTTACTCGAACGTTAGAATATGCTTATGATGATTGGTGCATCGCTCAAATGGCAAAAGCACTTGGCAAGGAAAAAGACTACCAAGAATTTTCCAAAAGAGCTAAAAGTTACGAAGCGATGTTTGATGCATCGACAGGATTTATGAGAGCCAAATATGCTGATGGAAAATGGAAAACACCTTTTGATCCACAGTTCTCTGATCACAATTTTGATGTAGCAGAATATACGGAAGGGAATGCTTGGCAACACTCTTGGTTTACACCACATGCTCCAAATGAATTGATTCAATTGCATGGTGGAAACGATAATTTTGTCAAAAAATTAGATTCACTATTTGTGGTAGACTCTACTATCGAAGGCGAAAATGCTTCTCCAGATATCTCAGGATTGATTGGCCAATATGCACATGGAAATGAACCGAGTCATCATATCGCCTACTTTTATAATTTCGCAGGACAACCACACAAGACACAAGAAATTGTCAGAAAAACTTTAGCTACTCAATATAATTCAGGACCAACTGGACTTTGTGGAAATGAAGATTGTGGACAAATGTCAGCTTGGTATGTTTTCAGCGCAATGGGTTTTTATCCATTCAACCCTGCTGATGGGAAATATGTATTCGGTAGTCCCCTATTTGAAAAAGTAGAAATCCCAGTAAAAAATAACAAGACATTTACATTAATTGCAAATAACGTTTCTGCTGAAAATAAGTATATCAAATCAGTCAAATGGAATGGTAAGATTTATGATAAATTCTACTTGACACATGAAGATTTGATGGGTGGTGGAACCTTAGAAATGGAAATGATCAATGAACCTAATTAGTAACTCATGTTACACATAATAATGTTTTCTTTACTTAAAAAAAAGTATCATTTATAAAGAATCTAAAATTGGAAGGAAAACCATGAGAAATAAGGAGCGGGCGAGGATCGGCGAAAAATGAGGGTGCGGAAGCTTGCTTTGAGTTAAGCTATTTTTTCGTCTAGGGTTTTTGGTCCTTTTTTGCCAATGCAAAAAGGACAATGTCAAATTCATCCACCTAAATTCAAAATGTAAAACAAAGCAAATTTAGTTTAGTGTGTGTAACACTACATAATAAAATAAAAACAATGACAAGAACATTTCCATCTGTTTTCCTATTGATTATTTTTTCATTTCTGAGTTGTGAAAATAATTCAGAAACCACTTCGACATCCACACCTCCTTCCACAACAGTTGAAGACACTTTTGCCATAGAAAAAAAAGCAATGGCTGAAAAAGTCAAAGCTGAATTTCTTCATGCTTGGAGCGGGTACAAAAAATATGCTTGGGGCGACGACTCTCTAAAACCACTTTCTAAAAAAGGTTCCAACTGGTACGCCCACTCCATGGTGATGACTCCGATAGATGCATTTGACACAATGATCTTAATGGACTTAGACAAGGAAGCAAAAGAGTGTAAAGATTTAATTTTTGAAAAATTGTCTTTCGATCATGATATGGAAGTGCAAGTTTTTGAAATTGTAATTAGATTGTTAGGAGGATTGATTAGTGCTTACCAATTGGATGGCGATAAAAGATTCCTCGACTTAGCAACTGAGCTTGGCGATAAATTATTACCTGCATTTAACTCTCCAACGGGAATGCCTTATCGAATGGTTAACTTAAAAACTGGCAAGACGAGCGACTACTTAAATAACCCTGCCGAGGTAGGAACACTCCAATTAGAATTTGCCATGCTAAGTAAATTAACAGGCAATCCAATCTATAAAGAAAAAGCAGATGCTGCAATGAAATACCTTTTTGACAAACGATCTCCAACAACAGGTTTGGTAGGAACAGTCATCGATGTCAATAAAGGAACTTGGTACAACAAGGAAAGTCACATCAGCGGAATGATCGATTCGTACTATGAATATTTATTAAAGATGGGAATCCTCTTTGAAGATCCTGAGTACACTAAAATGTATAATACTAGTATCGCCTCAGTCAATAAATATTGTTTAGATAAAACCGAAAACGGCTGGTGGTACAGTCATGTGGATATGGACACAGGCGAAAGAATCCGAACTCAATTTGGAGCACTAGATGCCTTTATGCCTGCCATGCTTGCCCTAGGAGGAGATTTGGCAACGGCGGAAAAGGTGCAAGAGTCTTGTTATAAATTATGGACGGACCATGGTATTGAACCAGAACAATATGATTATGCGAAAGGAGAAATTCTAAATGGGTTTTATGTTTTGCGTCCTGAGAATATTGAATCTGCTGCCTATCTTTTTCATCATACAGGTGATAAGAAATATTTTGAAATGGGGAAAACGATGTTTGAAAGTATAATCAAACATTGTAAAACGGATGAGGCATATGCTGAAATAAAAGATGTCCGAACCATGGAAAAACAAGATGACATGCAAAGTTTTTTCTTAGCAGAAACAATGAAATATGCCTACCTTCTTTTTAGCGACCAAAAGAAACTAGATTTTAAAACTACAATATTCAATACCGAAGCACACCCAATGCAAAAAACATGGTAGCAATAATTTTGAATGATAAATTTTGAATGGTTTCAAAATCCATCATTCATCATTATTCAAACTTCCCTTAATTTTTTGATAATAAAATAATTCGCAATGATAGGGACTAACAAAACCAACAAGACAGATTTTACAAAAAGAAAACATCAGGTTGAAAAAGAACATCTAGAATTGATGGTTCGTTACAATCCTAAGATTGAAAAAAACTATAACGGTATATTCTATCGTCATAAGTATCCAATACTTACACCGCAACATATTCCTGTTTGTTGGCGGTACGATTTAAACTTTGAAACCAACCCTCATTTTATGGAGCGCTTGGAAGTCAACTCTGTTTTCAATGCAGGAGCGATCGAGAGGGATGGAAAAATATTATTAGTTCCTCGCATAGAAAGTAATGATGTCAAATCTTTTTTTGGCATAGCAGAAAGTAGTAATGGGATTGATAATTTTAAATTTTGGGACTACCCGATTGTGATGCCACAAACGGAAGACCCTGAAATGAATGTTTACGACATTCGATTAGTCGAACATGAAGATGGATGGATTTACGGATTATTTTGTGCCGAACGAAAGGACAAAAGTAAACCATATGATTCTTCTGCTGCGATTGCAAAAAATGGATTGGCAAGAACAAAAGATTTAATCAATTGGGAACGGCTTCCTGATATTATTACGAAATCGCCTCAGCAACGAAACTGTGTTTTGCACCCTGAATTTGTCAATGGAAAATATGCCTTTTACACTCGCCCAATGGATGGATTTATTGAAACTGGAGGTGGAGGTGGTATAGGTTGGGGAACTTGTGAAGATATTAATTTTCCAAAATTAGAGGATGAAATAATTATTGAGCATAAAAAATATCATACGATCAAAGAGGTTAAGAATGGATTGGGACCAGCACCTTTAAAAACAGAAGTTGGATGGTTACATTCTGCCCATGGTGTCAGAAGAACGGCAGCAGGGTTGCGCTATGTTTTATATCTTTTCCTTTGCGATCTAAATGAACCGTGGAGAGTGATCCGACAACCCAATCGACATTTCCTTGCACCAAAGGGAATTGAAAGAGTTGGAGATGTTTCCAATGTTCTTTTTAGCAATGGCTGGGTACTTCGCGAAAATGGAGAAGTATTAATTTATTATGGTTCATCAGATACTAGAATGCATGTCGTGACCACCACACTTTCAAAACTGGTGGACTACATTCTAAATACTCCCGAAGATGCAGGAAATACTTATGATTGTGTCCAACAAAGAATTGATTTAATCAATCGTAATAAAAATTTCATGAATCAAGAGTAGTTATGGTGTTACACATCAAAATTTACTTTCATTTCAAAATTACGTATTGCTTTAAAAATAAGGAAATTTATACTTGAAAGGAAAACCATGAGAAGCAAGGAGCGGGCAAGGGTCGGTGAAAAATGAGGGTGCGGGAGCCTGCCTGTGTTAAGCTATTTTTTCACCTAGAATTTTTTGTTTCTTTTTTTCAATGAAAAAAAGAACAATGCCCATTAAAGCACAAACTTAAATTGTAAAACAAAATTATCTAAATCATTTTGCGTAAAAAAAATTAGTAATCTTTAACCATAGATTATGAATACAAAAAAATCAACCATACTATCCCTATTGTTTTTGACAATTGCTTTTGTAATTATATTGTTATTCCCAAGTAGTTGCAAGACGGATCAAGTGATTTCTTCTCCTGCGATTTCTAAAGCAATTCCTGACAAAATAGATTTCAACTTCCATGTCAAACCTATTTTATCTGATCGTTGCTTTACTTGCCACGGACCTGATGAAAATGCTCGAAAAGAAGGTTTACGATTTGATACCAAGAAAGGTGCTTTTGCTGCTTTAGGAAAAAACAAAGATCACTATGCCATTATTCCAAACGATGCAGAAAACAGCACATTGGTTCAACGAATTTTCACAGAAGATCCTGAGGAGATAATGCCTACACCTGAATCCAATTTAACTTTAAGTAATTATGAAAAAAAGATTCTAAAAAAATGGATTGAGCAAGGAGCAGAGTGGAAAGAGCATTGGTCATTTTTACCCATAAAAGATGCTGAGGTTCCAGCCGTTTCTGAAGGAAATATAAATAACCCAATTGATAATTTTGTTTTGGCAAAACTAAATGCCCAAAACTTAAAATCAATGGGCATGGCAACCAAAGCACAACTCATTCGAAGAGTTACTTTTGATTTGACAGGCCTACCTCCTACCCTGGAAGAGATTGATAATTTTGAAAAAGATGACAGTCCTGATGCTTATGAAAAAGTTGTAGATAGATTGTTACAAACTGATGCTTATGCAGAAATGATGACTACCAATTGGTTAGACATTGCTCGCTACGCAGACTCTCATGGATACCAAGATGATTTAGAACGCATCATGTTTCCTTGGAGAGATTGGGTGATTCATGCCTTTAAAAAAAATATGCCTTACGATCAATTTGTCACTTGGCAATTGGCGGGAGATCTTTTACCTAATCCTACACGAGAACAAATTATCGCTACGGCATTTAATCGTAATCATAAAATCACTCAAGAAGGTGGTGTCATTCCAGAAGAATATCGAGTCGAATATGTTTCCGATAGAACGCAAACATTTGGAACAGCTTTCCTCGGTTTAACTTTTGAATGTGCGAAATGTCATGATCATAAATATGACGCGATTCAACAAAAAGATTATTTCAGTCTTTTTAGTTTTTTCAATAATGTTCCAGAAGAAGGATTGATTGAACCTTATGGCGCAATTCCAAAACCATATATCAAGATTACTCAAAAAGAAATGGAGGAAACGTTGACCTTCATCAACAACCTTGATACCCTTAAAGAAATTCCTTTAATGGTGATGGAAGAAATGCCTAAAAAAAGGCAAGCATATATTCTTAATCGAGGTGCTTATGATAAACCAACGACTCCTGTTGATTCAGAAATGCCTTCCTCCATCTTAGCATTTGATGACAAATTTGCTAAAGATAGACTTGGGCTTTCCAACTGGCTTTTTTCCAAAAAAAATCCACTCACCGCACGAGTGACTGTCAACCGATTATGGCAACAATGTTTTGGAAAAGGAATAGTTGCGACTCCTGATGATTTTGGAAACCAAGGTTCTTTACCTACTCATCCTGAATTATTAGATTGGCTCGCCACTCAATTAATGGATAATAGTTGGGACTTAAAAGCTTCGCTAAAAACGATGGTGATGTCAGCGACCTACCAACAGTCTTCAAAAGTAACCGAAGAATTATTGGAAATTGATCCTGAAAATGATCTACTCGCAAGAGCCTCCCGCCAAAGACTTTCAGCAGAAATGATTCGTGATCACGCACTAGCGACAAGTGGATTATTGGACAAAACGATTGGCGGGCCAAGTGTTAAGCCTTACCAACCTGATGGACTTTGGGCAGAAACAATTGGCGGCGGCGGTGGAAGTCTCGCAAAATATATTCAAGACAAAGGCTCAAAAATTTACCGACGGAGTATTTATACTTTTTGGAAAAGAACCGTTCCTCCACCCAGCATGATGACCTTCGATGCTTCTACTAGAGATGTCTGTGCGGTGAAAAGATCAACGACTAGTACGCCACTTCAAGCATTGGTCATGCTCAATGATCCACAAATTGTAGAAGCTTCCAGAGTGTTGGCTTACCAAAGTATCGATCAAGAAAAAGAGTTAGAAAAAAGAATAGGAATGATGTTTCGATTAGCGACTTCTAGAGAAATTACAGAAGACGAACTCAATAAGTTATTACAATTTTTCAACGAAGAAAAAACCAAATTTGAAAAATCTCCAAAGGATGCAAAAGCATTGTTACAAATTGGAGAATACCCTCAAAGAGATTTATTAGAAGTTCCTGAAATGGCAGCTTATACGATTATTGCCAATGTGATTTTTAATTTGGATGAGACGATTACAAAAGGATAAATGATTACTCAACCCTACTCACAAGGTGACTCAAAGTCACCTTGTGAGTAACACAATCTAAAAAACTCAACCATGAGTAAAATAATAAAAGAAAGAGAACATCAAATGAACCGCCGAGCGTTCTTCTCCAAATCCGCAACAGGAATTGGAGTAGCAGCACTTTCCAGTTTACTCGGAGGATGCAATTTATTTGATAAATCCGAAAGCGGAATTTTAACTCAAAAGAATAACCTCCAAGGAATTCTAGATGCACCACATTTTGCTCCCAAAGCAAAACGAGTCATTTATCTTTTTCAAAGTGGCGGGCCATCTCAACTAGAACTTTTTGATTACAAACCAATGCTCAATAAAAGACGAGGGGAAGAACTCCCTGACTCTATCCGAAATGGTCAACGATTAACTGGAATGACTTCTGGACAAGATTCATTTCCTATGGTAGGTTCGCAATTTGGTTTTTCCCAACATGGCGAAAACGGAACTTACATGTCAGACTTGATGCCTTACACTTCCAAAATAGTGGATGACTTATGCATCATCAAATCCATGCACACCGAAGCAATCAATCACGATCCTGCGATTACTTTTTTCCAAACAGGATCGCAACAACCAGGGCGACCTTGCATGGGTTCATGGTTAAGTTACGGCATGGGAAGTATGAATGATAACTTACCAACTTTCACCGTTTTGTTGTCAAGAGGTACAGGTAGAAAATTTGGACAACCACTTTATTCTCGATTATGGGGAAATGGGTTTTTACATTCCCTCCATCAAGGTGTGCAATTTCGTTCGGGAAAAGATCCAGTTTTATATCTTAAAGATCCTGATGGAATTGATCGAGCAAGTCGAAGAAAAATGCTCGACCAAATCGCAGAATTAAATTCCAAACAACTCGAAGAATTTGGCGACCCTGAAATCAGTAGCCGAATTGCTCAATATGAAATGGCCTATAAAATGCAAACGTCCGTTCCAGATGTTGTAGACATTTCCAAAGAGCCGGATCATATTTATCAAATGTATGGACCAGACTCTATGCAGCCAGGAACCTTTGCTGCTAATTGTTTATTGGCAAGAAGGCTCGCAGAGCAAGATGTTCGTTTTATCCAACTCTATCACATGGGTTGGGATTCACATGAAAATTTACCTACGCAAATTCAAGGTCAAGCCAAAGATGTAGATCAAGCAACTGCAGCATTAATTTCGGATTTAAAACAAAGAGGAATGTTGGAAGATACTTTGGTCATTTGGGGTGGAGAATTTGGAAGAACAAATTACTCCCAAGGTACCTTAACAGATACCAATTATGGTCGAGATCATCATCCACGATCCTTTACTATTTTTATGGCAGGTGGCGGAGTGAAACCGGGAATGGTATATGGAGAGACGGATGAGTTAGGATATAACATTGTCAAAGACCCAGTTCATGTTCATGATTTCCAAGCGACGATGTTGCATCAACTTGGAATCGATCATGAAAAAATGACTTACAAATATCAAGGTCGAAGATTCCGTTTGACAGATGTGCATGGGAAGGTGATGAAGGATTTGATTGCTTAAGATTCTATTTTTTTGACTAAAGTCAAATTTATTTTTCAAAGCAGAGATGGAGAGACGCAGAGAATTTTCAAAAAGGAAAAAAATAGACCCTGCGTCTCTCCATCTCTGCTTTGAAAAAAATAAAACAAAATGAAAAGAAGAAAATTTATAGGAGCATCTTTATTAGCACTAGCAGGAACACCTCTTTTTGCCAAAGCTAATAATCCCTTTCCATCTTCATTTCAAAATCAAAAAATCAAAGATTTAATCATCGGCCATAATTCTCATAAATATAAAATTGATTTAAACTGGGGTGCATTAAATTCCGATTTTCATCCAGTCAATGATTGTCATGAAATGGTGCAAGATTCCAAAGGCCGAATTATTCTGTTGACCAATCATACCAAAAACAATGTCATCATTTATGATAAATCTGGAAAATTAATTGAAGTCTGGGGAACAGATTTCCCAGGCGCACATGGTTTAACTTTAAATGTAGAAAATGGCGAAGACTTCCTGTACATTTCAGATAATGAACGACACGAAGTCATCAAAACTACTATCGACGGAAAA
>JBGCCY010000291.1:0-13645 GCA_045104975.1 Saprospiraceae bacterium
GCAACGGGACAAATTCCACCATACACTCCTGATTTTCAAGAGCCGAGGAAAAAACATTTTTTGAAAAAAATGTTTGACCTGACAGAGTACATTCTAGGTGATGAATTTTTGAATCCAATGATCGAACAAATCTATGTCAATCAATATGAAGAATTTACGCTCATCCCAAAAGTGGGAAGACAAAAAATAATTTTTGGAAAATACGAAGACGTGGAAGACAAGTTTAATCGCTTAGAGTTATTCTACGATGAAGGAATGTCGAGAGAAGGTTGGCAAAAGTATAAGACCATTAATTTGAAATATCGCAAGCAAGTGGTTTGTGAAAAACGATGAATGATAACGGTTAATGATTACACGAAGCGATATTAATCATTCACAGTTAACAGTTCACCGTTAAAAAAAAGAACTTATTCCCTTACATTATTTAACCATAAAAGAACATAACACTCTTTTTTTAAACTTAGAAACATTATGATGGAGACAAACTTACCGAAACAAGAAGTCGTCGTTGCCTTAGACATAGGGACAACAAAGGTCTGTGCCATTGCAGGTCGTAAGGACAAACATGGAAAAATTGAGATTCTGGGTGTTGGCAAAGTAGATTCTGAAGGCGTGATGCGAGGAATCGTAACCAATATTGAAAAAACAGTTAGAGCAATTTCTGATGCTGTTGCTGCAGCAGAACGAGCAGTTGGGAAACCAATCAAAGTTGTTCATGTGGGGATTGCAGGGCAACACATTAAGAGTTTGCAACACCGAGGGATTTTGACGCGGCAAGATGATCATGAAGAGATTAGTCAAAAAGATATCGATCAATTAGTGAGTGATATGTACAAATTAGTTTTGCCTCCAGGCGATAAAATTTTGCATGTGATTCCCCAAGAATATACCATTGACAATGAGCAAGGAATCACAGATCCTATTGGAATGTCAGGAGTAAGATTGGAAGCTAATTTTCACATAATAACAGGACAAATTACTGCTTCACACAATATTGACAGATGCGTTCGAAAAGCAGGTTTGCAAGTAGCAGATATGACTTTGGAGCCTATCGCATCAGCGGCAAGTGTTTTGAGTGCTGAAGAAAAAGAAGCAGGGATTGCACTTGTAGACATAGGTGGTGGAACTACTGATATTACTATTTTTCAAGAAGGTATTATTCGGCACACAGCTGTGATTCCATTTGGAGGAAATGTAATTACTAAAGACATCAAAGAAGGATGTTCAGTAATTCATCAGCAAGCTGAGAAATTAAAAATCAAATTTGGATCTGCTTTAGCGGAAGAAGTTTATGATAATCGAATCATCACAATTCCTGGGTTGAAAGGACGTGATCCAAAAGAAATATCTGAAAAGAATTTGGCAAGAATCATCCAAGCAAGAGTGGAAGAAATTATGGATTATGTGGTTTGGGAAATTCGTCGATCTGGATATGAGCGTAGGTTAATTGGAGGGATTGTTTTGACAGGGGGAGGTGCTTTGTTGAGTCACATCGAAAAATTAACAGCTTACCACACAGGGATGAATACTCGAATTGGTTTGCCTATCGAGCAATTGGCTCATGGCTACTCAGAGCAAATTTGTAGTCCTGTTTATTCAACTGCAATCGGATTGTTAATCAAAGGTGTTGATGCCAATGAAAAACGTCCTGAAAAAATTGAAGAACCAGTTGCAGAAGTAGTAGAAGAGGTAGGAGCAAAAGAACCATCAAATGCAAAAGAAGTTGGTGGCAAATGGTACGACCAATTATTTAAAAAAACGAAAGAATGGTTTGAAGACGAACCAGACTCTGAATTTTAAAACGTTGAACGTTTGACTTTAAAAGGGATCGTAAAACGTCCATCGTAAAAGGTCCAACGCTCGAGCACTATGAGATACATTATATCTAATTCCTTTAAAAAAAAATAAAACACACTTATTATGTTATTTGATTTGCCAAAAGAAACTAGCTCAATAATCAAAGTGATTGGCGTCGGAGGTGGCGGAAGTAATGCTGTCAATCACATGTTTGATCTTGGAATCGTAGGTGTAGATTTTGCGATCTGCAATACTGATAACCAAGCAATGGAACTAAGTAAAGTTCCTACAAAAATACAATTAGGACCAGACTTAACTGAAGGGTTAGGTGCAGGTTCAAAACCAGATATTGGTCGCCAAGCTTGTATCGAGTCTATCGACGAGATCAAAACTTTCTTGGCCAACGGAACAAAAATGCTTTTTGTAACTGCTGGAATGGGTGGAGGAACCGGAACAGGTGCAGCTCCAATTATTGCTAAAGCAGCTCAAGAAATGGATATTTTAACGGTAGGAATTGTAACTCTTCCATTTTCATTCGAAGGTCGTCGTCGATCAAAACAAGGTGTTGACGGACTAGATGAATTAAAGAAAAATGTCGATACATTAATCGTGATTTCTAATGATAAATTACGTCAGATTCACGGGAACTTAAAATTGTCTGAAGCATTCTCTGAAGCAGATGATATTTTATCAACAGCTGCTAAAGGTATTGCAGAAATCATCACAGTTCCAGGTTATGTGAACGTGGATTTTGAAGATGTCAATACAGTTATGCGAGGTAGTGGAGTTGCCATCATGGGAACTGCAACTGCTGAAGGTGATGACCGAGCCAAATTAGCTGTAGATGAAGCATTGAATTCTCCAGTTTTGGAAGAAAACGATATTCGAGGGGCACAGCACATTTTATTAAATATTACCTCTGGAAATAAGGAGGTAACGATGGATGAGATTTTTGAAATCACAGAATTCGTTCAAGAGGAAGCAGGTTTTGGAACAGATTTGATTTGGGGAAATTGTTATGACGAAACATTGGGAGACCAATTAAGTGTAACAGTTATCGCAACTGGTTTTGAAGAAAGCCAACCAACTGCAGTCAAAACTGGAAATGCTAAAATCAAGATTCCTTTGGATAGTGCAGAAAATGCTAAAAAAAAGAATGGCATTTTTGAAGTAGGACATGACAAAGGTCAATCTGCTAATACAGTAGAATTCGATAACGTTCGATCTAATTATGAGCAATACCAAAGACAAATGGGATACTCCTATGAAGAGCCTTATGTGAAAAGTGAGGACAAAGAACGAATGGAGGAAGAACGAAGAAGAAGACTTGAATTCGAAGCGCAAAAAAGAGAAGAACGCTTGAGAAATCTCAGCGTAAAGTTAAATAATCCACAAACTGTAAATGAGTTGGAAAATGAACCAGCTTACTTACGTCGAAAAGTAAATTTAGATGATGTTCCTCACAGTAATGAGGAAACTAATTTGTCTAGACTTTCGATTACGGATGATGTAGAACCTGAAATCAGATCTGATAATTCATATCTACATGACCGTCCGGATTAAAGAAAATGAGTAAGCAATTACTCATTAGGTTCCATTAGGATTCCTAGAGTCCGTTATGGTTCTTTTAAGGGATTAGTTTAAATATGAAGGCATTCACACTTGTTGTGGATGCCTTTTTTGTTTGCTGGAAAATGATTCTTCCCCAAAAAAAAGAATGGCATGTTTTTTTCATTCATCATTTTAACTTCCCATCTAATTAATCTCCTCCCGTATTTTTTATTTTTAAATAATTTAAATCCATGAAATTAATTTACAATCTAACTAGCCTTAATTCTATCTTTTCAAAAACAATGTATTGCTTGTTGTTTTTATTGTTATTGACTCAATCTTCTATAGCAAATTCCAATAATACTGATTCCAGCCAATTAGGTCGTTTTTCCGCAAAAGTTAAAAATTGTGAGGTAGTAGTAATTTGGAATACTTTGTCCGAAACTGATTTAAAATTGTTTGAACTTGAATGGAGTGGAGATGGACAGAACTTTTATAAAATTCACACTCAATTTACTTCTGGTTTTTCTCCAAATACGGGACTCTACGAATTTGTTGATTTAAACTCTTCATACAGCAATTATTATCGTTTGAAAATGATTAATTTCGATGGATCTTTTAAATATTCAAAAAATATTTCGGCAAAAAAAGAGTGTAAAGGAAACAACACACTTTCTGTTTTTCCAAATCCAGTTTCAGTAAATTCTAATATTATAAATTTAGAATTTACTCCAACAAGATCTCAGTCGCAAGTTTTAATCAACGATATGTTAGGAAGAACTATTCAACGTTTAAACCTTGAGGTGGATAGTGGAATTTCTAATAAATTTGAATTAGATATTTCGAATTATCCAGCAGGTACTTACAATATGATTATTGTGGGGGAGAGGCAAGCTAAAATATTTGTGATCAAATAAATCAACTTTTTTTCGATAAAGAAAATATAAGAAATCCCGAATTTTGGCGAAAGCAAAATTCGGGATTTCTTATTTGATCATTCCTAAATAACGGACCTCAATTTTTTATTTACTTGCCTTTTATTTTTATTATTTTTTCAAAATCTAAATATTCCATTTCTTTTAAGTCCTTCAAAATAGTATCTAAATTATTTAGAGTTTTTAGATTTAAAATAATAATAGGACTTCTACTTGGTTGATGTTTGGAGCTAAAAATAAAATTCTCATACGAGGGAAATTCATGGAGTAATCCAAATTCTTTCTTGATCAAATCAAGTGTAGCAGAATTATTTTTAGTAATGATAAATAATTTAGTGACTGTCTTTTCGTGAAATGATTCTATAGATTTTGGATCTTCAACTGGAGAGGAAAACCAAGCAGAACGGATTTGAAAATTATTATGCAAGTTTTCAAAAATGAGATCAACTTCTTTCTCTTCCTCTTCACTTGAATAGATGCGAACTTCATTTAACAAAGTAGCCACCTTGGAATTTGACTTCGGAAATGTTTTCCCAAATAAACTAATAGCTTGTTTTACAAAAGCTTCATCCATTGTTTTTCCTTGCGATAAATAGTTTGAAACATCATCAAATAACGCATGTCCAAAACCATTAATATAAATATTATTATACCATTCCATTTGATCGATTTCGCCATGGATTTCACGATAGGCCCAACCATTTCCAATTGCTGTGGCTAAACCTTCATCAATGTATGAATAAGCTAATTTGCTGAAATCAGATTTCGATTCTGTAAACCAGCCATCCACTTTGTTTTGCAATTTCAATGGCTGCTCATCATATAAGATATGACACATTTCATGAATAATAACGCCCAACCTTCCAATATAATCATCCTCTCTTTCTGTAAGAAAAGAACAAATTAAAGCATTCCCTTTTGGAATGGCAGTCGTCACTCCATTCGTTAAGGGGATTGGGTAAAGCATCACTTTGAAGGGAATATTGGTATTCCAATCGGTACCATAAAATTTACTGATTTTTAGAAAAAGTGCTTCAATTCTTTCACCATAAGGTTCCAGTTGATTTTCGATTCGAGCAATTTTATCTTGGACTTTATCCCAAACTATTTTATCGTAAAACGGTTCTGCTTTTTTTAAAATATCAATTAGTTCTGCCTGATCATGATTAGAGATCAAACCAGTAATTCTATCGCTTAAGTCATTGATATTCAATGAGTTAGATGATGCAATCCAGAGTAGGTCTCGTACAGTTTTGGAAGAATGTCGACTAAATGGATAACCTTCCTTTTTTAAATCTCCTTTCAAATTAAGTGCACTAAAACGAAGTTGAATTTCTTTAAAAGCTAATTCATTTTTCAATTCGTTATCAATATATTCTCGATAGGAAGAGGAACTTCCTGGTGCATTTGTGGCTGTTTCCAAAAAACTATAAAGGCATAAAACTTTGTTTGTTTCAAAATGTAATAATTTATTTTTTTGGGCAAAAGAAGAAAAGGTAATACTCAAAAATAAGAATGAGAGGGTGAAGAATTTTAGTTTTTTCATGATGGATATTTTTTTGATTGTAAATGTATGTAAACATCAACGAATTATTTCGTAGATAACTTTTTTTTAACATTTACTACTTGTTATTTTTTATTAAAAAAAAGTACAAAATTCATAAGTTTTAAAAAGAATACCATTTTTTATCTACTTTTGCACCATCAAAAAAAGTAGCCATTCATGAGAAAATTCCTTCCATTCATTTCCTTCATTTTATTTTTTTCATGTCAAAATGAACCGCAAGTTTCCACGCCTAAGTTTGTAAAAATTGCAGGTGAAACAATGGGGACGACTTATCATATTACTTATGAAGATGAGTTGGGAAGGAATTTTAAGAAAGAGGTGGATTCGATTTTAGTGGAAATAAATCAGGCAGTTTCGACTTACATTCCTGATTCTGAAATTTCGAAATTTAATCAAAACAAGGGAATAAATATTTTTGGTCAATATTTTCGTGACGTAACTTTAGCTTCGCAAAAAATATTTCAAGAGAGTGATGGGTTTTTTGACCCTACAGTTATGCCTTTGGTGAACTATTGGGGATTTGGTTATACAGAGAAAAAAGCAATTTCAAAAATTGATAGTTTTAAAGTTGATTCATTAAAAAATCTTATCGGTTTTGAAAAAATAAATATTAAATGTGATGGAACTACAATTGGTTTGATTTGTAATTTTTCTAAAATAAACCCCAATAGTCAACTTGACTATTCCGCTATCGCGAAAGGTTATGCAGTAGATGTAGTCGCTGATTTTTTCGAAGAAAAAAAATCAAAAAACTATCTCGTAGAAATTGGCGGCGAACTCCGAACTAAAGGAAAAAACTCCCAAGGAAATATTTGGACTACCGCTATCAACACTCCAAAAATCAACGCTCAACTTAATGAATACGAAGCCATCATAAAAGTTAATAACAAGTCCATTGCTACTTCTGGGAACTATCGAAATTTCCATGAAGTCAATGGAGAATGGTATGGGCATGAGATCAATCCAAAAACAGGGTTTCCAGAAAAAAGCAATTTACTCAGCGTTACCATCATGACTGACGATTGTATGAGTGCCGATGCTTATGCCACCGCAATGATGGTCATGGGTTTAGAAAAATCAAAAGTACTAGCTGAAAGACTAATTAATATAGATGCCTTTTTTATTTTTGCGAATGAGACTGGAGAGTTGGAGACTTTTTATACTAAAGGATTTGAAGGAACAATTGTAGAATAATTTTTTATAAAAAATATATTCCTAGACAAATTTCGTGATCAAGTAAAAACACGAGATCTGTTTAAGAACCAAAAAATAGAACGTAACATGGATTTTAATTTAGAACGAGACCTTTGCTTTTTTGATATTGAATCAACTGGGCTGAATGTAGTGCGAGACAGAATTGTACAAATTGCCATTATCAAATATCCAAAAAACGGAGGCGAACCCGTGGAGTTAGAAATGATGATAAATCCTGGAATTCCAATTTCTGAGGAGGCGATGAATGTTCATGGTATCACTCCAAAGATGTTGTCAAATAAACCTTCTTTCCAACAAGTAGCTGATCAGTTGCTCAAATTTATTGGCAGTTCAGATTTGGCAGGTTATAATTCTAATCGTTTTGATGTGCCGATGTTGATGGAAGAATTTGCTCGAGTAGGAATTGAGTTGGATATGACTCGAAGACGAACGATTGATGTGCAACGGATTTTTTATAAAATGGAACCTCGTACGTTGAGTGCTGCGTTGAAATATTATACGGGTAAAAGAATCGAAAATGCACACGATGCATTATCTGATGTTCGAGCAACGATTGATGTGTTAAAAGGACAATTAGAAAAATATCAAGACGTTGATCTAGAAGATGGAGATGGAAATATCATTGAGAAACCAGTTCAAAATGATATGAAAGCTTTGCATCATTTTACGACTGATGATAAAATGATTGATGCAACGATGCGATTAAAATATAATCACGAAGGGGTGATTGTTTTTAATTTTGGAAAATATCAAGGACAAGATGCTGCGAAAGTTTTGACACAAGACAAGCAATATTATAATTGGATGATGAATAAAGAATTTTCTTCTCAAGTGAAGCAGTTGATTAAAAAGTTAGTGAAGGAATATGGGAAGTAATTTTTAGAGTCTGATTTCACCACAGATTACTATTTGATTTTTTGTAGCTACCCAGGAAAACTAAAATTAAATAATGGTCTATGAGAAATGGGGCGGGTTAGGTTCGGCGAAAAATGAGGGAACGGGAGCTTGCTTAGAGTTAAGCTATTTTTTCGTCTAGAATTTTTTGGTTCTTTTTTTTCAATGAAAAAGAACAACCTCTCCATTTTTCACTTGGTTAAAAACTATTGCAAAATTGATTTTAAACTTGCTGAATAGTTACGATTTTTTTACAAAAAAATCTACTTAGTCTGATGGTGAATTTAAATTGATAAAAACAACAAATATGAATTCTAAAAATATTCAAATTCTTTTTCAAAATCTCAGATTCATCACTTGTCAATTATTACTCATCATTCTTATTTCCAGTTGCTATACCCCAACCGAAGGCTGCTTAAATATCGATGCCACCAACTACAATGCCTCAGCAGATGAACCTTGTGATGACTGTTGCACTTTCCCCAATTTGAATTTAAAAATTACGCATAGCATTACCACACAAGGTATTTTAGGGCAAGATTCTGTGATTAATCATTCAGCAGATTCTACGTTTAATAATTTAGATGATAATTTTTTTCAAATCAAAGGAATGGAGTTCTATTTGTCTGATTTTCAATTAGTTATGACAAATGGAGATACAGCTGAGGTTGAAGATGAAATGACTGTGATGATTTATAATGATGCTATTTCGCAGACTTCAAAAGATACAACTATCAAAGATGACTTTGTGCTAGTCACACGAAACTCTTTTAATTATTCGATTGGTGAATTTCGGAAACCAGGGACTTATATGGAACTTAGATTTACGGTTGGAATTGATGATAATTTGAGTTCGATTGATGCAGATACTTTGGCGAGTTCGCATCCTTTGAGTAGCGAAAATCTAATGCATTTTACTACTCGTGATTCGGGTTTTATATATCAAGAATTTTCTTTGGTGGCAGATACTTTAACTAATTCAACATTAGTTACAACGTATAAAATAGGAAAAGAAACAGCTGATACAATTCAAGTAACCCTTCCTTTATTTGGAGAAATAGAGCCAGGATTTGATGTGGAAATCCCACTAAAAGTAAATTACTCTACGTGGCTTAAAGGCATAAATTTTGAAGCAGATGATATAGAAACGATTAAATCCTTAATTGTCAGTAATACGGCAGAGGCATTTGAAATAGGGGAGTAATTGATAAAAATCATCAATATTTTTATCAATTTTGAAAACTGAAACATGGATTCTGACGTTTCTATTCTAAGTCTTGAATATTTGTTTTTTTACAAAAAATAACCTTCTAGAGGAAGGTCAAAAGAAATTCTTATGAAAAAATTATTTCCTATTATTTTATTTGCTTCGTTCCTGTTTTTCCAATTTTCTTGTAAACCAGATCCAACGTTAGAGGAAACTACTGATGTGGAGTTAATTTTCAAAGGAAAATATGCGGATGAAGTTTTAATGATCAATACTGATTATGATTATGATGGAAATCCAATTAGGTTTGATCAATTCAATTTTTACATTTCAAATGTAGTATTGGTTAAAGAGATAGTTGGAAATCCAGAGGAAACGGAATTGTTAGAAATTAATTTTGTTGATTTGAGTTTTAAGCCAGCTGATGTGGACGATGCTACTGAAGGGTTTGTGATCACAGCTCCGAATATTCCAGTTGGTGAATATTCAGGAATCAAGATAAATATAGGAGTTGCTTCAGACTTGAATAAAACAAGTTGGGAAGATTATGGTAGTGGTCATCCACTTCGTAAGGCCGGACATTATTGGTCAGCTTGGAACAGTTTTATTTTTTCCAAAACAGAAGCTAAAATTGATGTAGATTCAGATGGAACTTTCTCTCATAAATTAGCTTATCACACCGGTTCAGATGATGCTTATCGATCTAGATTTTTTGCCAAAGATATTACGCTTGAAGAAGATGTAACTTCAAAGGTTACCTTCACCGTCGATGCAAAAATGATATTTGAAGATATTGATGTGATGACAGAAACTGGAACCCATAATATTAATGACATGGATTTGGTGAATGAGATTATGGATAATTTGCAAGATAAATCTTTAGCTATTGATTAGTAAAATAAATTAACGATTTAGGGTTCTTACAAACCCTAAATCGTTAACTCCCAACTAATAACTATGAACAAAATATACTTTCTTTCCTTTTTTCTCTTCCTTTCTATTTCGAGTTGCGGTGATGATGATACGCCAGAAGAATGTGGCGTTACAGGCGACCTTTCTGATATTCCCTACAATCCTCAAAGTTTTACTATTACTAAGCCAGATGGTTATCCAACCATGTTTATTCCTGTGGATAATCCAATGACCGTTGAAGGAATTGAATTGGGACGACATCTATTTTATGATCCAATTCTTTCGGCAGATAGTACTATGTCATGTTCTAGTTGCCATTTGCCGTCTTTAAGTTTTTCAGATGGAGTGGCTACGAGTGTAGGAATTGATGGAATTTCAGGAGTCCGAAGTTCAATGAGTTTGTTAAATATTGGTTATGTAGAAAAAGGTGTTTTTTGGGATGGAAGATCGAATACTTTGGAAGAGCAAGCATTGGTACCTGTGGAAGATCCAATAGAATTACACGACTCCTGGGAAAATGTAGAAGCGAAATTAAAAGCTCACCCCAGTTACCCTGAGATGTTTCGAGAAGCTTTTGGAATTGTAGATCGATCAGAAATAACTAAAGAGCTCGCAGCTAAAGCATTGGCACAATTTGAAAGAACCTTAATTGGTGCGGATTCAAAATATGATAAAGTAATTTTTCAAGGACAGGCTGCATTTACGGATTCAGAAGATAGAGGAATGAGAATGTTTACAGATGCTCAAGGAGGATTGCCTGATGCAGAATGTGCACATTGTCATGCTTTGCATTTAGGAACTACTGACGATTTTTTTAATAATGGATTAGACTCAGTAGGATCTTTGACTGAATTTATTGATTTAGGGTTAGGAGGAGTGACGCAGGATACTTTTGATAATGGGAAGTTTCGTGCGCCTACTTTACGTAATATTGCTTTGACCGCACCTTATATGCATGATGGGCGATTTGAAACCTTGGAAGAGGTAATTGATTTTTATAATGAAAGTCCTAATCATGAAAATGCTTCGAATATAGATGTTAATATCCGTCCTTTGGAATTGACAGACCAGCAGAAGGAAGATTTAGTCAACTTTTTGCATACACTCACCGATACTGTTTTTACAAAGAATCCTGCGTTTCAGAGTCCATTTTGATTTTTCAACAAGCTTTTAGAGGAAGTTTAAATTTAAGTGAGGAAAAAGAGAGGAGCTGATAAGTAATAGGGCAAACGCACCAAAAATAATCGGGTCGAAACTACGTCCTTCATTTTACTTTATTGAAGACAATCTCTATAAACGGGGACAGCCCGCTGGGCTTATTTCATTAGAAGTCCGTTAGGACTGGCTCTGTTTGTATAACAATTACCTTTTAATTTTCTCTGAGGGACGTAGTTCCGTCCCGTTTTATTTTGGTGCGTTAGCCCTAGACAAGTAAGATTTATGCTTGAGGTTTAATCTATTATTTTACTAGATGTCAATACTTAACTTTTTAAATCTAGTGTACCATGAAAAAAGAAAAAAACGATGAAGTCAAAAAAAGTAAATTACCTCTTAATTTTATCGGTTTTAATTTTTGGTATAAGTTGTCAAAATAGAATGCCAATTGCATCTATGAAAAAGTACATGGCAAAGGAAATGGATTTAAGAATAACTACTGAAAATAAAAAATTGAGTTTGTCGAAGAAAGAATTTCCAAAGGTTAAAGTTTCATTGAATAATTTCACAAAAGATACTATTAAAATATTGCAGCCAGGAGATGGAAGTAATGTTGGATGGCGAACTCCAACAATAAGATGGTCAGTAATTGATTTGGAAAAAGAGGAATCTCATCCTGATACTTTGCCTGAAATAAAAGAAAAGATTTCGAGATGTGGAAATATGAATGGGTTGAATAGGAGAGATATTGTAAGCCTTCGACCCAAATTTGGAATAAAATTGAAATGGACAAGTGATCCATCAATTCCTCGAAGACTAGGAAAATATAGTGTAAGATTTTATTTCGAACATAAGCCTGATTCAGATTGGGTCATGAACGGTTATCCCGAAAATGAAGGAAAGAGAATCATTAATGAAGAAACCGAAGAAATGTTTTTAGTCAGCAATGAATTAGTTTTTGAAATAATTGAATAAAAACACTCATGGTATACAACGATGACAACAAGGTTCGTCCCCCCTATTTGTTCAACATGTAGTATAGTCCAATCTCAATGGCATAAGGAGAAAATATACTAAGGAGACCATGGACAAAATTCATTGCTTTTTATTTTAAAACAGAGAATAGCAGGTTTAGCCCGTGGCAATTCTAAAATACCGATGAAGTTGGATTACTGTTGGGAAGATATAAGATTCAATGTTTAAACTACTTTTATATATGTTGAAAGACGTTTAACCAAAATCCCTTTTTCCTTTGATTGAATTAATTACTCACCTTTCCTTTTTTTTTGTAAAAAAACACATATAATTTATCGTAAAATTTCGTGGTTTACCCCCCACAATTTTGCGAATAACGCAACATTCTTTTTGTTATATGAAAAACTATGTTTTTTTTATCCCTTGATTTCATTAGGTTTATTAACAAAAAATGACTCCACATTAGTTTTTTTTCAAATAATTAGTTTTTCATATAAAAATAGGAAACGCTGTCACAGTAACATTACATTTTTTATTTTCTTACCCCTAAAATGGGCGGTCTAGGCATATTGTTTGCCTATTAGATAATTGTTCCGATGCAGGATACACAAACATAAAAAACCCCACAATTTTTCCCCATTTTCAGTTTTTCGCAAACAACTACACTATCAACAGTAACACCTTTTTTTATCACAGATTTCTTGAAAAAGCATTAGCTAAAAATTACGATGCAAAAAAATAATAATAGCTAATGACTGGATTATTCCTGTGATTATTTCATGACATTTCAAAGTGTTACAATTTTATGAAGAATGCAATAATGAGTTTTTGCGCTATCATTTTGATGATAAGCGTAACGGAGATGCGCGGTCAAAATCAATCGATCGACAACTCAACCACGAAAAAAATGCAGCCTCAACAATTTGTTGAACAGCAACAAAATTTCCAAGAAGACATATTAGGAGAAGACTATGTAGTAGTTATTTCTTTTGATAAAATCCCTTCAAAATTGGAAATGAAAACCTTGCAAAATGCAGGGATTGAAATAATAAATTACCAATCTAAAAATAGCTATTTAGCTAAGGTTCCCACAAAAATGAACTCTTCTAAATTGAAGAAATGTGGTATTAAAACCTTACGTAAGTATATTGTTCAAGAAAAACTTTCACCTGAAATTAGGGAGGGACGATTTCCAGAGTGGGCCGTAAAATCGCCTGGAACTGTTGATGTAGCAATACTTTTGACAGATAATTTGGAAGCCAATCGTCTTCAATTCATTCACACATTTAACATTACACATTTGCAAACACCTCTTCGAGGAGGTGATCTCATAATTGGGCGTATCGCTCAAAGTGATTTGCAAAAACTTACTGCTTCACCAATGGTTGCGCATGTAGATGCAATCGAACCTGCGGTAGAGCGACTTAACCATGAAAA
>JBGCCY010000292.1:0-14365 GCA_045104975.1 Saprospiraceae bacterium
CTAGTGTTTGCCTTTTGTTTTATTTTTTTAGAATGGTAAGTCTTTTTGTAGGTAGTTGTTGTTTGTTCGTTTGATGATTTAAAATTACATCTTTTATCCCCTCAGCGCCATACCCGTGAATCGGTATTTTTCATATTGCAATAAAAACAGTTTTGCTACAACTCTTTATAACCAAAGGTTTGACAAAAAAAAAACTCTGCAACTAAGTTGTAGAGTTTTATCCCAAATACCGAATATTGAAACAATTAAAACCAATTTAATATCTTGAAAATCTGTCTTTCATTAAACAGATTAAAGGAATCTTAGATTGCAAAAATAAATGATGGAATGCTGATAAATCAAGCAAATGATGAGAGGGAAAAAACTCAAATCTATAATTCTATAGGTCTGAGTTTTCTGTTACTTCTGTTTTAGTCATTTCTATAAAAGTCATCACTAAAAACAATACGATCATGGCATTAAATAACATATCTTTTTTTTATATAAAATTAATGAAAATACCAATATCGCGATATACCTTAAAAATGGTATTTATCATTTTATAAAAAATAAAATTTTACATAATTACAGTTTTACAGTATTCAATTTTACAATACTATTCTAAGTGAAATCATCATTCTTTTAGGAGGATTTTGGCTTGTAGAAAAAGCGGTTAAAGACTTAAAATTTACACTTTTTAAACAATTAGAAAAGGAAGGATAATATTAAGTAGATAGGTATAAGTGGCTAGGAAAGGAATAGGGAGGCTTTTTTAGGTCTGCTGGATAGACACGCCAGATGTTTGAGAAGGCTTATAAGAGGAAGAAATTAATGAGCGTTTTGGATGAAATAACTAACCTTTTTTTGAGTTTAAAATAAAGGTGCTCCTCTCAGACATTTTGCTGAGAGGAGCCATCCCAAAAACCAATTGTTAAAGGACATCTTTCGAGTTTTGATATTTTATATACAATTGAATATCAATGACTTACGGCTTACGCCTGTCTTACTCGGTTTAATTTCTATATTTTTTAGAGCGATCGAATCCGCCTGTTTTTCTTTTGATTTTGTAAGCTATTGTGATCTCATGAGATCCTGAATTATACTGTTGGAAATCGCCCATGAAAGCATCATAACTATAGTAAAATTGAAGACTTTTATACTTCGTTCCTACTAAAAATGCAAGTGCTCCACCATCTCCCATTCGGTAAGTCAAACCAGCAATTAATTTTTCATCTAAGAAACCTGCCTTTACATTCAAATCCATTAGGAAAGGTACAGTTCTTACTTTTTTAATTAAAATAGAAGGCTCGATTGTAATTTTTTTCTCGTCAATTGCAAAGCGGTGACCAGCATTAAAAAGGTAGTAATTAAAAAGTCCTCCTGAAGATTCACCAGCGATCTCATCTAATTTATTATTAATTAGATTAGGCATTGATAATCCGAAAAAAGTACCTTCTGGCAATTCTAAATATGCTCCAAAAGAAGCATCAAAATTTCTATATCCATCTACTCCATCTTCAATAATCTGATCGCCATTGTCATATAAAGGATCATTAAGAATTGAATTATCTAATCGAGTTCGATTGAACTCAGTTGACATTCCGAAACCTAATTTTGTTTGATTAATATCGTAACGAAAAGCATAAGATAATTGCATTCTATATCGAGTGAATGCTGCCACTTTTTCCGTAAAAACCAATGCTCCAAGTCCAAGACTTTTACCGATTGGTCCGTTGTAACTTAAAGAATAAGATTCAGGCGCTCCTGTAAATCCTGACCATTGATTTCGAACATTCATAAATAAATTATGATTCTCTTGGTCAAATCCAGCTGTAGCAGGATTGATTAATAATTTATTGACTTGATAGTGACTGAAAATTGCTTCGTATTGAGCATTTGAGTTGATAGCTAAAAATGAGAAGCAAGCTATTAAGAGTAATAATTTTTTCATGTTTGACAAGTTTATTTTTGTTTTAGCATGTTGAGCAATTTTGAAAAAAATGCTCAACATGCTTAATGTGTTTGTGGGAGTTAAAATTTTATCTTACGATTGAAAGTGAACCTTTAGAAGTTTGAGTAACTCCATTGGCATCTTCATATTCAAGTACGTAGAAGTAACCCCCTTGAGGAAGTACTTGATCTCTTCTTCCTATTCCAATAAATGAGTTATCGTAGTCATCATTTTGATACACTTGTTGTCCCCATCGATTGAAGATGATTACTTTAACTGTAGTAGTTTCTAAACAGTTGACGTAAAAATTATCATTCAACCCATCGTTATTTGGAGAGATCACAGTTCTTGCTTCATAGCATCCTGTATCGTAATCAAGATCAAAATAATATAATTCGGATGTACATCCGTTAGCATCTGTTACCATCAAGACATGCTCGATTCCTCCTTGCAATCCTTCTATAAAATCTTCTGTGGTAATTACTTGATCCCATTGGAAAGTGTAAGGTGCAGTTCCTCCAAGAACGATAGCTTCTGCTCTTCCTGGGAAGACGTTGACTGTAACTTGGATTGGTGCAGGTTCTATTACTGTATAGATTTCAATTACAGATATTCCATTTGCATCGGTAGCTGTAACTTCATAAGATCCTGGCGCAAGATTCTCAATAGTCGATCCATCATCTCCTGTTTCAGAGAAAAGTGTACTCCATTCGTAAGTGTATGGATTATCTCCACCTTCACCCAATACTGATATTGTTCCATCAGTATCATCTTTACACGAAACTGTCAACTGTGTGATCAATTGTAAGCTTAATGATATTTGACACTCACCCAATTCTGTTTGGAAAACATCTGTACAACCATTAGCATCAGTTACGGTTAGGAAATATTCTCCTCCTGTGAGCCCAGTAATAATCGATATATTACCTGTTTGAATATCAGCTATTGGAGTTCCATTTTGGTTTACCCATTCAAATGAGAAACCTCCAACTCCTCCACCTGCTTCAACTTCGATTTCACCTCCATCACAATCTCCAGGTGTTGGTTCATTATTTATTGATGATGAAATAATTGAAACTGGATTAGCTGGTTGTCCTATATTTAGGGTTGCATCATAAATAACTACTCCCATCCCGTCTGTAATGATTACTCGATAATCACCAGCAATAACATTACTAATATCTTGACTCATTGAAATAGTATCTCCTGTTGCAACCTCAATCCAGATGTAAGTAAACTGAGGGAAACCACCAGTTACGGTTAAATCAATTGCTCCTGTAGGTGTTCCAAAACAATCAACTGAAGTTATCTCAGCATCAATTTCAGTAAGCTTAGTAACCGTATATTCTGGCGAAACAAAGATACATCCATTAGCATCTGTAATTGTAACACCATAAGTTCCCATACACAATCCATCAGGGTCTTGATTTGTTGCTCCATTACTCCATTCATAAGTATAATTAGGTGTTCCACCTACAACTGTAATATCTATTTTTCCATTACATACATTAGGAGACTGGTTCGTGATAACAACATTTGTAATTGAAATTGGAGCTGGCTCATCAACTATGTAAGTTGCACTAGTTACTTCAAGTCCATCTGCATCGGTAACTACAATTACATAATTATTTGATGGACAAAGTCCTCCAAAACAAACTGTCGTAGCATTACTTGTAGTTGGAGTACCTCCATTCAATGTAACCATATAAGGAGCATTTCCTCCTACAATATTTATACAGATTTTTCCATCACAATCTCCAAAACAAGATGCATCAGTAATATCAACACTTCCAATTTGCGGAGAAGAAGGCTCAATTGTATAATCATTTGAAATAAAAATACATCCTTTTGAATCAGTTATAGTTACACTATAATTATCATCAGGTAGGCCAACAATATCTTCACTTATTTCTCCATTACTCCATAAATATGAGTAAGGTCCCATTCCACCATTAACTGTAATATTGATAGATCCATCATCAATATCTGATTCGTCAATGATCACTACATTGGAAATTGTTACTGGTGTAGGTTCTGTAATTACATAAGTTTTTGTGATTGTAGTCAATGCTAGATCTGTAATCGCTACAACATAAGTTCCAGCTGATAAGCCAAAAACATCTTTTGTTTGAGCAAAAGGGCTACCACCTGTACTCCATATGTAAGTATATCCTGGTGTACCTCCTGATACTGTTATTTCAATAGATCCATCATTTCCATCATGACAAGTTACGTGGGTTACTATTTCAGATTGGATCGATAATGTATTGGTAACTGCATCACCTCCAACTGCTGTACAACCTGAATCATTATCTGTAACTGTTACGTTATAAATATCTGCAGCTAATCCAAAAATATCTTCTGTAGTTGCTCCATTACTCCATAAGTAACTGTAGTTTCCTGTTGGAGAAACAGTTAAGTTAATTGCTCCATCATTTCCAGCAGGAGATTCATTTTGCACTACAAAATTTAAACCAAATGACGCAGGCTGTGAAACTGAATAAGTATCTATAAATGTACATCCATTTGCATCTGTAATTGTTACAGAATAATTTCCTGCACATAAATTAGATATTGATGTTCCAGTTGCGCCTGTATTCCAAGTTGCAGTATATCCAGGAGTTCCTCCTCCGATATTTATACTAATTGATCCGTCACACTCACCAAAACAAGACGCATTATTAATAGTAGGTATTGAAGTAATCGGTGTAGGTTGTCCAACTGTGATAGCTGATCCAACTTTTACACATCCACTTTCATCCGTTACTGTTGGTGTATAAGATCCAGCAGATAAACTATTTAAATTTTGACCAGTTCCTCCGTTACTCCATGTTACTGAATAGTTATTTGGATTTCCTGTTCCTCCCGAAATACTCAATGAGATTGATCCATCATTTCCTCCATTACATGAAGTATTAGTTACAGAACTACTCATTGAAATATCAGTAGGTTGTGTCAAGGTAATTGGATTTCCTGAAGCAGTACATCCTGTACTTGAATCAGTAATTACTGGAGTATAAGTTCCAGCAGCTAAGTTGCTAATCACTAAACCAGACATGTTTCCTGGTTGCCAAGCAGCTGTATAAGGCCCTGTTCCTCCAAATCCTGAGATCTCAATTGATCCTGTATTATCTCCAAAACAAGTTAAGTTAGTAGTACTTACTATATTTACTAAGAGACTAGCTCCATCTTCAATAGCAATTGATGATGAACCAGTACAACCGTTAACATCGGTAGCAGTTACGAAGTAAGTCCCCGGTGCTAAACCAGAAACTGTTTGTTGACTTGGTAAACCATTTGACCACGTAAATGTCGGAGTACCCGTTGCACCTGATACATTTGCAGTTGCAGTTCCATTACTTTGTCCTGCACATGTTACACTAGAACCTGATACAGTAACTGTAATAGGATTACATGCATTCGGTACATCAAAACTAACAATTCCTGTACATCCGATAGCGTCAGTAATTGTTACTGTATATGTTCCAATTGGTAATCCTGAAAGATCTTCATTAGTTGATCCATTTGACCATAAGTAGGTATAATTTGGCGTTCCTCCACTTGGAGTCAAATCAATCTCTCCATCACTATTTCCAGCACCTGATACTTGAGTAATATTAGCAGTACCAGTAACTGGTGCAGGATCAGTAACCATAATCGTTTGCTCTGCCGTAACTCCTTTACAATCTGTAACGGTAACAGTATAACTACCCGCTGCTAAATTTGAAATATCTTGAGAAGTTGCAGCACCTGTCGACCAAGCATAAGTGTATTCTTCAACACCTCCTGAAACTGTAATATCAATTGCTCCGTCAGTATCTCCAACACAAGTTGGATTGGTAACTGTTTCAGAAATTGTAATTGGTAAAATATTCTCTACTGTAATATTACATGAGTTCCCTAAAAAGTCAACTGTAGTTTGAGGATTAGAAATTTCTACTGAAAAAGGAGGAACAGAATTAGGAATAGGTCCCAACTCCAAATCTCCATTTGTACCAACTGCGCCTGTTACATCAAAACAGATTTGGTATAATGATGTTCCCGGACTCAAGCTAACTCCTTGACTTGAATTATCAAACCAAAGTAATTTTACTGCATCAGCATTTGCATCATACACTAAATTATTTCCTACAGATAATCCTAATGGATTTCCATTTCCAAATGCAATTGACTCAAAAGTCACAACTGAATTATCCCAAAGCATTCCATATTGAGCACTTAGAATTTCATCAAATCCATCCACTACTCTTACATCTACACAAATATTTTCTCCTGGGTTTGCTTTTTCACAACAATCCCATTCTAAATTTAATCCGCCATTAAAAACTTCAATTACTTCTACTGATCCAGATATTACTGTAAAATCAGCTAAACCATTTACATCAGTTACTTCGATTGTACCTGTATAGTCTATATCAGAAGTTTCGCCCGTTGAACCAATGATGTCATAACATACTTGGTAAATTGGAGTTTGATCTGTCAAAGTTACCCCAGAACTATTATCCCATGATAAAGACAAAACACCATTGCTTGCATTTGTAGTTCCAAAGTTTCCAATTGCAGGTGGATTAGGGTTTAATAAACCTAATGGATTTCCTGGTCCAATTGGAGAAAGTGGTTGACCTGCACCATCTAAAATAGTAGCAAATGAAATAACTGCAGGATCCCAACTTAAATCATATTGAAAACTAGCTACTTGATCAAAGTTCACTACTTTAACAGGAACACATACTTGAGTTCCTGTTTCACCAGTAACATCTTCTGCGATAAAGGTAATTCCTGTTTGTTGTCCAGTTCCATTTCCAGTAACCATTACTGATCCTGAATTTACTTCATGAGGAACTAATTGACTATTTCTAATTACTTCGATGCTTCCTGTAAAATCTACATCTGTATCAGATTGACCTGCACCGATAATATCATAAAATATTTCAAAAATAATATCTCCATCACAAGCTGTGACACCTGAAGAATTATCCCATGAAACAAATAAATTTCCATTTGAAACTTGAGATACTCCAAAACTTCCAACTGCGGGTGGAGCTGGATTAGATAAGCCTGGCAAGTTCAAATTTCCGACAGAGGTAAAAGAAATAATATTTGGATCCCAATTAATGGTGTATCCAAATCCTTCTACATCTTCAAAGTTATCAATCGAAATTTTTACACTTCCTGATGTACCAGTATCACCTGATTCGTCAGAAGCAGTAAAGGTCACATCGCCAGCTCCTGCACATCCTGTCCCATTCACATTGAATGTTCCATTATTCGCAGTAACCATTCCGTTTGCTACAGATAACTCATTAAAGTCAGAATCAATTGCCAATATTGGCCCTCTAAAATCTATTGGAGAAGATTGACCAGCTTGCCCAACTACCAAAAATTCAATAGTCAAGAGTTTATCTCCGTCTGCTAAAGTATTTGGTAATGGATTTAAAAAAGATGGATCTACATAATTAGTTGAAAAGAAATCTGTAATGTTTGCTGGACCAAAATCATTTGGATAAGAATAACAAACTGTTGGATTTCCACCAAAATTACACATGATGTTACCATGTGTAGTAATTTCTTGAAATTGCAAAACTTGATCGTTCCATTCCATTTCGAATTGGAAACCAATCATGTTTACAAAATTTTCAACTGTAATGTCTACAAAAATAGTTGCACCTGGATCGGCACTAGATGATGATGGTGATACATTATATACTACTTGCGCAGTAGTTGAAAATGTTACTAACCATCCTAAGAGTAATAGTGTTATTATTTTTTTCATGTCCTAATGGGATGTGGATGTTAAAGAATTTAAGTAAGAATCTAATATTTTAGTTAGTTTGATTGCTTACTTATTTAACAAAAATCATTTTTTCTAACAATTGGTTACTGTTCGTTTGTACATAGTAAATGTATTCTCCTGTGGAAGGGAAAATAGTAGAATCGATTTTCTTTTGATGAAAACCACTATTCAATTTTTCTGTATTTCTGTAAATTTCCTTTCCTGACAAATCGGTAATTATCAATGTAGTGTTCGTCGTTTCCTGTAGTTCAAATTCTATTGTTGTAAAATCCGTAAATGGATTTGGATAATTTCTTAATAATTGAATACTTGATTTTTCCAACTGATCAATTCCAACTATATCTTCAAACACAATCTGACCATTTACTATGATATGTGGAATTGCTTCAAAAGTAATATCTGCCACTTCGATAGCAGCTGGTGCACCCACAAATAATAATTGGACAGTATCTCCTGGATTACCCATCGCTTTCATTCTCAATTTAAAAATGACTGTTCCATCAGGAACTGAAGTTCCTGATAAGTCCTTATCCTCCCAAGACATAGGAAGTAATCCTAAATCTGTATTGGTAGTCGTATCTCCAAATCTTGATTCATCTAAATCGGTTAGATTAAAATCAAAAATTTCCAACAAAGACATTTTTGCTGGATCCCATTGGATAGTAAATTGCATGGTGACTAAATCTGTGAAGTTCGATACTGACATCTCTATTTCAAATTCCTCGCTTTCATCGACAATAATACTAGGTAAGGTCATGGTAGGGTCTTGCGCCTGAAGCGACAATCCGATAGTGCAAACTAAGAGAAGAGTTAGTAGGTTTTTATACATTTTTTAAACAATTGGTTGATTACAAAATCTTAATTTATGATATAGGAAAGCAATTAACATAGGTTGTCCTAAACCTTTGCTTCCGAGTTTGTTTGATTCATAAAAAAGACCCATATGGGAAAAAAACTGGAGTGAAAAATAGACGTTAGTTTTTTATAACATTAAAAACTCTACATCTGGGAGGATGGCGCACTCGTTTTAATCATGGGAAAATAATTCGTTGTGTTTCTTTTTCGAATAAGATTCTAATAGAATCTCAAATATTTATGTTCTGGTATAAATCTCTTAGTTTTTGGGAACCAAAACTATTTTGTCCAAATATCAAATTCTCTTTTTCACGCTACGCAAAAAGGGTCAAAATATTTTTTAAGAAATAAAACTGCAAAAAATTAGTCCACTAAATTAAATTGAATTTTCCTTTTTTATTTTTTTGGAGGAGGGGTGAAGTGGTGTATTAGTTATCAACTTTTTTCCTAAAAAGTATAAATGTAAAAAAGGCGTTCGAAATGTGTGGGTTTTATTAAACCTGCAGTCCATGGGATTTTTTAAAATTGGTTCCAGAATTTTACTCTGGTTTCTTCTACCTAATCTTTATTAGATAGTTATTTGTTGTTCATGATTGATAAGACAAAGATAGACTAAGCAAAAGAGATTTTTCTACCCTAAAAACGGTATTTTTGGTTTATGTTTTTTTATTATATGTGTCACCTTAATATTTAAAGTATCTAATTATCAGTTACTTACATTCATTTTTTTATAAATAATGCCGTCACAAAAGCCTTGAATTTTCACTTGCCTTCTTTTAAGACATGCTCTTTTCCTTCAATTATTATTTTTTAAAACTGTTAATTTTCCTTTTTCATCAGGATTATTATTTGTTTTTCATCAAAAAACTTCCCACTTAAAATCATACTTTTACTTTTCATTAACTGAAGTTCTTTTAAAATGTCTGCTGAAACTGAGCGGAAAGACTTGTGGCTATTGACGAAGTTCTTTTTGAGCTTCAACCACAGCGGGTTGGGATGAAAAAAAACTAAAGCCCAATAGTCGCAATGCTTTTCCCGTAGGTCAGCAAGGCATTTTAAAACAACTTCACTATCAAAATCTAATATGAGTATCCATTTGGAGAGAGGTCAACTCCTCTTGCAACAAGGTAGAATTGATCTGGCAAAAAAGGAGTTGCGCCTTGAATTGAACCAAAATCCAAGCAATGCTTATGCGATGGGGTTACTCGGTTTTTGTTATTCGACTGAAAAAGATCACGAAAATGCTGCTCAACTTATTGAATCAGCTATTGGACTAGAACCTAATAATCCATACCTTTTTTACCTCCAAGCTAAAATTTATTTGCTCGCCAATCGTCTCGACGATTCTATCCTTGCTGCGGACAATGGGTTACTCTTAAACCCAAATGGAGCGGAGTTTTTTTTAATTAAAGGATCTATTGCACTCAATTTAGATCAATGGGAAAAGGCTTTAAAATATGCGGAATTTGGTTTGGAGTCAGATCCTGAGCATGTCGATTTAATTAACCTGCGAGCTCGGTCGCTGATCCAACTGAATCGAAGAAAAGAGGCAGAAATCACCTTGGACTACGCTTTGCATAAATCTCCTGAAGATCCTTTGGCTCACACCAACAAAGGTTGGGTTGCCATTGAAAATGATAATTATGATGAAGCGGTGTCTCATTTTCGAGAAGCACTTCGCCTCGCACCTACTTTTAATTTTGCCAAAACAGGACTCAAAGAAGCCATCAAAGGAAAAAATATTGTCTATCGACAGATCCTGAAATTTTTCTTGTGGACTAATAAAATGAATGACAAAAGCCGTTGGCAATTCATCATTGGAGCCTATGTTGTTTACGTTATTTTCATAAAATTGGCCGAGAACTATCCTTCGTTAGCTCCCTTCTTTTATCCTTTTATTCTTTTTTATATCATGTGGGCATTTTCTTCTTGGATTGCTCAACCTTTTTCTAATCTATTTTTACGACTGCATCCTTTGGGAAAATTAGCCTTATCTGATGATGAAAAATTCGCCTCCAATATAGTTGGCTTGTTTTTAGGAATTGGAATTATTTTTTGCCTTCTTTTTTTCATCACCAATAGTATATTATCGATAGCTCTAGGCATTTGGTTTATCATAATGTTAATTCCTATTGGAGGGATTTTCATGATGCAGGAAGGAAGTAAACCTAGAAAATATTTAACGATCTATGGTTCAATCATTGGGACATTTGGTTTGGCATTTATTGGTTTAGATCTATTTGCTAACATTCAAGCTATGCCGTTGGTCTATGCATTTGCACTTGGAATATTTTTCTATGGTTGGGTCGCAAATTATTTAGTCATGAAAGCAGCAAAGGAATATTAATAAAAATCGTAATTTATTAACATTCCTCCTCTCAACAAAAAAACCTGTCACAAAACATTGTTTTTTTAGCCCTGAAAACACTTTTTTGGAAGCAACTGTGCATTACTATTCTTGAATTTTCCCACGCTTTATTTCATTCCACATTATTTTAATAAATATATTTTAGGCCAACGACTTTGGTCTAAGTTGATCGTAATAAAAAATTCAATGAGGGTTATTCTAATCTGTATATTTTCTTTTCTAATAACTCAGGTATCTTTGGGAGGAGACAACTTGGATAGCCTATATATTATTGAATTAAGCAATTCAGTTGAGGATACTTCATTAGTCAAAAAATTAGAAGATCTTAGTTGGAAGTATCATCGAAGTCAGCCAGAAAAAACAGAAATATTTGCCAAAAGAAGTTTAGAAATTTCTGAAAAACTAAACTTCCCAAAAGGTGCCATCCGAGCTAAAAATGTTCTTGCCGTAGCTTATAGTATTCAAGGAAAAATGGATTTGGCTTTTGAAACTTTTGAAGAAGCAATTTTATTGGCAGAAAAATCTGACCATCAAATGCTGATTTGTCGAACCTTTAATAATATTGGTCGTACTCATATGAAAATTGGTAACTTTGACGAAGTAGTCAATTATTATCAGAAGGGAGCAGAGTGTTCTGAACGATTTGAATTAGACCAACAAATGAGTGATAATCTACTCAATATGGCTGCTGCCATGAAAGAACAAGGCATCTGGGATACAGCTTCTAAATATGCCAATGAAGCACTCGAAATTGCTATCAAAATCAATAACGAGACACTCATTTGTGATGCACATTTAATGTTAGGAAGTATTTATAGTCATGCGGAGGATTATGACGAAGCTTTGAGTCATTTCCAAATTGCATTAAAGTTTACGCATGCTAAAAATGATAAGGTTGGAATTTCTAGGGTAATGGACCAATTAGGTAATATCTATTATCAACAAAAAGAATATAAAAAAGCCCTCCTTTCTTACCAAGAAGCCTATCGAATATCAAGTCAAGTCAACGACCATGAACAGATTATTATTTCTCTTGACCATTTAGCGAAAATCTATTTTGAATTAAAATTATACTCCAAAGCCATCGAAAAAAGTAAGGAAGGAATTCAAATTGCAAAGAAATTAGGTGCTTTAAAAAACGTCACAAAATTATATAATATTTTAGCAAAAAGTTACGCGGCTCAGAACGATTATTCACAAGCATACATTTATCACACAAAACTAAAAATGATAAGTGATAGCTTGATTACTCAAGAAAAAAATCAAAAACTAAATGAGCTAAAAGTTCAATTCCAACTCGAAAATAAAGAGGCAGAGAATCAACTTCTTAAAACTCAACAAGCCAAAGACAAATTGACTATTCAGAAAGCAATGATGGCTTCAACCGCTTTTATTGTTGCTCTAATTGCTTTGTGTTTGATTGTATATTTGCTTTACAAAAGAGCAGAATATAGAAAAGCACTTAGTTATAAATTAAAAAATGAAGTTACTAATAGGACAGCGGAATTAGAGAAAATAAATGTAGATCTTATTAAATCAAATCAGGAGATGGAGCGCTTCAATCATATCGCTTCTCACGATCTCAAAGAACCACTTAGAAATATTATCAGTTTTACTCGTTTACTCGAGATGCGATTGCGAAATCAAGAAGATAAAGTGGCAGATGAGTATCTTTCATTTGTAGTGACCAGCGCTAAACAAATGCATACGCTTATTGAAGATGTGTTAGAATTTTCCAAATTATCTAATCGGAAAATTGAAGTTGAAGAGGTTGATTTAGGAAAAACTTTCCAACAAGTTTTGACTACTTTACAACCTCTCATAGAAGAAAAAACGGCAGATATTCTTTGCAAAGAATTACCAATTATTAAAACCAATGAAGCTAAGTTTTTTATTATACTTAGAAATATCATTGAGAATGGACTAGTCTATAATAATAATCCTACTCCTAGTATTGAAATTGATTATCAACAAAAAAATGATCAACACCATATTAATATTACCGACAATGGCATCGGAATAGATAAAGCTTATCACAAGCAGATCTTTGACATGTTTAAGCGATTGCATAATCGACAAGAGGCCAAAGGTTCTGGCTTAGGATTATCTATTTGCCAAAAAATATCTAATCGTTTGGGTGGTGATATTTTAATAAAAAGTGCACCTGATGAAGGAAGTACTTTTACCATAATTTTACCGATCAAAAATTCCATTGACAAAAAACGTACGGTATTTAAAACCCAATCAGAATTTAATATGTTACCTTCGTAAAAAATGGTTAATTTCTTAAAATGAATCTTCATTTTAAGAAATTAACCATTCACAATTAACCGCAAATCATTTTTTTTCAATGTACGATTTACTCATCGTGGGGGCTGGTCCTATCGGTATGACCTGTGCTATCGAAGCACAAAAAGCAGGACTCAAATATGTGATAATTGAGAAGGGAGTTTTAGTCAATTCTTTGTATAACTTCCCCACCAATATGACCTTCTTTTCTACTTCCAAGAAATTAGAAATTGGAGGGATTCCATTTATTTCTCATAATGAGAAACCTACTCGTCGAGAAGCTTTAGAATATTTTAGAAGAGTCAATGAGGATTGGAAACTGAACATCAACTTTTATGAAAAAGTGTTGACTATCAACAAGTTAGACAATAAAACCTTCCATATCAATACTACTAAAAAAACTTATCAAAGCAAATCAATCATTGTCGTTACAGGTTTTTATGATCTTCCAAAAACACTTAATGTTCCAGGAGGAAATCTGCCTAAAGTAAAACATTATTATGATGATTGGCATCCTTACATCGGACAAAAAGTTGTCGTGATTGGAGCAGCAAATTCCGCATGTGATGTAGCGCTAGAATTATATCACAAAGGAGCAAATGTAACAATGGTAGTTCGCAAAAATTCTATCAGCCCACGCGTCAAATATTGGATCAAACCTAACATCGAAAACCGAATCAAAGAAGGCTCTATTCCTGCTTATTTCAATAGTAATATTATTGAAATAAAAGAAGGTAAAATTGCGATCCAAACTCCTGACAAAGTCATCAATATTGAAAATGATTTTGTCCTAGCCATGACTGGATACTTACCTGATTATGATTTTTTCGAAAAAATAGGAATTGAATTTCAGGATGATGAATATCAAACACCTATTCATGATGAAACAACTTTGGAGACCAACATTCCCAATCTCTACATCGCTGGAGTCATTAATGCGGGGAAATATACCAGCAAGTATTTTATTGAAAATACTAGAGAGCACGCGGCAATGATTCTAAAAAATATTTTGGAAAAGAGGAGTCAGGAGTGAGGTTGGTCGCTATGCTCTCGGTCAGGAGTCAGGGGCTTTTTGTAATCCCCAATATTTGATCTTAAATTTTAGTTTTGGGAAAAACATGAAGCCCCT
>JBGCCY010000293.1:0-36375 GCA_045104975.1 Saprospiraceae bacterium
GTTCAAGAAAGTTTTCCAGAAATTAAATTTCATTTTACTTCAGAGTTTTAAGAAAATAGAAATTCATTTTTTCAAAAACAAAAGAAAATTGAGTTCGTAAAAGAACAGATAAAATATTTAAATAAAAAAAGACATGGCAAATCAGGACGATCAATTTAAAAAACTAGTTTCTCATTGTAAAGAGTATGGTTTCGTTTTTCAATCAAGTGAAGTGTACGATGGTCTAGCGGCCGTTTATGATTACGGTCCCTACGGAGTGGAATTAAAAAATAACATCAAAAAATATTGGTGGATGGCAATGGTGCAAATGCACGAAAACATTGTTGGATTAGATGCTGCAATTTTTATGGATCCACAAACCTGGCAAGCGTCTGGTCACGTTGCTGCTTTTAGCGATCCGATGATTGATAATAAAGATTCGAATAAAAGATATAGAGCAGATCAGTTGGTGGAAGAATATGTGGAGAACAAGGTGATGAAAAAAGCTAACAAAGAAATTGCAAAAGCACAAAAGCGATTTGGCGATGCTTTCAATGAGGAAGAATACAAAACCACTAACCCACGAGTGATGGGTTATTTGGAAAAATCAAAAACAATTTTAACTCGATTAAATACTTCTTTGACCAAAGGTGACTTGGCAGATGTGAAAGGCTTAATCGAAGAATTAGAAATTGCTTGTCCTGAAAGTGGTTCGAGAAATTGGACAGATGTGCGAGAATTTAATTTGATGTTCAACACTCAATTAGGAACAATTGCAGGGGAAGCTGGAAAATTATATTTACGTCCAGAAACGGCGCAAGGTATTTTTGTCAACTTCTTAAATGTTCAAAAAACTACTCGTCAAAAAATTCCTTTTGGAATTGCGCAGATTGGAAAAGCATTTAGAAATGAAATCGTTGCTCGACAATTTATTTTTAGAATGCGAGAATTTGAACAAATGGAAATGCAATTTTTCGTTCGTCCAGGAGAGCAAAAAAAATGGTATGAGTACTGGAAAGAATTCAGAATGAAATGGCATCAAGCAATTCACCCTGCGAAAAGTTTGCAATATCACGATCATGAAAAATTAGCTTTTTATGCTGATGCAGCTTTGGATATTGAATTTGAATTTCCATTTGGTTTTAGAGAATTAGAAGGAATTCATTCTCGAACAGATCATGATTTAAATGCTCACCAAGAATTGTCTGGGAGGAAATTACAATACTTTGATCCTGAGTTGGGCGAAAGTTATGTGCCTTATGTAGTGGAAACTTCTATCGGTGTTGATCGAATGTTTTTGGCAACGATGGCAAATGCCTTGATTGATGAGACTGTTCCAAATGCAGATGGAAAAGATTCGACTCGAACAGTTTTAAAAGTTCATCCTGCTTTGGCGCCAATCAAATGTGCAGTCTTACCGTTGGTAAAAAACAATGAAGAATTTACGAGTAAGGCGAGAGAAATTTTTAATCATATCAAATATTCATTCGAGTGTCAGTATGATGAAAAAGATTCTCCAGGAAAAAGATACCGAAGACAAGATGCGATTGGTACACCTTATTGTATCACAATTGATGGTCAAACTTTGGAAGATAATACAGTTACGATTCGAGATCGAGATACGATGGAACAAACTCGAATTGTAATTGATGATATTGAAAAAGTAGTTTTGGAAAAAATTGATATGCGACATTTGTTGAAATAATCATTTTTCAAAAATTCATCTTAGCATCTAACTAAAAAAACTGAGTACCAAAATGATTTGGTACTCAGTTTTTTATTTTAGTCCAACGAAGCATTTAAAGTAGGGAAAAAAATCCCGAATCTTTGACTAATCAAAGATTCGGGATTTTTTATTTTTTAGCTAAAATCACTTTTACTTTAAAAAAGCGAACTCAACTCTTCTGTTCAATTTTTTACCATCTTCTGTTGAGTTATCATGTTTAGGCTCCGTTGCACCGAATCCTTCAAATAACATTCTATCCAATGCAATTCCTTTTGATGCTAAATATTTGTAACATTTTCTAGCTCGACGCATAGACAGGTGATCGTTTAATTTAATATTACCAGTATCATCTGTATGACCTTTAATTTTTAAATTAAGGGAAGGATCTTCATTCATCAATTTTGCAACGTCATCCAATTTATTAAATTCGTTTTCGCTAATACTTGCACGAGTATGATTGAAGTAAATATCATTCACTAAATAAGTATATGTGCTTCCATTTACCATACCTTTTCTATTACGATCAACTACATCAGTCTCTCTTTTACGATCAACTACTGCTCTTTCAGTTTTTCCTTCTACTTCTGTTTCTCTATTACGATCAACTACTTCCATCTCTTTTTTACGATTAACTACTGCTGTTTCAGTTTTTCTTTCTACTTCCGTTCCACCTTTAGCAACTAAAACTTCAGGGCAACCTTTATTATTCGAAACACCTGCAACTAGAGGGCATTCGTCTATTGCATCAGCAATTCCATCTGAATCCGAATCTGGACAACCTTTTGTATTTTTATTTCCTGCTACTAATGGACAATAATCATCAGCATCAGCAATTCCATCCAAGTCAGCATCAGGACATCCATTTAGTTTTCCTTTTTCCGTAGGACAATTATCTACAATGTCATAAACTCCATCTCCATCAGTATCGTCGGGACATCCTTTTCCTGCAAGTGTTCCAGCAAGCTCAGGGCAAGTATCGTTGATATCAGCAATTCCATCTGAATCTGAATCTGGACAACCATTCAATGCCATTGCACCTTTAGTATCAGGACAAAGATCATTGATGTCAGCAATTCCATCTGCATCTGAATCAGGGCAACCTTTTAATCGTTTGTCTCCAGCTAGATTAGGGCAATCATCTTGCAAGTCAGCAATTCCATCTGAATCTGAATCTGGACAACCTTGTAATGTTCCTGATACAAGTGGACAAAGATCCGTATCATCATTTACACCATCTCCATCTGTATCAACATAGGTAGGAACAACTTCACCGAATTTGTAACCTAAAGTTAATCCTCCGAAAGCAAACCAATCTTTTTCATTTGGATTTCCTGACTCACTCACGCCATCCAAATAATCTGTCAAAGGAAAATGACTAGAAGCTTCCACACCTAGTGTAAATTTATCATTGATGTCAAAATTAATTCCGAATCCAATTGGAAAAGAAAAATGACTAGTTGGATAATAACCTGGTTCATTTTCTACTGCATCAATATCCTTTTCAACTAGATTATTTTCAGGGTTAGTAAATGCTGCACCAATTCCTGCAAAAATATAAGGACGAAATAATTTACGTTTGATCGTATTTCCTAAAATGTAAATTTCAGGAGTAAATGAAAATTCGTAAACTGGGTTAGTAAAATTAAAACCTCTCTCTGTTCTCCAAGCTCCTTCATCTGCGAAATTTAAATCATCTCCTACTAATTTAGTATAGAAAAAACTTCCTCGAAGAGAAATATGTCGAGTCACATGGTATCGTGCATAGATACCGCCTGCTGCTTGAGTTTGATGAAAAGAAAAAGCTTTAGAAGATGCAATATCTCCTTGATAATTTGCTCCTCCAAGCATTAAACCAACTTCGGTTTTGCTTTGTGCCATAATTAAGACTGGCAGGAAGAGGGAAACTAAGACTAATAATAACTTGTTCATGTTAAGTGGGAATTTTATAATAAAAAAATTAATGGTCAATATAATGTATTACATACCACATCATATGAATACAACTGTAAGTATATACTCACTTAAGTTTTGGGTAAAATTTAGAACAGTTTAAAGATGTAAAACAGGTTGGTGATAGACGAAATCTTAAGCTTAGGAAAGTTTTTTAAAAAGGGTTACTTTCGACTTTAGATTTATCAAATGTAGATCATAAAGAAACAAAGATATAAAATTTTATCTTATTTAATCTTTTTAACATTTGATGATGCTTGAAATTCTAAACAAAAATACATCTTTTTTAAATAAAAAACACGATATGAATTCCAAACAACTCGAATCACTTACATCTTCTACGTGCAATGAAGTAGGTTTTGTTGCTCAATTTATCTTAAAAGAATTAAAAAAAGTTAACCCAAATGACATTGAAACTAAAAGTCTTAACAGTTTAGTCAGCTATGTAGATAAAAATGCTGAAATACAATTAGTGGAAAAATTAGGCAAATTACTTCCCGAAGCTACTTTTTTGACAGAAGAAGAAACCATCGAAAATAGCCAAGGTGAGTACCGTTGGATTATTGATCCTTTGGATGGAACCACTAATTTTTTACATCAATTACCTTTTTTTTCAATAAGTGTAGCTCTAGAGTTTCAAGGAGAAATTATTCTAGGAGTAGTTTACGAAGTCAACCGAAATGAATGTTTTTGTGCATGGAAAGATGGTGGTGCTTATTTAAATAATGAGAAAATCGAAGTGAGCAAAAGAACAGAATTAGGTGATTCCCTCATCGCTACAGGGTTTCCATATTATGATTATCGAGGAGTGAAACCTTACTTTGAAGCATTGGAATTTTTCATCAAAGAAACAAGAGGAGTTCGTCGATTTGGTTCAGCAGCGTTGGATTTAGCTTTTGTGGCTTGTGGCAGATTTGATGCATATTATGAGTATAGTTTAAATGCTTGGGATGTGGCAGCAGGAGTTCTTTTGGTAAAAGAAGCAGGTGGTAAATTAAGTGATTTTCAAGGAGGTGAAAATTATATCTTTGGAAAAGAAATGATTGCTGCGAGTCCACATGTTTTTGATAAAACCTTGGAAGTTGTAAAAAATGCTTTTGCGGAAAATCGGTAAATATCATCGGTTCATCGAACAAACGATTATGCGCTTCTATTTTCAAAAAAAAAAATCTAAGAAATGGTTATTTTAGCACAACGAAAAAATCAATGAAAAAGAAAAAAATATGAATCAGTTAATGGAATTAGAAATGAGGGTTAAAATTCTTGAAAAAGCATTTGAAAATCTTCTGAAAATAATATGCTAATTAGCTATCCTGATCCTTCAGCTATGGGAATGATAAAAATGGAAGCCTTTCAAGAAATGAAAAAGAAATATCCAAAAATATAGGAAATGAAAATCATAGAAAATGTACAAATAGCTCTTGGTAATGTTCGTTCTAATTTATTGAGAACTATCATTACCATGTTGATTATTTCATTTGGAATAATGGCATTAGTTGGAATTTTAACTTCCATTGATAGTATGATTTATTCTATGAATGATAGTTTTTCCAACATGGAAGCCAACTCATTTCGAATTAGACCAAAACGAGATGGTGTGAGTGGAAAACGAGGTGGACGTCAAGCAAAAAGAGCAGAAGTTGTTAGCTACAAACAAGCCTTAGAATTTAAAGATCGATTTAATTATCCTGCAAAAATTGCCTTGTCATGTTGGGGAACAGGAATCGCAACTGCAAAATATGGTGCTGAAAAAACAAACCCCAATGTAATGGTTTTGGGAGCTGATGAAAATTACTTGAATGTCAAAAGTTATGAAATTGCAGTAGGGCGAAACTTTACTGAAACAGAAGTAACTTCAGGACAAAGCAAAGCAATCGTAGGATTTGATATTGTAAAAGCATTGTTTAATGAAAATATGGATCGTGCACTCAATAGTGTCATTTCAGTTGGAAATGTAAAATATAAAATCATCGGAGTCCTAGCATCAAAAGGTGCAGCAATGGGAATGAGTCAAGATCGGAGAATTCTGATTCCATTACTCAAAGCCAAAACGCTTTATGGACACTCTCAAAAAAATTACGACATAGCAGTAGCATTGACTAGTGTAGAAAAGATGAATGATGCGATCTCAACTGCTATTGGTACATTTAGAAGTATCCGAAAATTAAAATTGTCAGAAGACAATGATTTTGAAATTAGAAAAGCGGATGGCTTGATCGAACGACTCAAAGAAAATACTGCGGCAATTCGTTTGTCGGCAATTGGAATTGCCTTGATAACTTTGCTCGGTGCAGCGATTGGTTTGATGAATATCATGTTGGTTTCGGTTACGGAACGAACGCGTGAAATTGGAATTTGTAAAGCACTTGGTGCTACTAGAAAAAATATCTTAACTCAATTTTTGACAGAGGCTGTTGTGATTTGTCAGCTGGGCGGATTGGTTGGAATTGTCTTTGGAATTTTGATTGGAAATATTTTGACCTTTTTTATTGGCGGAACATTTTTGATTCCTTGGGCGTGGATTATTTTAGGTATTACGACTTGCTTGGTGGTAGGATTGGTTTCAGGATTATATCCTGCGTTGAAGGCGTCGAGGTTGGATCCGATTGAGTCATTGAGGTATGAGTAAGTTCTTGATAACCATAATAATAAAACCCTTTTTTATCTTAATAATGATAGGAAAGGGTTTTACTTTTCATGCCTCTAAGTTTATCTTTGCAAAATGAAAAAAAAGAAAGTCGGATTATTTTTTGGATCATTTAATCCAGTTCATGTAGGGCATTTGATTATCGGCAATTATATGGCGACACAAACAGACTTAGATGAAGTTTGGTTAGTCGTGTCTCCACAGAATCCTTTAAAGAAAAAAAATACCTTAGCGAGAGATTTTGATCGCTTGCATTTAGTTCGTTTGGCGATTGAAGATTGTCCGAACTTAAAGGCATCCAATATTGAATTTGATTTACCCAAGCCTTCCTATACGATTGATACCTTAACTTACTTGAATGAAGCTCATCCTGACAAAGATTTTGTGCTGATTATGGGAGGCGACAATTTAGGTACTTTGCATAAGTGGAAAAATTACGAACAGATTCTAACTCACCATCAAATCTATGTTTACCAACGACCTAATTATGAACTGGGTGATTTGGCTACTCATCCTTCAATTAAAATTTTTGAAGCACCTTTGATGCAAATTTCAGCGAGTTATATTCGTAAATGTATTCAGGAAGGGAATTCGATTCAATATTTGGTGACACAACCAGTTTTTGAATATATTAATTCGAGTAGTTTATATAAATGATATCGTGGTATTAGGTATTGAGATAATGGGTATTGAGAGTGTTACAATACCCCCATTATCCCAATACCCTATACCTCCATTCTCTCCTCGTCGGTGAACTGACAGAAAGTATTAATGTTTTTTTGAAAAACAATAATACTTTTGTAGTGTAGTTCTTTTGTGAAACAAAACATTCAATAAACTTCAATAAAAAATGACAAGCCGAAATAAATTTTTCTTATCCTTTATTGTCATCCTACTTTCTTTTAATTTTTCTCAAGCCCAACCTGACATTGGGATTGGTGAATGGAAATCTCATTTGCCATTTCAAGCAGGAAAATATATTACACAAAGTGCAGAGGATATTATTTATGCTACGAATTGGGGAATCGTGTACATTAACAAAAATGATAACTCCACTCGAACTTTAGATAAATTAAAAGGACTCAGCGGAGTCGGCATCGAACGTATCAAATACAATCAAGCGAATGATGTATTGATGATCGCTTACTCTAATAGTACCATAGATTTAGTCAAACCAAATGAGATAATTACCCTTTCCGATATTGAACGATTTAATAATATTTCAGGGGACAAACGGATCTACGACATTTTTATGGATACAGATTCGACTGCATTACTCGCAACAGGTTATGGTATTTCTAAAATAAATTTCAAACAAGATATTTTTGTATTTTCTACGTTTACAGGTATTCCTATGAATTCTGTGATCGTAAAAGATGAATTGATTTATGCCACTACGGAAGAAGGAATCTATCGAGCAGTCAATCAGACCAATGTGAATCTGCAAGATTTTGGAGTTTGGGAATTTTTAGATTCCAATAATGGATTTCCAGATGTCTATAGTGCAGGTGTTATTGCTAATTTTTCTGATAAAATTTATATGAGTATTGATACTGCGATGTATAGTTTTGATGGAACAAATTTGCAACAAGTTTATACTCCAGAAAATGGATTTGAAATCGAATATATTACCACAGAAGGTGCTCATATGGTAGTCGGTTTGAGTTGTCAAGGAGGAGCATGCAAAGGTGATTTAGTATTTTTCAACCCAGACGAAAGTTTTTCTGAAATTAAAAATTTCTGTGTAGATCGACCACTTCATGCTATCGAGGATGAAGAAGGTTGGGTTTGGGTAGCGGATGATTTTTATAGATTTCGAAGCTATAAAATTGATAGTGAAATATGTAATGCTGGCTTTACTTTAAATTCTCCTTTTGCTATAAAAAATTATGACCTTGAAGTTCATGAAGGACAACTCTGGGTAACTGCAGGGGGAATCGATATTCGGAATTATTTTCAATTTTATTTTGAAGGTTTATATACTTTAGAAAATGGAAATTGGAAACATTTCAATCGATTAAATCGACCTGACTTAGCTGGAACTTTAGATTTTTTGAGAGTTGCCTTTCATCCTGAAAAAGATTTAATGTATGCGAGTACTTATTATGACGGGTTGATAAAATATGAAAATGATGTCTTCGAAATTCTTGTTGACACTAATTCTACTTTGGGAAATTCGACAGTAGCAGATACTGCTCGAACCAAAGTTGCTGGATTGGCTTATGATCAAAATAATAATCTATGGATTGCAAATCCAGGAACGACAGAACCAATTTCAGTTATTACAGATGAAGGAGAAATGAAAAGTTTCCCTCTCAATTCTAATATTCAAGGTTTGTTTTCATTGGAGATAGATGATAATAATTTTAAGTGGTTTACGGTAAGTGAAGGAACGGCTGGAATTTTAGTTTTTGATGAAGGTGATCTAAATATAACTGGAGATGAAAGATTTCGACAAATTAAATCTGCGAGTAGTGCACTTAGTACTAATAATGTAAGTTGTATCACCAAAGACTTGGATGGAGATATGTGGGTAGGAACTGGTGATGGAATTATTATTTTCGAATGTGGAAGTAGTGTTTTTGATACAGAGCAATGTAAAGGAACTCGAAAAATTGTGGAACAAGATGGTATCCCAGCTTACCTTTTGGTTGGAGAAGATGTAAAAGCAATTGCAGTAGATGGCGCTAATCGGAAATGGGTGGGAACGACAACAGGTGTCTATGTAATTTCGTCAGATGGAGAGGAATTGATTGCAAAATTTAATACAGAAAATAGTCCTCTTTTTGATAATGTGATAACTGATATTGCTATTGATCCAAAATGTGGCGAAGTGTTTATCGGAACATCGGAAGGAATTATTTCTTATCGAGGAGAAGCAACAGAAGGTGGAGTCATTCATAAAGAAAATCCTTTAGTTTTCCCAAATCCAGTTCGTCCTGAATATCAAGGACCGATTGCAATTAAAGGTTTAGCAAGAGATTCTGATGTAAAAATTACAGACATTAATGGACAATTAGTTTATGAAACTATAGCATTCGGAGGGCAGGCGATTTGGGATGGTAGAGATTATACTGGCCGAAAAGCAGCTACTGGAGTTTACCTAGTTTTAGGAACGACGACTAAAGGTTTTGAAGAACCGGAAACTGTAGTGGCGAAGATTCTATTTATGAACTAAAAGGAGTCATGCGGTCAGGTTGGTCGCTGTACTCCCGATCAGGAATCAGGGGCTTCATGATTACGATAAAATTATAGGTGAGAATAGAGAAAAGCTCTTTTTGCATTTTAGCAAAAAGAGCTTTTCTGATTTTTATTAAGTAGTGAATCACAAAGCACCTGACACCTGGCCGGGAGTACAGCGACCACAACCTAACCGCCTGACTCCTCGTTAATGAACAGCCATTGCTATAATGTGCTCATAGTATTTTTCATACTGCGGTAAAATATATTTAATGTCAAACTTCTCCGCTTGCGCCAAAGCATTTTTTCTAAACTCAGCCAATACATCATCATCTTCTAGAATCTGAATGGCATATTTCGCCATAGATTCCACATCTCCGATATCACTTAAAAAACCTGTTTCGCCATGAATATTTACTTCAGGAATTCCTCCAGCATTGGAAGAAATAATAGGTACTTCACAAGCCATTGCTTCTAGTGCTGCCAATCCAAAGCTTTCATTGGCACTAGGCATGATAAATAAATCAGCTACCGATAACAGTTCCTCTACCGCATCTTGTTTTCCTAGAAAACGAATCTCATCACATAGTCCAATTTGTCGGCACAAGTCTTCCAATTTTCTTCTTTCAGGACCATCACCGATCAACAATAATTTGGAAGGAATTTTTTTAAATACTTTTTCGAACACATAAATTACATCTTCGACTCTTTTCACTTTTCTAAAATTAGAAACGTGCACTAATATTTTTTCTCCGTTAGGAGCAATTGCTTTTTTAAAATGATCTTTGTTGACTTTTCTAAAACGATCAAAATCTATAAAATTCGGAATGACTTTGATTTCATTTTTAATGTCAAAATAATCAAACGTCTGTTTTCTCAAACTTTCAGAAACGGCCGTTACACCATCTGATTTATTTATTGAAAATGCGACCACAGGTGAGAAGGATTTATTATTACCAACCAAAGTAATATCTGTTCCATGCAAAGTGGTGACCACAGGGATATATTTCCCTTCGGCCAATAATATCTTTTTTGCCATGTAAGCAACTGCGGCATGAGGAATCGCATAATGCACATGAAGCAAATCTAACCCTTCGTATTTCACTACATCAACTAACTTACTCGCCAAGGCAGTATCGTAAGGAGGATATTCAAATAGTGGATAATCTTCCGCATTGACTTCATGATAGAAAATATTTTCTTGGAAACTTTGTAAACGAGCTGGACGACCGTAGGTGATAAAATGAATTTGATGTCCCTTTTTTGCTAGACCTAATCCAAGTTCAGTTGCTACAACTCCGCTTCCTCCGTAGGTAGGATAACAGACAATGCCTATTTTCATTTTTCGTGCTGTTTTTTTTGAAAAAAAATACGTGTTAAGTGAAATGTATTTTTCCACAAAATGTTCATTGTGAGAAGGTTTATTATTTTTCCCAAAAATATAAAAAAAAAGGCATCCGAACTGTCGGATGCCTTTTTCATTTTATCTTTTATATCTTAAACATTAAGGTTGATTTTTCATTAATTTTTTAACAATCGTTTGGCTATCAACTTTTACCCTCACGAAATACATTCCATCAGGATAGTTAGCCAAGTTCAATTCAAGTTTTTCCTCCATTGTTTTTCCAATAGACGTTTCAAAAAGAATTTGTCCCATTATATTAATGACTTGAACTTGAACGTCAACTGTTTTTGAAAAGGTCATATCCAATGTTGCTAAATCCATTGTTGGATTTGGATATAAATTGATGCGTTGGATATCATCTATTTCGTTGATATTGACCATCAAATCAATCGTAGCTACATCAACACAACCAAATCCATCTGTCACAGTCACCACATAAGTTCCTTCTGATATTCCCGTCACCGTTGCAGTATTATCACCTGTATCCCAAAGATAAGTGTATGGACCTTGGCTCGCATTTGGCATAACTGAAATAGTTCCGTCTAATTCACCTGCGCTAGATTCAGGAGTCATACTAGTTGCTAAATCGAGTGAAGTACATTGGAAAATATTAATATTATCAATGTCCAAATAATAATCACCATTTCCCCAAATCCCTAAGAAACGGAACTTAACAGATTCTCCAACAAGGCTAGAGATGTCAATATTGAATGTAGCTAATTCATTAGAAGTAACATGGTTGTCTTGAGTGATTAAAAATAAATCAGTATAGTTCACACCACAATCTGTTGAGTATTGAACTTTCAATGAATCACCTACTCCAAGTGTTGCTGCATTTGCCCCATTTCCAGCAAAATCGACATATCGATAATCGAAGAATAATGAATCGCCATCTGCAATTGGTCCAATTGGAGGAGAAACTAACTCAAACAAAGGATCAAAACTATACATATTATCAAAGGCCACAAATGAGATATTATTATGTAAATTATTAACTGGATTGAACTCATCAGAAGACCATCCATTAGGCAATGCTCCACCTTCAAAATCTTCTTTGAAAGGTAATACTCGATAAGTTGCAAATTGGAAAATCGTCGTGTCATTACTAACATTTAATTCTCCAGGTAAATTCGTCCAAGCAGTAACATTATACGTTCCAGCTCCTGTTGAATTGAAAGGAGTAGTAAAAGTATAAGTAGCAGTTTCGTCAGGTGCAAGAGTTAATGTGCCTACGTTTTCTACAACATCAATCCCTCCATTGATATTGTAACCTACATCAAATCCAGTTTGAGTAGCCGTTCCATTATTTACAAGTGTCAATGTCAATTCATCATTCGGATCACCACATTCCAACATAGTCGTATTAACCACATTTTGTGAAGCCATATCATTGGCAACTGGAATAAAGATAGCAACGTCATCAACCCCAACTCCTTCAAAACCATTAACAGATCCGTCAGAGCCAAATCCAAATCTTAATCGCACATCAGCTTCGCCAGCAACACCAGTTAATTCATGTTTTGCAAAAATCCATCCGCCAGAATTACCTGCCCAAACTTCACCAAGTTGGTTAAATGTGTTATTGACATTATACCAATTGACACCTGAACCGATGCCTCCGATTTTGTACCAAGTATTTCCTCCATCAACAGAGGCGTCTAACCAACCTCCGTCGTAACTCGTTTCTGTATCAAAATTGATAGATAAAGAAATAGTAGGGTCACTTGTTAAACTAGAAAAATCAAAACAGTTAGAAACTACATAAGATTCTTCTGCATTATTATAATTTCCAGTCAAGTTAGTCACCCAAGCATTCAACCCACTTGCTGCATTTGGAATATCAGTTCCATTAGGTTCTCCGAATGCCCAAGATTGGTTTTGTCCAGCATCACTAACTGACCAACCACCATTATCCACTTCAAAATTTTGTGCATACGGAAAATCAGAAATAGTAGGAATATTAGTTACGGTATAATAAGCTGTATCATTACTTAATTCAGAATCACCGTCCAATTCTGTCCAAGCAGCAATTTCATAAGTTCCTGGCAAAGACAAATCAGCAGTAGCTTCAAACTCTAAAACGACAATACTATCATTACCAATTACATTAGTAAAGTATCCATCTAAAGGAATATTGATTGCTGCGGGTGCTCCATTGATACTAAATTTAAATGGGACAAGTGATTGAGGATTAGAACCATAATTAGTCATCGTAATCGTAATCACTTCTGCATCAGTCAATCCACAACCAGAAAGAGGAGAAGAAATTTCTAAAACTCCAACATCATTCAAAGTAATTGTAGTAAAAGTAAATGGCCCAGCCAATGCACTTGTATCTCCATTATCACAAAATCTAATTACATAATAATCGTACGTAGAATTTTCATCCAACCCAGTCAATGAGGCAGCAGGATCATTCGTCGTAAATGTAATCCCTGCTCCTGTATTTGGTAAAAATCCAGTTGGTCCATATTCCACTTGCCAAACTCCAGCAGAGTCTGAATCCATCCAACTTACATCTGCTGACAATCCAAATAAATCATCAACTCCCAAGTTAGTTGCTCCTGGACAAGTTGGACAAGCAAATGTTTCATATATAACTCCAGTTGCAGGAAATGGTCCATCAGAGAAAATGATATTTCCATCTGGATCCAAAATATTATAAGATACTTCATTTTGGAAAGCACCTGCAGTATAAGTGAAAATCAATGGTAAATTACTTCCCGCATTTATTGTAAATATCGCAGAGTTACCTGTTGTAAAAGTATAATCTGTAGAAATATTTCCAACCGTAACATTAAGTATTGAACCATTCCAACCATCTCCAAATGAATCAAATAATTCAATGGTATAATCACATGGATTATTAAATGTCGTATTAAATGAATTTACAACTGCATTATTACTCACCTCATTATCACAATCTGAATGCACATAAAAATCATACGCAGTATTTTGAGTCAAACCACTTATAGTAGCAAAAAGGTCGGTCGTATTAATTATAGTTCCTGATCCTAGCGCAAATCCAGCTAAGCCATATTCTACATTATATCCAATGGCTGCAAATGATGCATCCCAACTGATATCTACAAAGGTAGAATTCACATCAGTAATCATCACATTCGTAGGCGCTGGACAAGAAAGAAGTGTCGTGAATGAAAATGGTCCAGCAAAATTGCTCATCTCGCCACCACCACAATCTGATTGAATATAAAATTGATATCCAGTATTTTGCATCAAACCAGTTAGATTCAAAAACAAATTTGATGTATTTGTCAACGTTCCAGTTCCCAGAGTAAAACCGGCTAATCCATATTCAATATTATATGTATCGGCAGAATCAGAAACGGCCCAAGTAATATCTGCTGAAGAATTTGTTAAATTATCAACTGAAATATTTGGTGGAGCTAAACAATTCAAGTTAGTGCCACATGGCAAATTATCTCCAGGATGAGTCGCCCCACTCGCTACAGTTACATCTGCTTCCCAGCCCAACCGATTAACTACTGCTGTTGCAAAAAGTAAAACAGTAATACACCCCGTAGACCCTGTAAACGAAGATGATCCATTCGAAGCAATCATATCTGTCAAAAGATTATCATTAGCATTCGGCATACCTGTTCCATTTCCATACAAAAGAGTTCCTGCATTTGAATCACCATCATAGATTTCTATAAAATCAAATGTGGCAAAAACATCGAATGCCGTAAAGTCTAAAGTGATCGCACTTCCATCTGGTGAACATAAAGTAGTCACCGTCTCACATCCGCAATTAAAATAAAAACCCTCTTCCCCCATAGTAGTATTTACAGGATTGGTTATCGTTCCTCCATGATCGGCAAACACTCCTCCATTACCCGCAACAAAACATTCGGTTTCGCCTGCCGTTGGAATAATTTGTGCAAATAGAGATGGAGTAAATAAGAAGGATAGGAAAATTATCATGATAGAAAATGATTTCTTTCTATTATGATTTAGAAAATTAAGGTAAAATGATTCCATAGAAAATGATTTATATTCAATTTTTTAAATTGAAAATGATTAATTATGATAATGCTTTTGGAAATTAATTACGTATTTTTCAAAAGCATCAATGATAGGTTTTGGAAATAATGTTGAAAATAATATTTATTTGGCTTTTAAAAGAGTCTGTAAGAGATTTAAATTTACGCAATAATAATTTTCTCAGTTACTCTAAACTGTAGATTTTATTCAAAAATGTCTAGAACAATTGATTTTATAACCTAATTCAAAGGAATTATTAGTGAACAATTTTAAGAAAATGCTGTTTCCTACTTACTATCAGTCTTTTTAATATTCTGATAATACTAGAGATCAACTTATTTTATTCTTATTTTAACTAATAATTTCATTTTAACTAAATAATCAAAATTGGCTGTTTATTCCATTAAAGATCTTGAGAAGTTGTGCGGTATCAAAGCCCACACCATTCGAATTTGGGAACAACGCTATGGTATTGTGAAGCCAAAGCGAACGAAAACCAATATTCGATATTATATGGATTCTGACCTTAAGATTCTTTTGAATGTTGCTTTACTCAATCGGAATGGATTAAAAATATCCAAAATTGCAGAGATGGGGCAGGAGGAAGTAGCGAAACAAGTATCAGAAATCTCCGTCATAGATTTTGATGGGGATGCTCAGTTAGATGCTTTACTGTTGTCGATGATTGAGATGGATGAGTTAAAATTTGATAGAATTGTTTCTACTAATATTCGCCAAATTGGATTTGAACGAACCATGCTCGAAGTGATTTATCCTTTTTTAGATAAATTAAGTTTGATGTGGCTTACTGGTTCTATCGTTCCCGCTCAAGAAAATTTTATTAGCAATATGATTCGGCAAAAAATCATAGTTGCTATTGACAGTTTACCTCATTCTGCTGGACGAACGTGCAATAAATTTTTCGTCTATTTGCCTGAAGGTGAAAAACAAGAGTTGAGTATTTTGTTTATGCACTACTTAATTAAGTGTAGAGGAAATCAAGTTATTTATTTGGGACAAAATATTAGTACCAATGATTTAATTGATGCTTATCAAATCTCAAAACCCAATTATATTTTCACTATGATCACAGAAACATATGCGAACAAACCTGTTCAACAATATGTAGATCAATTATCTAAATCATTTCCAGAAGCAAATATTTTATTATCAGGTTATCAAGTAGTAGCCCAAGATGTTGAGCCATCAGAAAATATTACTATTTTAAAAAGCCTTTTTGATGCAATAGAGTTATTAAATGAAATTAAAAAAGGTGGTTGTAAAAAATAGATTTTAATTCTTATTTCGTTTTTGTAAAAACATTGTTACAAAAAACAGAAATACTACGATCCAACTTACCACACTTCCATAGAAAGCTTTCACTTCCACTTCTGGTTCAAATACAAATTTAACGCTCTGTTTTCCTTCAGCAATTTCCACCGCTAAAAAAGTACCATTACATTTAATGATCGAAGTTTGTTTTCCATTCAAATATACTTTCCAATCAGGATGAAAATTTTGTAAAAAAACGATTGACATTGATTTCGTAAAATTGCTTTCTAACTCAATTTGATTAGGAGAAAAGTGCAATAAATTAATTTTTTCAAAAGAAAGTGTATCAATAGTTTCCTCATCAATTATTCCTTCCGAGTTAATTTTCTCAGTAGCAAAAACCAACGGATGTTGAATTGTTTTTTGAAAAAGACCTTTTTCCATAGCTGCAGCAGACCATTTAAAATATGCAGGACTTGCTCCATTGGGTGAAGGTATTTTATGAAAATGATTCAAATTAATATGTAGATGAACATAATCAAAATTCGCCACGCGATGTAATTTTTTGAATGATTGATCGATTGGAGGCAAAGGATATTCTTCAGGTGAAAAATAATGAAAAGCTTCATTAACTTTTTGTGGACTAATATCGTGAATGACCGTGGAAGAGATGTTAAATTGAGTGGCAAAAAATAAATCCACACATGTCACAGTTAATAACAACCCTTTTCGCAAATGAGATTTTTTCAAAAAAAGCAACCCAATAGAAAGTAATAGCAACAATATAAAATGCAAAGACCCTTGCGTAAATACATTGTTATAAAATTGAGCATCTGCTGTTAATTCAAATTCCCCATTTCGTTCTATGAGAGTCTGACCATGAATAGAAGCATTGTTCTTTGCCCAAAGTGTAATTCCTAAGATGATGACTGCTGCTGCTAAAGTTTTTTTATAAACCTCTTGTAGTAGTTCTTTTTTCAAGAAATAATTAATTGAAAAACCACTTACAATCAACAAAAAGAATATTCCAAAAATTCTAAAATAAGTAGGTAGCCGAAAAATATCCATCAACGGAATGAACTCATACATCCAAGTTCGTAGCGGCAAATCATTTCCCATTGCAATCGCAAAAAATAGAATACCTCCAATTAAATACCATCTAGTTTTTGTTCTAAATAATATTATGTCAGCGGCGTTAGCGCTAACACCATTATTGATAAATTTTACTAGACCAAAAATTAAAAAACAAAATGGAAGTAATCCCCAATAACAATTTACCAAAGTCCAATCATTTTCCCACATCACCATATTCGAGACAGAACCAAATGGAAATAAAAAAGTGCTAATTGCTTCAAATGGAAGAGAGCCTGATAACGTAGCATCAAGAGAAAAACTATCTCCTCGATTAATGTGCTTTGACAACCTCACCATGCTCACCCATGCCACTAAGGTCAACATCAAAAATGTTGTTCCTGAAAGAATTGCCGACCCGATTATTTTTTTCAAAAAAGAAAACTTTCGCCTTCGGACAATTTGAATCACTCGAAAAATAAAAACTGATAACAATACGTACACGGCTCCCACAAATACACCTGGGTAACTTCCTAAAAACATCAAGGCCATAAGCATTGCCAAAGAAATTGATTTTAAAACCGTAGGATCATTTTCCCATTTTTTATAATTTAAGAATATCCATGGCAACCAAGATGCTCCAATTGTCCAACCCAAATGTTGGGCATTTCCAATCATAAAACCCGATAACATAAAACTGGAGGAAGTCAATAGTCGAGTCGTTCGAGACCACCCAAAATATTTCCCCAATTGATAGAAACCAATCCCACTAAATAAGAGATGTCCTAAATATTGTAGCTGGATCACCGCCGCATCATATCCAAATATCCACCCAATCAACCAAGTGATCGGGTTCCAAGTATCATTAATTCCCATTTGTGCAAATCCCCCATTCAGAAATGGATTCCAAAGCGGGAGTTCACCATTCGCAAGGCATTCGGTTATATAATAATTCCACGGAAGTGTGATATCCATGATGTCCCATTTCATGGTAGCTTGGAGAAAACCAACTTGCCACAAACTGCTCATGAGCAGTAAAAACAAAAATAAACAATCCCAAAAAGTCTCTTTTTTAAAATACATAGATCAAATAACAAACTTTATTTTTAAACCTTAATTAGCTTCTTTTACTTTATAAAAGTATAAATTTGCGCCTTCTTATTTCTTAATACACAAATAATAAAATTATCATGAGGACATTAATTAAATTTTCTTTCGTATTTATGTTGTTAGCATTAGTTGCTGGCTGTAAAAACGATAAAACAAAAGCTGCAAAAACGGGAGATGCAGTTGATACAAAAGCAACTCCTACTGCTACTGCAAAAACGTATTCTAATACTCGGGGTACCATTAACTGGACAGGAGCAAAATTAGCTTATGACCACAAAGGTACATTGAATGTTGAATCTGGTGTTTTTTCTGCGGAAGGAAATAAAATCAAAAGCGGAGATTTCATTATTAACATGGCTTCTTTGAAAAATACAGACTTAGCTGGTGATGCAGAAAAGCAAGGTAAATTAGAAGGACACTTAAAGTCAGCTGACTTTTTTGATGTTGCACAATTTCCAAAAGCAACATTTAGTATTACTTCTGTTGCTGATGCTGATACAGATGAAGCTAACTGCATGATTACAGGAAATTTAACGATGAAAGGAGTTTCTAAAAGCGTTACCTTCCCTGCATTAGTTGTAGCAAAAGCAGATGGTTCATTAACGGCTGTTTCTGATAAATTTAAAATCAACAGAACTGACTGGGGAATTAAATATAGTTCAGGTTTAGCAGGAGCTGTAGGTGATGCGATCATTAGTGATGATATCACTTTACAAATTTCTTTAGAAGCGAAATAATTTTCGAAAACTTTCTTTAGAAAAAATTAGGGCTGTTAGTGTTTCACACACTAACAGCCCTTTTTAGAAGAATTATAACAAGACTATTACATTTTTCTAAAAATCGAAATTGTTCCATTTCCTCCTTTCTTCCCTTCGTTAGAAATATATAATGTTCCATCCTTATCAAAAACAATTCCTTCTGGTTGGGTATGAATTTTTTTATCCAATTTTTCAAAAGCAATGATTTTTCCTTCTGGATTTAGAATCATCATAGTTTTCCCTTTTGAGGATAAAATATAAATATCTCCAGACATTGGTTGAATAGCTAACGCACTTGGATGAAAAGGAATATAGTCATTTTCCAAGGTGATGAATTTTTTGAAAATATCTAATTCATCTGCTGATTTATTTTTTTTCAAAAAAGTCTGAAGTTCAGTCAAGTCTACTTCAAAAGTAGGTTCTGTATCAAACATATCCGTTTCCAAATTTAATGAATAAATGGCTCGTCTGGTTTTACAAGTATGAATCACACAATTTTCGTGAAAACAAGATGCACTTTTGCAAGCCACTAATAATCGATTATTTTTTTCATCCAAAGCCAACCCTTCTGAGTCATTGGGTTTCTTTAAAATGTATTTTGATTTCTTAGATTTGACTTCCTCTTTTTCTAAGTCGCTAACTTCATATACTGTACCTGTGCTTTTGATCACAAATATTTTATCGCCAACTGTTTCAATTCCTTCGTAGTCACCTTGTCCATGAAATTTAGTTTCACGATCAATCTTTCCCGTACTTTTATTGATAAAATAAATGATTCCTTCCTCATCATTGATGGCGCAAAGATGTTCGCCATTTGGAGATAATGTAAGCCCTGAAATTTCTTTTAAAACTAAAGGCAATTCAAGCATACCTTGAGGTTCATTGATCGAATAAGGAAGTGCGTTGGGGTATTGTGCATGAATTAATTGCGTCTTACAATTCATAAAAAAAAACACCAAGATGGGAATAGAAAAAAATAGTTTCATTGATTAGTTTTTAGAGTCTCTAGGCGAAATATAATCACCGGTTACATGCAAAATAACAAGTTTGATACATTAGACGAACTAATTATATAAATGTAACTTTAACTCAATTCTTTAATGCGTTCTTCAAAAAGATAAAGGGGAGTTTCCGCATAGAGTTTTTGATATCTGACAAGAGATTTATTTTTGTAATTATCTTGTTGCGTAATTTTATACAACCAAAAATAAATATCACCTAATTCAAAATCACTAGTATATTCTTTTACTAAATCTTGTAGTATCTGTTGTGCTGCTTCTTTTTCCTTCATAGCAAACGCTAATTTGGCCGAGAAAATTTTAGCCTTGAAGATCAAATCTAAATTTCCTAAATTTTCAATCATCAAAACAGCTTCTTGATGGAAAGTTTGAGCTTCTTCGATTCGATCTGCTTCAATCAATGCTTCTCCTTTTTCCACCAAACTTTCTCCGAGTACTAATTTATTATTAATCATTCGAGCTAATTCAATCGCTCGATTATAATAACTGATCGCATTTTCGTAATCTTTTTTGACCATAAAAATATCAGCGAGCGCATTGACTGCTTTAGCGATTCCTTTTCGATAATTTAATTCTTCGCAGAGTGCTAGATTTTTTTCTAAATATCCTCTCGCTAAATCGAATTCTCCCTCCTCACTTCGTAACTCTCCAAGCAACCCGAGTGCAATGGCAATTCCTTGTTTGTCTCCTAATTCTTCGCTGATAGTTAAGTCTTGCAAAAAGTGTTCGGAAGCTTTTATATAATCTCCTTTGCGTTGATAAACACTTCCCATACATCCGATAGCAATAGAAACCAATAATTTATTTCCTAAGTCTTCACTTAGTTTCAGTCCTTTTTGATAACTCTCCAAGGCAGCATCGTAATCTCCTTTTTCAAAAAGAACAATTCCCATATTCGTGAATAAATTAGCCATGCCTTGGGAGTCATTTACCTTTTTGCATATAGCTAATTCAGATTCTTGCCATTGGATGGCTTCATCATAATTTCCTTCATTCATGTGAGCCAGTCCAAGATTCGCAACGATAGCAGCATTGGCTTTATCTGGATTATGCTCCCGACTAAGTTCTATACTTTTGGTAAAATAAGATTTTGCATGGTCGTAAATTCCTTGCCGAAAGAATAGTGTTCCTAAATTTCCATACACCTTATATTTTCCGACATTATCATCCGTAAATTCAAAATGAGTCGCTGCTGCTTCAAGATGAGATTTGGCATCATCATAATTACCTTTGAGTGTCAATAATTCGCCAATCAAATTATGGATTCGTCCTGCCAAAACATGATCATCTTTCTCTCTTATTAAATCCATCGCCTCCTCATAAACCTCTTGACATCTATCCCATTCTCCTACCAACCGAAGTACGCTTGCTTTTTTTAACAATACACTTACTAATTCTTTTCGATCAGTAGTTGAGTCTTTTTTATAATTATCAACTAGTTGTTGGTAAAGATTAAGTGCGCGAGTATTTTGATATTTTAATCGATTAAAATCTGCAGCTTTTAGCAAATAATAATTTGTTTTTTCTTCTATCTCTGCCTCCCCAAAATGGAAAGCTAAATCAGCGTATCGCTCTTCGATTTTTCCTTCATACAATTTTTCAATCGCCTCTGCAATTAACCGATGCAGTCTTCGCAATCTTGCTCGAAGTTGCATATCATAAACTGCTTCTCGAAGTAGTGAATGCTTAAAAATATATCTTAATTCATTAACTGCTCGCCAAATTTGACCTCGCTCAGCAGTTTGAATTTGTTCTTTTAACACAGCTGATGCATCTCCATTTCGAGCAATGAATTCCTTTTGAGCTTTCATCACTTCATTCAAAACTGGAATTTCAAATTCTCTTCCAATCACCGCTGCTGCTTTTACTGTTTCTTTCACTAATAAAGACAAACGATCAATTCGTGCCATCAAAATTGAGTTAATCGAACTCGATAATTTGAGGCTATTATCTTTGATATGCCAAACTTGTTTTCGTTTTTGTAGCAAGTTACTTTCAGAAAAATATTCAATAATTTGCTCCGCATAAAATGGATTGCCATTTGTAGTCCTCAACAAAAGTTTTTTAAACTCTGGACTGATCGGTGCTTGTAATTTTATTTCTGCAAAATTTTCAATTGCTTCAGGTTGGAGGATATTCAAGTCAATTTCTAGAATCTTATGCTTTCCATCCAGCAAAGTTTCTCTGGAAAAAAGATGTACTTTTTCACCATTATCATCATATCGGCTAGTCACCAAAACAAATATCGGGTGACGAGTCATCTTCCTAGCAAAATCCTGTAAAAATTCAATGGAGTCTCCATCAAACCAATGCGCATCTTCCAATTCTAAAACGACAGGTTGCAAACAAGATTCTGCCACAATCAAATTGCTTAGCGCAGCTAAGGTATTTTGATATCGCCCTTTCGCATCCAACTGTTGCCAAAGCGAAGAAGAACTATTGATCCCAACTTGAGCTGCCAATATAGATTTCGTTCTAGAGAGTTCTCTTCTAATTTGACTGGCATCTTCGTGAGCGATTAACCTTTCGTCATGGTATAAATTCAAATACTTCTTTTCAAAAGATTCGATGTTTTGAATTTCTGTATTTTCGAAAGATTGTTCGAAATAATTTTTTAAAAAATAAATAAAAGGGTTGAGTGGTTTTTTTAAAATTTGATCTGCTTGGCAAGTCAACCAACTCACACTTCCAATTTTTCGCAACTGAGAACGCATCTCAAATGACAATCGACTTTTGCCAATTCCAGCTTCACCAAACAAATATGCAACACCTGCAAAATCATTATTAAGAATTGGTTTTGAAAAATTGATTAGTTGTTCTAACTCTTTTTGCCGACCAACCATTCTTCCACCAAAAACTTGTTGGTCATCAATATTTTTTCCCAATAATTCATAGGTAGGAATATCTTCATCAATTCCTTTGTATTGAATATCTCCTTTGTGATCGAATCTAAAATATGGATTTTTTTGAATCGTTTCGTCCACTAATACTTGACCATGATTAGCTGCAATCATGAGTCGGGCAGCCAAGTTGATTCGATTACCAACCGCAGCATATTGACATCTTTCCAAACCTCCTACCGTACCCGTAAAGGCATTTCCAGAAGTGACTCCAACTCTAAATTTAAGCGGTGTCGTTCGTTGCAAATCTTTTAACTTTTCTTGCAATGCCATCACAAACTCTATCGCTCGTTCAATATTGTTTTCGAAAGTAACAGGTGCTCCAAAAAATGCGACGAGCACTCCACCTTTGTCTCCAAAATCAACTTCCTTAAAGTAACCTGAAAAAGAATAAATCTCATCCAACACGACACTCACAAATTGATTCAACGCATCATGCGTATCCACTCCATGAAATGAAATGAAAACTGAAATTACGTTTCGAAATTCACCACTATCATTGTATTGGATAACTTCATCAGGGAAAAAATTAGAAAGAATCTCAGGTTCTAATTTAGGTAATTCATTGATACAATTTTCAATATCAGGCAATTCGCTCATATTTGAAAATCGAAAATATTCGTCTTTTTTTAATTCAATTTGCGGAAGGAATTTTTCAAATTTTGTTTTGAAATTTTCATTAAAAATAATCTCTTGTTCGTCTGCATTATATTGAGATTGAGCTGCGGCATTGATAGCTACTCCTCGGAAATAAAATGACTTAATCTCATTTCCAACAATTCCCCATTCTACATCACCTTCTCCTAAACCGATTTTTATTCCAAAATTAAAATTTCCAAATCTAGTTTTTCGTACACCATTTTTTTGAAAAAAATCACGCAGCAATTCTGCCGTTTTAATTAAAACTGCAGGAGTATCTTGATCAGAAGACTTTGGAAAAATAGCCGTAAAAGAATCGCCAGCAAAATAAGGAATGAATCCACCTTCGCAATAAACTAAATTGACGAGTGGCTCAAAGATACCGTTGAGGTGAGAAGAGAGCTGTTCCGCACCTTCTTTCCCTTGCTTCATCAACGTTTCGGTCAAAGAAGTAAAACCAGACAAATCAATAAACAAGGTAAATGCATCGAAATGACCATGTTCTTTACCTGCCTTAAATTGTTGCTGAATAAAATGTGGAATAAGGTTTCTCAACTAGGTTAAAATTAGATTTTATTTAAAACACTAAAGTAAGCATTATCTAAAATAATCATGTAAAAAATGGCGGAATTGTTTATTAATCAACTAGATAACAAATTATCGTTTTTTTTTATCAATTTTTCCGAATTTTCTCCTCAACCGAAGTCGCCGATTACCATTCTTTATAAAAGTAGTAACAAACCAATATAATCGTTTTTTAAAATCAAAAATTCACTTTGGAATCTTCAAAGTATAATCTCATCATTTGTTTCATTTTAAAGATAGCCTATATATTAATATAATTAAATAATAATGTTTCTTGATCTGCAAAAAAAATAGTAGTTTTAAAATGATATTGTTTATCATACTAACTAAGTAGAAAAACAATTTAAAGTTCAACGAGAAAAACTTGCTAGAGAACTCTCGAACAACCCAAATCATTTCTCTATTCAACATAGCGAAGTAAACCATTTGAAAATATCCACTAATTATGTACACAAAGTGCAAAACCGTAAATTTTATAGCTTGATGACGTTGCTTAATGGTATATAATTAAGCAATAACAATATATACTTAAGGTAAGAGAACATATTTATGTTTTAATCTTAAAAACAACCTTAATATTTAATCATTTAACAAAATACACACTTATGGATTCAGTATCCATTTTTATAAGTTATTCAAGTAAGGATAGACCTTTCGCAGAAGGGTTAACTGAAGTATTAAGAAGTTTAGGCGCTAATGTCTGGATTGACCAGAATGGAATTGAATTAGGCAATGCCTGGGATAATGATATTGAAGAAGCCTTGGATAATTCAAAGACCTTTATTTTATTGATTTCACCGACTTCAATAAAATCTGATAATGTCAAAGATGAAGTTAGTATTGCCATTAATGACAATAAGAATCTTATCCCTATAAAGATAAAGCCTTTTGAAATTAAGCTTCCAATGAGGTGGCGTAGGTTACAATATGCTGATCTTACTGAGGATCCGGAAAGAGCGATTAAGAAAATTATAAAAGACTTAGACCTTCAAGAAGAGGCTTTCTCAAAATTAAAAAACATTCTTTCACTTCTTAAAGATTCTAAAAATATAACTGCTGCCCCTACTGATGAAGCTAACTCAGGTCATCAAGTCATCCAGAAGAATAATCCAGAAAGTAGTAAGATCAATTTACTTCCTTCTGAAGTTGAATTTAAGAATGCCATTGTCATGCATGAGAAAGGCATAAAAAAGAATAAACAACTCATCCTATATGTAGCTATAGTAAGCATAATTCTCTTATCCTCATTACTATTGATGGATATAGCGACCTCAAAATGGGTAATCATATTAGGTTGTCTATCTATAAACCTTTTATCTATTCAGCCATTTGGCAGCATAAAAAAAGGAGAACGTATATTAGGTTTGATTAAATTGCTGAAATTAAAACGAGATCGATTAATTCGTGTTATTAATAAATTGACTGAAAATCATATTGATGATTTCAACAATGATTTTGAGAATTATATTACCATGTAAACCCCATTCAAATGAAACGAATAGATGATAAAATAAAAGAGATAGAGAAAAAAGACAGAATAAATCGCCTACTCTACATGGGATTTATTTTGCTGATTGCAGGATTTATGGCCTATGTTTTAATAGCTGAAAAAAGAAATGACAAGAAAAATTCAACTATATCTGAATTACAAATTACACAAAGTGCTGCATATCTAGCACTTGATTCTTCAAGAATGCGGACAGAAGAAGCTAGAAAAAATCTATCAATTGCATATGAATCTTTAAAAAAGAGTTTGAGTCCAGATAAATATTGGGAGCATATAGAAAATGAAAATACTGTAAAAGGATATATTTCCTTTCTGACCAATAAAATGAATATTGATAAATCAGCATACATAGATAAAGCTATCAACAAATTAAAATCTTCGGAAGTAGGAGTAGATGAACATCAAGGATGGTTGTATACTGGAGCAAAAAACAAGGATGGTATTTATACATCCAAAGATATTGTTGAAGTTATTTATAGAAACGGTGATCAAGAAGATATTTCTAATTCGGAAATACAAATAGGAGATATTGTAAAACTCAAGGCAGGTCACAGTCGTACAACTTATAAGAATAAAACAAACAAAAGTAAAAATGCTTATGGATGGGGTAATGATTCTGAAGGGTTTGTTGTAGATGTTTGGGAAGATCCAGGAAGTACTGATTTTCGTATCGAAATCAAATATTATTAATTAAATTTCCGGAGAGATACATGCTTAAGAGTAAACACCATGGAGAAGCGTGAGTCCTAGTCTTTAGTTTTACAGAAAGAAATACATTACAACTATTCTCATTTCTTAATTCAACTTTTCCGAATTTTCTCCTCAATCGAAGTTGTCGAATAACCTTCTTTAAATGCTAAACTTTTTACTTCACCTCCATTTTTCAAAACGATATCAGAACCCACAATCTGCTCTGGTTTCCAATCACCACCTTTGACGATCACATCTGGTAAAACAATTTTTATCAACTCAAATGGAGTATCTTCTTCAAAAACGACAACTACATCCACGAACTCCAAAGCAGCTAATAAATGCTGTCGAGTCGCTTCATCATTGATCGGTCGATGTTTGCCTTTTAGTCTTTTGACAGAAGCGGCAGAATTTAATCCAATTACCAACCGATCACCCAAATCACTTGCCTCTGCCAAATAATGAATATGTCCAAAATGTAAAATATCAAAACAGCCATTGGTGAATACAATTTTTTCACCAGCAGATTTCCATTGGGAAACGGATGACTGAATGGTTTCCCATGATTGTATTTTGCCTTGTATTTTTTTAAAAATCATTTTTAAAAATCTATATTATCTGTGGTGAAAATAAATTACTCTGTGGCTGAATGATTCGGTTCATAATTTCTATTGAGCAAAAATAGTAGCGCCACAGAAATTAAACCGAAAGCAATATTGCAAAATATTTGAATCGAGAAGAAGGCAATATTCGCAAATGAGAAAGCATCATATTGATTGATTCCATAAATTCCCAAAGCTGCAATCACCAACCAATGATAAGTTCCCATTCCTCCTGGAGAAGGAATCACAATTCCGAATGCTCCAAAAACGAAAACCATCAAAGCAACCACAGGTGAAAGATCAGCAGTAGGTTCAAAGGAAAAGAAGAATAGATAATTCATTAAGAAATACATCGCCCAAATAAATATTGTATGAAAGATAAATTGACCAGGTGATGCTAATTTTCTAACCGATAAAATTCCTTCCCAAAAACCTAAAACAAGCTCCACGATTTTTTTGTAAATAGTGGTCTCCATGATTTTTTTTCTAAAAATAAAAAACACAACTAACCCTAAGATTCCTAAACCAAGTATTCCTAGAACAATTGGATTAGAAAAAAATCCTCCTCCTTTTTCATCGGTTTCCATATTTTCATTGAGCCAAGTCCACAAAGTATCATACTCTAACAAAAATGCAATTCCAATAAATAATAACAACATAATTACATCCATAATCCGACCCAACACAATCGTTCCCATGGCTTTTTCTACGGGTACTTTTTCTACATGATTGAGTGCCGCAGCTCGAGCTACTTCACCCATTCGAGGAATAAATAGATTGACAAAATAAGTGATAAAAACAGCGATGATACTATTGTATAATTTTGGTTGGTAACCTAATGGTGCTAAAGTCAGATTCCAGCGCATCGCTCTACTAACATTACTCAATGTAAATGCAATCAATGCTGCGAAAATCCAAAAAGGATTTACACTCCAAAAATCATCTTTTATTTTTTGCAAAAAATCACAATCCTCTTCAGCAATTCCCTTGAGGGCGCATTCTGCTAAATAGGCATCATTATAATTATTATAAATGTAATACAGAATGGTAAAACCAATCGTAAATGAAATGATGATAAAAATGATATTACGAATAGTATTTTTCACAGAAAAGTTTTTTACTGTTAAACTGTTTTCACTTTGTGACTGTTACGTTAATTCATCAAAACTGTTAACCAGTCACAAAGAACAAAACCGAATTTTCAAATTGAAAATTCGGTTTTGTTTTTCAAAGCCAAGAAAAAATTATGGACGGATGCTGTCCTCTTGCCATTTGATAAGATTGGGACACCCTTGGTACGCTCGATCTATTTTGATATAAGTACTACCGATTTTTTCTTCGATCCATGTACTCATAAATTGCGCCTTTCGTTCTTCGATAGCACCCGTTCGAATTTTACTATAATCTTGTTTTAGATTAGCTCGATGAGGGTCAGTTCGGGATTGCAAATAAATGACACGATACATTACATCTCCCCTTTCTTCAAATTCGATAGGCTGAGAAATAGCTCCTACTGCCATCGTATCAATAGTAAAATAAATATCTGGATCTAAGTCAGCAATTTCGAAAAAAGTATTTCCCGTTTTTGGATTGACCATCCGACCATCATTATTAAAACTCTGTTGTTCTTTGTTAGAATATAATTTTACCGCAAAAGAGAAACTCAAAGAATCATTTGAAATCAAAGTTTTCACCGTATCCAATATTCCCAAAGCTCGAATTTTATCTTCTTCAGTCAATGTTGGTCGCAATAAAATATGACGTACATTCACAGAGTTTCCTCGTCTATCTAATAATTGCATAAAATGATATCCGAAGTCTGTTTCGATAACTTCTGAATATTCATTCTTTTCTAAGTTGTAAGCAGTTGCTTCAAATTCTGGAACATAGCTTCCTCTTTTTGCCCAACCTAGATTTCCTCCTTGCTGTCCTGAACCTAAGTCTGCAGAATATTTTTTAGCCAACTCTGCAAAGTCTTCCCCTCCATCTATTATTCTTGTTCTAATATCTTCTAGTGCTGTTTTAGTTCGATCTTTCTCCGCTTGATTGACTTGAGGCTTGTAAACAATTTCTCCTAATTCCACTTCTGAATTAAAGTACGGCAAACTATCTTTTGGAATTCGTTCGTAAAAAGCTTTTACTTCCGAAGGAGTAACAGTTGCATCTTGCATCACTCTTCCTTGCATTCTTTCTACGAGTAATTTATTTTTCAAATCATCTCGAAATCTACTTTTTACCTCTGCCGTTGACTGTCCGTAGAAATCTTCAAACTGTCGAACGTCGCCCCCCATATAACCTAAGATCTGATCAATCCGAGCAGCTAATTGTGCTTCTACTTCTTCATCTCCTACTTCGATACTATCCAATCGTGCTTGGTTCAACATCAAACTTGAAGCAATCAAATTTTCGAATAAATTACATTTTGCCTCCTCTGGAATATAGCCTCGCTCTTCTGACATCTGTGCAAATACTTGCTCTAAATCAGACAACAAAACATATTCATTTCCCACATTCGCAATGATCTTATCAATTACTTTTTTGTCCTGCCCCAACATGAAATTAGAAGCCATCAAAATGACAAAAAAGAATAACAATATTTTTTTCATAAGAAGTTTTTTTGGAAATGAGATTTTAGGAAATGAGTATTGGGTAAATCTCAATACTTATCTCTCATTATCTCAATTCCGTTTTTTATTTTGTAAATATTTTAACGTTCTTTTTACTGGTCTCTCTATCGTAGAGTTCTTCTTTTCTTTGATCCAGCAAAACCATTTTTCTTTTATGTAAAATTACCTTTTTGATTTGATCTTCGATATAACCTAAAGGTGCTAATCCATTCCGTGATTTTTTTTCAAATACTTTTAAAAAATAAAAGTGATTTTCATCCGATTGATTTAAATCTTGATTAGGATTCAAGTTAGTTCCTTGCGGAAGTTGTGTTTTCAAATCACTTTGTTGGTACCAAGTATCTTCTTCCAACATATAAAAAGAAGCATTTTGAGTTGCATAATCTTTCATTTTCTGAAAGTCCTCATTGTTGGTACTTCTCCACCAGGATCGCAATTGATCTAAGTTGGGAGCAGACTTTGGAACCTTTATGAGGAAACAACGAAGAATACTTGATTGGAGTTGGTATTGTTCTTTATTTTTTTCGTAATAAGTTGATATTTCTTGATCTGAAATAACTGAATCCAATTGTGTTTCCACTAAAAATTGTTCATAATTATGCCGAATCAAAGACATTCGATAATCTCTCACTAAGCCATCAATATTCAAATCTGCAGGTATATTTTTTTCAGCTTCTAACATCAAAAGGGTTTCACGTGTCCATCTTTCCACTTCTGCATTGATGATTTTGGTACTATCTTCTGGAGTTGCTCCTTCAGGTACCATTCCTTCCAATTCTGATAAAAATAACTTCTTGGAAAATACTTTTGCTAATTCTACATCATTCTCTTCCGTAGTTTCTTCGACAGGTGTGCAGCTTGCCAAAAAGCAAATAGTCAAAATGAAAATGATGGAGGAAAATTTTAGCATGTTTATTTTTTAACGGTAAACGGTGAACTGTTAATATCATTAGTGGTTAACAGTTCACCGTTAATCATTAACAATTACTTAATAAGCGTTTTAAAAACTTCGTCGTTGATTTTTACCTCGTAAGTACTTTTCAATTCTTTAACCCATTCTCTTTCCAAGTGATCTTGATAATCAGCTACCACATAACCTCGCGCTTCTTTCAATGTTTTAGGACTTGCTGGAAGGATCTTTTCAATTTTCAAAAAGTTATGAGATAAATCTCTCTTATTAATCTCAGTTGCAGAGACGGAGCCTTTTTTCCAAGGCAAATCATTTACAACTTTGTTTTTTCCTTGCTCTACAACTTCAGTTCGATGAGACAAAATCTTTTTATCCTTCTTATTATATTTTTTCAAAGTCTTTTCAGGAGATTTCTTTTTAGCATACTTTCGTACTTTTGGTAAGCACTTAATCTCATCTTTTTTCAAAGTATAAAAACTCACTTCCGCTCGCTCATTCCAAAAATATTTTCGATTCTTTTTGTGCGTTGCAAAGTATTGCTCCAAGCCAACTGAATCTTGAGATGCTTTGTCCCAAACTAAAATTTTAGTTGCTTCAAAAAGTAAAATCCCTTCTTCATATTCTCTCATCAATGCTTTGAACTCTGGGTACTTTTTATCCAACTGTTGTTCTTCATATTGCATCAATGATTCTGAAACAAATTGATCATATAAAACTTTCACGACTTCCAATCTAGACTTGCTTCTTCCCAACCTTAAACGATCTCTAGAATTTTTTTGAGAAAAAGTTTCGAAGCTGGCAATCGTGTATTTGTTGTCAGTACCTAATGTAAATAAAACCTGATCTGCTTTTTCGTAACCAGGTTTCCATCGGTGAGTCAAGTACTCATCTCCAACCAATGAAGCAAACATCGTATATGCTCTTTGATCTTCTGTGAAATTTGCCTCTTGCTTGATTCGGTTAAGCATAGAAATTTTTGCCATTTCGTAGCGACTATCTTTCTGCACTTTAGGCTGCAATTTTCTTTTTGCGATATCGAAAGATTCCATTGATTTTTTTCTTAATCGCTTGATAATGTGCCACCCAGCTTGAGTTCCAATTGGGCCAGTATATTCGCCATCTTTAGCAAGCCCGAAAGCTGCATTCTCAAAAGATCGCTCATATTTATTAATTCCAAAAAATCCAATATTCCCTCCTTTGCTAGCAGAAAGATTATCTTGAGATTGAGCTCTTGCTAATGTTTCAAAGTCAGCACCGGCTTGCAATGCAGCATAAATACTATCGATTCTTACTTTTGCCGCAGCACCTTTATCTTTAGGATCTTTTCTAATCAAAATATGTGCAGCTTCAATTTCGCCTCGGGCAGGTCGACTTCCATTCACTTTGATAATGTGGTAACCAGCTGCAGATTTCACCACTCTAGATTCTCCTTCTTTCATAGAGTAAGCTGCAGTTTCAAATTCATAAAAACCGTCAGGCAATAAGGCTGTCATATAACCGAGATTTCCTCCATTAGTTTTAGCTGATTTATCATCTGATTTTTCGGCAGCAACTTTTGCAAAATCAGCACCTCCATCAATCGCTGCTTTTAAATTATTGACTTTACTAAATGCTGCTAAAGTATCTTTTGGTGTTGCCGTTGGTGGAACTAGAACCATGATATGACTAATATCAATATCTCGCAATGAACGATCATAGGCTTCTTTTACCAATCGTTCGGTCACTTCTTTATCAACCAAATAAGAGTTAGCTAATTGTTTTCGATAACCAGCCAATTCTTGTTGGAGAACAGGAATGGTGTCTAATTTCATTTCTTTTGCTCTCTGTACTTTCAACTTAAACTTGACATATAAGTCTAAATATTCATCCAATGATTTTTTAGAAAAATCAGCTTTGTCACCATTCGTTTTGGTATAGATGTACTGAAATTCAGAAAGATGAACTGGATTTCCTTCTACTGAAAATAGAACAGGATCATTCGTTTGAGCAAACGAATTTTGAAATCCAAAAAATAGAGTTGCAATGAGTACTAAAATAAATCGCTTTGACATTATAATTTCTTTTTAAAGTTTTAGCTTTTTATAAAAAAATAAGACTATGAGTTTTTTTAAAATAATCTTTTTTCCAACCTTTTGGAAAAACACCGCAAAATTAGTAATTCTAAGTACAAAAAGGCAAGAATAGAAGCTTAATGTTTTTTTAGAAAAAGGAGATTGTCGGGTAATTATTATAGAAAAACCATTGATTTAACGCCAAAAACCAAAACTATGATATTGGTTGAGAAAGGTTTTTGCAATGGGAGTAATTTTTAAGCCGTAGATTGAAAATTAATCTAGTTTTAAAACACAAAAAGCCTAGCTGAATTAACAACTAGGCTTTTTGTATTTATTCGTTTTCAAAGAAATTATTCCTCCAAAAGAGATAACTCCATGGCAATCTTATAAAACCATTCTTTTTGTTGCTCTTTGTCTAAACTATGTCGTGACATTAAGTCAAACGCATTTTGTTCCGTTCGCCAATTATCAATAAATGAGTTGACGAAATTTTCAAAATCCATTTCTTCTCCACATTTAAACTTTCGCTCTTTCAATGATTTCCTCAATCTCCTCGCCGCCAATTCTGTGATGTCAAAATGAATTTGCTCATGGATTAAATGATGATCGGTAAGTGCCTCTTCTTTCACCCATGATTCATCTTTTTCAAAATAAGCTTGCACCTTAAAAGTGATTTCTCCATCCTTGCAACCTTTATAATGAATAATTCCAGAAGAAGTCAAAGCCGAAATAGATTCATAATCAAATCGAGGTTCGCCAGCAAAGTCATCCCAAGTAAGTCGATAATCAGATGACCAATAAATAACATCGTTGGAATCTGCACTTGTTCCGAAAGTGATAATAAATAGACCAAGCAGAAAATGTAGACCAAAATTTTTCTTTTTCATGAGGATCATTTTTTTTTAAAATTGTTTTCTTTCGAAAACGTGTACGTATTGTTACCGTTTCTTGAGAAAAGTAAATATTCACCTCATGAATTTCTTAATTTGGAAACATTTGGTAAAATCACAATTCGAGAGAAGGATCCCAAAAGTGTTTTTTGAAATCAACGATAGTATCATTTTTTACTTCGACACCTTCGTTTTCTAATAATTGTTGCATCAACGTTGGGCTTGGAAAATGATTCCGACCACTAAGTTCACCCTTTCGATTGACGACTCTGTGAGCAGGAACATTTCCATCAGTAAAACTTTTATTCAACGCCCAACCTACCATTCTTGCTGAGCCTAATTCTAAATAATTAGCAATTGTACCATAGGTACTAAATCGACCAAAAGGTATGAGACGAGTAACTTCATAAACGTCTTGAACATAATTTCTTTTTTCCATAATTGAGTTGAAGTCATTTTTTTGGTTCAAAGAAAATCTTGGCTCTAATCTGACACAAGATTTTTTTTGAACGGCTTTTAAAAAATAGTTACGCTAATATAGTTTTATCAAATTTTGAAAAAACATAAACAGGAATCTATTTTTAAAATAAGTCCAAGGACTTAATTACTTTTGCCTCTCATTAGGGAAAAATAAAATTCTAAACTGAGGGATCTTTTAAAAAATTGTAATGTTCGGTAAGGTTCTCGGTTTGATTCACAAGGAATATATTATGATAATATCAAATACTATTCCTTTCTCTCTTATTTTGAATAAGTTATATTAAACTAAACGAGAAATTTAGAATATAGTATATCTCAAAATAAAATTTTACAAAAAGTATTTTTACCAAAATCACTTAAAAAATGTTAAAAGTCAAGGTTAAGGCAAGTCAAATTACAAATCTAACGGATGCACGATATTTCGCTGCATGGGAAGTCGAATGGTTGGGCTTCAATTTTGACCAAGGTTCAGAGCATTATATTTTGCCACAAAACATGAAAGCGATCAAAGAATGGGTCGAAGGAGTAAAGGTGGTTGGTGAGTTTTCATTTGCCACAGCGGAAGATATTAATGAGGCTGTTGAGCTGTTGGAATTGCATGCGGTGCAAGTTGGGATGTTTACGGAAATAGCTATTTTGGAAAAAATTACTGCGGCACCAGTCATCAAAGAAGTCGTGATTTCTCCAGAAGTTGATGAAGCTAGTTTGGAAAACCATCTTGAACAATGTGCTCCACATGTGGAATATTTTTTATTGTCTTTTGAGAAAAGTGGAACAACTTGGGAGATGCTCAAAAATGGCGAATCTCAAATTGGAAGTGTATTGTTAGAAAAACTATGTGCGAAATATAAAATCATTTTAAGCATCAATCTCTCGCAAGATTCTTTGGACGAAATTTTAGCAATTCCGAATTTGCATGCATTAAATGTGAAAGGAGGAGAAGAAGAAAAAGTGGGAGTGAAATCGTTCGATGAGTTGGACGAGATTTTTGAAGCACTTGAAATTTTAATTTAGACCGACCTTCGTAAATTGACTCTCCGAGTCGACTGCAAAAAAATATAAAAATCGATTACCATAAATCGACTCGGAAAGTCGACCTACGGTAGTCGATTTTTTTATCCTAACAACGTTCTTACAAGTCCAGAAATAGTTTTCCCATCAGCCTTTCCAGCCAATTGTTGCGAAGCCATTCCCATAACTTTCCCCATATCTTTCATGGAAGAAGCACCTGTTTTTTCGATAATTCCTTTGATCAAACTTTCCAATTCTGCCGCATCCATTTGCTTTGGCAAATATTTATTCAACACTTCGATTTCTTCTCTTTCTTTGACTGCCAAATCTTCTCGATCTTGTTTTTCGAAAATGTCCAAAGAATCCTTTCGTTGTTTTACTAATTTTTGAACGATTTTGATTTCACCAGCTTCATCTAATTCTTTTCCGCTTCCATCTGTTTTGGCTAAAAGAATTGCTGATTTGATAGCTCTCAATCCACGAAGCGAAACTGCATCCTTTGCTTTCATGGCAGTTTTGATGTCATCATTAATTCTTAATTCTAAACTCATTTTGACTTTTTTGAATTCTAAAAATAATTTCGCTTTTGTCTAATCCAAAATTTTTCTTAGAATGGTTTTATAAATAAAAATATACTTGTTAAAAGATTTTTTAGGGAAAAAAGTTCACTAATCTTCTCCTAGCGCCTCTTCAATCATCAACGTCAATTTTACAAAATCCTCGACAGAAAGTTTTTCGGGTCGAAGTGTAAATAATTCGTCCTGGAATAATTCACTCGCTGCTTCTTCCTTTTCTTTAAAAAATAATTTCATGGTATTTCTCAACATTTTCCGTCGCTGTCCAAACGCTTGCTTCACCACTCGTCGAAACATTTTATAATCGCACCCCAAATCTAAGTTTTCTTTTCGAGTCATTTGAATAACTCCCGATTGAACTTTTGGTGGTGGATCAAAATTCATTCGATCAACTGTAAAAAGATATTTCCCATCATAAAATGCTTGAATCAAAACGCTTATGACTCCATAAACTTTAGAACCTGGTCCTGCTACAATCCGTTCTGCCACTTCTTTTTGAAACATGCCGACCATTTCAGGAATCTGTGCTTTATAATCCAACATCTTAAACAAAATCTGACTGGAAATATTATAGGGGAAATTACCGATTAGGCCAAAAGATTCATTTTTAAAAAAAATATCTAGCGGTACTTTTAAAAAATCTTCTTGTATAATTTGCCCTACTAAGGCAGGATAATGCTTTTTTAAATGAAAAACCATATCTCTATCTGCTTCCACTACTACCAATTCAAAATCTTGTGGTATCAAGTATTTTGTCAACATCCCTTGACCAGGACCAACTTC
>JBGCCY010000294.1:0-11241 GCA_045104975.1 Saprospiraceae bacterium
TTTTAATCTTAGGAGAAGTATCTCTATTCTTGGAATTGCCGAGTTAATCAAGCGGCTAAAGACTGTTTTTCAATCTCTATGCACCTCTTTTTCGCTTATTTTAAGCTTCATAACTGCTTTTATTTTTTTTAGTTATAACAATGCTTTTGCTTTTCAAAAAAAACAAAGACTCTGATAAATGAGATATAAAACTTTTGACGTATATTTCGATTAACTAAATCGCTAACGGGAGTTTTTTCACAAACTGCCGTTAGCGGCAAGCAGAAAGCAGAACCCTAAGATTTATAAGGAAATTCGATAAAAGTTATAATATTATTTAACAATGAAAAGTATCAAAATTAGTAAGACAAAAAAAGTCTCAAAAGGAGAAATACTTTTAAGCCTTGGTGACATTGCCAAAGTTGCCTATAAGGTAGAAAGCGGTTGTCTAAAAAGCTATGTAATTGACCATGCTGGCAAAGAACATATTTTACAATTTGCGCCTGAAGATTGGCTCATTGGAGATATGGATAGTTCCACTAATAACAAGCCTTCTGTTATTTTTATTGAAGCTATTGAAGATAGTGAAGTTAGTGTTTTGGCAACCTCCAATTTTGTGAATTTACATAATTTTGAAAAAGAACTCTTAACTGAAATGAGTATCAAACTTCGAAATAATGTAATTGCTGCAAACAAACGAATCATCAGTTTATTAAGTGCAACTGCCAAAGATCGTTATATTGAATTTACACAGACCTACCCTACTTTAGTTCAGCGATTGCCACTCAAATTAATCGCTTCCTATATTGGTATCACTCCAGAATACTTAAGTGATCTCAGAAGAAAGATTGCCAAAAAAAAATAACAACAAAATTCACTTCTTAAGCTATCTTAATTTTTTTTCACTTTTTCTGCTGCAACTTTGTGTCATTAATAAATCAATAAAAATAATTTAAAATGACAAAAGTTAATTTCTTAGGAATGATAGCAGCTATAATTTTCTTATCTGCATTTACAGTAAGCAATTCAATGTCTTTCAAAATTGCTGAAGGCTATTCAATAGAATTCAGTAGTACAAAAGCATCAGGAGTTTTCAACGACCTTACAGGTGACATTCAGTTCAATGAAGATGATTTAGACGCTTCAAAATTTGATGTAAAGATTGATGTTGCTTCAATCAACACAGGTAACGGTATGCAAAACAAACATGCCAAAGGAAAGAAATGGTTTAACGCAAAGAAGTATCCTACCATCAATTTTACTTCCGAAAAATTCACTAAATCTTCAACTGGATATGAGGTTTCAGGTACACTTGAAATGCATGGTGTAAAGAAAGAATTTACAATGCCTTTCACTTTTGAAGACAATATTTTCAAAAGCAGCTTTACCGTTAATCGAATAGATTTCAATATCGGTTCTACAAAAGGAATGGCTAAAAAAGTGCCTCTTGAAATCCAACTTGATATTGCTGTACCTGTTTTAAAATAATCAATTCTAAATTTTTTATCATGACAAAATTACTCATTCACGGATTGGTAGCTGGATTGCTATCAGGGATAGCAGGTATCATTTATCTCAATATTTACCAAGGAGCATTTGACCTTGATTTCAGTTCCATTATCAATATGGGGTCCATTATGGGCGCAAGTATTTTTGGTTGTATGTTGATGACTTTGGGCTATGCTGCCTTAATCAAATTTGACCAAGAAAAATGGAGAGGTGCGTTAAACATTTTGATTGCTGTGCTTTCGTTTGCCAGTATCATCGGTCCTATCGGGATGAGTTTGCCACTTGATATTGAATTTCCAGAATTATTTCCAGGGTTGGTAGTGCCGATGCATTTTTTTCCAGCATTGGCCTTCCTAACCATTTATCCATTTTTTAACAAACAAAATTAATTTAAAATGACAAATCAAAATAATAGTAAAGGAATGCACATTGGACTTTGGGTTGCTCAAGCTTTAGTCGCGATGATCTTACTTTGGGGAGCTTACGCAAAATTAATGATGCCTCCTGAAGAACTAGCAGCAATGATGCCTTGGACTACGGAAAGTCCTTCATTGGCAATGTTTACAGGTATAGTTGACTTACTAGGTGGATTGGGTTTGATACTTCCTGCCTTGCTTAAAATACAACCTAACTTAACAGTTTTAGCAGCTTATGGAACTGTAGCACTAATGATAGCTGGTAGTATTTTTCATGGTTCGAGAGGTGAATATCCTCTCATTGGAATGAACGTGGTTGTTTTACTTTTAGCATTATTTATTGCGTGGGGAAGAAAATCTAAAGCGCCTATTCTTGCGACATAGGAAAATTTAGATATTATCTCACAAACCCGTAACTCCCTTTTTGAATATCGAACAATAGAACGCTGCGCTAAGGATTTAAGAATTGAGAATTGAGAAGTTTGACGAATATACTTTGAAGCAAGAACCAAACACGAAGGTTCGTAAAACTTCTCAAATCCTTAGCGTAGCGTTCCTTGTTCTATTGTTCGATATTCATTTGAGTTCGATATTCAAAAAAAGTTTGCGCAGTATTTTCTTAAGGTATCTTAATTTTTTTTAGAAAAAATTGTACGAACATTGGGGTATCATTTCATTGAAGTTGTTAAAACGTGTGTTCATTGTTATGGTTATAAAAAAAGAAACAATATGAAAAAGGAATTAATAATTTTATTAATAGCACTTCTAAATTTTAGTGCAGTATTCGGGCAAGATTGGGAGACTGATTTTTCAAAAGCCAAAGAAATGGCAACTGCGGAAAACAAACCGATTGTTTTAGTTTTTCAAGGTTCAGATTGGTGCGCACCTTGCATCAAATTAGATCGACAAATTTGGAGTACCGATGCTTTTAAAAATTATGCAAAAGACAATTACATTTTATTGCAAGCAGATTTTCCTCGAAGAAGAAAAAATGCTTTACCAAAAACTCAAGCAAAAGCCAATGCCAAATTAGCGGATGCTTATAATAAAAATGGTGTCTTTCCTTTTGTCGTTGTTTTGGATAACGAAGGAAAAATTTTGGGAGAAACTAGTTATAAAAAAATCTCCCCTGAAGCATACATTAAAGAATTAAATAGTTTTGTCAACTAATATGAAACAACTATTTAGCATAGTAATATTCCTTCTATTTTCAAATGCTTGTTTGGCACAACAACCTTACAAACGTACCCTAAAATTAATGGGCAGCCGTTTTGAAATTACAGTTGTTGCCAAAGATTCAATTTTCGCAAATGCACATATTGATATTGCAATTAATGAAATTAAAAGAATAGAAAAATTGATTTCTTCTTGGGATAAAAATTCTCAAACTTCGGAGATCAATAAATATGCTGGAATCAAACCTGTCAAAGTTGACGCTGAACTTTTTAATTTAATCGAAAGAGCGATTGGAATTTCAAAATTGACAGATGGCGCTTTTGATATCAGTTATGCTTCTATGGATAGGATTTGGAAATTTGATGGTAGCATGAAAAACATGCCTTCCGAAAATGCAATTAAAAACTCAGTAGCAAAAGTTGGTTTTGTAAATATATTGTTAGATAAAACTAATAGTACAGTCTTTCTCAAAATCAAAGATATGAAAATTGGCTTTGGTGCAATTGGGAAAGGCTATGCTGCTGATAAAGCAAAAGAGTTACTTCTATCAAAAGGTGTTACTTCAGGCATCATCAATGCTGCTGGCGATATGAACACTTGGGGCAAACAACCCAATGGCAAAGAGTGGCAAGTCGCCATCACAAATCCACTCAATAAAAATAAAGTTTTTGCCTTATTGCCTATCACAAATGGTGCTGTAGTTACTTCTGGCAATTACGAAAAATATGTCAATTTTAATGGCACTCGATACACTCATATCATTGATCCACGTACGGGTTATCCATCAAGCGGAATTATCAGCGTTACCGTTTTTGCACCCAAAGCAGAATTGGCAGATGCATTGGCAACTTCTGTTTTTGTAATGGGAGCCGCCGCTGGAATCGATCGCATCAATCAGTTACCTAAAGTTGAATGTATCATCATCGATGACAAAGGAAATATCATAAAATCAAAAAACATAGCAATTAATAAATCATGAAAAAAACAATCTTAGCATTAATACTTGCCTCGTGTTTTCTAAGTAGTTGTGTGGTCGTAAAAGAATACGAAAAAGTAAATATCAACGATCCTGACATGGCACTTTTTGAAAAAAAATATGATCGTAATGTAACGACCATGCATTCTTATCGAGAAGCTGCCGTAGGTGCAAACGGAGGAAAAACGGGAGGAGGCTGCGGCTGCAATTAATGAAGTTATTTGAATAACAAATACTCAGCTAAAAATTATGAATACCTTAAAATATATTTTTCTTCTTAGCTTTTCACTTACTTCATTCGTAAGTTTTGCGCAAGAAAATCAAGACTCTACTCAGGTCTATAAAAAACGAGTTCTTGAAAATAGAGAAATGGATATTTTATCCAGCTATTATATTCAGGATGGCGAAAATGCTGCGGTAAGTGGTGGAAGTGGAACCGAAGAGTTGACCGATTTTACAGCAACTTATATCCTTGCTATTCCATTAAACGATGATGATGTGTTGACCATTGATGCAGGGATTTCTGCATACACTTCTGCATCGTCGAGCAACGTAGATCCATTTGACGATGGGCCAGCAGATGCTTTTCAAGCTTCAACGGGTGCATCAGGTGGTGACCTTTGGATCAATGTAAATGGAAGTTATAGCCATAGTTCAGATGACCGTAATACGGTTTGGTCAGCCAAAGCTTCACTCTCCAATGAGTACGATTATTTCTCTATCGGAGTGGGCGGTTCGCTTACCAAACTTTTCAATGAAAAAAATACAGAACTAAGTGTAAGTGCCAATGCCTATTTCGATAATTGGACGACTATTTATCCCTACGAATTAAGACCTTTTGAAGCAGGAGAAAATGGTCTAAACGATGAATTATTTACCAGTAATACCATTACAGGAAATACGAACTACGCTCCTATCTTTAATGAAATTGAAAGTACCAATCGAAATTCTTATTCCTTAGGTTTAGGCTTTTCTCAAATCCTTCATAAAAATGTTCAAGCTTCTTTTGCCCTAGATGTTGTTCAACAACAAGGTTTGTTATCTACTCCTTTTCAACGAGTATATTTTAGTGATGTAGCAGGTTCATTTATCGATGATTTTCAATTGGCAGATGCGATTGAAAAATTACCAGATAGTAGATTTAAAGTAGCCATTGGAGGGCGATTAAATTGGTACTTAAATGAATACTTTTCACTAAGAAGTTATTATAGATTTTATTCCGATGATTGGGGAATTACTTCGCATACCGCAAGCCTAGAAGTGCCAATCAAAATTACTAGAAAGTTTACCTTGTATCCTTCCTATAGATTTTATAACCAAACTGCAGCTGATTATTTTAAGCCTTATCAAACGGCATTGTCAACAGATGAATTTTATACTTCCGATTATGATTTATCTGAATTTTCAGCGAATCAATTTGGTTTTGGAATAACCTATACCGACATTTTCACAAAAGCTCATATTAGAAAATGGGGTTTAAAAAGTGTTGATTTAAAATTTTATCAATACGATAGAAACTCTTCATTTAGCTCTAGTATTATTACCCTTGGCGTAAAGTTCATAAAGGACTGATAAAAGAATTATAACACAATAATTACAGAACTTCTTAAAACAAGGAAGTTCAAAAGATAATCACTAACACATGTTGGACATTTCCCCTGCTGCTCAGGTAGTGGGGGAAGGTCTTTTAAAATGCATTCAAACTCTCACTACTAATGAAACACTTCTTTTTATTTATTCTAACCATTCCATTTATGATTGCTTGTGCAACAAGCAGTCATAAAATGGAACATTCAATCAACAAAGAATTAATGGATTTAGAATATTTGGTTCGTCAACAAAAAGATACCACTCAAGAAGCACCCGTTTTGATTTTATTGCATGGATATGGTAGCAACGAAAAAGACCTTTTTGCTTTAGCTGATAGGATTCCTGATAACTGGTTGGTGGTTTCAGTACGTGCCCCAATTGCACTCGGTCGCAATCAATTTAAATGGTATGATGTAAAAATGGTCAATCAAAAAATCACCATGAATTTTGAAGATGAGGAAAAAAGTAGGCAACAACTTTTAAAACTTGTCGACCAAATAATTTCGAAATACCATGTTGACAAAAATAAAATTGTAATTGCTGGATTTAGTCAAGGAGCAAATATGTCTGTTGGTCTTTTCTTAACAGCACCTAAAAAGATCCATGCAGCTGGATGTTTTAGTGGACGATTTATGGAAGAAATAAAACCATTAATTAAAGACAAATCAACTTTAAAATCCGGACAAGTTTTTATCGCACATGGAACTCAAGACCAAATGTTGCCACTCCGATATGCGGAAGAAAACAAAACAATTTTAGAAGGTTTTGGAATTAATGTAAAACTTTCTACCGACGCAATCGCACATTCCATTTCTCCGAAACAGTTGAATGAATTTATAGAATGGATGAAAGCTTTATAAACTCCAAAATCATTTCTTAAGCTATCTTAATTTTTTTCCGCTTTTCTACCTGCACTTTTGTAATATCATTTAATCAAATATTAAAAGAACTTTTTCTTTAAATAAAAACATTACAATTATGCGAATTAACAAATCAAATTCAAAGGTAGATTTTACAGTTAAAAAAATGTTATTCCTAACTGTTAACGGAACACTTCCTGAAGTAACTGGAACTGTAAAATGGGATGAAAATAATCTTTCGAAATCTAGAATCGATTTAGTCATTCCGCTAGCTGGCTTGGATACTAAAAATAAAAAAAGAGATGAGCACTTGTTGCAGAAAGATTTTTTCAAAGCGGAACAATTTCCTGAAATCACATTTCAAAGTACTGCAATCAATAAATAAAATAATGGCTACTCCGCTAAGGGGGAATTAAGTGTTGCAGGAACAACAGAGACCATCAAAATTCCTTTTCAATTCGATAAGAATCGAGCAACAGGTAATTTTAATTTAAGCAGAAAAGATTTTAAAATTGGAAATCTTCCTACCTTTATTGTTGCAGAAAATGTGGCTATTGCTTTTGACTGCTCTTTAGTATAGTAACAGTTTAGTAGTTAGACAAAAGAAAGCGTACAGTTATAAGGATAAGATTTTTTTGATAGTTTTTCTTGAAAAATCATTGCATACCCTTTGTACGGAATTATTTTTAAAGGAAAAATAGCGGAAAAAGATATTCTTATAACTGTGCGCTTTCTATTGTCTAACTACTTTAATAATTACATTGTAAAATGAATCAATTAAAATCATTTCTTACTGGCAAATATATGCTTTGGTTAATCCTTGCCATCCCAGGTGTTTTAGGCACTTTAAATTATTTGAAAGGGCAATTGGATTATAATATGATGATGCATATTACAGGAGAATTTGCAGGTCGATTTTTAGCCATCAGTTTAATTGCTACACCTATTGCATTGATGTTTCCGAAAGGTCGAGTTGCAAAATGGTTCGTCAGGAATCGTCGGTTTTTTGGAGTATCAGCATTTGCATATACCTTGTTACACACCATCTTTTATGTATTGGAATATCCATTTGGACAACTCGTTAATGAGTTTTCAGATGTCGGAATTCTTACAGGATGGGTTGCTTTTTTTATATTTATTCCATTGGCGATTACAAGTACTGATGCCGCAATAAAAAGAATGGGACCTGCTTGGAAAAAATTACAACGGTGGGTTTATTTAGCTGCGGTGATGGCGTTTGCACATTGGGCATTATTGGGTTTGCAAGGAGAACATGCAAGTATGGGCGGTGCTTTATTTCATTTTGCACCCGTGATGTTGTTGCAGGTATATCGAGTTTGGAAACAGCAGTTTAGTAAAGCGTAATTTTTTTATTGAATAAGGGAAGACAGGAAAAAGGGAAGACGGATTTACGATTTGAGAAGTTTTTTCGAATAATGGTGAACACGATAGTTCGTCAAAACTTCTCAAATCGTAAATCCGTCTTCCCTTCTTCAATTCTTCAATCCCCCCTTTCAAAAAGAGTTCTATTTTCATCAAGCTTTTACTTAGTTTTGCGGAAATAATACCTGCACGAGCGTTCCGTCAACCAAAAATAAAAAATGACAATACAAGATATTCCTGAAATTTTTACAAAAACCAAAACTGATAAATTAGACCTGTTTGTTTATGATTTCAAAATGACAGACGATGTATTTAAGAGCAAGGTGAATTTAAGTTTACACATGTTTAGTTTTTTACAAAAAGGAAAAAAACAAGTACATCTTGCAGATTCATCGGTTGCTGTAAATAACAAACAATCTTTGCTTATAAAAAAAGGGAATTGTTTGTGGTCAGAATTATTGGATAATGAAGACGTATATTATTGCAAACTCTTTTTTTTCTCCGAAAACAAGCTAAGAGATTTTCTCAAAACACATAGCGAATTCACTCCCAATGAAGAAGATACACCTTCCTATTTTGTCATTGAAAATGATAATTATATTCATTCCTATTTAAATTCCCTTTCGACTGCAAGTGATGCGCCTTCTGTTTTTAAGGAAAATTTACTTTCCGTAAAATTTGAAGAATTGATGCTTTATCTCATCAATAAATATGGAAATGCCTTTGAGAAATATTTGCAATCATTGATTTCCAAAGAACGTTCTGACTTTAAGAACGTGATAGAAAATAATGTGTATTCAAATTTAAAAATTGATGAAATTGCATTCTTATGTCACATGAGTCTTTCGACTTTCAAACGCAATTTTATAAAAGAATATAAAACCTCTCCAGGGAAATGGTTAAAAGACAAGCGATTGCAAAGAGCTAAAGAATTATTGAAAGAAGGGAAATTAAAACCATCTGATATTTACCTTGATTTCGGATATAATAATTTATCAAATTTTTCAGCTGCTTTTAAAAACAAGTTTGGGAAAAGTCCCAATTTAATAGATTCTTGATTTGACCTTTTTTCATAAGTGATTGACCTTTTTTCGTAACTACTTCCACTCCAAGTGCGCTTACTTTTGCACCATATTTATTTTCAATCACTAAAAAATTAAATCATGAGTATTACTTTAGAGAAAGCAGAACAGTTGATTAGTGCTGCAAAGAAAAAATCAGTAGCATTGGACACAAAAATGAACATTGCTATCGTGGATGCAGGTGCCAACTTGGTCGCTTTCGCTCGTATGGACGGCGCTTGGTTAGGTTCATTAGACATTTCTATTAAGAAGGCAAAAACAGCTCGATTTTTTGATATGAACACAGGAGTTATTGGAGGCTTATCACAACCTGGAGGTTCACTTTATAATATTGAACATTCTAATGGTGGGTTGATTACTTTCCCTGGAGGTGTGCCTATCAAAAATGCTGCTGGTGATGTCATCGGAGCTATTGGTGTAAGCGGAAGTTCTGTAGAGAATGACCATGCTGTGGCTGAAGCTGGTGTTGCAGCTTACTAAGAAATGATTAAAAAGTAACTAACACACACAAATAAATAAAAGGGTGGTTGTCGAAAGATAACTGCCCTTTTCTTTTTAGTTCTTCATATTTCGATGCCGATTCCATATACTTTTAGTATTTTTCCTTAAAATCATTTCTTAAGCTATCTTAATTTTTATTTGATATTTATACCTCAACTTTGTGTCATAAATAGGTCTCGGATACTTTAAATAAAATTATGAAATTCTGGTTTTTCTTTACTTTGGGAGTTTTAGCCATCTTGGCTTTTAAAGGATATATTTCAAGAGGAGTTTATCAAGCGACGGTTTCTAAAACAAGTCAGGTTTGTTATACCGTTTTTTCGCTTGGCACTTTTATAGTTGGAATCATTGCCTTGCTTCGTACTTTCCCAAATGGAATAATTGGTTTATCAACTAGTACCAATTTCGTGATTGCTTTGATGCTTTCTGTTCTAATTTGCGAACTTATCTTAGGATTTTTTTTTGTTGGCGATGACTTAATTTTATTTTTTAAGTGGTTGAGCGAAAAGAAAAATAGTACGGAGAATATTGACATCAATAGTAGAAGACGTTTTTTAAAAACCACAGGATTACTTTTCACCACCCTACCTTTTGCTTCCTTTCTTTATGGAATAACAAAAGGGAAATATAATTTTGAAATATTTGAACAGACGTTGACCTTTTCAGATTTACCAGACGCATTTGATGGATTTAAAATTGTCCAGTTTTCAGATTTGCATTCAGGTGGTTTTGATTCTTATGAAGATGTAAAAAGAGGTTTTGATTTAATACAAAATCAAGACGCGGATCTTATTCTTTTTACGGGAGACTTGGTCAATGACTTAGCAGAGGAAATAATTCCTTATAAGGATTTACTAAAAAATCTAAATGCTCCTTTTGGAAAATATTCAGTTTTAGGTAATCACGATTATTCAGAAGACGATGGATTGTTTCCAGATGAAGTATCTAAGAAAAAGAATTTTTTAGCCATTCAACAGCACCAAGAGGATGCAGGATTTCGATTGCTTAACAATGCAAATACAAAAATTGAAAAGGGCGAGGAATTCATTCGATTATTGGGTGTCGAAAACTGGGGGAACGGTTTTATCAAAGAAGGAGATTTAGATAAAGCGATAGAAGATTGTGACGAAAATGAGTTTTCCATATTGATGTCGCATGACCCAACACATTGGGAAAAAGTCGTACTAAAACATCCAAAGCATATTCATTTGACATTGTCAGGACATACACACGGAGCGCAAATGGGAATAGAGAGAATGGGTATAAAATGGAGTCCCGTTCAATATATTTATAAATATTGGGGAGGCTTGTATCAAGAGTTAAACCAGTATATTTATGTCAATCGAGGTTTTGGTTTTATGGGTTTTGCAGGGCGAATTGGCATTCCTCCGGAGATAACAACTTTTACTTTACGAAAAGGGAAATTAAATTATGACAAATAAAAAAGAACTTAAAAATCATTGCAAAGAGGAAGGAGGCAAACTAATGCCTTTGGTCAATTTCAATAGTTGTGGCGCAAAGGAAGATTGTGTAGCGGTGTGCCCTTACGATGTTTTTGAAATGCGTCCGATTACCATTGAAGACAAAGCAAAGTTGAATTTAAAAGGAAAAATCAAAACTTTCTTTTTTAAAAATAAAGCTTATTTGACTGATCCTGCTTTGTGTCATGCTTGTGGATTATGTGTCCAAGCTTGTCCTGAGCATGCAATCAAATTGACAAAGATGGTTTCTTAACCAAAACAATATTATTCTAAAATATGAAACGTAAA
>JBGCCY010000295.1:0-12143 GCA_045104975.1 Saprospiraceae bacterium
CTGGACTTCCTCACGACAATAGACACGTAGATAATAAAATTAAGCAGCCTTTTTAGCTGCTAAAATAATAGACATTTCTCTAGGAGACCTTCCCCCCAGAGCAGAATGAATTCTTAGTGTATTGTACCATCCATTTATGTAATCAAATAAAACTGAATATACTTCTGCCGTGTTTTCAAATTTATGTCGGTACAACGATTCTACTTTTATGGTTTTAAAAAAAGATTCAGCTACTGCATTATCCCAACAATTTCCTTTTCGAGACATACTCTGAATACATTTTTCTTCCTCTAATAATTTTCTAAAATCTTTACTTGCATATTGACTTCCTCGATCCGAATGAAAAATTAAACCAGGAGATATTGGCCTATTTTTTACTGCCTTTTTGAACGCCTCTATAGTGGTATCTTGATCCGTCATGTTACTACTTAAATTCCAACCTACTACCATTCGATCAGCTAGATCAATTACAGTTGTTAAGTAAACAAAGGAATGTTTTAGACGAATATAAGTGATGTCACTTACCCAAACTTTTCCTAATTCCGAAACAGTAAATTCCCTATTTAATATATTCGGAGATACTCTCAAATCGTGAGAAGAGTCAGTCGTGTTTTTAAATTTCCTCTTTAAAGTTGGAGTAATATTTAAGTCTTTCATTCGTCTAGCTACGGTGCTTTCAGACATTTCTATATTCAATTTCTTTAATCCTAAACACACTCTGGGACTCCCATAGGTTTCTCTACTTGATTCAAAGACAGACTTAATCTTCTCATTCAGTAAGGCTTCTTTTTCATCGTATCTATCTTTATTTTTCAACCAACTATAATAACCGCTTCTACTAACATCAAATACTTGACACATTTTTTTAACTGGAAATTCGTTAGCGTAGTCCATTATAAATTGGAAAATTTCCTGTCGTTTTTTGAAAAAATGCCCACCGCCTTTTTTAATATATCTCGTTCTAATTCCGCCTCTCTTAATCGTTTTTCTAAATCATGAATTTTCCGTTCAGATTCTGTCATTTCTTTATTTCCTTTTCCGGGAAAAGCGGTTTCCTTATTCTTTAAATATTTGCTCCTCCAGTTGTAAATAGCTCCAGCACTAATTTCAAATCGTTCCGCTAAAGACTGGATCGATTGATCGTCATTTAAACTCAGTTTGACAACCTCTAATTTTTCTTCTTTCGTGTAACTCTTTCTTGGTTTTGACATCTGATAAGTTTTTAAGTGTAATGATAATTGTTTTTAACTTATCTTAGTGTCTTGCCTGATGAGGAACTCCAATAACTCAAAACATATAACTATTTTTAAATACAACGCTCTGCCATGAAAAACACTTTCTTTTTTGATATGATAAAAACGCTTCGCGAGCAGGAAGAAATTATTTTATATCAAAACATCTTATCTACAAGTGAGGAGGAAAAAGAAAAAGTTATTCTTTTTTTAGAAAAAGAGTATCAAGCGGAGTCATCAGAATTTCCATTTGTTTCTCCAGAATTTCATCCACAGGCAGCACTTTGGGCAGCCGAAATTTCCTATTATGCTTGTCAATTCATTTTGTTTCGAGAAAATGATGAGGCTAAAATGGAAGACTTTTTTCCTGCATTCCAATTTGAAGTTTCGCCTTCTACCATTTTGTCTGTTGATCTTTGCTTTAGATTTATTCCTGATATGCTAAGGCAGTTATCGCTTATAGATTCTGAAGATTCGCTTATTGCAATTTTGGAAAAGTATTTAAAAACATGGCATTTTTCAGGAATTAATTATTCATTGAATTTAAAAGACTTAGATCTAAATATCATTTTCACCGATCCTTGTTTGCAACAACTTTATCTCAATCGGATTACCACTTACAAAAATATTCACTTAGCTAAATCTCCAAAAATCAACCAATTGCTAAAAGCCAATTTTGGAATTTTTGAAGAAACCTTTTGGCCAAATTTTAAAACACTAAGTATAAATGACTAATATTAATATCGAAAAATTAACTCAAGTTTTAAATCATATCAAATCTTCTTTTGTAGGTAAAGATGAAATCATTGACCTACTTGGAATCTGTTTGATTGCCAAAGAAAATGCTTTCCTTTTAGGGCCTCCTGGAACTGCAAAAAGTGCCATCATTCGATCACTTTCCCAATGCATCCAAGAAGGAAAAAACTTCGAATATCTATTGACCAGATTTACCGAACCTAATGAAATTTTTGGGCCATTTGATATTCGAAAATTAAAAGAAGGTGAATTAAAAACCAATACAGAAGGAATGCTTCCTGAAGCTTCTATGGTTTTTTTGGATGAGATTTTCAATGCGAATAGTGCTATTCTAAATAGTCTTTTGATGGCATTGAACGAAAGAACTTTTCGAAGAGGAAGAGAAACGAAAAAGATTCCAGCATTGATGTTTGTCGGTGCGAGTAATTTATTGCCAGAAGATGAATCGTTAAATGCTTTGCTTGATCGATTTTTGGTGAGAGTACGGTGTGACTATGTGAATCCTGATTTATTGGAAGATGTTTTGTTGGCGGGTCGAAAATTAGAAGATCAAAATAGCGTTGAACGACCTATGATTTTGCCAAAAGAAATCATTGAAATCCAAAAAGAATCTCGAACAGTTGACCTCGCTCCTATTCGAAAACCGTATGTTGACCTCATTCATAATTTAAGAAATACGGGTGTAAAGGTTTCTGATAGACGTGCGGTAAAAATCCAAAACCTGATAGCAGCAAGTGCCATTATGTGCAATCGAAAAACTGCAATCTTATCTGACCTTTGGGTGTTGAAATACATTTGGGATACGGAAGAACAAATTGAAATTTTGGCAGGAGTCATCGATTCGATTATTGAAAAAGATGATCTACCAGATGCACATCCTCAGGCCTTGTTTAATAAAATTCCAAAAGCGGAAGAATTAATGAAAGAGGTTAATTTGCTGAAGGCTAAATGGGAAAATGAAACACTCTCATTTGAAGAGCAAAATGTAATTAAGGATAAACTTCGATATGTTCAGACTCGTGCAAGTTGGATTAAAAATCAAGAGCACAAACAACATTTGACCACAGAAATTGAAACGTTATGGCACAAGATTCTTCAAGCAGTTTAAGTTATTTTTTATTGGTAGAAAAAACCAATAAGGATGATCTTGCTCCGCTAAGAAAATGGGGTAATCTAAAAGTATCTTTTGATAAAGATCAAATTTGGGTAACTAATTTTGATCACCATCAGATAGAATCTATCGAAGTCAAAAGTGTTCCGTACAAAACTATTTTTTATCGAAAAGAATCCAAGTTGTTTTTGCTGAATAGTTTATTGCCTGATCGAAATGAACCTAATTTTTTATGGACGCCAATTGAAAGAGCATTTCCTTTAGAAATCAAAAATGCAAATCATAACTATTTTGGAATAGAAGAAAAGGTTACTGTAAAATTAGTTCGAGATGAATTGGAAAGAGAAGCGGAAATTTTGTTGACCAATATTTCCACTTTAGAAAACTACTTAAATACGGCTCCTGCAATTAGATTAAAAAATTTGACTTGGGTTGTTATTGGAACTTCAGAAGTATTGATTTTTGGAAAACCACTTTTACCAATTAGTGGAACTGTTTTTTGGAAAAACCAGGAAGCAATCATTCCCGTCGGTTATAATTTTGAACTATCTATTTTGAGTGAAACGATCAACAAAAAATTAAATTCTAATAAAACTACTTGGGTGATTTGGTTTAAAGATGCGACTTATTTTGCTTTAGAAAAAAGTCAATTGATGCCACTCACTTTAAGTTCTTTTAGAAAAACTAAACAAAAATTATCCATTTAAAAATGCCTATTAAATATTACCAATCTTACCATAATTATTTTTGGCAATGGGAAGACGATGCTGAAGTGATCACCATCCCTAATGGAAATACGATTGCTTATCGGATGGTAATTTTGAATATCGTCAAAGAACTTTCTCCTCAAGGACTTCCTCCTTTTGGAGCTTTGTTATTATCGTTAATTGCATTGAATCCAAATGGGAAAGAAGATATAGAATCTGTAATGAAAATTTTGGGAAAAAAATTCGGCGTTTCCGAAGTTCGACTTTCAAGGGATGAAAACTTACATCACACTTTTGATTTCTTAAAAAGACTTTCAGAGATTGATGAAAAATATAAATCAGGAAAGAGAAAAATAATCTTACTCAAAGCCATTTTTGAGGATTGCCATAATATCTTGAGCCTTAGAGAATCTTCCAGAATTGCAAAATTATATATTGATTCTTCGCAAGCATTTTTAGAAAAAAAAGAATTTGCAACCATCCCAAGAGATTTTCACAAGACTATCACAACTCTGGGAATCATCAATCAAAAATTCCCAACGGTTGAATCTATCATTGAAAAAATGATTGATCTTCCTGAGCAGAATGATCCGATCATTTTAGAAGAACCAATCGAATCAGAAGATTTAATTGAAAATTTTTCCAATGATCCCAGAACATTTAAAGTAGGTGCTTTGGTCAAACAAATTTGGTCAGGTTTAAATTTACCCTTTCATAAAAATACGCCAAGTCAAATGCCAATCGGTGGCGTTTCTGACTTAACCAACAAAGGAAACTTTGATCAACTTTTGATCTCTGAATATGCCAATGATGATTTAACATTTTTGTCACGATTGGCCAATAATGAAGCGTTGTTTTTGAATCGAGAATCACCGCCATCTTCTAATGATTTAAAGCGAGTCATTTTGATTGACATTTCTATGCGGAATTGGGGAACACCCAAAACTGTTGCCTACGCAACGATGCTAGCTATTGCAAAACATCCAAAGTCAGATTTTGAATGTGAAGTTTTTGCCATTGGTGATACTGTTCAGGCTGTTCAAATTGAATCGGTTCATGACTTGATTGAGGCATTACAAAAAGTAGAAGCTACCTTGAATTCAGCAAAAGGAATCGAGGAATATTTCAAATTATTTCCATCCAATAAAAATCGAGAAGTCTTTTTGATTACAGAAAAATCAGTTCCGTTGCAAAATGAAATGTCCAAAGCATTATCAGATTACGGAGAGCAAATCAATTATTTAATCTTCAATGATTCAACGGGTCAAATTGATATCTTTAAAAAATTAAAAAATAGTAAAAAACATATTCAACATTTAGAAATTCCTTTGCAAAGACTTTGGAAGAAAAAACCTAAGACAAAAATTGTCCTGCGATTACGAGAAAAAAATAACTTCTATCCTATTTTGGTTAAACCACCTCAGGAAAACAGAGGAGTTGTAAAAACCAAAAATGGAGAAACTTTTCTAATTACTAAAGACAGGACATTGCTTCGATATTTTGATAAAACTAAAAATGCAGGAACGAAAGGTTGGGAAATTATCCACGAGAATTTAAAAATTTCAAGTTCAGATTTTGAAGTCGGTGTTATGAATAATGGAGAATATATTCTCTTAACTTTTAATCCTCAAAATCGAGAAGTACGCATCATTAATCTTAATACTAAAAAGGAAAAGAGATTTTATTTTGACCAATGGAGAAAACTTCCAAAAAGAAGTTTTGTTTTTCATGATCAATCATTTTATCATATTGGTTTTTTTCACGGTACTTCGACTTGGAAAATTGACATAGAAGGAAATATTAAAAAATTTGAATTTGACAATTCAGACAGAAACATGTATGATAAAAAATTAAAAGAGGATCTTGAGAATCAAACTAGAGTTCATTTTTATCATAACCTTTTAAAAAAATTAAGAACAGTTGGAATTAGTGAGAATGGCAAGCTTGCGTTTAATAATCATGAACTTGTGGAAAGGCAAGGAAACCATCTAAAGTTAGTTCATAATTCAGCCATAAAATATGTTGCCATGGCAGAAAAGATTGAGGATAATTATTTTCAATTTCCAGATGGTAGTACCGTTGAACTAATCAACCCTGGATTGTTTATTTTAAAAAGTAGTGATGAAGCAAATTATCCTATTTACTTTCCATCGGTTTTAAATATGTCAAATGGGATTGCTAATCAAAAATGTTTTGCTGGAAATCATTATTTTAAAAATGAACCACTATTTGAAATTAACTTAAAAAATATCGGAGATAAATCTAAATTAAGAGTGGTAAGTACAATTAAACAATTCACAGGATTTGGGCTACTGGATTGTAAAAATATTGCTTATGAAGCTCCTCGTAATTTATTAACCTACTTTACTAATTTAGAAGCTACAGAAGCTCAAAATGATTTAATGGCAAGCGGTGCAGAAGTTGAATTGATTGAAACTAATTCATCTTTTAAGCAGCAAGATGACATAGGTGTTCCAATTTTCTTTTCAGAATATGTAAAACCATTTATCCAACGAATTTTAAATTATGGAACTTAAACTTAAACCTTCCAAAATTAATGTCTACCCTACTCGAAGTTTTCTGATTAGAAATACTTCAGCTAAAGAATGGGTTTTGGAATTGCAACGATTGAAAATTTCATTGCAAGAAGTTCAAATATTTCCTATCCCAAATATTACTGCCAACTCAATTTGGGGTTGCTTTGTGATTACACATCAGAATTTAAAAAGCGATCAAGTTGAGAAAAATCAACTTTGTCAAACGGTATTTTCTAATTTCTTTATTGCTGAAAAATCTACGCTGCTTCCGAACATCAATGATTCAGATAAAACCATTTTATTTGCTGAAGGTATTTATATTTTTCATCCAGAATTTGGAATCGTAAAACTAGAAGAGCAAGTCAATTTTGAAAAACTGATCTCCACTCCAACGGATAATCCTATTGAAATTACTCAACCGGAGGAGTCTGCTTTTCAACCAAAAAGAATTTCCAGTTTTTATATTCAGCCAGAAAGTGAAGAAGATATTTTGGAAAACCTAGAAAAGATCACCGTTCCAAAAAGGGAAAAAATACCACATCAACCATTGAATTTTTTCGAAAAAGGAAGGCTCGCTTTTTACAAAAACTTTTTTTCATCAAAGAAAGATAAAGAGGAATTGACTGGTTCTGAAAAAACAGAATTTGGTGAAAAAGTAGATTCTTTTTTAAACTCCGTTTCTGATGGAAAAAATAATACCATTGAAGATTGGCAAGAGGACTATGAAAATTTAGAAGAAAGAAATCAAAAGCAATTAGATAAATTATTAAAAATGTTGAATGATAATCCAGAGGAAGCACTTAAATATGCTATTCCACTTGATCCAAATAATTCATCAAGAGGTGGTTCTCAAGGTTCATTTACTTTAAATAAAAGATGGGGAGACTTATCTGCTTTTGGTTCAGGAAGTTGGTCAGGCGGCGGTGGAGGAAGTATTGATTTGGGTGATGGTTATCTCCAATTGGAAGAACAATATCGAAAAACGGCATTGGTGTTGATCGCAAAAAAGGAATATGAAAAAGCTGCATTCGTATATTTAAAGCTACTTAAAAACCCATATCAAGCTGCCATGACTTTAGAAAATGGAAAGTTGTATAAGCAAGCCGCTGCTATTTATTTAAAGCATCTGAATAATAAAATCAAAGCTGCAGAATGTTATGAAAAAGGAAATATGACTTATAAAGCTATTGAGTTGTATGAAGAAATAGAATATTTTTCAAAAGTCGGAGATTTATATTTGACGCTGCACAAAAGAGAATTGGCGAATCAATATTTTACAAAACATGCCAATGTCTTAATGCGTAATAGTAAATATTTTCATGCTGCCGCAATTTTCCAAAATAAAATTGAAGACCTCAATGGCGCACAAAATATTTTGCTTGAAGGCTGGGAGAAAAATTTTGAGAACTACCAATGCTTAATAAAATATTACGATAATATTACTGATGCAAAAGTTTTAAAAAATCAATACGATTATATTTACCATCAAAAATTAACAGACACCAATAAGATGACTTTCTTAAAAGTTGTTGAGCATGAATTCAAAAACAAAAGAGATCTACAAGAACATTTGAAAAACATTGGGTATGAAATAATAGCTCAAGAGGCTGCTAAACATCCTCATGTTGTTCACGAATTAAAAAAATTCAACTTGGAGGACAAGGAGATTGTTAAAGATATTTCAAGATTTAAAAATGGGTAAGTTGAATAATTGATACACTTAATTTCATTTTTTGTAACAATGTATACACGTTTTATCTTATTCGCAGTTAATGTTAATAAAACCTAATACAATTTGTAAATAATTCTCTGCCCTTCACTTTTTGAGAGTTGTCACGAATTGCACGAATATTTATCAATATAATTTCAAATTAAACCTGGCGAGTCAGGTTTTGCAAAATTTTAAAAATCTAACCCGTAAGTATTTCGTGGAATTCGTGGCAAAAAATTAAAATATAAAATTAGAAGCAAATAAATAATTAAGTGTCTCCATCTAAAATACATATCAATAGAGTAATCAATTTAATTCCAACCATTGGTATTCTTGGTTTTGCTTTACTTTATTTTTATTCAACGACCCTCTATCCAGGTGGCTCTCAAGCAAATTTGAATTCAGAAGGATTTGATTGGATCAATAATTATTGGTGTAATTTGATGAATGAAAAAGGAATGAATGGAAAACATAATTCTGCTAGACCATTTTCAATTTTTGCAATGATTTTATTGTGCTTGAGCTTTATGGTATTTAGTATTCAATTTGCTGAAACATTTGCTAAAAATTCATTTTGGAACTTAATTATAAAAGTCGGAGGAATCTTATCCATGTTCTTCGCCATCCTCATCTCGACCAGGTTCCACGACTTAATGACTCTTCTTTCAAGTTTTTTTGGTTTATTTTTGGTGGTTGGAATAATCAAAGAAGTACGCCAAAGTGAATTAACTAATTATAAAATTACAGGAATAATATGCCTTATATTTCTAGCTGTAAATAATTTAGTTTACTACTTGAATCAATTCATTGAATGGTTACCATTGCTTCAGAAAATCACATTTTTAATTGTACTACTTTGGGTGCTAGGATTAAATTATGAAATAAGAAAAAAAATAAAATCGGACTTCAACTAAAATCAAAATGATTAGCTTTGACAAACGTTCAGAACCAAGACAAAGAATTAAACCTTACTATGTCCTGATTTAAAAAATAATGGAGCTTACTTCTAAATAAAATTGGATGGACGATCATAAAACGTCTAAAGTTCAACGTCAAACAAAATAAATAGTAAAACTATCGAAAAAGAAATAGCAAAAATTTTACGCAACATAGGCAACAAGAAATGTGTGAAAAAAGCAGAAATACTAGAAAGTAAATCTTCTCCTAGCCATTCCTTACACCTAAGAGATTTAGCATTAACCTCATCAGATATTGCAGCCATTGCAAGTTGTTTAAAGCAAGAAGAGAATCATTTATTGAACTCTATCAGTTTTAGTTATAATCATCATTTAGGTGATTCAGGAGCAATCGCTTTGAGCAAGAATCTGCCAAAGTCAATCTGCGAGATAGGATTAGTTAATTGTGGAATTTCCGATCTTGGAGGAATTGAAATGCTCAACTGGATGAACAATGCTCCAAATCTAAGAATGATTTGTATGGAGCAAAATAATTTTTCAGAAAGTCTTAAATTTGAGTTCAACAAATTTAGTGCTGCAAACCCATCAATTTTAGTAGTATATTAGAAGTATAAATTCTATTCAAACACACATACATTTATGAGAAACAATACCATCTTAAGTTTATCAATTATATTCATTTTATTAGGTTCTGCCTCAATTTCACTTAAGGCTCAAGGTGAAAAAATTAACCTTTCTACTTTCACATTTACCGTTCCAGATGGAATGACACATCATCCTAACAATCCTGAAGTTTTGGCTAAGTTAAGTTTTGAAAAAAGCTTGCATATCACTATTGATAACAACATGGAAAAGATGTTAGAACTAACCAAAAAAAGACCAAAAGGAAAAGAAAGAACAGAAATGGAGCAAATGGCATTTGATCTAAAATTCGAATCTATCCAAAAACAATATCGTGGGTATGATCCAACAAAAAAACAATCAGGTACTTTAAAAACATATAACTATACGACTCAAATGTTTACCTGCAAAGCAAGTAAAACTCAAGAAGCTTATCTAGAATATCGAGTCATGGAGATTGGCGGAAAGCATTACGAATTTATCATAACTGGAAAAAAGGAGGCTAAAAAGAAGCATTTACCGCTGATCAAAAACTTTTGGAAAAGTATTGTTGTAAATTAATCAATTTAAATTATAAGCAAAATTTACCACCAAAAAGTTCGCTTCAGGCTCATTAAATTTATCTGTCAAACTAAATTGTCGCCAATATTCAACTGTCAATTTTGTTCTATTTGATAATGTAGCAGCAGCACCAATTTTATATCTCAACCTTGCAAAAACATTATTCTCTGGAAATCGATAAAAGAAATCCCAACCGATAAATGGATTTATTTTCTTTCCGGTACTCCAAGAAATTTTGGACAACCATCTCAGAAAATCAGTATCTTCTCGATTCCAATCTACTCCTAAATGGTATCTTAATTTATTTGAAAAAACAAATTTGGGAGACAACGAAATTTTGTGATTCAAATCAAAAAACCAAAACTCCCGATCATCTCCATCATTTGGAAGAAACCAATGACGATTATTTACATCCACCGACCATTGCTTATTTATTTTATAAGATAAGATTACATCAATCGAGGAGTTATCATATTCTGACAAATCATTTTTCTGCCGCCAAATAGGTTTCAGTTTTATGATGAACCGATCATTTGCTTTATAATTTAACTGAACAGAACTCCAAGAAACCCAATCTAGTTGGGCAGTAATTTGAACTACATTTCCAAAAATAAAAAAGGATACAAAAAAACCTATTTTCCAAAAATCAACTCGCTTCATTTTTCTAAAAATTATTTATTAACTAAATATGATACTCTTCAAAATTAAAATGTATCGGATACCACTAGGCAATCCGATACATTTTTTTAAAACTAAAATTAATAATTTTTCTTATCCTTTCAGCAACGAATTTAGATATGCTATTAATCCGTTTGCAAATTCTTCCAAGCTTTGAATAAAAATACTCCACCAACAATAGAAATAATTGTCAAAATTGAAGCCGTAGAAACATTACCATAAATCCAATTGCCTGTTGCAAATAATGCTGAATAAACAGCTACACATCCAACTACCCAACATAATAATTCCAAAGGCAACTGACTTTTTTCTTTTCGAATATCTACTCCCTCAGCTTTCGCTTTTTCAATTACTGCATCCCAACCACTTCCACTAGGTCTAATTTTTTTATAAAAATTACGCAGGGTTTCTTCATCAGTTGGTTCAGTTAAAAATGCCGCAGAGACCCAAACAATTGTAGTCAAAACTGCTCCAATCACCATCGTTTGCCAACCTTCTAAACCATGATTAGCAAAAGCGAAAAACCCAGCAATAATCAACGATGAAACCATCGCTACTATTTCTGTCATCGCATTTATTCGCCACCAAAACCATCGCAAAATATAAATCGCTCCAGTTCCCGCTCCTAACAATAACAACATATTAAACGCCTGTGTAGCATCTGTCAACAACAATCCTAATCCCATTCCTAAAATAGCACTAATCACCGTAAACCCTTTGGCCGCATTGATTAATTCCTTTTGACTCGCTTCAGGTTTGATAAATCTTTTATAGAAATCATTCACTAAATACGATGCACCCAAATTCATTTGTGTACTCATGGTTGACATAAATGCAGCAATCAAACTCGCTGCCACTAATCCCAAAAGTCCAGAAGGTAACTTCGTCAACATCGCAGGATAAGAAATATCATGTCCCACTTTGTCAGCCGATAAAGTTGGGAATACTGAAGAGATATCGCTCAATTCTGGAAAGACCACCAACGATGCCAAAGCAATCAAAATCCATGGAAATGGACGCAATGCATAATGTGCTACATTATAAAGTAAAGTCGCACCTATTGCATTTTTTTCATCTTTTGCAGAGAACATTCGCTGTGCAATATATCCACCACCACCTGGCTCAGAACCTGGATAATAAGATGCCCACCATTGTACCGCCAATGGAACCAGCAATACAGGACCCCACACGGAAGGATTTGACATATCTGGCAACACAGACACTTGTAGAATTACCTTTTCATGAGTCACCACACCACTCAGGAGACCTCCCTCGGGTGCATCAACAATGTAAGTACGTGCCCCGAGCGAGC